>JAODMO010000056.1 GCA_025464995.1 Microbacteriaceae bacterium
GGCCACGACCTGTCCAAGATCACCTCGGTCGCCTCGTTCTTCGTCTCCCGCGTGGATGCCGAGATCGACGCCCGACTCGACACGATCGGGACGGACGAGGCCGCGGCGCTCAAGGGCAAGGCCGGCCTGGCCAACGCCCGCCTGGCGTACCAGATCTTCGAGGAGCAGTTCTCCACCGAGCGCTGGCAGGTCCTCAAGGCCGCGGGCGCGAACGCGCAGCGTCCCCTGTGGGCGTCGACCGGCGTCAAGGACCCGAACCTCCCCGACACCCTGTACGTCACCGGCCTCGTCGCGCCGAACGTCGTCAACACCATGCCCGAGAAGACCCTCGAGGCCACGGCCGACCACGGCGTCATCGAGGGCGACACGGTCACCGGCACCTACGACGAGTCCAACGAGATCCTGAACCGGCTCGACGCGATCGGTGTCTCCTACGACGAGGTCGTCGACAAGCTCGAGACCGAGGGCCTGGACAAGTTCGTCACCAGCTGGTCCGAACTGCTCGAGACCGTCCAGACCGCACTCGACGCAGCGAAGGGCTGACACCCATGGGCGCATTCGCTCTCACCGCGTCCGGCGCGGCCCTTGCCGCCGTCGAGTCGGCGGTGCCCGCACTGGTGAAGGACCGCTTCGCCTCCCGCCTGCTGGCGAAGGACGCCACCCTCTGGGGTGCCGACGCCGAGGCGGAGGCCTCGATCCGCCTCGGCTGGATCGACCTGTTCGAAGGCTCGCGCGCCCTCCTGCCGGAGATCGCCGGGCTCCGGGCGGACCTCCACGCGGAAGGCGTCGACCGGATCGTGCTCTGCGGCATGGGCGGTTCGTCGCTCGCGCCGGAAGTGATCACGAAGGAAGCGGGCGTACCGCTCGTCGTCCTGGATGCCACCGATCCCGACCAGGTGCGCGCGGCCCTCGAGGAGGACCTGCAGCGCACGGCCATCGTCGTGTCGTCGAAGTCCGGCTCCACCGTGGAGACGGACTCGCAGCGCCGTCTGTTCGAGCAGGCGTTCACGGACGCCGGCATCGATGCGGCCTCGCGCATCATCATCGTGACCGATCCCGGCTCCCCGCTCGACGAGGCGTCGAGGAAGGCCGGCTACCGCAAGGTCTTCAACGCCAACCCCGAGGTCGGTGGCCGGTACTCGGCGCTGACGGCGTTCGGGCTCGTCCCGTCGGGTCTCGCCGGCGCGGACATCGGGACACTCCTCGATGATGCTGAGGACAGCGCCGAATTCCTCGGCGACGACGACTCCGGCAACGTCGGCCTCCAGCTCGGCGCCGTCCTCGGCGGGACCACCCCGCTCCGCGACAAGATCGTCTTCGCCGACGCCGGTTCCGGCCTCCCCGGCTTCGCCGACTGGGTGGAACAGCTCATCGCGGAGTCCACGGGCAAGCTCGGTACCGGCCTGCTGCCGGTCGTCGCCTCGACGGGCGCTCCCGAGCTCGCCGACGTGGCCGACGACGTCCTGCCCGTGCTCCTCGCCCCGTTCGACGAGGCGCCGAGCGACGAGCTGACCGAGGGCACGCGCGTGACCGTCAGCGGAAGCCTGGGCAGCCAGCTGTTCGTCTGGGAATACGCGGTCGCCGTCGCGGGACGCCTGCTCGGCATCAACCCGTTCGACCAGCCCGACGTCGAGTCGGCCAAGATCGCGACGCGCGGGCTCCTCGACGAGCGCCCGGAGCCGGTCACGCCGGCGTTCGTCGACGGGGGCATCGAGGTGCGCGGCACAGAATCGGTCGTGACCGGTGTCTCCGATCTCGCCGGGGCCGTGGCATCCGTTCTCTCGCAGCTGCCTTCCGACGGCTACGTGTCGATCCAGGCATACATGGACCGCGTGAAGTACCCGGAGCTCGCGGCGACGCGCAACACGGTCGCCGCTCACGCCCACCGACCGGTCACGTTCGGCTGGGGCCCGAGGTTCCTGCACTCGACGGGCCAGTTCCACAAGGGCGGCCCCGCGGTCGGCGTCTTCATCCAGATCACCGAGATCCCGGATGTCGACCTCGAGATCCCCGAGCGTCCGTTCACCTTCGGGCAGCTCATCCAGGCCCAGGCCGCCGGCGACGCGAGCGTGCTGGCCGACCATGGGCGTCCTGTGCTCACCATCACCCTCACCGACGCCGAGACGCAGCTTCCCGCGCTCATCGCCGCGCTGAGCTAGACACAATACAGCGTCGCACAACGCGCCTGCCGAACAGAAGAAAGCACCAAGGAGCTGCATGTCCCCCGTGGATATCACACCGGAATTCAATCCACTACGGATTCCTTCCGATCGTCGTCTCAACCGCATCGCCGGGCCGAGCGCCCTCATCATCTTCGGCGTGACGGGCGACCTGTCCCGCAAGAAGCTGATGCCGGCGGTGTACGACCTCGCCAATCGCGGACTGCTCCCCCCGGGCTTCGCGCTCGTGGGGTTCGCACGCCGCGACTGGGAAGACCAGGACTTCGAGAAGGAGGTCTACGAGGCGGTCAAGCAGTACGCCCGCACCCCGTTCGATGAGGACGTCTGGCGCCAGCTGGCGATGGGCATCCGCTTCGTGCAGGGCGAGTTCGACGACGACGAGGCGTTCGCTCGCCTCAAGGAGACGATCGACGAACTCGACCGCGACCGCGGCACCATGGGCAACCACGCCTTCTACCTGTCGATCCCGCCGAAGGCCTTCCCGCAGGTGACGGAGCAGCTGCGTCGCTCGGGTCTCGCCGAGCAGCAGGAGGGCCACTGGCGCCGCGTCGTCATCGAGAAGCCCTTCGGCAGCGACCTCAAGACCGCGCGCGAGCTCAACGACGTGGTGGAGTCCGTCTTCCCGGCCGACAGCGTCTTCCGCATCGACCACTACCTCGGCAAGGAGACGGTGCAGAACATCCTCGCGCTGCGCTTCGCCAACGAGATGTACGAGCCGATCTGGAACGCCAACTACATCGACCACGTGCAGATCACCATGGCCGAGGACATCGGTGTCGGCGGGCGAGCCGGCTACTACGACGGGATCGGCGCCGCTCGCGACGTCATCCAGAACCACCTCCTGCAATTGCTCGCGCTCACGGCGATGGAGGAGCCCATCAGCTTCAACGCCGCCGACCTGCGCGCCGAGAAGGAGAAGGTGCTCGCCGCCGTCAAGCTCCCCGACGACCTGAGCCACTCGACCGCGCGCGGCCAGTACTCCGGTGGCTGGCAGGGCGGCGAGAAGGTCGTCGGCTTCCTCGACGAGTCGGGCATGAACCCCCAGTCGCTCACCGAGACTTTCGCGGCCATCCGCCTCGACATCGGCACCCGTCGCTGGGCGGGTGTGCCGTTCTACCTGCGCGCCGGCAAGCGCCTCGGCCGTCGCGTGACCGAGATCGCCGTGGTGTTCAAGCGCGCCCCGCAGAACCTCTTCGCCGAGAGCCAGACCGGCACGCTCGGCCAGAACGCCATCGTCATCCGTGTGCAGCCCGACGAGGGCGTCACCATCCGTTTCGGATCCAAGGTGCCCGGCGCCACCATGCAGGTGCGCGACGTGACCATGGACTTCGGCTACGGGCACGCGTTCACCGAGGCGAGCCCCGAAGCCTACGAACGCCTCATCCTCGACGTGCTCCTCGGCGACCCGCCGCTCTTCCCCCGCCACGAGGAGGTCGAACTCTCCTGGAAGATCCTCGACCCCATCGAGGAGTACTGGGAGACGCAGGGCCAGCCCGAGCAATACCGCCCGGGAACCTGGGGGCCCAAATCCGCCGACGACCTTCTTGCCCGCGACGGCAGAGTATGGAGACGACCATGATTGTCGACCTTCCCGACACCACGACGAGCAAGATCTCGAAGACCCTCGTCAAGATCCGCGAGGAGGGCGGCGCGGTCGCCCTCGGTCGCGTGCTCACCCTCGTCATCGCGACGAACCTCGGCGAAGAGGAGGAGGCCATCGAGGCCGCCAACGACGCGTCGCGTGAGCACCCCATGCGGGTCATCGTGATCTCGACGAGCGAGGGCACGGATGCTGCATCCGACTCTCGTATCGACGCACAAATCCGCGTCGGCGGAGATGCCGGCGCGAGCGAGGTCATCGTGGTGCGCGCCTACGGCGAGACAGCGAACGACCAGGAGGGGCTCGTCACCGGTCTCCTGCTGCCCGACGCCCCCGTCGTCGCGTGGTGGCCCGGCGTGGCACCCTCCAACGTCTCGAAGTCGCCACTCGGCGTCATCGCGCAGCGCCGCATCACCGATGCCGCGTCGAGCTCGAACCCCGCGGCCGCGCTCGTGCGTGTCGCGCAGACCTACCAGCCGGGCGACACCGACTTCGCCTGGACGCGACTCACCCTGTGGCGCGCCCAGCTCGCCGCCGTTCTCGACCAGCCGCCGTACGAGCCCGTCACGCGTGTCACGGTGCACGGTGCGGCCGACTCCCCCTCGACGGTGCTTCTCGCCGCGTGGCTGCAGCTGCAGCTCGAGGTCGATGTGAACCTCGAGGTGACGAACAAGTCACACGGGTCGAGCGGCATCCAGGGTGTCGTGCTCGAGCGGGCGAGCGGTGCGATCGAGCTCGAGCGCACTCTCATCAACGTCGCCACTCTCGTGCAGCCGAACCAGCCGACGCACGACATCTCGCTGCCCCGCCGCAGCCTGCGCGACTGCCTCTCGGAGGAACTGCGCAGGCTCGACCCCGACGACTTGTTCGGCGATGTCATCCAAAGCGGGCTCGGCCAGCTCGGCAAGGTCACTCCGCACCTGCACACGGGTACGATCACTGCAGTGAACATCGATGACGAGACCGGAGTGGCCACCGCGTGACTGTAGGACGCCGGGTGCTCGTGCACCCAGACAAACCAGCGATAGCGGCCTCCGTGGCCGCCCGTTTCCTGACCAAGATGGTCGACCTCCTCGACGAGTTCGGTGAGGCGACCGTCGTGTTGACCGGCGGCACGATGGGCACCGCGGTGCTCGCCGCTATCAACGCATCGCCCGCGCGCGACACCATCGACTGGTCGCTCGTGCATTTCTGGTGGGGCGACGAGCGCTGGCTTCCGCGCGGCGACGCCGAGCGCAACGAGACCCAGGCCCGTGATGCGCTGCTCGACCACATCGAGATCGACCCGAGCAGGATCCACGCCTTCCCCGCCTCTGACGACGGCATCGATTTGGATGCCGCGGCGGAGGTCTACGCCCTCGAGCTCGCTCAGCACGCGCACGAGGGAGCCGCCCTCCCCCGCTTCGACATCACGTTCCTCGGTGTCGGGCCGGACGGCCACGTCGCCTCGCTCTTCCCCGAGCAGGCCGGCATCCGAGAGACGGCAGCGACGGTCGTCGCCGTGCGCAGCGCTCCCAAGCCGCCGCCCGAACGCCTCTCGCTCACGCTTCCCGTGATCAACTCGTCGACGCGCATCTGGCTCGTGCTGGCCGGATCCGACAAGGCATCCGCCCTCGGTCTGAGCCTTGCCGGTGCGAGCATCAACGAGGTGCCGGCAGCGGGTGTCGAGGGCCGTCGGTCGACGCTGTACTACGTCGACCGCGAGGCGACCGCCGAAGTGCCGCAGAACCTCACTACGACCGAGATCTTCTGGACTGCGGCGGACGCCGACTAGTCGAAATCGAACTCGAGCAACGACGAAAGGCCAGCCCGAGGGCTGGCCTTTCGTCTAGTCGGTCGGTGTCCGGGCGGCCGGAATCAGGACGCGGGCGCGCTCCCGCGGCGGGCGCGCAACTGGACGAGGGCGTCGCCAAGGAGGGACTCGGCCTCTTCCTCGGTGCGGCGTTCCTTCACATACGCGAGGTGGGTCTTGTACGGCTCGAGCTTGGCGACCGACGGCGGATTCGCCTTGTCGCGCCCGGCCGGGAGACCACTCTGCGGGGAGTCGATCGTCACGGGGATCTCGTCATCGGGGAGGTTGGCCGCGAAGAAGCGGACCGTCTCGTTGCCGAGTTCGTCCCAGTACGACACCTGCACGCGCTCAGCGTGGTATCCCCTGTCCTGCTCCCCCATCGGGCCAGCACCCACACGCGATCCCCTGATCGCACTTCCGCCTGAAGCCACGGTGTCCCCTATTTGATGCGTCTGGGCCTATTGGCCGTCGAACTTGGTGATGAGACCAAGCACAATGATGGAGGTGATCCACACGACCGCGAGAATCACGGTGATGCGGTTGAGATTGCGTTCCGCCACGCCCGATGCGCCCAGGTTCGACGTCACGCCGCCGCCGAACATGTCGGAGAGGCCGCCACCGCGACCTCGGTGCAGCAGGATGAGCAGCGTCAGCAACAGGCTCGTGATTCCGAGAACGACTTGCAACGCGACCTGGAGAATGTCCAACGGGTAACCTTTCGAAACGGCCCGTGGGCCTCAAGTAGTATATCCACGCTCCGCGGCCCCGCACGAGAGGGCACGACGAAACGTTATGTTTTGTCCGGAGAGGGCGGTCAGGTTCCGACGTGCTTGAGGAACCGCGAGATGCTCGCGAACTCCTCGAGGTCGAGGCTCGCACCGCCGACCAGCGCACCGTCGACATTCGACTCACGCATGAAGCCCGCGATGTTCGCGGCCTTGACCGAACCGCCGTAGAGCACGCGCGTTGCACCGGCTACATCCTCGCCGAGCAGTTCGACGAGCAGCTCGCGGAGTTTCGCGGCAACCTGTTCAGCCTGCTCGGGCGTCGCGGCCTGGCCGGAGCCGATCGCCCAGACCGGCTCGTACGCGACGACGATGTCGACCGCGCCGCTCACGTTCGCCAGTGCGGCACGGAGCTGCGCGACGGGGACGGCACTGGGGCCGTGCTTCTCGAGGTCGTCGGCGGTCTCACCGACACAGACGACCGGCACGAGATTGTGGCGCAGGGCCGCGTCGACCTTAGCGGCGACGACCTCGTCGGTCTCGTTGTGCAAGGTGCGACGCTCCGAGTGCCCGACGATCACATACTGGCAGTCGAGCGCCTTGAGGAAGGCGCCGGAGATCTCACCGGTGTACGCGCCGGAGTCGTGCGCCGAGAGGTCTTGCGCGCCGAAGGCGAGCTCCAGCTTGTCGGCCGAGATGAGGGTCTGCACCGAACGCAGGTCGGTGAAGGGAGGGAACACGGCGACCTCGGCCGAGCCGAAGTCGTGCCGCGCGTCCTTGAGGCTCCACGCGAGCTTCTGAACGAAGGCGATGGACTGCAGGTGGTCGAGGTTCATCTTCCAGTTGCCCGCGATGAGCGGCACGCGCTTGTGCGTCGTGCCCGTTACTACTGCCATCCGAGGACCTCCAGGCCAGGCAGGCGCTTGCCCTCGAGGAACTCGAGCGAGGCACCGCCTCCGGTAGAAATGTGACCGAATTGGTCGTCTGTGAAGCCGAGGGCGCGCACGGCGGCCGCCGAGTCGCCTCCCCCGACGACCGCGAGGCCGTCGATGGTGGTGAGGGCGGATGCCACGGCCTTGGTTCCGGCGGCGAACGGCGCGAGCTCGAACACGCCCATGGGGCCGTTCCAGAACACGGTCTTCGACGCGCCGATGACCTCGGCGAAACGGGCGGACGTCTCAGGACCGATGTCGAGGCCGAGGCCGCCGGGTCCGAACCGAGTCTCCTCGATCGCATCCGCCGCAGTCGTGACGAACTCGGCGTCTGCACCGAACTTCGACGCCACGACGATGTCGGTGGGCAGCACGATCTCGACGCCGAGCTCCTTCGCCTTCGCGAGGTAGCCGGTGACGTTGTCGATCTGGTCGACCTCGAGCAGGCTCGCTCCGACCTTGTGGCCCTGGGCCGCGAGGAAGGTGAAGAGCATGCCGCCGCCGATCAGCAGAGTGGTGACCTTGGGGAGCAGCGCACCGATGACGGCGAGCTTGTCGGACACCTTGGATCCGCCGAGGACAACCGTGTACGGCGCGTCGGGGGTGCGGGTCAGTCGCTCGAGCACCTCGAGCTCGGCCTGGATGAGCAGCCCGGCGGCACTCGGCAGCAGTCCAGCCACCTCGTAGACGCTCGCCTGCTTGCGGTGCACGACGCCGAATCCGTCGGAGACGAACGCGCCGGCGAAGGCCGCGAGCTGGGCCGCGAAGTGCTCCCGCTCAGCAGCGTCCTTCGAGGTCTCCCCCGGGTTGAACCGGAGGTTCTCGAGGAGGGCGATCTCGCCGTCGCCGAGGGAGGCCACGACCTCCTGTGCGGCCGAGCCGACCGTGTCGCTCGCGAACACCACGCCCTTGCCGAGCAGCTCGCCCAGCCGCTGGGCGACGGGAGCGAGACTGTACCGCGAGTCCGGCGCCCCGTCGGGTCGCCCGAGGTGGGAGACCACGACGACGCGAGCGCCGGCATTGACGAGGGCATTGAGCGTCGGCACCGAGGCGCGGATGCGCCCGTCATCCGTGATCTGGCCGTCTTTCAACGGGACATTCAGATCACAGCGGACGAGGACGGTCACGCCCCCGAGATCACCGAGGCTGTCTATGGTGCGAAGCGACACGGCGCGACTCAGAGACGCTCTGCGACGAACTCGGTCAGGTCGACGAGGCGGTTGGAGTAGCCCCACTCGTTGTCGTACCACGACGCGACCTTGACCTGGTCGCCGATCACCTTGGTGAGGCCGGCGTCGAAGATCGACGAGTGCGGGTCGCCCTGGATGTCGCTCGACACGATGGGTGCCTCCGTGTAGCTCAGGATGCCCTTGAGGGGTCCCTCGGCAGCTGCCTTGTAGGCCGCGTTGACCTCGGCCACCGTGACGGGGCGCGAGGCCGTGATCGTCAGGTCGGTGATCGAGCCGGTGACCACGGGCACGCGCAGTGCGTAGCCGTCGAGCTTGCCGACGAGCTCGGGGATGACGAGTCCGAGCGCCTTCGCGGCACCCGTCGACGTCGGGATGATGTTGGCGGCCGCGGCGCGCGCACGTCGCAGGTCGCTGTGCGGGCCATCCTGGAGGTTCTGGTCGGCCGTGTACGCGTGAACAGTCGTCATCAGACCACGCTCGATACCGAAGTTGTCCATGAACACCTTCGCGAGCGGCGCGAGGCAGTTCGTGGTGCATGACGCGTTCGAGATGATCGTGTGGATGGCCGAGTCGTAGGTGTCTTCATTCACACCGAGCACGAGCGTCGCGACGTTGTCGCCGGTCGCGGGGGCGGAAACGAGTACCTTCTTGGCACCGGCCTCCACGTGCTTGAGCGCGTCGGCCTCCTTGGTGAAGCGTCCGGTGGACTCGATGACGATGTCGACACCCAGCTCGCCCCACGGCAGGTTGGCGGGCTCGCGCTCGGCCAGCACCTTGATGCGCTTGCCGTCGACGATGATGGTGTCGCCGTCGACCTCGACGGTCGCCGCCAGGCGGCCGGAGACCGTGTCGTACTTGAGCAGGTGCGCGAGGGCGGCCGGGTCGGTGAGATCGTTGACCGCGACGATCTCGAGGTCACTCCCCTTGGCGAGCGCTGCACGGAAGAAGTTGCGGCCGATTCGGCCGAAGCCGTTGATGCCGATCTTGACGGTCAATGAAACTCCATGATTTCGGGCGTCCTGAGACGCACAGGTGGTGGATATCGAGAGAGAGAAGGCCGGGGCGAGCACGCCCCGGCCACTGTGCCGCTACGAGAGTAGCAGCAGGCCTTCCGTCTTCACGCGAGCGACGTCGAAGCGCTGCTGCACGTTCTCCCAGTTGGTGATGGCCCAGAACGCCTTGACGTAGTCGGCGCGCACGTTCTTGTAGTCAAGGTAGTACGCGTGCTCCCAGACATCCAGCATGAGGAGCGGGACGATGCCGGCGGGCAGGTTCGACTGCTGATCGAAGAACTGCACGATGATGAGGCGCTGGCCGATCGAGTCCCATGCCAGCACGGACCAGCCGGAGCCCTGCACGCCGAGGGCCGTCGCCGTGAAGTGGGCGACGAACTTGTCGAACGAGCCGAAGTGCTCGTCGATCGCCGAGGCGAGCTCGCCGGTGGGCTTGTCGCCCCCGTTCGGCGACATGTTGGTCCAGAAGATGGAGTGGTTGACGTGGCCGCCGAGGTTGAACGCCAGATCCTTCTCCAGCTTGTTGACGTAGGCGAGCTCTCCGGCGTCACGGGCCTCGGCGAGTTGCGCGAGTGCGGTGTTCGCCCCCGTCACGTACGTCTGGTGGTGCTTGCTGTGATGCAGCTCCATGATTGCGCCGCTGATGCTCGGCTCGAGAGCCGAGTAGTCGTACGGGAGTTCAGGAAGGGTGTAATCAGCCATCGATATGTCTCCTAGCAGATAGTTCCCGACCAGTGAGTCTGCTCACTGCGGGGTGACTTTTCCAGTCTAGTCATGACAACCGTGGGTGCTCCGGGATGCTTCCTGAACGCGCCGGATTGGGCTAGGCGGGTGTCTAGACGTCGTCCATGTCGGGCGGGAGGTTGGCGTCGGTGCCGGGGATGTCGAGGTCGCTCGCACGCTTGTCGGCCATGGCGAGCAGGCGACGGATGCGACCGGCGACGGCGTCTTTCGTCATGGGCGGGTCGGCGTGATGGCCGAGCTCGTCGAGGCTCGAGTCACGGAACCGCAATCGGAGCTCGCCCGCGTAACGGAGGTGCTTCGGAGTCGTGTCGTCGAGGATCTCGAGTGCCCGCTCGACGCGCGCACAGGCCGCGACGGCGGCCTGGGCGCTCCGGCGGAGGTTCGCGTCGTCGAAGTTGACGAGGCGGTTCGCGGTCGCCCGCACCTCGCGGCGTTGGCGCATCTGCTCCCACGCGGCGACGCTCGCGGTGGCCCCCATGTGCACGAGCATCGTGCTGATGGCTTCGCCGTCGCGGATCACGACGCGATGCACGCCGCGCACCTCTCGGCTCTTCGCCTGCACCCCGAGCCGGCCGGCCGCGCCGACGAGGGCCATGGCCGCCTCGTTGCCGGGGCAGGTGACCTCGAGGGCGGCGGAGCGTCCCGGGTCGGTGAGGGAGCCGGCCGCCAGGAAGGCACCGCGCCAGACCGCCGCGATGTCCTCGCGCGAGCCGGTCGTGAGCTTGTTGGGCAGCCCGCGGATGGGGCGGCGGCGGGCGTCGAGGAGGCCGGTCTGGCGGGCGAGGGTCTCTCCCCCGTCGACGACGCGCACGACGTACTGGTTGGCCCGGCGGGCTCCCGACGCCGGGATGACGGCGGCCTCACTGCGCACCCCGTAGAGCTCTGCGAGGTCTTTGCGGACGCGGCGGGCGAGAGTCGCCGAGTCGAGTTCCGACTCGACGGCGATGCGGTTGGAGATCATGTGCAGCCCGCCCGAGAAGCGCAGGATGGTGGCGAGCTCCGCGGCGCGAACCGTGGTCTTGCTGACCTCCAGCCGCGCGAGTTCGTCTTTGACGTCGGCCGTAAGTGCCACTGGTTTGTCTCTTTTCGTGTCGAAAGATGCTGGTGCGGGGGCGAGCGCGCTATTCGCGGCCGAGGTCGCGGTGCTTCACGCTGACCGCTACGCCGGGCAGGCCGCGGAGCAACGTCGCCAGCTCTTCAGCGACGGCCACCGAGCGGTGCTTGCCCCCCGTGCATCCCACAGCGATCGTAGCGTGTCTCTTGTTCTCACGCTGGTACCCGGCGAGCACGGGAGCGAGCGCGACGGCATAGGCGTCGATGAATTCGCGCGCACCTTCCTGCGCCAGGACGTAGTCGCGCACCTTCGGATCCAGGCCCGTGTACGGCCGCATCTCCGGGTTCCAGAAGGGGTTGGGCAGGAAGCGCATGTCGGCGACGAGGTCGGCGTCGGTGGGCAGCCCGTACTTGAAGCCGAAGCTCAAAATGGTGACCTGGGCACCCGGCGTCTCCGCCTCCGCGAACTTCTCCTGGATCGACGTTGCGAGCTGGTGGATGTTGAGTTCCGACGTGTCGATGACGATGTCGCTGCCCGACCGCAGTTCCTCCATGAGCTTCCGTTCGGCCGCGATGCCGTCGAGCAGGGTGCCGTCCTCCTGCAACGGATGTGGGCGCCGCACCTGCTCGAAACGCCGCACCAGCACGGCATCCGTGGTGTCGAGGAAGAGCACACGCACGTTCGCGTTGTCACGCATGGTCGATACCGCCTGCTGCACGTCGGCGAACAGCCGGCCGCCGCGCACGTCGACGATCGCGGCGATGCGGGGAAGCGCGTTGCCCGCGTGCTGCGCGAGCTCGACGAGTGGGCGCAGCATCTGCGGGGGAAGGTTGTCGACGACGTACCAGCCGAGGTCTTCGAGGGCGTTGCCCACGGTCGACCGCCCCGCTCCGGACATGCCCGTGACGATGAGAAGCTCCTGGCGATCCGCGTGACTGGTCATTAGTTACCAAGGATAGCGAGCGCGGGCTTCACGGGTTGCGCAGACCGTCGACGATCTGCTGCGCGAGGGCCGTGCCGATGCCCTTCACCTGGGTGATTGCGGCGACATCCGCCGCGCGAAGCCGCGTCACAGAGCCGAAGTGCTTGAGGAGGAGGCTCACGCGATTCGGTCCGAGCCCGGGGATATCGGCGAGACGCGACGTGATGTCGGACTTGCGCTTCTGCCGCTGGTACGTGATCGCGAAACGGTGGGCCTCGTCACGGATGCGCTGGAACATGAACAACGAGTCGCTGTTGCGGGGCAGGATCACGGGGTAGTCGGAGTCGGGCAGCCAAATCTCCTCGAGACGCTTCGCGATGCCGCACAGCTGGATGCCGGTGACCCCCGAATCGTCGAGCGCGCGTTGTGCCGCCGCCACCTGAGGCTGTCCACCGTCGACGATGATGAGGTTGGGGCGGTAGGCGAAGCGCTTGCGCTCGACCGAGACGTCGTCTCCCCCGACCACGATGGTGGCGTCGGTCGACAGGGCGAGGGCCGCCTCCGCCGCGGCTCCCGCGTCGGGTTCCTCGTCGAGGTGGGCGAGGCGCCGCATGAGCGTCTGGTAGATCGACTCGGTGTCGTCGGACGAGTTGGCGATGCTGAAACGGCGGTACTGGTCTTTGCGAGGCAACCCGTCTTCGAAGACCACCATCGATGCGACGATGTTCGTGCCGCTGAGGTGGGAGACGTCGTAGCACTCCATGCGCAGCGGGGCGTCGCTCATGCCGAGCGCCTCCTGGATGTCGGCGAGGGCCTGCGAGCGCGCCACAAAGTCACCGCTGCGCCGCGTCTTGTAGAGCATGAGCGCGTTGCGGGCATTGGTCGACACCGTGAGGGCGAGGGACGCCTTGTCGCCGCGCTGGGCGACGCGCAGCGCCACCTTGCCGCCGCCTTCGCGCTTGCTCGTGAGCCAGAGCTCCAGCTCGGCCGTGTCGTCGGGGAGGGCGGGCACGAGCACCTCGCGCGGGGGCTCCTGGTCGTCGTACGCGTTCTGCAGCACGGTGTCGACGAGTTCGGGCAGGTCGACGTCGAGCTCCTTGTCGACGACCCAGCTGCGCACACCGCGGATGCGGCCGCCGCGCACGATGAACTGCTGCACGGCCGCCGCGAGCTCGTCGTGCGCGATGCCGAAGACGTCGGCGTCGACCTCGTCGCGCAGCACCACGCTGCTCTTCGACAGCACGGCCTCGAGGGCGCCGAGCTGGTCACGGTAGCGGGCCGCCGACTCGTAGTCCATCTCGGCGCTCGCCGCCGACATCCGCCTCTGAATCTCGCTCGTGTAGCGGGTGTCGTTTCCGGCCATGAACGAGGCGAAGTCGAGGGCTATCGACTTGTGCTCCTCCTTCGACACTCGACCGACGCATGGGGCCGCGCACTTGCCGATGTCGCCGAGCAGGCACGGCCGTCCGGTCTGCTCGGCGCGCTTGTAGGTCGCGTCGGAGCAGCTGCGCATCGGGAACGCCTTGAGCATCAGGTCGACAGTCTCGCGGATCGCCCAGACCTTCGTGTACGGCCCGAAGTACCGGGCGCCCTTGAGGCCCTTGTTGCGCGTCACGAGCACGCGGGGCACGGGCTCGCCGAGCGTGATGGCGAGGTACGGGTACGACTTGTCGTCGCGGAACTTCACGTTGAACGGCGGATCGAACTCCTTGATCCACGTGTACTCGAGCTGGAGCGCCTCGAACTCGGTGCCGACGACCGTCCATTCGACGGATGCCGCCGACAGCACCATGCGCCGGGTGCGCTCGTGCAGGCTGCGCAACGGCTGGAAGTAGTTGCTCAGTCGCGCACGCAGGCTGTTCGCCTTACCCACGTAGAGCACGCGCCCGTCGGCATCACGGAAGCGGTAGACGCCCGGCTGCATCGGGATCTCGCCCGCCTTCGGGCGCCAGCTGACGGTCTCGCTCATGTCGATGCGGGCACGCTAGGCGCGCACGCCCTCCAGCATCTCCCTGAGGAAGAAGCCGGTGTGGCTCCCCTCGATCGTCGCGAGCTGCTCGGGTGTGCCCGTGGACAACACCTGCCCGCCGCCCGCGCCGCCCTCCGGGCCGATGTCGATGATCCAGTCAGACGACTTGATCACGTCGAGGTTGTGCTCGATCACGAGCACGGTGTTGCCCTTGTCGACGAGGCTGTTGAGCACGAGCAGCAGCTTGCGCACGTCTTCGAAGTGCAGGCCGGTGGTCGGCTCGTCGAGAACGTAGATGCTGCGGCCGTTCGAACGCTTCTGCAGCTCTGTCGCGAGCTTGACGCGCTGCGCCTCGCCGCCGGAGAGTGTCGTGGCGCTCTGGCCCAGCCGCACGTAGCCGAGCCCCACCTCGACGAGGGTCTTGAGGAAGCGGTGGATGGAGCCGATCGCCTCGAAGAAGTCGGCCGCCTCGCTGATCGGCATGTCGAGCACCTCGGCAATGTTCTTGCCCTTGTAGCGCACCGCGAGGGTCTCGCGGTTGTAGCGGGCGCCGTGGCACACCTCGCACGCGACGTAGACGTCGGGCAGGAAGTTCATCTCGATCTTGATGGTGCCGTCGCCCGAGCAGTTCTCGCAGCGTCCGCCCTTGACGTTGAAGCTGAAGCGCCCGGGCAGGTAGCCGCGCGCCTTCGCGTCCTGGGTCTCGGAGAACAGGTTGCGGATCTTGTCGAACACGCCCGTGTAGGTGGCCGGGTTCGACCGCGGCGTGCGGCCGATCGGGTTCTGGTCGACGTGCACGACCTTGTCGAGGTGCTCGAGGCCCGTGACCCGCGTGTGCTTGCCGGGGATCTGGCGGGCCCCGTTGAGTTCGTTCGCCATCACCTTGTAGAGGATGTCGTTGACGAGGCTCGACTTGCCCGAGCCGCTCACCCCCGTGACCGACGTGAAGACTCCGAGGGGGAAGTCGACCGTCACGTTCTGCAGATTGTTCGCCTTCGCGCCCTCGACGCGCACCTGGCGCTTCTTGTCGACCTTGCGGCGCTTCTTCGGCGTCTCGATCGAGCGGCGACCCGCGAGGTAGTCGCCCGTGACCGATTCGGTGTTGTCGAGCAGGTCTTCGTACGAACCGGAGTGCACGACCACACCGCCGTGCTCGCCGGCTCCCGGCCCGATGTCGACGACCCAGTCGGCCGTGCGGATGGTGTCTTCGTCGTGTTCGACGACGATGAGGGTGTTGCCGAGATTCTTGAGCTTGACGAGGGTGTCGATGAGGCGGCGGTTGTCACGCTGGTGGAGACCGATGCTGGGCTCGTCGAGCACGTACAGCACGCCCGTGAGACCCGAGCCGATCTGGGTCGCCAGGCGGATGCGCTGGGCCTCGCCGCCGGAAAGGGTCGCCGCGGCACGTGACAGGTTGAGGTAGTTGAGCCCCACCTCGATGAGGAACTCCAGCCGCACGCGGATCTCGCGCAGCACCTGCGCGGCGATCTTGGCGTCGCGGTCGCTCAACACGACCGTGTTCATGAACGCGTACGAGTCGGCGAGGCTCAGTTCGCAGACATCCGAGATGTTCTGGCCGTCGACCGTGACCGCGAGCACCTCGGGCTTGAGGCGCTTGCCGTTGCACACCGGGCACGGGATCTCGCGCAGGTAGTTGGCGAAGCGCTGGCGCTGCGCGTCGGTCTCCGCCTCGAGGAACTTGCGCTCGATATAGGGCATGACGCCCTCGAAACCGGTGGAGTACTTCATCTCGCGGCCGAAGCGGTTCTTCCACTTCACCGTCACCTCGAAGTCGTTGCCCTTGAGGATGGCGTTCTGCACCTCGTCGGAGAGGTCTCCCCACGGCGTCTTGAGCGAGAACTTGAGGTCGTGCGAGAGACCGAGCAGCAGCTTCTCGAAGTAGTTGAAGAGCCCCTTGCCGGCTTGGGCCCACGGCAGGATCACACCGTCGGCGAGGCTCACCGACGGGTCGGCGATCAGCAGGTCGGCGTCGACCGACATACGCGTGCCCAGGCCGGAGCACTCGGGGCAGGCGCCGAACGGGGCATTGAACGAGAACGTGCGCGGCTCGATCTCGGTGAGCTGCAGCGGGTGGTTGTTGGGGCAGGAGAGCTTCTCGCTGAAGGTGCGGGTAGCGTCCGGGCCCTTCTCGTCGACGAGGTTGATGGCGACGAGGCCGTCGGTGAGGCGCAGCGCGGTCTCGAGCGAGTCGGTGAGCCGAGTGAGTGCGTCATCGGATGCGACGAGCCGGTCGACCACGACGGAGATGTCGTGCTTTACCTGCTTCTTGAGCGTCGGCGGGTCGCTCAGCTGAATGACCTCGCCGTCGACGACGGCTCGCGAGTAGCCGGCGGCCGCGAGCTCTCGGAAGGTGTCGACGAATTCGCCCTTCTTCTGCGAGACGATCGGGCTGAGCACTTGGTAGCGCGTGCCCGTCTCGAGCTCCATGAGCTGGTCGGCGATCTGCTGCACCGTCTGGCGTTGGATCTTCTCGCCGCAGACCGGGCAGTGCGGTACACCGATGCGCGCCCAGAGCAGGCGCATGTAGTCGTAGATCTCTGTGATGGTGCCCACCGTGGAGCGCGGGTTGCGGTTGGTCGACTTCTGGTCGATCGACACCGCGGGACTGAGACCCTCGATGAAGTCGACGTCGGGACGGTCGACCTGCCCGAGGAACTGCCGCGCGTACGCGGAGAGCGACTCGACGTAGCGGCGCTGTCCCTCTGCGAAGATGGTGTCGAAGGCGAGGCTCGACTTGCCCGACCCGGAGAGGCCCGTGAAGACGACGAGGGAGTCGCGGGGGATCTCCAGGTCGACGTTCTTGAGATTGTGGACCCTGGCTCCGCGCACGCTCAGCGTGGGCACACCAGTTACAGGAGAAATCGACACTCTCACAATTGTATGCAGGCCACTGACATTGGGCCGACCCGTTCGCTCAGTGCGTACTCGGGAGGGGCTCGTCGCTAGGACAGGTGCCCCGCGGCCTCCATCTGGCGCAGCTCCTTCTTGAGGTCGGCGACTTCGTCGCGCAGGCGCCCGGCGAGCTCGAACTTGAGTTCACCCGCGGCGAGAAGCATCTGGCTGTTGAGGTCGCGGATGATCGACTCGAGCTCGTTTGCCCCCGTCGCGGCCTTGCCGTGCTGGCGCAGGTTGGGCGTCGGCGACTTCTTGCGGCCGTCGCCGCGGCCGGCGAGCAGCTGCGCGGTGTCGGCGTTCTCCCTGTCGAGTGCGTCCGTGATGTCCGCGATCTTCTTGCGGAGCGGCTGCGGGTCGACACCCTTCGCGAGGTTGTACTCGATCTGCTTCTCGCGCCGACGGTCGGTCTCGTCGATCGCCCGCTTCATGGAGTCGGTGAGCACATCGGCGTACATGTGCACCTCCCCCGAGACGTTACGAGCGGCTCGACCGATGGTCTGGATGAGCGAGGTCGACGAGCGGAGGAAACCCTCCTTGTCGGCGTCGAGGATGGCCACAAGAGACACCTCGGGCAGGTCGAGGCCCTCCCGCAGCAGGTTGATGCCGACGAGCACGTCGTATACGCCCTGGCGCAGCTCGGTCAGCAGCTCGACGCGGCGCAGCGTGTCGACGTCGGAGTGCAGGTAGCGCACCCGCACACCCGACTCACCGAGAAACTCGGTCAGCTCCTCCGACATCTTCTTGGTCAGGGTCGTCACGAGCACACGCTCGTTGCGCTCCACCCGCAGCTTGATCTGCTCGAGCAGGTCGTCTATCTGGCCCTTCGTGGGCTTGATGACGATCTGCGGGTCGAGCAGGCCCGTCGGGCGGATGATCTGCTCGACCACGGAGTCGGTGATGCCCATCTCGTACTTACCGGGGGTCGCGGAGAGGTAGACGCGCTGCCCGACCCGGTCGAGGAACTCGGGCCACTTGAGGGGCCGGTTGTCGAGGGCGCTCGGCAGACGGAAGCCGTGCTCGACGAGGGTGCGTTTGCGCGAGGCATCGCCCTCGTACATCGCACCGATTTGCGGCACGGTGACGTGCGATTCGTCGATGACGACGAGGAAGTCGTCGGGGAAGTAGTCGATGAGGCAGTGTGGGGCCTCGCCGGGCGAACGGCCGTCGATGTGCGCGGAGTAGTTCTCGATGCCGTTGCAGAAGCCGATCTGCTCCATCATCTCGAGGTCGAAGGTCGTGCGCATGCGCAGACGCTGCGCCTCGAGCAGCTTGCCCTGCTTCTCAAGCTCTTTCAGGCGCTCCTCGAGCTCGTGCTTGATGGTACCGATCGCGCGGTGCATGACATCGGTGCCGGCGACGTAGTGCGAACCGGGAAAGACGGAGACCGCGTCGAGCTTCTTGACGATGTCGCCGGTGAGCGGGTGCAGCGAGTACAGCGCCTCGATCTCGTCGCCGAACATCTCGATGCGGATGGCCAGCTCTTCGTACATCGGGATGATCTCGATGGTGTCGCCCCGCACGCGGAAGTTGCCTCGCGAGAAGTCGACGTCGTTGCGCTGGTACTGCATGGAGACGAACTTGCGGATGAGAGTCTCGCGCGGGATCTGCTGCCCGACCTGCAGGGCCACCATCGCCTCGAGGTATCCCTCGGGGGTGCCGAGGCCGTAGATGCACGACACGGTCGACACCACGACGACGTCGCGCCGACTGAGCAGCGAGTTCGTGGTCGAGTGGCGGAGACGCTCGACCTCGGCGTTGATCGACGAGTCTTTCTCGATGAAGGTGTCGGTCTGCGGAACGTACGCCTCGGGCTGGTAATAGTCGTAGTAGGAGACGAAGTACTCGACGGCGTTGTTCGGCATGAGTTCGCGGAACTCGTTGGCGAGCTGAGCCGCGAGCGTCTTGTTGTGCGCGAGCACGAGGGTCGGCCGCTGCACCTGCTCGATGAGCCAGGCCGTCGTCGCGGACTTGCCGGTTCCGGTGGCACCGAGCAGCACGACATCCGTCTCACCGGCATTGACACGGTGGGCGAGCTCGGCGATCGCGGTGGGCTGGTCGCCACTGGGAATGTACTCGCTCACGACCTCGAAGGGGCGGACGGCGCGCGTGGGTTCCATTACTCCAGCTTAGGCACAGCCTCCGACACCGCGCTGGCCCGTGCCCGCACGTCGTCCCACAGCGCGTCGACCTGTCGCAGCGTGCCGTCGAGAGTGCCGTTGCTGTCGATGACGACGTCGGCGATGTCGAGGCGCGCAGCATCCGACGCCTGTGAGCCGATGCGGCGAGCCGCCTCCCCCTCGTCGAAACCGCGCAGCTCGACGAGTCGCCGCAGCCTCTCGTCGGCGGCCGCCTGGACGACCACGACGACGTCGAAGGTGAGGGGACGGTTGCCGGATGCCTCGACCAGCAGCGGCACGTCGTAGACGACTATCGCGCGCGGGTCGAGGGCCTCCGCCTCGGCGAACAGCTCGCGTGCGCGCTGCCAGACGGCGGGGTGCGTGATGGCGTTGAGTCGTGCGAGCCTGTCGGGCTGCGAGAAGACGACCGCACCGAGCGCCGCGCGGTCGAGCGCGCCGTCGGGGGCGATGACGCCGGCACCGAACTCCTCGGCGATCGCGGCGAGACCCGGCGTGCCCGGCTCGACCACCTCCCGCGCGAGCACGTCGGCGTCGACCACGACGGCGCCGAGCTCGCCGAGTCGCTTCGAGACGACAGATTTTCCGGATGCGATTCCGCCGGTGAGAGCGATCAGGTACATCCCGCAATGCTAGCTTCGCGGCCCCCACAACGACGGATGGCCGCCACCCGAGGGGTGACGGCCATCCGGCTGAACCTGGCTAGGCGAACTCGATCAGGAGTTGTTGCTCAGCTTCTCGCGAAGAGCGGCAAGCGACTCGTCATCTGCGAGCGTGCCGGCCGAGGCCGAGTCGCTCGAGAACGTCGAACCCGAGGGCGCGTCGCTCGACGAGGAGGACGTGTTGTTCTCCTCGGTCGCTGCGGTCGCGACCTGCTTCTTGTGCGACTCCCAGCGAGCCTGGGCCGCAGCGTACTCCTGCTCCCACTTCTCGCGCTGGGTCTCGAAGCCTTCCTTCCACTCCTGGGTCTCCGGGTCGAATCCGTCCGGGTACTTGTAGTTTCCGGCCTCGTCGTACTCGGTGAGCATTCCGTAGAGCGCCGGGTCGAACTCGGTGCCCTCAGGGTCGACGCCCTCGTTCGCCTGCTTCAACGAGAGGGAGATACGGCGACGCTCGAGGTCGATGTCGATGACCTTGACGAACACCTCGTCGCCGACCGAGACGACCTGCTCGGCGAGCTCGACGTGCTTGCCCGAGAGCTCGGAGATGTGGACGAGTCCCTCGATGCCCTCTGCAACGCGAACGAACGCGCCGAAGGGGACGAGCTTCGTGACCTTACCCGGTGCAACCTGTCCGATTGCGTGGGTGCGGGCGAATACCTGCCACGGGTCTTCCTGCGTCGCCTTGAGCGACAGGGAGACGCGCTCGCGCTCGAGGTCGACCTCGAGGATCTCGACGGTGACCTCCTGGCCGACCTCGACAACCTCGGAGGCGTGCTCGATGTGCTTCCACGACAGCTCTGAGACGTGAACGAGTCCGTCCACACCTCCGAGGTCGACGAACGCACCGAAGTTGACGATCGACGACACGACGCCCTTGCGGACCTGGCCCTTGGCGAGGTTGGCGAGGAACGTGGTGCGGCTCTCGCTCTGCGTCTGCTCGAGGAGGGCACGGCGCGACAGGACCACGTTGTTGCGGTTCTTGTCGAGCTCGAGGATCTTCGCCTCGATCTCCTGGCCCAGGTACGGGGTGAGGTCGCGGACGCGGCGGAGCTCGATGAGCGAGGCGGGAAGGAAGCCCCGAAGACCGATGTCGACGATGAGGCCACCCTTGACGACCTCGATGACGGAACCGGTGACGACACCGTCCTCGTCCTTGATCTTCTCGACGTCGCCCCACGCACGCTCGTACTGGGCGCGCTTCTTCGACAGGATGAGTCGGCCTTCCTTGTCCTCCTTCTGGAGAACAAGTGCCTCGACGGTGTCGCCCACCTGGACGACCTCGCTCGGGTCGACATCATGCTTGATGGAGAGTTCGCGGGAGGGGATTACACCCTCGGTCTTGTAACCGACGTCGAGGAGAACCTCGTCACGATCGATCTTGACGACGGTACCTTCGATGAGGTCACCATCGTTGAAAAACTTCAGCGTCTTTTCGACCGCTGCAAGGAAGTCTTCTGCAGATCCGATGTCATTGATCGCGACCTGCTTGGGCGCCTTGGCGGGCGTTACGAGTGTCATGTAGTTAGTGCTCCAGTAAGGGCATGAATCGGGCCGTGGGCGGACTGTTTCGAAAATGTGCCCATGGCAGGTGGATTGGTGTCACGAATGTGACGTTCCAGCATACCGAAACGCGCGGCGACCCGCCAACCCGCGCGCGCACGCCCGTCAGTTGAGCGGCACGCGGAAGTTGTCGCCCTCGTAGGTCCAGATGTCCGCGGAGTAGCGTGTCATCACAGAGTCGCGTTCCGCACCGCTCGCCGTGTAGAAGTGGTGCTGATACGTCGGGCTCCAGAAACGCGCGACCGTCGCGGTGTTGGCGACGGCGGTGTCGACGGGGTAGACAAAGTACGCGACGCTCTCGTAGGTCCAGGTGTCCCGGTCGTAGACCTGGAGGATGTGCTCCTTCTCCGCGGCACTGGTCGTGTAGAAATGGCCGTTCATGCGCGGGCTCCAGAACCGGTAGAGGGGCACGGTGCCGGCGACCTGCGTCGTGAAGGCCTCGAACGCCGGGCCCTCGTAGCTCCACGTGCTCGCGGGGTAGGTCGCGATGATCGAGTCGCGCTCCGCGGCGCTGATCGTGAAGAAGTGGCCGTTGTACAGCGGGCTCCAGAAGCGGTACACGGGCTGGCTGGCCGGCGCCGCAGCTCCCACCGTCGTGGCCGTCGCGCCCGTGAGCGTGATGGACACCGCGGCGCCGCCCGCCTCCGACGCGGAGCTGACGCTCAACCGGACGGACCCGGTCGGGTTCTGCACGGGCTTGCCGACCGCGGCGAACGCGCGGCTGAAACCGGTGCCGTAGCTCGCGTCGGACTGTGTCAGCACCGACGAGCCGTTCTGCGCCGTCGACCGCAGCAGACGGACGCCTGGAGCGACGCGGAGGGACTTGCCCTCGGCGACCCCCTGGTTGCGCGGGGTGGAGTACGACGCCCGGCCGTACTCGCCGCCGCGGTACTCCACGAAGTAGGTCTCCGAGGTCAACGGATCGACCACGGTGATGATGGTGGGCGCGACGCCGGCATCCAGGGTGCCGATCGTCGCGGTGATCGTGCGCGATCCCGAGCCGCCGAGGACGTACTGATTCGCCGCCGCGACGCCCTGGAACTGCAGTGCGACCTGGTCGCGTCCGTTGAGCGTCGCGACGCCGGCATCCAGCCCGACGATGGAGACGCCCATGACGTCGTAGACGTCGGAGTACTCGTACGTGGAGCAGCCGGATGTCGCGGCGTCTGCCGCACAGAAGTCGAGGTTGGAGTGACCGAGGCTGAGGTTGTGGCCGAGCTCGTGGGTCATGACCTGGCGGTCGACGCCGGCTCCGACGACGACCTGCGCGAGGCCCCCGGCGTGCAGGCTCGAACCGACCGTGGCGACGCCGGGACCGCTCGCCGCGAGGCAGCCGGAGGGGAGCACGACGAGCAGGTGGCGTTCGACGCCGACCGGTGCGGCGCTGACGTAGGCAGCACCGGTCGAGTAGCCGAGAGCCGCGGCCGCCTCGTTCCACCGGCGGTGGGGGTCGGCGTTGCACGCGGTGGCCGACGCGATACGCACGACCGGGCCGGCGTCGGCGAACGACGGGATGAGCCCGCGGGAGAGCGAGCTCCAGAAGCCCGTGGCCTGGGCGGAGAGGGAGAGCAGTGCGGCGTCGGTGCTCGTCGTCGCCGCGACGCCGACGGGGTTGACGACCACGATCTGCAGCTGGTGCTCCGACGCCACCGAGGCGGACGCCACGGCGGCCGAGGTGACGGTGGCCGAAGCGACGGGAAGGGCCACCACGGCGGCCTCGCTCGCGAGAAGCACATCCGCCGCCGCGGCCGACTGCTCGGTCACGGGGTCGGCGCTCGTCGACGACCGCACGTCTGCGGCGCTCGAGACGGGGAGCGCCGTGACGACGTCGCTGGGAACGGCGACGACGCCGTCGAACGTGTCGCCCGACTCGACACCGGTCGGGATGTCGCCCGTGATGGCGACCGACTCGCCGGCTCCGGTGATCACGCGGTAGCTGAGGAGGTCGTCGGCATGGTCGCTGGCGGACGGGGCGTCGAGCGCGGGCTCGCTCACGACGACGAGCACCTCGCCCGAGAGCTCGACGGCCGGACGGGCGGCGAGGCTCGCGTCGTCGAGCTCGATGACGTCGTCGTCCGAGGGCGCGGGAGCCGCCGAAGCGCCGGCCGGCGCCCCCGTCGTGACGGAGCTCCCCGTTCGCCCCACGGCGGCCGGCGACGCAGGTTGCGCCGAGGCGATGGATGGCGCCGCGAGGGCGACAGACAGTGCTGCTGCGGCGACGAATGCGGCCGTTCGGCTCAGGGACATGGTGCCGACACTAGGTCAGAAATCGCCCCGAAAACGGGGTGGAATCGGCCTATTCGGGCCGCTCCTCCCCCAATACGGGGTACGGAATCGACTGTTTACGGCGATTCGGGGGACAAATCGTGTCGGCATTTAGATTCGGCCACTTCAGGCCCCCGTCGGCTGGGACAGGTCCCGTTTACCCTCGCGCCCGGGTGCTGAGGGCCGCCCGGAGAGTGTCGAGGCCGACCCCGCCGATGTCCAGCGCACGCTTGTGGAAAGCCCTGATATCGAACGACGAACCCTCGCGGGCCGCCGTCTCGTCGCGCAGCTGCTCCCAGATGCGCTGCCCCACCTTGTATGACGGCGCCTGGCCGGGCCATCCGAGGTACCGGTTGACCTCGAACCGCACGAACTCGCGGCTCATGTTGACGTTCGCACCGAGGAAGCCGAACGCATACTCCCCCGTCCACGTTCCCGAGCCGTCGGGAAGCGGCTTCTCGAGGTGCACGCCGATGTCGAGCACGACGCGCGCCGCGCGCAGCCGCTGGCCGTCGAGCATGCCGAGGCGGTCGGCCGGGTCGTCGAGGTAGCCGAGCTGCTCCATGAGGCGCTCGGCGTAGAGCGCCCATCCCTCGGCG
This sequence comes from Microbacteriaceae bacterium, assembly GCA_025464995.1. GTDB lineage: Bacteria > Actinomycetota > Actinomycetes > Actinomycetales > Microbacteriaceae > Conyzicola. Next base: position 24,259 of record JAODMO010000056.1, read on the forward strand.
TGCCCGCTCGTGCCGGCGTTGCGCCGCCAGGTGTTGAGGGTCGCCTTGTTGTAGACGGCTTGGCCGATCTGCAGGTGATGACCCGGGACACCCTCGTGGTACACCGTCGTCAGCTCACGCCACGTGTCGAACTCGGTGACGCCCTCCGGCACGCTCCACCACATCTGACCCGGACGCGAGAAGTCGTCGGTCGGGTTGGTGTAGTAGATGCCTCCCTCCTGCGTCGGCGCGATCATGCACTCGAGCCGCTTGACCTCGTCGGGGATGTCGAACTGGGTGCGCGAGAGCTCCTCGACGGCGCGATCGCTCGTCTCCTGCATCCAGCGCTGCAGCGCGTCCGTGCCGTGCAGCTTACGGGCGGGGTCGCCGTCGAGAAACGCGATCGCCTCGAGAACGGATGCCCCGGGCTTGATCTCGCGCGCGATGGCCTCCTGCTCGGCGGTCATGCGCGCGAGCTCCTCGATGCCCCACTCGTACGTCTCGTCCTGGTCGATGGTCGCGCCGAGGAATCCGCGGGAGGCGAGCGCGTAGAGGTCGCGGCCGACCGCGTCCTTCTCCGGCGCGTGCGGGGCGAGCTCGGTAGCGAGGAACTCGACGAGCGCGCCGTACGCCTCGGCCGACGCCCGCGCCCCATCCTCCAGCTCGGCGCGCAGCGACGCAGGAAGGTCCGCTCCGCCGCCGTCGGCGGTGCGCGCGAGACCGTAGAAGAACCCGGTGTCGGCGAGCTGCTTCTTCGCCTGCGCCACAACCTCCGTCACCTGGCGGATCGCCGGCACGTTGCCCGCGGCGATGCCCGAGCGCAGTGACTCGATATAGCCCGACATGGCCTCCGGCAGGTTGCCCAGCCGCGTCGCCACGTGCGACCAGTCGTCGACGGTCTCGGTCGGCATGAGGTCGAAGATGTCGCGCAGCTCCTGCGCGGGACTCGCGATGACGTTGAGGTCGCGCTGGTCGAAGCCCGCCTCGTGCTTGTCGATTGCGAGCTGCAACTCGCGATCGAGGTCCGTCTTGGTGACCGCGTCGACGTCGTCGACGGCGACAGCCGCCCTGATCTCGGCGAGGGCGCGACGCGTCTCGGCGATGGCGCGCTCCGCGCCCTCGGGCGAGTAGTCGGCGTACTCGCCCTCCCTGCCCGGGCGTCCGAGATACACGCGGAACTCCGGGTACAGGTCGACTTGGGTGTCGACCCACGACTCCGCGACGGCGTCGACGGCGGTGGGCTCGCGCGTGGTGGCGCGTGATGCGTCGGGCTGGGTCATCCGGTTCCTGTCGTTCGGGTGGTGGTTGGCGGGTGCTGAGGCGCGCGACTGTCGGTCAGTCGTCTTTGTCGAGGTCGGTCTCGAGCACCGACGCGAGGGTGTCCACAGCCGCGTCCGCCCCGTCGCCCTCGGCCGCGATGGTGACGACCTCGCCGTGGCCGATGCCGAGCGACAGCACTCCGAGGATGCTCGCCGCGTTGACGCTGCGACCGGCGGCCGACGTCAGAGTGACGGTGACCCCGGTCGCGGCGGCGGCCTGCGAGAACAGCGAGGCGGGTCGGGCATGAAGTCCGACGCTCGAGGCGACGGTGACTGTGCGTTCTGGCATGGTGCTCCTCCTATGACTGTGCACTTGCGGCTGGGGATGTGACGTCGGTGCCGAGAACGGCCAGCACGTCTGCGGGCGTCGTGGCGCTCCGCAGGGCTTCGGCGCGCGCGGGTTCGAGCAGAACGGCCGCGAGCTGGGCGAGCAACGCGATGTGACCCATTCCGCGCGCGGCGAGGCCGACGACGACCGTGACGGTCTCGTCGCGCCAGTCGACGCCGTCGGGGAAGCGCAGCACGACGATCGCGTCCTCGAGCACCGCCTCGTTGGTCGACCTCGTGCCGTGCGGCACGGCGATACCCTCGCCGACATAGGTGGACACCGATCGCTCCCGCTCCAGCATCCCCTCGACGTAGTCGCCGTCGACGGCGCCCGCAGCGACGAGCGCCGAGCCCGCCTGCCGGATAGCGTCGTCACGCCCCGTGGCGCGGGCGTCGAGGATGATCGACGACTCGGCGAGCAGCGCCGACAACGGCCTCTGCTCTGGCCTCGGGTCGTTCGGCATGGGGCTGTCCGTCCTCATATTCTTCTCCTGCACTCTGGCCCCCGCCCGGTCGAACGTCAACGGGTGAGTGTTCCCGGTCGGTGCCGTCGGTGAACGTCGTCGATCAGTGGGCTGCCGCGTCCCAGTTCGGCCCAGTGCCGATCTGCACCTCGAGCGGAACCCGGAGCGTCGCCGCCCCGCCCATCCGGTCGCGCACCACGGTCGTGAGCGCGTCGAGCTCATCGGGGGCGACCTCGAACACGAGCTCGTCATGCACCTGCAACAACAGGCGAGAGCCGAGGCCCTGCTCGCGCAGATCGGTTGAGACCCCCAACATGGCGATCTTCAGGATGTCGGCGGCCGAACCCTGGATCGGAGCATTGAGGGCCGCGCGCTCGGCGTTCTCACGCAGCACTCGGTTGGACGAGTTGAGGTCGCCGAACGGCCGCCGTCGGCCGAAGATCGTCTCGGTGTAGCCGTCGACACGGGCCTGCTCGACGACGTTGCGCAAGTAGTCGCGCACAGCGCCGAACCGGTCGAAGTAGGCGGTCATGAGCTTGCGGGCCTCGCTCGACTCGATGCGCAGCTGCTTCGAGAGACCGAAGGCGCTGAGCCCGTAGGCGAGCCCGTACGACATGGCCTTGACCTTCGTGCGCATCGTCGCCGTGACATCCGCCGGGTCGACGTTGAAGACGCTGGAGCCGACGAAACGGTGCAGGTCCTCCCCCTCGTTGAACGCGGAGATGAGTCCCTCGTCGCCGGAGAGGTGCGCCATGATGCGCATCTCGATCTGCGAGTAGTCGGCCGTGAGCAGGGTCTCGAAACGCTCACCTTTCTCGAACGCCGAACGGATCTCGCGACCCACCGCAGTCTTGACCGGGATGTTCTGCAGGTTGGGGTCGTTCGACGAGATGCGACCCGTGCTCGTGCCGGTCTGGTCGTAGGTGGTGTGCACGCGTCCGTCGACGTCGACCGCCCTCTCGAGGGTCTCGATGCTCTGCTTGAGCTTCGTCGCGTCACGGTGCCGCAGCAGCAAGTCGAGGAAGGGATGCGGCGCCTGCTCCTGCAGGTCGGTGAGGCTCGCGGCATCCGTCGAGAAGCCGGTCTTGTTGGCGCGCGTCTTGGGCATGCCGAGTTCTTCGAACAGCACCTGCTGCAGCTGCTTCGGCGAGCCGAGGTTGACCTCGTGACCGATCTCGGCGTACGCACGCGCGGCAAGGTCGGCGGCCACGGCGCCGAGCTCGCCGGAGAGCCGGGACAGGATCTGCTGGTTCACGGTGATCCCGTCGAGCTCCATCGTCGCCATGACGGGCACGAGGGGCAGCTCGATCTCGTCGAGCACCCTGCGGGTGCCGTCGCCGAGCTTCTCGGCGAGGTAGTCCGCGACGCGCAGCACGTACCACGCCTCGGTCGCGATGCTCACGGTGTCGGTGTCGGGAACGAGCTGGTTGGGGTCGCCCTGCGGGAGCGACTCACCGAGGAAGTCGTAGACCTGGCTGGCCAGGTCGTCGCTCTTTCCGGCGGGCTTGAGCAGCCACGCGGCGAGGCTCGTATCGAAGGCGATGCCGTCGAGCGCGAGACCGGAGCGGCGCAGCGCCTTGAGCTGCTGCTTCGACCCCTGCAGGTACTTCGGCGAGTCACTCGCCAACCACGCCTCGAGCGCCGCGTAGTCGGGCCGGTCGGCCTCCCACGGCACGTAGGCGCTGTCGGTGAGCGAGGCGATTCCGAGGCCGGTGACCCGACCACCGGATGTCTCGACCCGGAGCCCGAGCGGAGCGGTGCCCTGGCTCGACTGGATGCCCAACCAGTTCGCGAGCTCTTCGTCGACCATGGTGCGCACGTGCGGCACGGCGAGCTCGTCGACCACCGCGACGGGGAGGGCCGACGCATCCGACTCTCGCAGCATGCCGTCGGAGCCGGCGAGGGTGAGCACCCGGTCGAGGAGCGTCTTGAACTGCAGCTTGTCGAAGACCTCGCGAACCGCGGCCTCGTCGATGGGCTGGCGTGCGAGGTCGAGCGGCCCAAACGGCAGCTCGACGTCGGTGAGCAGGTGATTGAGCTTGCGGTTGCGGATGGCGCGGTCTTTCTGCTCGCGCAGCTTCTCCCCCACGACGCCCTTGATCTCGTCGGCATGCTCGAGCACACCGTCGAGGCTGCCGTACTGCACGATCCACTTGACGGCGGTCTTCTCGCCCACCTTGTCGATGCCGATGAGGTTGTCGCTCGTCTCGCCGACGAGGGCCGCGATGTCGGGGTATTGATGCGGCTCGATGCCGTAACGCTCGAAGACCGTGTCGCGGTCGTAGCGCTTGAGCTCGGAGACACCGCGCGCGTTCGGGTAGAGCAGGGTCACGTCGTCGTTGATCATCTGGATCGCGTCGCGGTCGCCCGAGACGACGAAGACGTGAAAGCCCTCCTTCGCGCCGCGGGACGCGAGGGTGGCGAGGATGTCGTCGGCCTCGTAGTCCTCCTTCGAGACGGTGGGGATGCCCATCGCCTTGAGCGCCTGCTCGAGCAGCGGGATCTGGCCGATGAACTCGACCGGCGTCTCGCCGCGAGTGCCCTTGTACTCGGGGTATTCGCGGGTGCGGAACGAGAAGCGGGAGATGTCGAACGCGACCGCGAGGTGGGTCGGCTTCTCGGCCTTGAGCAGGTTGATGAGCATCGCGATGAAGCCGTGGATGGCGTTGGTGTGCTGCCCCTCGCGGTTCATGAAACTGTCGACCGGCAACGCGTAGAACGCTCGGAACGCCAGCGAATGGCCGTCGATAATCAGAAGGGTAGGCTTTTCGTTGTCCGACACGACAGCCAGCCTAGCCGCGGTCACCGACACGCTGGGCCGCCAGAGAGAGTGCCATGACCTCGTTCCCCGAACATCTCGACCCCGAACTCATCGAACGTCTCGTGACCAGCGGCGGGGGCGCGCTCGCCCGCAAGATGGGCATCGATTTCATCGAGGTGTCGGCCGAGCACTCGGTCGCGACCATGCCGGTCGACGGCAACACCCAGGTCGTGGGCCTGCTGCACGGCGGGGCACACGTCGTGCTCGCCGAGTCGCTCGGCTCCATCTCATCCGCCATCCACGCCGGTCCGGGCAGGTACGCCGTCGGCATCGAGATCAACGCGAGCCACAGCCGGTCGGTGACCAGCGGCCTCGTCACGGCCACATGCACGGCGCTCTCGCTCGGCCGCACCCTCGCCACGCACGAGATCGTGATGCGCGACGAGGCCGGCACGCGCCTGTCGACGGTGCGCATGACGAACATGCTCCTCGACCAGCGTTGACGCCGGTTTCCGGGGCAGGCGCCCGAGCCTTCCCTGCCCGAGACTTCTGAGCCCTACTTCTTCGCGCTCAGCTGTTCGATGATGGCCTGGGCGACATCGTGCATCGTCAGGCGGCGGTCCATGGACGCCTTCTGGATCCAGCGGAACGCCTCGGGCTCGGTGAGGCCCATCTTCTCGTTGAGCAGGCCCTTCGCGCGGTCGACGAGCTTGCGGGTCTCGAAGCGCTCGACGAGATCGGCGACCTCTGCCTCGAGCGTGATGATCTGGGTGTAACGGCTGAGCGCGATCTCGATCGCCGGCAGCAGGTCGCTCGGCGTGAACGGCTTGACGACATAGGCCAGTGCGCCGGCCTCCGACGCACGCTCGACGAGCTCCTTCTGGCTGAACGCGGTGAGCAGCACGACGGGCGCGATGTGGTTCTTGGTCAGTCGTTCGGCGGCGGAGATGCCGTCGAGCTGGGGCATCTTGACATCCATGATGACCAGGTCGGGGCGCAACTCGGTTGCGAGCGCTACGGCGGTCTCGCCGTCGCCCGCTTCCCCCACGACCTCGAAGCCGTTGTCGCGGAGGATCTCCACGATGTCCATACGAATCAACGACTCGTCTTCCGCAACGACTACACGACGGGGAGCTGCTGGGGTTGATTCTTGGTCAGTCACGATAGAGAGCCTACGGTATTCTTTTGACTGTTGTTGTGCGCCGGATTGGCGGAATGGCAGACGCGGAGCACTCAAAATGCTTTGCTCGAAAGGGCGTGCGAGTTCGAGTCTCGCATCCGGCACAACTCATCACGGCCTCTGATTCCTGCGGCGGAAAGCACTATATCCGCGGTCCCACGCACTGTACAGCCCCCGCGATGCCCTTCCCGAGCGCGTACCGTTCTGAGCGAACGACGTTTCGCGGAGCCCTCTGGGCGTGCCGCGAACCCGCTCCGCCACGCCTGTCGTCTTGGACGACGCGTGACGTGGGGCGGCGGTGGCCAGCCCCACCGCCGCCCCAGAAGTCTCCAGCAACAGACGAAGGAGTATGCCGATGGATCACCACGAAGACATTGACGGAGCCACGCCCTCCGGATCACAGGATCCGCACCCCGAGGGAACCGAGGGCTCGCTGCTCTCCCCCGGTACAAGCGCGACCGGCGGCGGAACGACGGACGCGAACAACGACGTTCCCGCGGTCTCCGATTCGGAGACCGATTACACGACGACCGAGCAGTCGGGGCCCGAGACGGACGCTCACACCAGCTACACGAGCTCCGATCTCGGGGAGGGCGACGAGAACCGCGTCGGCTCCGAGACGGGCACGACCGAGGCCGACATCTCCGACGGCCGCGAGCAGAAGCTGCCGCGCGTCGACTGAGCACGGCGACAGACGGAGGGGCCGGGCAACGATCGCTGCCCGGCCCCTCCGCGTTGTGTTCGGCCTACTCCTTGACGGCGTAGGCGGGCGCGGCGGCGTTCTTTGCGTCGCCGACGCGGTGCACGCGCAGGTCGTTGGTGAAGCCCGAGATTCCGGGAGGCGAACCGGAGATGACGACGACGACATCGCCGACCTCGGCCAGTCCCTCGCCGAGGAGCACCTCGTCGACCTGAATGTACATGGCGTCCGTATGGGTGACACGCTCGACCACGTAGGAGTCGATTCCCCAGATGAGCGCCATGCGACGACGGATGGCCGGGTCGGGCGTGAAGGCCTTCATCGGCACGTTGAAGCGCAGTCGAGACATCCGCCGGGCGGAGTCCCCGGACTCGGTGAAGATGCACACGTACTTCGCATCGACGAACGTGGCGACCTCCGCCGCCGCGAGGGTGATCGCGCCGCCCTGTGTGCGGGGCTTGGTGCCCAGCTCCGGGATGCGCTCGAGCCCGTGCTCCTCGGTCGACGCGACGATGCGTGCCATCGTCTGCACCGTGATTACCGGGTACTCCCCCACGCTCGTCTCGCCGCTCAGCATGACGGCGTCGGCCCCGTCGAGCACGGCGTTCGCCACGTCCGACGTCTCGGCGCGCGTCGGCACCGGGCTGGAGATCATCGACTCGAGCATCTGGGTGGCCACGATGACCGGCTTGGCCATGCGACGCGACAGCTCGACGGCGCGCTTCTGCACGATCGGCACCGCCTCGAGCGGCAGCTCGACACCGAGGTCGCCACGAGCGACCATGATGGCGTCGAACGCGTCGATGATGGCCTCGAGGTTGTCGACGGCCTGCGGCTTCTCGATCTTGGCGATGACGGGAACCTTGCGACCCTCCTCCTCCATGATCTCGTGCACGCGCACGATGTCAGACGCGTCACGCACGAACGAGAGCGCGATGAGGTCGCAACCCAGACGGAGGCCCCAGCGGAGGTCGTCTTCGTCCTTCTCGCTGAGCGCGGGCACGTTGACCGCGACGCCCGGGAGGTTGATGCCCTTGTTGTTGGAGACAGCGCCGGCGACGATGACCGTCGTCGTGACGACGGGGCCGTCGACGCTCGTCACCTGCACCTTCACCTTGCCGTCGTCGATGAGCAGGAAGTCTCCGGGGCTCACGTCCTGGGGCAGACCCTTGAAGGTCGTGCCCGAGAGCTCACGGGTTCCGACGACATCCTCAGTCGTGATCTTGAAGACGTCGCCCGCGGCGAGGTCGTACGGGCCGCCCTCGAACTTGCCGAGGCGGATCTTCGGCCCCTGGAGGTCGACCATCACGGCGACGGCGCGCCCTGAGTCGTCGGCGGCCTTGCGCACGTTGGCGTAGACGGCCTCGTGCACGTCGTACGAGCCGTGGCTGAGGTTCATCCGGGCCACGTCGACGCCCGCGTCGATGATCGCACGGATGTTCTCATAGCTGGATGTTGCCGGACCGAGCGTTGCGACAATCTTCGCGCGTCTCATGAGTTCCTTCTGTGGTGGTGGAAATGCGGTGGATGGGAGATCGGTCTGTCGGTTCAGATGGCGATGGCGTGGTCGGTCGGCTTGACCGGGAACGGCAACTGGGTCTCGCCCTCGAGGTACCGGTCGACGGCGGATGCCGCTGCGCGCCCCTCGGCGATGGCCCACACGATGAGCGACTGGCCGCGCCCGGCGTCACCCGCGACGAAGACGCCGGAGTGGCTCGACTGGTAGTCGCCGTCGCGCCCGAAGTTGCCCTTCTCGTCGACGGGGATCGGCAGCTGCTCGGTGATCGCATCGCGCTCGGGGCCGGTGAAGCCCATCGCGAGCAGCACGAGGTCGGCGGGGATCTCACGCTCGGTGCCCGCCCGGGGAACCCGACGGCCGTCGAGGTACTCGGTCTCTGCGACACGGATGGCGCGCACCTCGCCGGCTTCGTTGGACAGGAACTCGATCGTGGAGGCGAGGAAGACACGCTCGCCGCCCTCCTCGTGGGCGCTCGAGACTTCGAACAGGGTCGGTGCCATCGGCCACGGCTGGTGCTCGGGGCGCTCGCTCGCCGGCTGTTTGCCGATCGCGAGGTTGGTGACCGAGAGCGCGTGCTGGCGGTGCGCGGTGCCGATGCAGTCGGCTCCCGTGTCGCCGCCGCCCAGAACGACGACGTGCTTGCCCTCGGCGGTGAGCTGCTCGGTGACGGTGTCACCTGCGCCGACCCGGTTCTGCTGCACGAGGTAGTCCATGGCGTAGTGCACGCCCATGAGGTCGCGGCCAGGGATGGGCAGGTCGCGCGGCACGGTCGCGCCGGTCGCGACGATCACCGCGTCGTAGCGGGCGCGGAGGTCGTCCCACGTGATGTCGACGCCGATGTTCACTCCGGCGCGGAACCGGGTGCCCTCCGCCTGCATCTGCGCGAGGCGCGCCTCGATGTGCTTCTTCTCCATCTTGAAGTCGGGGATCCCGTAGCGCAGCAGGCCACCGATGCGGTCGTCGCGCTCGAAGACCGCGACGGTGTGGCCGGCGCGGGTGAGCTGCTGGGCCGCCGCGAGCCCGGCAGGCCCCGAGCCGACGACCGCGACGGTCTTGCCGGTGAGGCGCTCCGGCGGGTGGGGGGTGACCCATCCGCGCTGGTACGCCTCGTCGATGATCGACACCTCGACGTTCTTGATCGTCACGGGCGGCTGGTTGATGCCCAGCACGCACGACGACTCGCACGGCGCGGGGCAGAGCCGGCCGGTGAACTCGGGAAAGTTGTTCGTCGCGTGCAGGCGCTCGATGGCCTGGTGGGCCTCGCCACGCCACATCAGGTCGTTCCACTCGGGAATGAGGTTGCCGAGTGGGCAGCCCTGGTGGCAGAACGGGATGCCGCAGTCCATGCAGCGCCCCGCCTGCTTGCGCACGGTGGCGGTGTCACCCTGCTCGTAGACCTCTTTCCAGTCCATGAGCCGAAGAGCGACGGGTCGCCTCGCGGGCAGCTCGCGTTCCTTGACCTTCAGGAATCCCTTGGGATCAGCCACCGGTTACCTCCATGATGCGTCCCCACACGACGTCGCCGTCGGGGTCGAGCCCCTCCGCGACCGCCGCCTGGCGTGTTTCGATGACCGCGGCGTAGTCGCGCGGCAGGACCTTGACGAATCGGGTGACAGTGTCGTCCATGTCGTCGAGCATGCGGCGCGCGACGACGGACTCGGTCTCGTCGTAGTGGCGCTGCAACAGGTCGGTGAGGATCTCCACGTCGGAGCCGCCGAGAGGCAGCAGCGAGAGCTCGCCGCTCGCGAGCGAGTCGGGGTTCACCCGTTCCTCGCGGAGATCGTAGATGTAGGCCGTTCCGCCCGACATCCCGGCGCCGAGGTTGCGACCCGTTGCGCCGAGGATGACCGCGAGACCACCGGTCATGTACTCGAGCGCGTGGTCTCCCACACCCTCGACGACCGCCGTGGCGCCGGAGTTGCGCACGAGAAAACGCTCGCCCACGATGCCGCGCAGGAACATCGAGCCCTGCGTCGCACCGTAGCCGATGACGTTGCCGGCGATGACGTTGTCCTCTGCCGCGAATGCGCTCCGGGCGTCGGGGCGCACGATGATCTCTCCGCCGCAGAGGCCCTTGCCGACGTAGTCGTTGCTGTCGCCGATGAGGCGCAGTCGGATGCCGCTCGGCAGGAACGCGCCGAGCGACTGCCCGGCCGTGCCGGTGAGGTTGACCTGGATGGTGCCTGCCGGGAGGCCGTGCTCGCCGTGGCGGAGCGTGACCGCGTTGCCGAGCATGGTGCCTACCGCGCGCTCGGTGTTCTTGATGGCGAGGTCGATCGACACCGGGGTTCCGTGCTCGAGCGCGTTCTCGCTGCGCCGGATGAGCTCGACGTCGAAGTGCTTCTCGAGCTCGTGGTCCTGCGCCCGCGAGTTGCGCAGCGGCGCATCATCCGGGAAGTCGGGTCCGATCAGCACGGGCGTCAGGTCGAGGCCGTCGGCCTTCCAATGCTCGACGGCGCCGTTCACGTCGAGCACCTCATGGTGCCCGACGGCCTCCTCGATCGAGCGGAAGCCGAGCGCCGACAGGTACTCACGCACCTCCTGCGCGAGGAACTCGAAGAAGTTGACGACGAACTCGGGCTTGCCACTGAAACGGGCGCGCAGCTCGGGGTTCTGCGTTGCGATGCCGACGGGGCAGGTGTCGAGGTGGCAGACGCGCATCATGACGCAACCCTCGACCACGAGGGGCGCGGTCGCGAAACCGAACTCCTCCGCGCCGAGCAGGGCGCCGACGATGACGTCACGACCCGTCTTCATCTGGCCGTCTACCTGCACGACGACGCGGTCGCGCATGCCGTTGAGCATGAGCGTCTGCTGCGTCTCGGCGAGGCCGAGCTCCCACGGCGTTCCCGCGTGCTTGAGCGAGTTGAGCGGGCTGGCCCCGGTTCCGCCGTCGTGGCCGGACACGAGCACGACGTCGGCGAGGGCCTTCGTCACTCCCGCGGCGACCGCGCCGATGCCCGACTGGCTCACGAGCTTGACGTGAACCCGGGCGAGCGGGTTGGCTCGCTTGACATCGAAGATGAGCTGCTTGAGGTCCTCGATCGAGTAGATGTCGTGGTGCGGCGGCGGGGAGATGAGGCCGACGCCCGCGGTGGCGTGGCGGGTGCGCGCGATCCACGGGTAGACCTTGGTCGGGGGCAGCTGGCCGCCCTCGCCGGGCTTCGCGCCCTGGGCCATCTTGAGCTGGATGTCGGTGGCGTGCGTCAGGTACATGCTCGTGACGCCGAAACGTCCGGACGCGACCTGCTTGATCGCACTGCGACGCGACGGGTCGAGCAGCCGGTCGATGTTCTCGCCGCCCTCTCCCGTGTTGCTCTTCGCACCGATGGAGTTCATGGCGATGGCGAGGGTCTCGTGCGCCTCGGCGCTGATCGAGCCGTAGCTCATCGCGCCGGTGGAGAAGCGCTTCACGATCGACGAGACGGACTCGACCTCGTCGATGGGCACGACGGGGCGCAGGCCCGACTTGAAGCTGAACAGCCCGCGCACGGTCATGAGCTTCTCCGACTGGTCGTCGACGAGCTTCGTGTACTCGCGGAAGATGTCGTAGCGGCGCGCGCGCGTGGCGTGCTGCAGCCGGAACACGGTGTCGGGGTTGAAGAGGTGGGGCGGCCCGTCGCGGCGCCACTGGTACTCGCCGCCCGTCGCGAGCCGCTCGTGCGCGCTGATGGCGCCGTCGTCGGGGTACGCGGCCTCGTGGCGCGCGGCACTCTCCGCCGCGATGACCTCGATGCCGACGCCGCCGAGCAGGCTCGACGTGCCGGTGAAGTACTGGTCGACGAACTCCTGATTGAGCCCGACCGCCTCGAACGCCTGGGCGCCCGCGTACGAGCTGACGACAGAGATGCCCATCTTGCTCATGATCTTGAGCACGCCCTTGCCGAGCGCCTTGATGAGGTTTCTCACGGCCTTCTCCGGGGAGACGCCCGTGATCATGCCGCTGCGCACGAGCTCCTCTGCCGACTCCATGGCGAGGTACGGGTTGATCGCGGATGCGCCGTAGCCGACGAGCAGCGCGACGTGGTGCACCTCGCGCACGTCACCCGCCTCGACGATGATTCCGACCTTCATCCGGTTCTCGCGCCGGATGAGGTGGTGATGGATGGCCGCGAGCATGAGCAACGAGGGTACGGGCGCGTACTCCTTGTTCGAGTCGCGGTCGGAGAGCACGATGAACTGGGCTCCGGCCGCGATGGCCTCGTCGACCTCGACGCACATTGCCGCGAGTCGCTTCTCGAGCGCCTTCGGTCCCTTGTCGACGCGGTACAGGCCACGGATGGTGGTGGTGAGCCGGCTGCCGGGGCGGGGATCGATGTGCTGGATCTTCGCGAGCTCGTCGTTGTCGATCACCGGGAAGTCGAGGATGACCTGGCGCGCGTGCTCCGGGGTCGCCGCGAGCAGGTTGCGCTCCGGGCCCAGCCCGAGCTTCATCGAGGTGACGACCTCTTCCCGGATCGAGTCGAGCGGCGGGTTGGTCACCTGGGCGAACTGCTGGGTGAAGTAGTCGAACAGCAGGCGCGGTCGCTCCGACAGAACGGCGATCGGCGTGTCGGAACCCATCGCGCCGAGCGGCTCGGCGCCGTTCTTCGCCATGGGCATGATCATGATGCGCACTTCCTCCTCGGTGTAGCCGAAGGTGCGCTGGCGACGAGTCACCGAGGCGGGAGTGTGCACGATGTGCTCACGGTCGGGCAGGTCGTTGAGGTGGATTCGCCCCTGGTCGAGCCACTCGCCGTACGGCTGGGCCGCGGCGAGTTCGCCCTTGATGTCGTCGTCTTCGATGATCTGGCCGGCCTCGGTGTCGACGAGGAACATCTTGCCGGGGCGCAAGCGGCCCTTGCGCACGACCTTCGCGGGGTCGATGTCGAGCACGCCGATCTCGCTCGCGAGCACGACGAGTCCGTCGTCGGTGACGAGGAAGCGCCCCGGGCGCAGTCCATTGCGGTCGAGCGTCGCGCCGACGACCGAGCCGTCGGTGAAGACGAGCGCTGCGGGCCCATCCCACGGCTCCATGAGCATCGAGTGGTACTCGTAGAACGCCTTGCGTGCGGCCTGCACGTCGGTCTGGTTCTCCCAGGCCTCGGGCACCATCATCATGATCGAATGCGGGAGCGACCGCCCAGTCAGGCTCAGCAGCTCGACGACCTCGTCGAAGGACGCGGAGTCGCTCGCGCCCGGCGTGTTGATGGGCAGGATGCTGGGGATGTCGCCGAGCAGCTCCGACTCGAGCTGCGACTGGCGGGCACGCATCCAGTTGCGGTTTCCCTGCACGGTGTTGATCTCGCCGTTGTGCGCGATCATGCGGAACGGCTGGGCGAGCGGCCACGACGGGAAGGTGTTGGTGGAGTAGCGCGAGTGCACGAGAGCGAGCTTCGATGCGAAACGCTCGTCGGAGAGGTCGGGGTAGAACGGCTCGAGCTGGAGAGTCGTGACCATGCCCTTGTAGACGAGCGTGCGGCTCGACAGCGAGGGGAAGTAGGCGCCGAGGCTGTGCTCGGCGCGCTTGCGCAGACGGTACACCTGGCGGTCGAGCTCGATGCCCGCGAGCAGCGCTCCATCGTCGTCGGCGCGCGTCGAGGCGAGGAAGAGCTGCTCGAACTCGGGCATGGCCGCACGCGCGAGGTCGCCGACCTGTTCGGGCCGCACGGGCACGACTCGCCAGCCGAGGACGACGAGGCCCTCCTCCGCGGCGATCACGTCGATGCCGTTCTTGATGGCGGCGCGGTCGTCGTCCTCCGTCGGGAGGAACGCCATCCCGACCGCGTAACTGCCTGCCGGGGGCAGGTCGAACCCGGCGACGGCGCGCAGGAACGCGTCGGGCACTTGCGTGATGATGCCGGCGCCGTCACCCGTCCCGGCGTCGGAGCCGATGGCACCCCGGTGCTCGAGGTTGCGGAGGGCGCCGAGCGCTGCGTCGATGATGTCGTGCCCGGCCGTGCCGCGAAGGGTCGCGACCATGGCCAGTCCGCAGGCGTCCTTCTCACGGCTCGGGTCGTAGAGACCCGTCGCCTGGGGGGTCGTGCTGAAGCGCTGGAGTGCTGGCGTGAGAGCCATGAGTGTCCGTCCTCACGAAGTAAGGGAGCAAGTGGGACGCCGGTGGCCCATCGGGGTTACAGAGGTGGCCCTGTCGTCAGGACTTGGCGCCTTCTCCGCTTGTGGCGGGCTCACTTGTGGTGAGCGTTCCGGATGGGGACGCGGCGTCGTTGCCTGGTTCGTCGAGCTCCGAATAGGTGTCAGGAGAGTCTACCCCAGTACCCGGAGCGACCCACTCGCGACCGGGCCGGTACGGGCTCGGCTCCAGACCGGTGTGACGGCGGCTCTGGACGACGATGATGACCAGGCCGACGACGACGGCGAGGAGCGCGGCCCAGACGTTGCTGCGCAGACCGAACAGCACCTCGCTCGGGTCGATGCGGATCGACTCGAAGACGGTGCGACCGAGACCGTACCAGACGAGGTAGGCGCCGAGCACCTTGCCCCACTGCAGCCGCAGTGCGCGCTCGGCGAAGAGGATGAGCGCGACGCCCGCGAGGTTCCAGATGATCTCGTAGAGGAACGTCGGGTGGAACAGCGTGCCGTCGGGAAGCCCCGGCGGGTACGCGGCGTTGGTCGACTCGATCTCGAGACCCCACGGCAGGTTGGTGGGCAGGCCGAAGAGCTCGTGGTTGAACCAGTTGCCGAACCGGCCGAAGGCCTGCGCGAGCAGCAGCGCGGGAGCGACCGCGTCGGCGAAGGTCCAGAAGCGCACACCGGAGAACCAGCAGCCGATCCACGCGCCGACGGCGCCGCCGATGAGCGAGCCGAAGATGGCGATGCCGCCCTCCCAGACGTAGAGCACGGCCCACGGGTCGTCGCCCGCGCCGAAGTAGTCGTCGGGGTGCGTCAGCACGTGGAAGATGCGGGCGCCGACGATGCCGAGGGGCACGGCCCAGATGACGATGTCGAGCACGACGCCGGGCTCGGCGCCGCGCTTCGTGAGCCGGTAGTTGGTGAGGATTCCGGCCGCGACGATGCCGATCAAAATGCAGATCGCGTACGCATGGATGTTGAGGTTGAAGCCGAACCAGGTGAGCCCTATGTCCCTGAACCACTGGCCCAGGTTGAAGACCTGCCACTCGTAGTCGGGGCTGGGGATACTGAGGGGAGCGAACACGAGGCGGAGACCTTTCGAGGTGTGCGAAGACTAAGTAAGACTAGAGGGTCGGGCGCGGGCCGTCGGGGCAGGTCTCGATCAGGGGCGTGTGCCTGCGCTCAGGGCGGCGGCCGTGCGGGCGACCGCGTCGACGCCGCCGTCGGCGAGTGCCTTGACGAGCGCCGAGCCGACGATCGCACCGTCGGCGTAGCTGAGCACCTCACGCACCTGGTCGGCGGTCGAGATGCCGATTCCGACGCACGTGCTCGTCGCCCCGGCGGTGCGCAGGCGCGCAACAAGCGAGCGGGCGGCGGAGTCGACATCCGCCCGCGCACCCGTGATGCCCATCGTCGAGACTGCGTAGACGAAGCCGCGGCTCTTCTCGACCGCCTGTTCGAGCCGGACGGGCGACGACGACGGCGCCGCGAGGAACACCCGGTCGAGACCGGTGCGGTCGGATGCGGCGAGCCACTCCCGTGCCTCGTCGGGAACGAGATCGGGCGTGATGAGGCCCGCTCCCCCGGCGGCGCGCAGCTCGTCGGCGAAACGCTCGACTCCGAACTGCACGATCGGGTTCCAGTAGGTCATGACGAGCACGGGGGCGTCGACGCGCGCGGTGATGGCAGCAACCGCCTCGAGTCCGTGCTTGAGACGGAACCCCTTGCTGAGGGCGATCTCCGTCGCATGCTGGATGACGGGGCCGTCCATGACCGGATCGGAGTACGGCAGTCCGAGCTCGAGCACGTCGACGCCGTTCTCGATGAGCGCGACCGCCGCCTCTATGCTCGTGTCGAGGTCGGGGAAGCCCGCGGGCAGGTAGCCGACGAGCGCTCCAGAGCCCGCGTCCCGGCGCACGGAGATTGCCCGCTCGACGGGGCTCGACGGCGTTGCCTTCATCGTTCCACCCCCGCGCCGCTGCCGGTCTCGTTGGGGTCGAGCGGTGACTCGTCCTCCGCGGCGAGTGCCTCCGCGTCGAGGATGTCGAAATACTTTCCGGCGGTCTCCATGTCTTTGTCGCCGCGGCCGCTGAGGTTCACGAGGATGACGGCGTCGGGCCCGAGCTCCTTGCCCAGCTTGATCGTGCCCGCGAGAGCGTGGGCGGACTCGATGGCGGGGATGATGCCCTCGGTGCGGCTCAGCAGGCGCAGCGCCTGCATGGCCTCGTCATCGGTGATCGGCAGGTAGTTGGCGCGGCCGATGTCGTGCAGCCAGGAGTGCTCGGGCCCGACACCCGGGTAGTCGAGGCCCGCGGAGATCGAGTGCGACTCGATGGTCTGCCCGTCCTCGTCCTGCAGGAGGTAGCTGCGCGCGCCGTGCAGCACACCGGGCCGGCCGCGGGTGATGGTGGCGGCGTGGCGGTCGGTGAGGTGGCCGTCGCCCGCGGCCTCGTACCCGTACAGGGCGACGGACGGGTCGTCGAGGAAGGCGTGGAATATGCCCATGGCATTGCTGCCTCCGCCGACGCACGCAGTCACGGCGTCGGGGAGCGCACCCGTGAGGTCGAGGACCTGCTGGCGGGCCTCCTCGCCGATGATCTTCTGGAAGTCGCGCACCATCGCCGGGAAGGGGTGCGGTCCGGCGACCGTGCCGAACACGTAGTTCGTCGTGTCGACGCTCGCGACCCACTCACGGTAAGCCTCGTTGATGGCGTCTTTGAGCGTGCGCGACCCGGTCTTCACCGAGACGACCTCCGCCCCGAGCAGGCGCATCCGCGCCACGTTGAGCGCCTGGCGGTCGGTGTCGACCTCGCCCATGTAGATGACGCACTCGAGGCCGAAGAGCGCCGCCGCCGTCGCGGTGGCGACACCGTGCTGGCCGGCACCCGTCTCCGCGATGACGCGGGACTTGCCGATGCGCTTGGTGAGCAGTGCCTGGCCCAACACGTTGTTGATCTTGTGGGAGCCCGTGTGGTTGAGGTCTTCACGCTTGAGGATGATGCGGGCGCCGCCCGCGTGCTCGGCGAAGCGCGGCACCTCGGTGATGATCGACGGCCGGCCCGTGTAGGTCTTGTGCAGGGCCGACAACTCGGCCGCAAACGTCGGGTCGGTCTTCGTCGCCTCGTAGGCGGCGCTCAGCTCGTCGAGCGCCGCGACGAGCGACTCGGGCACGAAGCGCCCGCCGAACTCGCCGAAATACGGACCGGTCTCATCACGCAAGTGGGTGGTCATGTGCCTGTTCCTCGTTGGATGTCGCGCGCTCGGCAGCGCCGAGGAAGGCGCTGAGCGTGGCGACGGGGTCTCCCGTGACCAGGGCCTCTCCGATGAGCACGACGTCTGCGCCCGCGGCTCGGTAGTGCGCCACGTCGTCGGGCGTCTTCACCGCCGACTCGGCCACACGGATGACGCCCGCGGGGATGCGCCCGACGAGCGAGCCGAAGAGGTCGCGGTCGAGTTCAAAGGTGGAGAGGTTGCGGGCGTTGACGCCGATGAGGCGTGCACCGAGGTCGACAGCGCGCTCCACCTCGTCGGCGCTGTGGGCCTCGACGAGCGCCGTCATCCCGAGCTCGTCGACGAGCGCGTACAGCTCCTTCAGCGCGGGCTGGTCGAGTGCCGCGACGATAAGGAGTGCGAGATCGGCGCCCGCGGCGCGGGCCTCGAACACCTGGTAGGGCTCCGCGATGAAGTCCTTGCGCAGCACGGGCAGTGAGACCGCCGCACGCACGGCCTCGAGGTCGGCGAGGGATCCGCCGAACCTGCGGCCCTCGGTGAGCACGCTGATGACGCTCGCTCCCCCCGTCTCGTACGCGCTCGCGAGAGCTGCGGGGTCGGGGATGTCTGCGAGGGCGCCGCGCGAGGGGCTCGACCGCTTCACCTCGGCGATGATCTTCACGCGGTCGGCGGGCGCGAGGTGTGCGAGCACGTCGAGGGCCGCGGGGCGCGCGCGAGCCGCCGACTCGACGTCGGCGAGGCTGCGCGAGGCGCGACGCTCGGCTGCGTCGGCGAGGGCTCCGGCTACCAGGGAGTCGAGCACCCTAGTTGTGCGCCTTCGGGTTGGTCTTCGCGCCACCGACGCCGTACCCCATGGCGGCGAGCACCTTACCGACGATGAGTCCGACCACGACGAGCACCGCGGCCGCGATGACGAGCCACGGAAGCTCGAACCAGAAGGCGAGAGTACCGATCGCGAAGGCGACCAGCATGATGATCACGGCTGTCCAGGCGGCAGGTGAGTTGCCGTGTCCGGCGTCAGACTCGATGGTCATGATGCTCCATTCATTGTTGTGTGTTCGACAAGAAACTCTATCGCGGGCGGTCGCCCGTTCCCGACGCGGCGAGCGGCGGCGGCGCAGCCGTTGGCGCGGGAGGGTCAGTCGCGCGTCGTCGGGTCGCTTCCGCCGCTCAACGCATCCCAGTCGTCGACCGGGTTGCGGGCGGCATCCGCGGGCTCGAGACGCACCGCCTGATACTTGCGCGATGACCCCGGCCAGCGACGGCCGAGAACGATGATGGCCAGGCCCGTCACGACGAGGAGTGCACCACTCACGAGGGCCACCCACGGCCACGGCGACTCGGAGACGACGGACACGAGGGCGCGTACGGACTTGCCACCGGCCACACCCGTGGCGACGGAGATGGCCGGGGCGGACGCCCGCACCGGATCACCGAGGGCGATGCCGCAGGAGAGCACGACGGTGACCCCGATGAGCGACTCGAGCATGCCGAGAATGAAGCGGAAGAACGGGCCGGCGATGCTGAGCGCCCCGACGAGCACGAGGCTCGTGAGGGCGAGCGCCGAGAGTGCGGGAGCGGCGACCTGCCCGTCGACGTCGAGCCGCGCGCCGTCGTCGAGCGACACGGCGAACCAGACCTGGGTCCAGGCGATGAGTGTCGCGAGGGCGACCAACGCCCCGACGAGCACGACGAGCGACTTCGTGCGGCGCGGCGCGCCTGCCGCGGCGGGCTCGGTCACTGCACCCTGCGCATGGCGTTGGCGATCGCGACGGCACGCAGCGGTGCGGCGGCCTTGTTCTGCGACTCGAGATGCTCGGCGGCGGGGTCGGAGTCGGCGACGAGGCCGGCGCCCGCCTGGACCCGGGCGAGCCCGCCGACGATCGTCGTCGTGCGGATGGCGATGGCGAGATCGAGGTCGCCCGCGAAGTCGAAGTAGCCCACCACTCCCCCATAGACGCCGCGCTGGGCGGGCTCGAGTTCGTCGATGATCTCGAGGGCGCGCGGCTTCGGGGCCCCGGAGAGCGTTCCCGCGGGAAACGTCGCCGTGAAGACCTCGATGGGAGTGGCATCCGCTCGAATGTCTCCCTCGACGCTCGAGACGAGGTGCATGATGTGGCTGAAGCGCTCCACCTGCATGAACTCGGTCACCTCGACGGTGCCGGGCGTGCAGACCTTGAGCAGGTCGTTGCGCGCCAGGTCGACGAGCATGAGGTGCTCGGAGCGCTCCTTCTCGTCTGCGAGCAGCTCGACGGCGAGCTCGAGGTCGCGTTCGACGTTGTCGGATCGGGGACGCGATCCGGCAATGGGATGCATGTGCACACGCCCGTCCTGCACCTTGACGAGCGCCTCGGGGCTCGAACCGACGATGCTGTACGGCTCCCCGTCGGCGCCGACGAGTGTGAGCAGGTACATGTACGGGGATGGATTGAGGGTGCGCAGCACCCGGTAGACGTCGATCGGGTCGGCGGTGATCTCGTGGTCGAAACGCTGCGAGACCACGACCTGGAAGACGTCACCGTCGCGGATGTAGGTCTTCGACCGCTCGATCGCCGCGTGGTACTCCTCGGGCGTCGTCCGCGGGATCGGGTGGGCCTCGATGCTCAGGTCGACCTCGGCCAGCCAGGCCTCGCCCGGCGTCGCAAGCCGCGACTGCATGGCGTCGAGGCGTGACTGGGCTCCCGCCCATGCGTCGTCCGGACTCTCCACACCGTCGCCGAGGGCCGTCGCGATGAGCTGCACGGTGCCGTCGCGGTGGTCGATCACCACGAGCTCGGAGACGAAGCTCAGTGCCTGTCCGGGCACGGCGAAGTCGGCGGGAGGAACGTTGCGCAGCGTCTCGATCTGGCGGATGGCCTCCCAGCCGATGAAGCCCACGAGTCCACCGGTGAGCGGCGGGTGGCCGTCGACGCGCGGTGTGCTCCAGCGGGAGTGCAGGTGGGCGAGCGCCTCGAGCGGAGCGGCGGGGTGGTCGGGGCCGAATGCGCGCTCCTCCGGGAGCCCGTAGTCGAGCCAGATCGCGACATCCGCACCCTGCGCGTCGAACGACTGCGTCAGCACGCCGAAACTCGACACGCCCACGAACGAGAACCGTGACCAGATGCCGCCCTGCTCCGCGGATTCGAGCAGGAACGTGCCCGGCTTGCCTGCGGCGAGCTTGCGGTAGATGCCGACGGGCGTCTCCCCGTCGGCGAAGAGCTCGCGGATCACGGGCACGACGCGGTGCCCGTCGGCGAGGCGCGACTCGAAGTCGGCCCGGGTCGTGGAGTTGGTCATGAGGCGTGCCCTACGTGTGGGGAGAGCGGGTCGACATCGAAGCACGCGTGAGCCCCGGTGTGGCAGGCCGGACCGATCTGGTCGACCGTGACCAACAGCGTATCCGCGTCGCAGTCGAGAGCGGCGCCCCGCACGAACTGCGCGTTGCCGCTCGTGTCGCCCTTTCGCCAGTATTCGCTGCGGCTGCGCGACCAGAATGTCACCCGGCCCTCGGTGAGAGTGCGCCGCAGGGCCTCGGCGTCCATGTAGCCGAGCATGAGCACCTCCTTGGAGTCCCACTGTTGGATGATGGCGGGCATGAGCCCGCCGTCTTTGAACACAGCGCGGTCGACGACCTCGCCGACCGTCTCGGCGGTCAGCTCGATCTTCTCGCTCACGGGAACAGCGTCCATTGGATCTGCGCTCATCGGACTTGGGCTCCCGCTTCGGTGAGGGCCCGTTTGACGTCGCCCACGGTCAGTTCGGCGGTGTGGAAGACGGATGCCGCCAGCACGGCGTCCGCCCCGGCCGCGATGGCGGGTGCGAAGTGCTCGAGCCTGCCCGCGCCGCCGCTCGCGATCACCGGGACGCTGCTGATCGCGCGCATGGCCGAGATGAGCTCGAGGTCGAAGCCGGTCTTCATGCCGTCGGCGTCGATGGAGTTGACGAGCAGCTCCCCCGCCCCGCGTTCGATCGCCTCTACGGCCCAGGCGAGTGCGTCGATGGTGGTCTCCGTACGGCCGCCGTGCGTGGTGACGACGAAACCGCTCTCCGTCGAGTCGCTGCGCTTCACGTCGAGGCTCAGCACGATGACCTGGGCCCCGAAGCGGTCGGCGATCTCGCCGATGAGGTCGGGTCGCGCGATGGCGGCGCTGTTTATGCCGACCTTGTCGGCCCCGTGGCCCTGCAACCTGGCCACATCCTCGGTCGAGCGGATGCCGCCACCGACCGTCAGCGGAACGAACACCTGCTCCGCGGTCGCCTGCACGACGTCGTACATCGTGTCGCGATTGTCGACCGTTGCCTTCACGTCGAGGAAGGTGATCTCGTCGGCGCCCTGCTCGTAGTACGCGCGAGCGAGCTCGATCGGGTCGCCCGCGTCACGCAGGTCGAGGAAGTTGACTCCCTTGACGACGCGGCCGGCCGCGACATCCAGGCACGGGATGACCCTGACGGCGAGGCTCACGGTCAGATCCTCGCGGCGTGGATCGAACTGACGAGGATGGCGCGCGCCCCGAGGTCGTAGAGGGCGTCCATCACGTGGTTGGTGTCGGCGCGTTGCACCATCGCGCGCACGGCGACCCACTCCGGGTCGTGAAGCGGCGAGATCGTGGGGCTCTCGAGCCCCGGCGTGACGGCGGTCGCCGCCTCGACGAGGCGCACCGGCACGTCGTAGTCGACGAGCACGTACTGGCGCGCGACGAGCACGCCCTGGAGTCGGCGCTGCAGCGTCGCGATTCCCGCGAGGTCGCTCTTCGCGCTGATGAGCACCGCGGTCGACTCGAGGATGACCGGGCCGAAGATCTCGAGGCCCTGCGCGCGCAGGGTCGATCCAGTGCTCACGACGTCGGCCACCGCATCCGCGACACCGAGCTTGATGGCCGACTCGACGGCGCCGTCGAGGCCGACGAGCTTCGCCGTGACACCGTGGCGGGCGAGGAAGTCGCCGACGAGGCCGGGATAGCTGGTCGCCACGCGCACTCCCTCGAGGTCGTCGAGCTGATCGAACGCCCCGGGTCGTCCGGCGAAGCGGAACGTCGAGCCGCCGAAGTCGAGAGCGGCGATCTCCGTCGCCTCCGAACCGGAGTCGAGCAGCAGGTCGCGGCCGGTGATGCCGACGTCGAGGGCGCCCGATCCGACGTACGTCGCGATGTCGCGAGGGCGCAGGTAGAAGAACTCGACGTCGTTGCGCGGGTCGCTCGCGCTCAGGGCGCGGGGGTCGCGACGACCGGCGTATCCGGCCTCGAGGAGCATCTCCGCGGCGGTCTCGCTCAATGAACCCTTGTTGGGCACTGCAATTCTCAGCATGGTTGGCCTTCGTGTGATGTGACGGATGATTCGGGTTCGGTGCCGCGCCTACAGATGTCGGTAGACATCCGCGAGGCTCAGGCCCTTCGCGATCATCATCACCTGCAGGTGGTAGAGCAGCTGCGAGATCTCCTCCGCCGCCTCGGCGTCTGACTGGAACTCGGCCGCCATCCAGACCTCCGCGGCCTCCTCGACGATCTTCTTGCCAATGGCGTGCACCCCTGCGTCGAGCTCGGCGACGGTGCCCGAGCCCTCGGGGCGCGACGCCGCTTTGTCGCTGAGCTCAGCGAACAGGTCGTCGAATGTCTTCACCCGTCAAGGCTACTAGGCCGGTGAGGGCGCCATCGCCAGCCCACCCCGGCACTGGATCGTCCCGGCACGCGAGGAGCGCATCGACGAGACCCTCGCCGAAGAACCCGTTCTTGGCCGGGGTCCGGCGCACTGCACCGCACCCGCGGGGCACGTCCGGGTGCGCCGCGGCCGTTCATGTCCCACTGGCGCGCCTCAGAGGGGTCGGCGATGGGGGCGACCGTCGCCTCCACGCCCTTGTTCTTCCGCCTCGCGCGCGCCGCGGGTGCCCTTGCCCTTGCCGTGTGCGTGGCGCCGACGGAGTCGACACCCTTCTCGGCGCGTACGACTAGACGACACTGCCGCCTGCAGCCTGGATCGCCCGCTCGACCTTCTTGGCCTGGCCGCGGTTCGTGTTGCGCACGGGGCTACGCGGGGCCGTTTGTGGCTTCCTCCCCATCAACCCTAGGTCGCGGCATCCGTGGGAAGGTAGTCGGCATTTAGGCCGACACGTGCTCCTCTGCGCCTCGATCGGGCGCGAGAGAAGGGGACCGGACCTCGCGGTCCGATCCCCTTCGAAGGTTCGTGCTACACCGTGCCGGCTATTTCGTTCCGAGCAGGTCGATCACGAAGGTCAGCGTGCGGCCGGAGAGGCGGTGGCCTCCGCCGACCGGGCCGTAGGCGAGCTCGGGCGGGCAGATCAGCTGGCGACGGCCGCCGACCTTCATGCCGGGGATGCCCTTCTGCCACCCGGCGATGAGGCTTCCGAGCGGGAAGTTGATGGACTGGCCACGGCTCCAGCTGGAGTCGAACTCCTCCCCGGACTCGAAGTCGACGCCGAGGTAGTGCACGTCGACGGTCGCGCCCGGCTTCGCCTCCTCGCCGGTTCCCTCTTCGATGTCGATGATCACGAGTTCGGTGGGCTCGGGGCCCTCGTAGAACTCGACTTCGGGCTTGGTCTTCGGTGAATCTGTCATGCAGCTATCCAACCAGATGAGCGGTGCCGGGAGTGCCGACGCGCGCACTACACCCCCGCGCGCTCAGCGAGCCGCGCCGCCGCAGCCGAGGCCGCTCGCGCCACCCCGCGCTCGTCGACCCGGGTCAGCTCGCCGTCGGCGACGATCGTGCGGCCGTGCACGAGCAGTCGCGCGAGCGGGGGCTGCGCGCCGAGAGTCAGTGCCGCGACAGGATCCGCGATGCCGGCGTGCTCGACGCCGTCGACCCTCCACAGCGCGAGGTCGGCGAGCTTGCCGACCTCGATCGAGCCAAGCTCGGCGCCGCGCCCGAGCACTCGCGCTCCGCCCATCGTCGCGATGTAGAGCGCCTGCCTTCCGGCCATCCCGTCGGCCCCCGCGCGCAACCGGTTCATCAGCACGGCCTGCCTGATCTCGGTTCCGAGCTGGCCCGACTCGTTCGAGGCCGAGCCGTCGACGCCGAGCCCCACCGGCACACCGGCCGCGAGCAATTGCGGTACGGGCGCGATTCCCGCCGCGAGCCGGGCATTCGAAGACGGACAGTGGGCGACGCCGGTTCCCGTGGCCGCGAAGCGGGCGATGGCGTGGTCGTCGAGGTGCACGCAGTGCGCCATCCAGACATCGTCGCCGAGCCAGCCGAGGTCGTCGAGGTATTGCGTCGGGGTCTTGTCGAACTTCTCGACACAGAACGCCTCCTCCTCGACCGTCTCCGAGCCGTGGGTGTGCAGGCGCACGCCGAGCGATCGCGCGAGCACCGCGGCCTCGGAGAGCAGTTCCGACGTCACCGAGAAGGGCGAGCACGGCGCGATCGCGATCTGCACCATGGCGCCCCGCGACGCGTCGTGGTACCTCGCGACGGCATCGGCGCTCGCCTGCAGCGCGGCGCCGGTGGTCTCGACGGCGAAGTCGGGCGGCAGTCCGCCTTGTGAGCGCCCCAGGTCCATCGACCCGCGTGTGCCGTGCAGCCGCACTCCCACCCGCGACGCCGCTGCGACGATGCCGCCCAGGATGTCGCCCGCACCCCGCGGGAAGACGTAGTGGTGGTCGGCGACGGTGGTGCAGCCGGAACGGGCGAGCACGGCGATCGCCGCCTCGGCCCCTGCCTCGACCAGGTCGGCGTCGATCGCCGACCAGGCCGGGTAGAGCGCCACCAGCCAGTCGAACAGGATGCTGTCCTGCGCCCAGCCGCGCGTGAGCCACTGGTAGAGGTGATGGTGCGTGTTGATGAGTCCCGGCGTGAGCAGGTGACCAGAGCCGTCGATGATCTCGACGACCGGCGGAGTGGGCAGGCGCTCGCCGCCCGGCGCGTCCCCGCGCACGGCCCACTCGGGCGGCGTGCCGCCACCGACACCGACGATCGTCTCGTCGTCGATGACGACCCAGCCGTCGGGATGCTCCGTGCCGACCGGATCGACCGTGGCGACGTGTGCTCCCGCGACGATGGTGCGCGTGGACGGGCCCATTGCGCGCCCTACGCGACGAGCAGCCGCGCGAGCAGCGTGGGCGCGAAGTCGTCTTCGAGCGACAGCACGACGCGGGTGTGCGCGCCCGACTGCTCCGGGTAGCCGTTGTACATGCCGCGCAGGTCGCACACGGTCTGCCCGCGGCCCGGGCCGTCGGTCGTGTCGACGACCACCCGCACGACCGGCGCCGACTTCAGCGCCAGGTCGCCGAGGGCGACGGCCACGGCGAGCGGGTCGTGCAGCGCGGATGCCCGGTGCCCGTAGACGCCGACGTAGAACTCGAAGTAGTGGTCGAGCATGTGGCCGAGTGCGGAGGCGACGGGACGGCCGGAGCGGATGAGAGCGGCCCTGTGCTCCTCGAGGAAGACGTTCGGCATGGTCACGTCGAGCGGCACCAGGGTGATGAACCAGTCGGCCGCGAAGACGTCGGACGCTGCATCCGCGTCGTTGGCGATGTTCGCCTCTGCCACGGCCGTGATGTTCCCGGGCACGAGGGCGGCGCCGCCCATGATCGTGAGCTCCTTGACGAGCCCGGGCAGGGTGGGGTCGAGGTGGAGGGCGTCGGCGATGTTGGTGAGCGGTCCGACGGCGATCACACGCAGTTCGCCGGCGTGCTTGTGGGCGAGACGCACGAGCATCTCGGCGGCCGACTCCGACACCGCGGATGCCGCCGACCGCTCCAGCTCGACGTTGCCGATGCCGTTCTCGCCGTGCACGTGCGGTGCGCCGCCACGGAACTCGCCGACCTTCGGGTGATGAGCGCCGACCGCGACGGGTATGTCGCTGCGACCGGCCAGCGCGAGCAGATCGAGAGTGTTCGACGCTCCCATCGCGGCGGACACGTTGCCGCTCACGCTGCCGATGCCGACGATGTCGACGCCCGAGTCGGGCTGCGCGGCGGCGGCCAGCAGGTAGGCGATCGCCAGGGCGTCATCGATGCCGGTGTCGCAATCGAGGTAGTAGGGCGTTCGTGCGGAGGTCATGGTGCTCCCGAGATGCGGAGGGTGGATGGCGCGGAGGATGGATGGTGCAGAGGGTCTGCCGGCGGTCAGTGCGCGTGGCCCGCGGCAGCCGCACGCAGCGTCGCGATGTTCTCGACCGGGTCGCCGCGGAACACGCTCGAGCCGGCGACGAAGGTGTCGGCTCCCGCCTCCGCCGCGGTCACGATGGTCTCGGCCGTGATGCCGCCGTCGACCTGGAGCCACACGTCGAGCCCCGACGCGGTGACGCTCTCGCGCAGCCGCTGCAGCTTCGGCATGGTCGCCTCGATGAAGCTCTGGCCACCAAACCCCGGCTCGACAGTCATCACGAGCACCTGGTCGAACTCGGGCAGCAGCTCGAGGTAGGGCTCCACCGACGTGTCGGGCTTGAGCGCGATGCCCGCGCGGGCGCCGAGCGAGCGCAGTCTGCGCGCGAGCCCGACCGCATCGGCCGCCGCCTCGGCGTGGAACGTCACCGAGTACGCACCCGCCTCCGCGTATCCCGGCGCCCAGCGGTCGGGGTCGTCGATCATGAGGTGCACGTCGAGCGGGATCGCCGACAGCTCCTGCAAGCGTTCGGTCATCGTGAGCCCGAACGTCAGGTTGGGCACGAAGTGGTTGTCCATGATGTCGACATGCACGAGGTCGGCGGTCGCTATGCGGCCGAGCTCACGCTCGAAGTTCGCGAAGTCGGCGGCGAGGATGCTGGGGCTGATACGCACGGTCACGATCGGGCCTTTCCGATGAGCTGGATGAACATGGCGTCGGTGCCGTGCCGGTGGGGCCAGAGCTGGGCGTGCGACGTCGCCGCCAGCTCGAGGCGCTCGCGCGTGATCGTCTCGAGCACCGCGGGCGTGTCGATGCGCTCGATGGCGTCGCCCCACTTCTTCATCGCGCCCTCGACGATGACCTTCGACTCGGCGAGGTGCGGCGAGCACGTCACGTAGGCGAGGATTCCGCCAGGCTTGAGCGCGCCGATGGCGGCGTCGAGCAGGTTCGACTGCAGTCCGGAGAGGTGTGCGACGTCTCGAGGCGACTTCCGCCAGCGGGCCTCCGGTCGCCGGCGCAGCGCGCCGAGGCCGGTGCACGGCGCGTCGATGAGGATGCGGTCGAACTCGTCGGCGTGGTCGTCACCCACCGTCGTGCCGTCGAGCTCCCACACCTCGGGCGCGGGGTCGAACACGGCGAGGGCCTTGCGCACGAGCTCCGCGCGGGCGGGCACGACCTCGTTGGCGACGAGCGTCGCCCCGCCGACCGACGCCTCGGCGGCGAGCAGCGCAGCCTTGCCCCCCGGGCCGGCGCACAGGTCGAGCCAGCGTTCGCCCGCGACGATGGGCCGGGCGCGACTGAGCGCGAGCGCGGCGAGCTGGGAACCCTCGTCTTGCACACGGGCGCGCCCGTCGCGCACGGCGCCGAGGTGCAGCGGGTCGCCGCCGTCCAGAGTCGCGCCGAGGGGCGAGTATGCACTCACGTAGGCGTCGAGTTCCTCGACCGTCGCGGAACCAGGCAACGCGACGAGGCTCACCCGGGGCGCCACGTTGTCCGCCTCGAGCAGTTGCTCCGCCTCATCCTCTCGACCCTCGGCGGCCAGGGCCGACCGGAAGGCGCGGATGATCCACACCGGGTGGGAGTGCAGGATGGCGAGCCGCTCGTCGTCGTTCTTCGCCGTCGCGAGGGCGCGCTGCTGCCACTCGGCCGCGTCGCTGCGCGTGATGGTGCGCAGCACGCCGTTGACGAAACCGGTCGCCGAATTCGACCCGACGGTCTTCGCGAGCTGCACCGACTCGTCGACGGCCGCGTGCTGGGCGACCCGCATGGAGAGCAACTGGTGGCAGGCCAGGCGCAGCACATCGAGGATGGCGGGGTCGATCTTGTCGACCGGGCGACCCGCCGCGAGGGAAATCACGACGTCGTAGTAGCCCTGGCGACGCAGGGTTCCGTAGGTGAGCTCGGTCGCGAGCCCGGCGTCGGCCTCGGAGAGCTTTGCGCGCTGCAACCGTACGGGCAGCAGCAGGTTGGCGTACGCGTCCGACTCGCGGACGGCGAGGATGACGTCGAGCGCGATGCGACGCGCGGGCTGCACGGCGCTCATCCGGCGACCACCGGGGCGTCAGAGGCGCGACCCCGCCACCAGTCGGCGGCGGCCATGGCCTTTCGGCCGGCGGGATGGACCGTTACTAGCTGCACGGGATCGGTGGCGGTACCTACGAGGATGATCTTGCCTTCCTGGGCGAACGTGCCGGGCGGGAGGCGCGTGGCGTCACGCGCTATCGCGGCTTGGAGGATCTTGAGGCGCGCACCATCGAGGGTCGTGAACGCCCCCGGCTCCGGAGTGACGCCGCGGATGAGGCTCGTGACGGCGTGCGCGTCGGCCGTCCAGTCGACGGCACCGTCGGCGAGGGTGAGCTTCGGGGCGAGCGTGATGTCGCCGCGCTGCGGCTCGGCGCGGGCGTCGCCGTCGGCGATCGCGTCGACGACGCGCGCGAGCAGCTCTGCACCGCTCTCGGAGAGCGAGTCGAGCAGATGGCCCGCCGTCTCGTGGGCGCCGATCGGCTGGGTGAACTGGCCGAACACGTCGCCGGCGTCGAGTTCGGGCACGAGCTGGAACACGGTGGCCCCGGTGAGCTCGTCACCCGCGATGATCGCGCGCTGCACGGGCGCCGCCCCGCGCCAGCGCGGCAGCAGCGAGAAGTGCAGGTTGATCCAGCCGAGTCGCGGCGCGGTCAGCAACGGCTCGCGAACGAGCCCTCCGTAGGCGACGATGACGCCGAGGTCGGGCCGCAGGGCGGTGATCGCCTCCGTCGCATGGCCTCCGAGACGGTTGGCCTTGATGGCGGTCACGGCGAGCTCGTCTGCGACGGTCGCGACAGGAGTCGGTGTGAGAATGCCGCGGCGGCCCTGCGGCGAGTCCTCACGGGTGACGGCGGCCAACACCTCGTGTCGTGAACCGGCGAGTCGCATGAGGCTCGGCACGGCCGCGGCGGGGCTGCCCGCGAAGACGAGGCGCAGAGAGGTCATTGATTCATTCTCCCATGCTGGCGCTTCGACGGGCTCAGCGACCGCGCGTCGACCGGCTCAGCGACCGGCTTCTAGTCGAGGAACGGCTCGACGTCGTCGAAGCGCACCTTGAGGCTCAGCGGGATCGGGCCACGCGCGGCCTTGCCGATCGCGCGCCGCCGGTTCGCGGCCGAGCGCACGATCTCGGCCCGCAGGCCCGCGGCGATCTCAGCGCCGTGCGCGTAGTCGAACCGCACTATCGTGCGCACCCCGCCCTCGTCGACGTCGACGGGACCGAGGATGTCGGCTCCCTCGATGGGAAGCGCTGCGACGGCCTCGGCAACCGCGTCGAGCGTTCCCGTGACCGTCGCCACGCGCACCGCCGGCGGGAAGCGCAGGGCGCGGCGGTCGGCGAGCTCGGCGCGGGCGAAGTCGGCCTGCCGCCAGGTCACGAAGGCCGAAGCGAGCGCTCCGCCGACGCCCACGAGAACGATCGGCGCCCGGTGGGCAGCGAGGGCGGCGGCGTTCGACCACCAGCGCAGGCAGTCCTCCGCCACCCGCAGGCTCTCCCGCGCGACCATGCTCTCGCCGTCGAGCAGCAGCACCGCACGGTAGCCGCCTGCGGCGATCGGTTCGGCGCCACGCGTCGCGATGACGAGCGCGGGCTCCGCGCCCACCGAGAGGATGGGTCGTTCACCATCGGCCACGATGACGCGCACGCCCGGGAAGGCCCGACCGAGGTCCTCGGCCGTGCGGCCGGCGCCGGATCCGACGAACCGCAGCTTCTCGCCCTCACAGTTCGAACACGTCCAGTCCACCGCGAGTGCCCCGCACCATCCGCAGGCCGGAGTCGACCGCGAGGTCTTCTGGCCCAGAGGACCCTCGCACTTCATGCAGCGGGCGCTGCGTTTGCAGTCGGCGCACGCGAGCCGGGGAGCGTATCCGGGCCGGGCGACCTGCACGAGTACGGGCCCGAACTCGAGCGCAGCACGCGCCTCCCGCCACGCCGTCGACGGGATGCGTGCTCGCGCCGCGAGCCGGTCTTCCGACGACTGCTGTGATGTCGGCACGACCTTGGGCAGAACGGACGGCTGCGGCGCGAGGGACTCGACCCAGCCGATCTCCACGAGACGCTCGACCTCGGTGCTGCGGGCATGGCCGAAGAAGATGAGGGCGCTGCCCTGCAGCTCCTGGCGGATGAGGGCGGCGTCGCGGGCGTGCACGTACGGGCCGAGCGGCTCGCTGTGCAGCGGGTCGCCGTCGTCCCAGATGCCGATGAGTCCGAGGTTGGTCGCCGGCGCGTAGACGACCGACCGGTTGCCGATGATGACGACCGGCTCGTCGCGCAGGCAACGGAGGAAGGCGCGATAGCGGTCGGGGTTCGACTGCTTCGCGTCGAGCCGGATGATGCGTTCCACCGGCAGTATCGCGGCGAGGGCGGACGCCAGCTGCTCTTGGTCGCGGTAGTCGGGTACGGCGAGGATCGCCGTCGCCCCGCCCGCCAGTGTCGCGGCGGCTGCCTTCGCCATCGTGATCGCCCACTCCCCCACCCACACCCCCGGCTGCACCTCGGCGACGAGCGGGACGGCGTCGACGGCGAGCCTCGACCGGGCGGCGATCGCGGTCTCGAGGACACCCGCGCCGTAGCCGTGGATGGGCGCGGGAGGGGCGAGCGGTGCGAGCGATGGCGCCTCGTCGGCGGCCGCGAATGCCTTCTCGACGCGCACCTGGCGAGCGGGCACGGCGAGGCGTACGATGCCGATGGCGTTGCCTGCCGCTCGTTCGGACGCCTTCCGGGCGAGCGCCCACACCTCCGGGGTGAGCACAGCGATCGAGGAGACGACCTCCTCGATCTCGCTCAGCGCCCCCGTGTAGTCGCCGGGCGGCGCGATCTCGACGATGAACCCGTCGGCGACGCGGCCCGCCGAGCGCAGGGGAACCCGCACCCGGACACCCGGGACGGCCGACTCGCGGAGCGCCTCGGGGATGCCGTAGTCGAACAGCCGGTCGAGCTGCGGCAGCGGAGAATCGATGAGCACCCGGGCGACGGATGCGGCGGGCATCGCTACAGCTTCGCCGCGCGACGGAGCGCGTCGACGCGATCCAACCGTTCCCACGTGAAGTTCGGCAGCTCGCGGCCGAAGTGGCCGTACGTCGCGGTCTCCGCGTAGATCGGACGGAGGAGGTCGAGGTCGGCGATGATCCTGCTCGGACGCAGGTCGAAGACGTCGCGGATGGAGTCGATGATCGTCTCCTCTGAGACGTGTGCCGTGCCGAAGCTCTCGACGTAGAGCCCGACCGGAGCGGCCTTGCCGATGGCGTAGGCCACCTGCACCTCGAGGCGGTCGGCGAGTCCGGCGGCGACCGCGTTCTTCGCAACCCAGCGCAGCGCGTATGCGGCGGAGCGGTCGACCTTCGACGGGTCTTTGCCGCTGAACGCGCCACCGCCGTGGCGCGAGGCCCCGCCGTAGGTGTCGACGATAATCTTGCGGCCGGTGAGCCCGGCATCACCCTGCGGGCCGCCGATGTGGAAGACGCCGGTCGGGTTGATGAGGATGCGGGTGTCGTTGGAGTCGAGCGCGACCGACGCGAGCACGGGGCGGATGACGAGCTCTTCGATCTGCGTGCGCAGCTCGCGGGTGCCGATCGACGGCGAGTGCTGGGTCGAGACGACAACGGTCTCGACGGTGCGTGGGATGGCGCCGTCGTACCCGATGGTGACCTGGGTCTTGCCGTCGGGGCGCAGGTAGTCGACGAGCCCCGACTTGCGCACGAAGGCCAGACGCTCGGCCAGTCGGTGCGCGAGCCAGATCGGGAGCGGCATGAGCTCCGGCGTCTCGGTGGTGGCGAAGCCGAACATGATGCCCTGGTCGCCCGCGCCCTGCAGGTCGTCGACGTCGCCGCTCGACTCCTCACGGGTCTCCTGGGCGTGGTCGACACCGGCCGCGATGTCGGGCGACTGTCCGCCGATCGACACCGATACGCCGCACGAGCGACCGTCGAACCAGACGTCGGAAGAGTTGTAGCCGATCTCGGAGATGCGCTTGCGCACGATCGTGGGGATGTCGACGTAGCCGCTCGTCGTGACCTCTCCGGCGACGTGCACGAGCCCCGTCGTCACGAGCGTCTCCACCGCGACCCGCGCGTGCGGGTCGACCCGCAGGAGCGCGTCGAGGATGCTGTCGGAGATCTGGTCGCAGATCTTGTCGGGGTGACCCTCGGTCACGGACTCCGACGAGAAGAGACGCAAAGCTGTGCTCATGGATGGGCCTTTGTGCTGGTGGTGGCGCGCACGGGGCGCCGGTGATCAGGGAACTGCGGTGAGTGTCACGCTGACGGACAGCCGGTGGGCCCAGGTCAACAGGTGCTCAGGTCAAGAAATACTCAGGTCAAGAAATACTCAGGTCAAGAAATGCTCAGGTCAAGGAATACTCGGACGAACGGATGCTCAGGTCAGCAAGTCGAGGATAGGACCAGCCACCGACGCCTTGCTCCCCGAAGCCTCGCCAACTATATCCCCGGCCGCATCGAGAATGATGACCGCGTTACCCTCCGTGCCGAAACCCTCCGACCATCCCACCGTGTTGAGGACAAGGTAGTCGGCGCCCTTGCGAGCGATCTTGGCCCTGCCGAGCTCGAGGAGCGCCTCGCGGTCGGCCTCGGTCTCCGCGGCGAAGCCGATGATCACCTGCCCCTCGCGTCGCCCGACGGCGAGCGCCCGAAGGATGTCGGGGTTGCGCACGAGGTCGAGTCGCAACGTGTCACCCTGCGACTCCTTCTTGATCTTCGATCCGGCGACCCGCTCCGGGCGGTAGTCGGCGACGGCCGCGGCCATGATCACGACCTCCGCGTCGGCCGCAGCATCCGTCACCGCGCTCTGCAGTTCGAGGGTCGACGACACCTCGACGAGTCGGATGGCCGCGGATGCCGGCGGCCGGACCTCGAGGTTCGCCCCGATGAGCGTCACATCTGCGCCACGAGCCGCGGCTGCCACGGCGATCGCGACGCCCTGCCGCCCGCTCGAGCGGTTGCCGATGAACCGCACCGGGTCGATGGCCTCGCGGGTTCCGCCCGCTGTCACGACGATGCGCTGGCCCAGCAGGTCTTTCGGGGCGAGCACGGCGAGGGCGGCCGCGACGATGTCGTCGGGCTCGCTCATCCGGCCGGGGCCGCTGTCTGCACCGGTCAACTGGCCGACCGCGGGCCCCACGACGTGCACGCCACGGGCTCGCAGCAGTGCCACGTTGGCTACCGTCGCCGCGTTCTGCCACATCTCCGTGTGCATCGCGGGGGCAATCACGACGGGCGCGGTCGACGCGAGCACGGTGTTGCCGAGGAGGTCGTCGGCGAGCCCCGCGGCGAGTTTCGCCATGGAGTTCGCCGTCGCGGGCGCGATGATGATGAGGTCGGCCGCCTGGCCGAGCGCGACGTGCCGCACCTCTGCGACGCCCTCGTAGAGGTCGCTGTGCACCGTGTTGCGGCTGATCGCCTCGAGCGTCGGCTTGCCGACGAACCGCAGCGCGCCCTCGGTCACGACGACGTGCACGTCGTGCCCCGCGAGCACGAGGGCACGGACGACAGCGACCGCCTTGTACGCCGCGATACCGCCGGTTATTCCGACGACGACGTTCAAGACGGTCACTGGGTGTTTCTTCGAGCTGCTACTCGTCGCTTCTATTCGGCGCTGAGTCGCTTGAGTTCGAGCTTGTCGTTGTTGATCTCGCGCAGCGCGACGGAGAGCGGCTTGTCTTCGATCGTCGAGTCGACGAGCGGCCCGACGTTGTCGAAGAGGCTTCCCTCGTGCAGGTCGGCGTAGTAGTTGTTGATCTGGCGAGCACGCTTTGAGGCGAAGATCACGAGCTGGTACTTGGAGTCGACCTTCGACAGCAGTTCGTCGATGGGCGGGTCAATGATTCCGCTGTTCTTGTCAGCCATGGGTGCTCCTTTGTAGGGGAATTGAGAGAAGAAGGCGCGACCGAACCCCTATGGGGAAACCGGCACTGCCATCAACTCTACGACTTCTCGCGCCGCTTCGCTGACGTCGTGGTTGACGACCTTCACGTCGAACTCGTCTTGAGCGGCCAATTCGACCCTCGCGGTGTCGAGCCTGCGGGTCTGCTCCGCGGCGTCCTCGGTGCCGCGCCCGATGAGGCGACGCACCAGCTCCTCCCACGTCGGGGGCAACAGGAACACGAGGATGGCCTCCGGCATCGCCCGTCGCACGAGCCGCGCACCCTGGAGGTCGATCTCGAGCAGAACGCGGCGGCCGGCCGCCAGGGCGGCGTCGATGGGCGGCCGCGGGGTGCCGTAGCGGTAGGAGTTGTGCACGACCGCCCACTCGAGCAGTTCGTCGTCGGCGATCTTGCGGTCGAACTCCTCGTCGCTCACGAAGTAGTAGTGCACGCCGTCGATCTCGCCGGGTCGCGGCGCGCGCGTCGTCGCCGACACGCTGAGCAGCACGTCGGGGTAGTTCTCACGGATGTACGCCGAGACGGTGCCCTTTCCGACGGCCGTCGGGCCGGCGAGCACGACGAGCCTCGCCGGCTCGCCGCCCGCGCGTGTCACGAGGTATTCGCGCAGCTTCGCGCGCTGCCGCGAGCCGAGCCCGCCGACGCGCTTGCGCTCGGAGATGGCCAGGTTGGCCATGAGGCGGGAGACCCGCGTCGGGCCGAGGGTCGGGATGCTGGTGAGCAGCTCGGTCACCCGGAGCGACGCCTCGGCGCTCGTCGGCTGCGACCATGCCGTCTCCGCCACGTCGAGCGCTGTACGGGAACGATCGGCCACCGAACGCTTGACCGCGGCGCGTGCCCGGCGGGCGGCGACGGCGGCGTGCGCGGCGGCGACCCGATCGACCTCGGGAGGGGCGGGACGCGGGTTCACGCCCGTGCCCCGTGATCGACGCCCGCGAAGGCCTCGGTGATCTCCCGCGCCTGGGCGCCGATGGCCCCCGCGACCCCGGTGGGGCCTGCGGACAGGATGCTGCGCGACGCGCTCACGATGACGCTGGCGGATGCCGCACCGAAGAGCCGCGTGACGTCGGCGACACGGGCGCCCTGGTGCCCGAAACCGGGCGCGAGCACGGGGGTTCCGGAGAGCGCCTCCGGGGTGATGCCGTACTCCGCCATGTCGATGGTCGCCCCGATGACGACTCCCGTGGAGCCGAGGCCGTCTTCCGATGAGTTCCAGTCGCGCACGTCGGAAACGATACTCGCCGCGACCGAGGCACCGGCGGAACCTCCCGTCGAGACGCCCGAGTCGGGCGTGGTGCGCACGACGGCCGTCTGCACCGCGGCCGCCTCGGGGTTGGAGGTCGCGGCGAGCACGAAGAGGCCCTTGCCGTGCGCGAGAGCGAGCTCGTGCGGAGCGCGGAGGGAGCCGAGACCCTGGTAGGCGCTCACCGTCATGGCGTCCGACTCGAGCGGACCGCCGGGCGACAGCCAGGCCTGCGCGTACGCCTCCACGGTCGATCCGACGTCGCCGCGCTTGGCGTCCGCGATCACGATGAGACCCGCGGCGCGGGCGGCGGCGATGACATCCTCGAGCGCGGCGTACCCCGCCGAGCCGTGGCGCTCGAAGAAGGCCACTTGCGGCTTGACGATCGCGGCGAGACCGTGCGCGGCATCCACGACACGGAGGCCGAACTCGCGCACGCCGACGGCGTCATCCGCGAGATTCCAGTCGGCGAGGAGGTGCGCGTGCGGGTCGATGCCGACGCACAAGCGGTCGCCCGCCACGAAGGCCGCGGCGAGGCGGGCACCGAACGACGGGCGGGTATCCTCCGCGGCGCCGGCTGCGGACAAGGTCATACCGCCGCCAACCGCTCGGCACGGTCGAGGGCGTAGTTCTGCAACGAACGCACCTGGAACGGCTCGCGCACCGCCTCGAACGAGGCGACGGCCGCGGCCAACTGCGCGATCGTGGTGAACAGCGGCTTGTCTGCCGCGACGGTCGCCGTCCGGATCTCGTAGCCGTCGGCGCGGGCGCTGCGCCCGCTCGGCGTGTTGATGACGACATCCACCTCGCCCACGTTGATGAGGTCGACGATCGTCGGCTCGCCCTCGACCTGGAGCTGCCCCTGGAAGTACTTGCGCACGATGCGCGCGGGGATGCCGTTGCGGCCGAGGATCTCGGCGGTGCCCTCGGTGGCGAGGATGGTGAAACCGAGCTGGCTCATGCGCAGCATCGGCAGGATGATGGCGCGCTTGTCGCGGTCGGCGACCGACACGAAGACGCTGCCCGAGTTCGGAAGCCCACCGTAGGCGGCCTCCTGGCTCTTCGCGAACGCCTTCGGGAAGTTCGAGTCGATGCCCATGACCTCACCGGTCGAGCGCATCTCCGGACCGAGCACGGAGTCGACCACGTGGCCCTCCTTGGTGCGGAACCGCTTGAACGGCAGCACCGCCTCCTTGACGGCCACGGGCGAGTCGAGGGGCACGACCGATCCGTCCTGTGCCGGGAGGAGTCCCGAGTCGACGAGCGAGCGGATGTCGCGCCCGACCATCACGAGGGCGGCGGCCTTCGCGAGCGGGATGCCGAGGGCCTTCGAGACGAATGGCACGGTGCGGCTCGCCCGCGGGTTGGCCTCGAGCACGTAGAGGATGCCCTGCCCGATCGCGAACTGCACGTTGATGAGCCCGCGCACGCCTATTCCCTCCGCGATGCCGAGCGTCGCCTCGCGTACGCGGTCGATGACGTCACGACCGAGGGTGACGGGCGGCAGGGTGCAGGCGGAGTCGCCCGAGTGCACGCCCGCCTCCTCGATGTGCTCCATGATGCCGCCGATGTAGAGCTCGGTGCCGTCGTAGAGCGCGTCGATGTCGATCTCGATCGCGTCGTCGAGGAAGCGGTCGACGAGCAGCGGCGAGCCGGGGGCGATGATCACGAGATCTCTGACGCGGTCGAAGTAGTCGAAGAGCGACTCGGTGTCGTAGACGATCTCCATTCCGCGTCCGCCGAGCACGTGCGACGGGCGCACGAGCACGGGATAGCCGATGTTCTCCGCGATGGCGACGGCCTCGTCGACGTTCGTCGCCGTGCCGTTCTTCGGGGAGATGAGACCGGCGCCCTCGAGGATCTTCGAGAACAGCCCGCGCTCCTCGGCGAGGTCGATGGCCTCCGGCGTCGTGCCGAGGATCGGCACACCCGCGTCCTTGAGTCCCTGCGCGAGGCCGAGTGCGGTCTGGCCGCCAAGCTGCACGACGACGCCGACGAGCTCCCCGCTCGCGCTCTCCGCGTGCACGATCTCGAGCACGTCCTCGAGGGTGAGCGGCTCGAAGTAGAGGCGGTCACTCGTGTCGTAGTCGGTCGAGACCGTCTCCGGGTTGCAGTTGATCATGATGGTCTCGAACCCGGCGTCGGAGAGCGCAAAACTCGCGTGCACGCACGAGTAGTCGAACTCGATGCCCTGGCCGATGCGGTTCGGCCCGGAGCCGAGGATGATCACCTTGCGGCGGTCGCTCGGGGTCACCTCCGTCTCCAGGTCATAGCTCGAGTAGTGGTACGGAGTGAGGGCGGGAAACTCCCCCGCGCAGGTGTCGACGGTCTTGAACACGGGGCGGATGCCGAGCGCGTGGCGCGCCGCGCGAACGGCCGACTCGTCGAGGCCGCGCAGCTCGCCGATCTGCACGTCGCTGAAGCCGTGATCCTTCGCGAGACGGAATGTCGCCTCGTCGAGCTCGCCGGACGCAGCTACGGATGCCGCGACCTCGTTGATGAGCACGATCTGGTCGATGAACCACGGGTCGATCTTGGTCGCGTCGAAGACCTCCTCGGCGGTGGCCCCGGCGACGAGCGCCTGCTGCACCGTGACGATGCGCCCGTCGGTGGGCACGCTGGAGAGCTCGAGCAGTGCCGTCTTGTCGCGCGCCTCGCTGCGCCAGTGGAAGCTGCTTCCGCGCTTCTCGAGCGACCGGAGAGCCTTCTGCAGCGCGCTGGAGAAGTTGCGGCCGAAGGCCATCGCCTCGCCGACCGACTTCATGGTCGTGGTCAGGGTGGTGTCGGCGGCGGGGAACTTCTCGAACGCGAAGCGCGGCACCTTGACGACGACGTAGTCGAGCGTCGGCTCGAAAGACGCGGGGGTGACCTTCGTGATGTCGTTGTCGATCTCGTCGAGGCGGTAGCCGATCGCGAGCTTCGCGGCGATCTTGGCGATAGGGAAGCCGGTCGCCTTGGAGGCGAGCGCCGACGACCGGGAGACGCGCGGGTTCATCTCGATGACGATGACGCGGCCGTCGGCCGGGTCGATGGCGAACTGGATGTTGCAACCGCCCGTGTCGACGCCGACGGCACGGATGATGTCGATGCCGATGTCGCGCAGCTTCTGGTACTCGCGGTCGGTGAGGGTGAGCGCGGGTGCGACGGTGATGGAGTCGCCCGTGTGCACGCCGACGGGGTCGACGTTCTCGATCGAGCAGACGACGACCGTGTTGTCGGCGGTGTCGCGCATGAGCTCGAGCTCGTACTCCTTCCAGCCCATGATGCTCTCCTCGAGCAGCACCTCCGTGGTCGGACTCTGGTGCAGGCCGTCGCCGACCATCCGCACGAGTTCGTCGCGGTCGTAGGCGAAGCCGGAGCCGAGGCCCCCCATGGTGAACGACGGGCGGATGACGAGCGGATAGCCGAGGTCTTCCGCGAAGTCGACGGCCTCCTCGACCGTGTGCGCGATGTAGCTCTTCGCGACATCCGCCCCCGCGTCGAGAACGAGCTGCTTGAAGATCTGGCGGTCTTCGCCCTTGTTGATCGCCTCGAAGTTGGCGCCGATGAGCTCGACACCGTACTTCTCCAGGATGCCGTGGTTGTGCAGGTCGATTGCCGCGTTGAGCGCGGTCTGCCCGCCGAGCGTCGGAAGGATCGCATCCGGCTTCTCGGTCTGGATGATCGTCTCGATGACCTGCCACGTGATGGGCTCGATGTAGGTGGCGTCGGCGAAGTCGGGGTCTGTCATGATCGTCGCGGGGTTCGAGTTGACGAGGATGACGCGCACGCCCTCCTCGCGCAGCACGCGGCAGGCCTGCGTTCCGGAGTAGTCGAACTCGGCGGCCTGCCCGATGACGATGGGGCCGGACCCGATGACCAGTACCGACGTGATGTCTTCCCTCTTGGGCATTACTTGTCCTCGTTCACTGAGCTTGTCGGAGTTCCGGCCTGGCTGAGCACCATGTCGCGGAAACGGTCGAAGAGATAGTTGGAGTCGTGCGGGCCCGCCGCGGCCTCCGGGTGGTACTGCACGCTGAAGGCGGGGATGTCGAGGGCGTTGAGACCCTCGACCACGTTGTCGTTGAGGTTCACGTGGCTCACCTCGACGCGGCCGAAACCGGCCGGCGAGTCGCTTACTTCGCCGATCGGCGCGTCAACCGCGAAACCGTGGTTGTGCGAGGTGATCTCGGTGCGCCCGGTCGACACGTCGACGACGGGCTGGTTGATGCCGCGGTGGCCGAACGGCAGCTTGTAGGTTCCGTAGCCGAGAGCGCGGCCGAGCAGCTGGTTGCCGAAGCAGATGCCGAAGAAGGGCAGGCCCTCCCGCAGTATGCCCTGCAGCAGGGCGACGTGATCGTCGGATGCGCCAGGGTCACCCGGTCCGTTCGAGTAGAAGGCGCCGACCGGTGCGATGGCGAGCACCTCGTCGAGCGTGACGTCTTGCGGCAAGACGTGCACGTCGAAGCCGCGCTGCGAGAGGTAGGTGAGCGTCGAGGTCTTGACCCCGAGGTCGAGCACCGCGAGGTTGCCGATCTTCTCGCCGATGGCCGGCACGACGTAGGTCTCCTTCGTCGACACCTCGCCCGAGAGCTGGAGGCCGCGCATGTCGCGGCCGGCGCGCACGATGGCCAGCTGCTCGTCGTCGCCCAGGGCGATGTCGGTGCCGGAGAAGATGCCGGAGCGCATCGCGCCCGAGTCGCGCAGGCGGCGGGTAATGGCGCGTGTGTCGACTCCGCTGATGCCGACGATGCCCTGTTCGACGAGATCGTCGTCGAGGGAGCGCTGCGAGCGGTGGTTCGACACGACACGGGAGGGGTCGCGCACCACGAAGCCGGCAACCCAGATCTTCGCCGACTCCTTGTCGTCGTCGTTCATCCCCGTGTTGCCGATGTGCGGCGCGGTCATGAGCACGATCTGGCCCGCATAGCTGGGGTCGGTGAGGGTCTCCTGGTAGCCGGTCATGCCGGTTGCGAAGACGGCCTCGCCGAGCGAGCGGCCGAGGGCGCCGTAGGCGCGACCGGTGTAGCGGGTGCCGTCTTCGAGCACGAGGACGGCGGGGGCGGCGAGGCTCGTCACGTCGAGTCCCTTTCTGTTGATGCGGGTTCTGTGGAGCCGGGCGCGACCGAGGCGTGCGCGGCTGGGGCGATGCTGGCGAGGGCGGCGAGCAGGCCGTCCGCGTCCTCCACGCGGAAGTAGCTGTCCACGGCGTCGCCGCCGAGGTTCCAGCCGACGAACACGAGGCCGTCGGGCTCGACGACGCGGTCGATGGCCCAGCTGGCCCGGCCGACCGCCGTCACGTCGCCCGCGGGGATGAAGGTGTCGACCTGCCCGGCGACGGGCAGCACGACCCCCGCCGTAGACACCGAGACCGTCGTTCTTGCGCGGAACCCGAGGCCCCGGACGGCCACGCGGTTGAGAGGTTCGCCGGCGATCGTGGTCGCCACGTAGAGACCGGGGAAATCGCCGGCGCTCACACCGAGGTCGGCCGGCGGATGTTGCGGCTCGCCGAGCGCGGACTGCCGGCGCTTGCGCGCCCTCCAGCCGAGCACCATGAGCGCGAGCACGACGACGAGGAAGAGCAGCACGAGTGCGGCCGAGAGCTGCTTATCCACGGGACACCTCCGCGGCGCGGTCGACGGTCTCGGCATCCACGAGTTCGCCGTCGAGCACGGTTGCGTAGCCGTTGTGGATGGTGCTCACGACCCGGCCGGGCAGGGTGCGCGTGAGGTATGGCGAGTTGACGCTCTTGCCGTGCAGGTGCTCGACGCCGAACTCGCGGCTCGCCGCAGGGTCGTAGAGCGTGAAGTTGGCGTGGCTTCCGACGGCGAACGCCGTGTCATAGCCGGGCAGCCGGCCGATCTCGGCGGGCTTCGACGACAGCACACGCGCGACATCCGCGAAGTCGAGGTAGCCGGTGTCGACGACCGCGGCCTGCACGACGCTGAGAGCCGACTCGAGACCCACCATGCCGTTGGCCGCCTCGTCCCACGCGCACTCCTTCGCCTCGAGGGGGTGGGGCGCGTGGTCCGTCGCGACGATGTCGATGGTGCCGTCGGCGAGTGCCTCGCGCAGGGCGAGCACGTCTTCCTCGCGGCGCAACGGCGGGTTCACCTTGAAGCGGGAGTCGTAGCCGCGCACGAGCTGTTCGGTGAGGAGCAGATGGTGCGGCGTGACCTCCGCGGTCACTGCGATGCCGCGCGCCTTCGCCCACCGGATGACGTCGACCGAGCCGGCCGTCGAGAGGTGGCAGATGTGCAGCCGCGCGCCGACGTGCTGGGCGAGCAGCACATCGCGGGCGATGATCGACTCCTCGGCGACGGCGGGCCACCCCGCGAGCCCCAGCTCGCTCGATAGGGCGCCCTCGTTCATCTGCGCGCCCTCGGTGAGCCGCGGGTCTTGCGCGTGCTGGGCGATGACGCCGTCGAAGGTCTTCACGTATTCGAGCGCGCGGCGCATGAGCAGCGGGTCGGACACGCAGATGCCGTCGTCGGAGAACACCCGCACGGCGGCGCGGGAGCCGGCCATCGCGCCGATCTCGGAGAGCGCCGTGCCCGCGAGCCCGACCGTGACGGCGCCGATGGGCCGCACGGTCACGTAGCCGTGCCGCGCGCCGAGCGAGGCGATCTGTTCGACGACTCCGGCGGTGTCGGCGACCGGGCTCGTGTTGGCCATGGCGAACACGGAGGTGAATCCGCCGATCGCCGCGGCTCGCGAGCCGGTGAGCACCGTCTCGCTCTGCTCGAACCCCGGCTCGCGCAGGTGGGTGTGGAGGTCGACGAGGCCGGGAAGCGCGGTGAGGCCGGCGGCGTCGATGACGGTTGCCCC
The DNA here is from genome assembly GCA_025464995.1 of Microbacteriaceae bacterium. Taxonomy (GTDB): domain Bacteria; phylum Actinomycetota; class Actinomycetes; order Actinomycetales; family Microbacteriaceae; genus Conyzicola. The sequence continues at coordinate 66,816 of JAODMO010000056.1, forward strand.
GTGGGCCGAGAGGCCGGAGCCCACCTCGATGATGACGGAGCCGTCGACGAGCAGGTCGGTGGTCGTGCCGTCGGGGAGCGTGGCGCCGGTGGCGATGATTCTCATATTCCTACAACTCCCCCGTGCCTGACAGCAACAGATACAGCACAGCCATCCTGATCGAGACCCCGTTGGCCACCTGTTCGAGTACCGTCGACCGCGCCGAATCGGCGGCGTTGGCCGAGATCTCCAGGCCCCGGTTCATCGGTCCGGGGTGCATGACCAGACTAGCCGCCGGCAGGCGGTCGAGCCGTTCGTCGTCGAGGCCCCACTCACGCGAGTACTCGCGGGCGTTGGGGAAGAACGCGGCATGCATGCGCTCGGCCTGGATGCGCAGCATCATCACGACGTCGGGGCTCGCGTCGATTGCGGCGTCGAGGTCGTAGCCGATCGTGACCGGCCAGTCGCCGATGCCGAGGGGAACGAGCGTGGCCGGAGCGACGAGATGCACATGGGCGCCGAGGGTTGTGAGAAGCCAGACGTTCGAACGCGCGACGCGCGAGTGCAGGATGTCGCCCACGATGGTGACCGTCACGCCGTCGAGGTCGCGACCGCGAGCCGACGCGCCGTGCAGGCGCCGACGGATGGTGAAGGCGTCGAGCAGCGCCTGGGTCGGGTGCTCGTGCGTGCCGTCGCCCGCGTTGACGATGCCCGCGTCGATCCAGCCGCTCTGCGCGAGCACGCTCGGCGCGCCCGACGCCTGGTGACGCACGACGACGGCGTCGGCGCCCATCGCCGCGAGCGTCTGAGCCGTGTCCTTGAGGCTCTCGCCCTTCGAGACGCTCGACCCCTTGGCGCTGAAATTGATCACGTCGGCGCTCAAGCGCTTCGCCGCGGCCTCGAACGAGATGCGGGTTCGCGTCGAGTCCTCGAAGAAGAGGTTGACGACCGTCTTGCCCCGCAGCGCAGGCAGCTTCTTGACCTCGCGGCCCGCGACATCCGCCATGTCCTCGGCGACGTCGAGGATCCCGACGGCCGTCTCGCGCGACAGGTCCCTCGTGCTCAGCAGGTGCCTCATTCGTCGCGCCCCTCGATCGCGACTTCGTCGACGCCATCGACCTCGACGAGCCGCACGTTGATGCGCTCGCTCGCCGCCGTCGGCAGGTTCTTGCCCACGAAGTCTGCGCGGATCGGCAGCTCGCGGTGTCCGCGGTCGACGAGGGCGGCGAGGCGCACCGCGCGCGGGCGTCCGATGTCGTTGAGGGCGTCGAGCGCGGCGCGGATGGTGCGACCGGAGTACAGCACATCGTCGACGAGCACGACGGTCTTGCCGTCGATGCCGCCCGCGGGGATCTGGGTGGGGCTCGGGGCTCGCGTGGGGTTTCTCGACAGGTCGTCGCGGTACATCGTGACGTCGAGGAACCCGACGAGGTCGCCGGCGCGGCCGCCCGGCTCGATGGAGGAGATGATCTCCCCGAGACGACGAGCGAGCACGATGCCGCGCGTCGGAATGCCCAGGAGCACGAGGTCGGCAGCGCCGCGATTGGACTCCAGGATCTCGTGGGAGATGCGGGTCAACGCTCGGGTGATGTCAGCCGATTGCAGCACGAGGCGTGCAGTCATTCTGACCTCCTTCCCCGCCTCTCTGGACGGAACTTAAAGGATGTCTGGTTATTCGACTATAGCGGGCGCGGGCCCGCCTCGCGGGCAGCGTGGCTGCCGGGCGCGGGTACCGAGCGGCTGTCGGCCGCGAGGAGTCTCATCGTCAGGCCGGCGATGAACGAACCGAGCGTGCCGGCGACGAGGTCGCCGATGGTGTCGTCGTAGGCGACGTAGATCGACGGGTCGATGAAATTGTGCCCCAGCCATTCGGCCACCTCCCACACCACGGCGGCCGACATCCCCGTCGTCGTCGTGAGCACGGCGACCTGCACGCGTGATGCGCCCGCGGCGACCGCGCCGACGCGCTCGAGCAACACGGATGCGGCGGCGGCGATGAGCCCGTTGGCCGCGAAGTGCACGACCAGGTCGTACCCGGCGACCCTCGGGTAGACGTCGAGCACGCTGCTCCAGGCCGCCACGAGCACCGTCACGCCGAGCGCGACGTCGAACGCCGGGCGCAGACCCAGGAACCGGGGGGCATAGACACCGACGAGGGCGAAGGCACACACGCCGAAGGCCACGGGGCCCCATCCGATCGCGGCGGCGATGACGCTGAGTGTTCCCAGCAGGCGCACTCCGTCGGCGACGAACTCGCCGGCGCTCGTGGGCCGCCGCAGGAAGGTCTGGATCACTCCGGCAGACTAATCCGCTGAGGCGCCGGCGGTCGCCCCCTCGCGCAACCGCACGAGTGCCTGTACGGCTTCGTGGTCGGATGCCGCGGATCCCCCGAACCGCGCGCCGTTGATGCCAACCGCACGCACGTCGATGTCGCGGCTCACCAGCATCCAGTCGATGCGTCGCCCGTCCCTCGCCGGGCGACGGTAGTTGGAGAAGGTGCCCCACGCCGGGGTGAGCCGTCGGTCGGCCGCGACCCAGGCGTCGGCGAGCTCGCCGCCGAGCGTGAGCTCGCGATACGGCTTCGAGTGCACGCCCGAGTTTGCGTCGCCCATCACGATGGTCGGCACGCCCGTCGAGAGCGCCAGCTGGGCGAGCATGCGGGCGGAGCGCATTCGGGACGCCGCAGAGAGGTGGTCGAGGTGGGTGTTGACGGCGTGCAGGCTCGAACCCGTCGCCAGGTCGGTGAAGCGCGCCGACACGGCCGTGCGCGGGATGAGATTGCCCCACGAGCGCGACCCGGGCACCCCGGGCGTGTCGGAGAGCGCGAGCTGGTTCCACGCGGTGAGGTCGAGGCGACGGGTGTCGTAGAAGATGACGCAACGCTCGCCGCGCCGGTCGGCGTTGCGACCCTGGCCGATCCAGCGGTACGACGGGCCGAGGCATTGGGCCACGAAGAGCACCTGGTCGAGCAGCCCCTCCTGGATTCCGAGGAGCGTCGGACACTCCGCCGCAAGCATGCGCCGCAGCAGGAACTTGCGGTGCGCCCACACGTCGGGACTGCGCGGGTCGAGGTGCGGTATCCGCCGACGGATGTTGTAGGTCATGACGTGCAGGTCGGGGGCGACGGCGGCACCGATGAGAGGGACGTCGGCCATCCCCCGACCCTACCGCCGAGGCTAAGCGCGCGTCTGCGCGATGCGACCGAGCAGGCCGTTGATGAAGCCGGAGGAGTCTTCCGTGCTCAACACGGTCGCGGCCTCGACGGCCTCCGAGATGGCCACGCCGTCGGGAATCGACTCGTTGAACAGGATCTCCCAGATGCCGATGCGCACGATGGCGCGGTCGACCGCGGGCATGCGATTGATCGTCCAGCCCTGGGCATAGGTCTCGATGAGCTCGTCGATCTCGTCGCCGTGCTCAGTGATTCCGACGACGATCTCGCGGGCGTAGGGCCACGAAGACCCCCGCTTCGGGTCCGCGTCGGCGCGGGCCTGTTCGGTTGCGAGAGCCGAGTTGATCGACTCCTCGCGGACATCCGCTCCGTAGAGCAGGTCGAGGGCGCGCTTTCGCGCCTTGGTGCGAGCACTCATGGATCCGTCGCCTAGTCGGTGACGCGGCCGAGGTAGCTGCCGTCGCGCGTGTCGACCTTGACCTTCGTGCCGATGTCGAGGAAGAGCGGAACTTGGATCTCGTACCCGGTCTCCACTGTCGCGGGCTTCGTTCCACCGGTGGAGCGATCGCCCTGCAGGCCCGGCTCGGTGTAGGTGATCTCGAGCGTGACGGATGCGGGCAGCTCGACGTAGAGCGGAGCCTCGTTGTGCAGAGCGATCGTGACGTTCTGATTCTCGAGCATGAAGTTCACGGCGTCACCGACTTGCGCGGCCGACAGCGTGATCTGGTCGTAGTTGCCGAGGTCCATGAACACGAAGTGCTCGCCGTCGGCGTACAGGTACTGGTAGTCGGCGCGGTCGACGGTCTCGGTCTCGATCTTCGCGCCGGCGTTGAACGTGCGGTCGACGACCTTGCCGCTCATGACGTTCTTGACCTTCGTGCGCACGAATGCGCCGCCCTTGCCCGGCTTCACGTGCTGGAACTCGATGACGGTCCACAGCTGGCCATCCATGTTGAGAACGACGCCGTTCTTGATGTCAGAGGTAGAAGCCATGCGAAAAGAGTCCGATCAGGTTGGGGGAAGACTCGATTCTACCGGCTCAGCGGCCCATCCGGACAATGGCGGAGAGAGCGAGCAGGTACGACTCGAATCCGAAGCCCGCGATCACTCCGGACGCGATTCCCGAGATGACGCTCGTGTGCCTGAACTCCTCGCGCGAGTGGGGGTTGCTGATGTGCACCTCGATGAGCACCAGGCCCGCCTTGGTCACGAGGGCCGCCGCATCCCGCAGCGCGTACGAGTAGTGCGTGAAGGCTGCCGGGTTCAGGATGACCGGTGTCGAGGTGTCGACCGCCTCGTAGAGCCAGCCGATGAGCTCGGCCTCGTCGTTCGTCTGGCGCAGGTCGATCGTGGTGCCCTCGGGCGCCTCCAGCTCGAGCAGGCCGAGGAGGACGGGCAGGTTCTGGTCTCCGTAGACGTCGGGCTCGCGGCTGCCGAGCCGACCGAGGTTGGGGCCGTTGAGGACGAGGATGTTGCTCACGCGCCCAGTGTATCGAGCCGGTCGCGCGCCGCTCACCGCCCTGCCGGCCGCTCCCCCGCCGCTACCGGTGCTTCCTCGACCTCAACGCCTTCTCGTGCACCGGCTCGACACCCGACGCACGACGCGACTCGACGTACTCCCGAGCCTCGTTCTGCCGGGCGGCCTCCGAGCCGTTCGCGATGCTCGCGCGCAGATGGGCCTCGCTGTACCCGAAAGCGTCGACGAGGTGCTGCGCGTGCGGCCGGAGCCGGGAGATGAGCCGGTCGACGTACGCGGTCACCGCGAGGGCGCGCCGCGGCGAGAGGCGTCCGTGGATGACGTACCACGAGAGATGCTTCTCGATGAGGCCGAGACCGAAGACGTCTCGCAGCCAGACCAGCACCTGTTTCGTCCCGGGATCGCCGGCGGCGTCGACCGCCCGGGTGAACGACTCCCATTGCAGCAGCTCGCCGTGGGCGCGAGCGGCCTCGATCAGCTCGTTCTGTTGCGAGTTGAACAGGACGGCGGCATCCGTCTTCGATAGCCTGGACGCGGGCCGAAGCCGTGCCGCGATGCTGCCGACCATCGATTCGACGCGGTCGGTGAGCAGTTCGCGTTGGGCGGAGGTCTCACGCAGCCCGTGCACCGACCGGGCGATGGAGCCGAAGTCGCTCACGGCCTGCGCAAGACTGCGCAGGCCCGTGCCGTGGTAGGCCCGGTCCGCCGCCTGCTCGACGGCGTAGCGCGCGAGCACACCGGCGCCCGCCCCCGTGAACCGCGCCCCGAAGTCGGCGAGCAGGCGCTTCGCCACGAGCTGCAACAGCACGTTGTTGTCGCCCTCGAAGGTCACGTACACGTCGAGATCGGCACGGAGGCCGACGAGGCGGTTCTCGGCGAGGAAGCCCGCCCCGCCGCATGCCTCGCGCGCCTCCTGCAGCGTGTCGAGGGCATGCCAGGTCGACAGCGGCTTGAGGGCGGCGGCGAGAGTCTCGAGGTCTTGGCGCTCTTCGTCCGTGGGTTCAGGCTTACCGAACACGGAGTCGAACTTCACGAGGAAGTCGTCGTGCGCGAAGGTCTGCGCGTAGGTGGTCGCGAGACGAGGGATGAGTCGACGCTGGTGGCGCTGGTAGTCGAGCAGCACCTCCTCGTCGGTGTCGCTGCCCGCCGTGAACTGCCGACGCTGGTTGCCGTAGGTGACGGCGATGGCGAGCCCGATGGCCGAGGCCGCGGTGGCCGCGCCGTCGAGGGAGACGCGACCCTGCACGAGCGTGCCCAGCATCGTGAAGAACCGGCGGCCCGGGCTGTCGATGCTCGAGCTGTAGGTTCCGTCCTCGTCGACATCCCCGAACTTGTTGAGCAGGTTGGTGCGTGGGATGCGCACATCGGTGAAGTGCAGGCGGCCGTTGTCGATGCCGTTGAGGCCACCCTTGAGGCCGTCGTCCTCGCCGCCGATGCCGGGCAGGAACTCGAGGTCGGCATCACGGATGGGCACATAGAAGCAGTGCACGCCGTGGTTCACGCCGCGGGTGATGAGCTGCGCGAACACCGTCGCGGCCGTGCCGTGCAGCCCGGCGTTGCCCAGGTAGTCTTTCCACGCGCCGCGGAAGGGCGTGTTGATCACGAACTCGCGTGTCGCCTCGTCATAGGTCGCGGTGGTGCCGATCGACGCGACATCCGAACCGTGGCCCGTCTCGGTCATGGCGAACGCTCCGGGCACCGTGAGACTCGCGATGTCGGGGAGGAAGGTGCGGTGGTGGTACTCGGTGCCGAGATGCAGCACCGCGGAGCCGAACAGGCCCCACTGCACGCCCGCCTTGATCTGCAGGGAGGGGCTCGCCGAGACGAGTTCTTCGAAGGCGGTGATGTTCCCGCCGTTGTCGCCGAGGCCGCCCACCTCGGCGGGGAACGCCCGGTTCACTTCACCCTCGGTAGCGAGGATGTGCAGTTGCGCGAGTACCCGCTCGCGTTGCTCGGCGAGGGTGAGACCCGGTATGTCGTGCAGCTCGGGCCGGGCGGCGAACGCCCTCGCCGTGCGGCGCACGTCGGCCCAGGTGCCGAGGAGCTGCTCGCCGAGCGCCACAACGTCGACGGATGCGTCGGTGTGCTCGGTCGCCCGCTGGATCTCGTCGTCCACTTCGGCTTCCATGCTCGTCGCCGGACTGGGTGCTGCCTGCTCCGCGGATCCGGTGTGTGCGACGTCCATGGAGTCCTCGTTGTCTGTAGGGACGCGAGAATCCGCGTCGACTCCACGTTACGTGTGAGCTCCGTGCGGGGAGAGCCGTCCGTCCGTGGCCTACAAATCGCGGCCGCTCGAAGGCGGATCCGCTGTGCCGTTCGACAAACGGGGCGGGCGATCCACGGACAGGGGCCGGAGGCGCCCGGCTCCGCCAGATGTCCCTCTAGACGCCGATCTCCTGGTAGGCCAGGAACAGCAGAGACTCGTCGGGCGCCGTGAGCACGGTCGGCTGCGCGATGTCGTCGAGCACGATGAACCGCAGCATGCCCGCGCGGCTCTTCTTGTCGCGCTGCATGGTCGCGAGCAGCGTCTGCCATCGTCCGACCGGATAGTCGATGGGAAGTGTGAGGGCGGTCAGGATGCGACGGTGGCGGTCGACCGCCTCGTCGCTGAGCGACCCCGTGAGGCGAGCCAGTTCGGCCGCGAAGACCATGCCCACGGAGATGGCCGCGCCGTGACGCCAACGGTAGCGCTCGGCATGCTCGATCGCGTGGCCGAGGGTGTGCCCGTAGTTGAGGATCTCACGGAGGCCGGACTCCTTGAAGTCGGATGCCACGACTCGCGCCTTGAGGGCGATGGCGAGCTCGACGACCCGACGGAACTCCGGCGTCGTGGGGTCGGTGACGCGGTCGACGTCGGCCTCCACGATGTCGAGGATCTCGGGCTCGGCGATGAAGCCGGCCTTCACGATCTCCGCGAAGCCGGCGAGGATCTCGTTGCGGGGAATCGTGTCGAGCGTGTCGAAGTCGACGATGACGGCTGCCGGCGCGTAGAACGAGCCGACGAGGTTCTTGCCCTCCGCGGTGTTGATTCCCGTCTTGCCCCCGACGGATGCGTCCACCATGCCGAGCACGCTCGTCGGAACCTGCACGAGCTTCACGCCGCGCAGCCAGGTCGCGGCGACGAAGCCCGCGAGGTCGGTGGTCGCTCCCCCGCCGAGGCCGATCACGGCGTCGGTGCGGGTGAAGTCTGTCTGACCCATGATCTGCCAGCAGAACGCGGCGACCTCGATGCGCTTCGCGTCCTCGGCGTCGGGCACCTCCGCGAGCAGCACCTCGTAGGAGCCCTGCAGGCTGTCGCGCAGCGCGTTCGCCTTGGCACCGAGGGTGGGCGGGTGCACGATGAGCACCTTCGCCACCTTCGTGCCGAGTTGCTCGGCTATCCGCGGCAGCAGCCCGCGCCCGATGAGGATGTCGTAGGGGTCGGCACCGCCGACGGCGATCGTGGTCACATCGGAGGCGGCGTCGGCCGCGGTCGAATCAGTCATGGGTGTCCTCCCGGATCCAGGTGACGAGGTCGGCCGCGATGGTGTCGAGCGGCATCCTCGAGGTGTCGAACGTGCGACGGGCGAGGCGGTCGTAGATGGGCTTGCGCTTCTCGACGAGCGCCGACCAAGCCGCCACGCCGTTCACGAGCGGTCGCTTGTCACCCGTGATGCGCCTCTCGACGGCCTCCGCCGACACGGAGAGCTGGGCGACGCGATGCTCCACGAGATCCGCCTGGGTGCTCGGGTCGAGCACGGCTCCCCCGCCGAGAGCGACGACGGCCCGCTCGCCGAGGGCGCGGATCACCTGCTCGCGCTCGAGTTCGCGGAAGCGGGCCTCGCCGTGCTCGGAGAAGATCGCGGGGATCGGGCCGTGCTGCGCGACGATGCGCTTATCGGTGTCGATGAACGGCACGTCGAGGAGTTTCGCGATGCGCTTGCCGAGCCGCGTCTTGCCGGCACCGGGCGCACCGATCAATACGACGACCGGCACCACGGCAGGCACCGCGACGTCGGCGTCCCCGGCAGCGAACGACCCGGCGGTCGCCTCAGGCCCGGTCATCGACGGACTGCGCCGTGCGCTGGGCGGCGGGGATCGCGGCCAGATAGCCCGCGAGGTTGCGCGCGGTCTCCGCGACGGAGTCGCCGCCGAACTTCTCGACGACCGAGTTCGCGAGCACGAGTGCGACCATCGCCTCGGCGACGACGCCGGCGGCGGGCACGGCGCAGACGTCCGAGCGCTGGTGGTGGGCCTCCGCGGCCACTCCGGTTGAGACATCCACGGTGCGGAGCGCGTGGGGCACGGTCGCGATGGGCTTCATCCCGGCGCGCACGCGCAGCACGGTGCCCGTCGACATGCCGCCCTCGGTTCCGCCGGCCTTGTCGCTCAGGCGGGAGATGAGTGAGCCATCGGTGACGAGCTCGTCGTGTGCCTGCGAGCCGCGGCGCGTCGTGGTGAGGAAGCCGTCGCCGACCTCGACGCCCTTGATCGCCTGGATGCCCATGAGGGCGGCGGCGAGCTGTGAGTCGAGTCGGCGGTCCCAGTGCGCGTAGGAGCCCAGGCCCGGGGGAACTCCGTAGGCGAGCACCTCGACGACGCCGCCGAGGGTGTCGCCGTCCTTCTGGGCCTCGTCGATCTCGGCGACCATGGCGACGGATGTCGCGGGGTCGAAGCAGCGCACGAGGTCGGCGTCGAGGGCGCCGACGTCGCTCGGCGACGGGAGTGCCGCGTCATCCGGAGACCGGACCGTGCCGATGGCGAGCGTGTGCGAGACCAGCGTGATGCCCAGCTCGGCGAGGAAGGCGCGGGCGACGGCACCAAGCGCGACGCGGGCAGCGGTCTCCCTGGCGCTCGCGCGTTCGAGCACGTTGCGTGCCTCGTCGAAGCCGTACTTCTGCATGCCGACCAGATCGGCGTGACCGGGGCGTGGGCGGGTGAGCGGCGCGCCCCTGCCCTTCGGCAGGCTCTCGATGTCGACGGGGCTCGCGCTCATCACGTCGACCCAGCGGGGCCACTCTGTGTTGCCGATGCGGATGGCGATCGGGCTGCCCATGGTGAGCCCGAATCGCACACCGCCCGAGATGGTGAGCTCGTCCTCCTCGAACTTCATTCGCGCGCCGCGGCCGTAACCGAGCTTGCGCCTGGCCAGGTCGATGCGGATGTCGCCGAGACTCACGGGGACGCCTGCGGGGAGGCCCTCCATGATCGCGATCAATTCTGGGCCGTGCGACTCACCTGCGGTCAACCAACGAAGCATGTAACGATTCTCCCACAGCCCGGGAGGCGCTCAGCCCTCGCGGCGGAGTGCCACGACCGTGACGTCGTCGGGAGCGCCGTCGCCGTCCGGGTCGAAGGCGGCCGCCAGTGCGAGCAGGTGGTCGACGATCGCCTGGGCGCTCGGCGCCGACCGGCTGACCTGCTCGACCTCGTCGAGGCTCGCGAGAGTGCCGTCGTAGATGTCGAGCACGCCGTCGCTCATAGCGACGAGGGTGTCGCCGGGGCCGAGCTCGACGCTGTCCTCGTGCCATCCGTCGTCGCCGCCCATTCCGATCGGGAGGCTGGTGCCGCGGAGACGGTCTACGCCACCATCCCGTTTGACGACGAGGGAGAGGCCGTGGCCGGCGTCGACGTACCGGAGTCGGCCGGTGGCCGTATCGAGGCGGGAGTGGAACAGCGTGGCGAACGTGCCGGTCTGTTCGAGGTCGGAGGCTAACGACGCGGCGGCGCGCGTAATGGCCACGGCCACGTCGGGCTCGGCGGAGTTGGAGCGCAACACCGCGCGAACGGTCGCCGCGATGAGCGCGGCGCCCGTTCCCTTGCCCATCACGTCGGCGAGGCTCAGCGTCATGCCGGCGTCGACGGAGTACCAGTCGAAGAAGTCGCCGCCCACGACCTTGGCGGGGGCGCAGCCGCCCGCGAGGTCCCACCCGGGGAGATCGGGGCTCTGCTGGGGAAGGAGGCTCTGCTGCACCTGGGCGGCGCGGTCGCGCTCGTCGGCCGAGGCGCGTTTGCGGCGGCGTTCGCCACCGAGACGCTGCACGATGGCGACCAGCTCCCGCGACACGATCGGCTTGGTGAGGAACTCGTCGGCCTGGTCACGCATGGCGCGAAGTGCGTAGTCCACCGAGAGGTGCGCCGTCATCATGATGATCGGCAGGCCCGGGCTCTCCTCGCGCAGGATGGTGATGAGCTCGAGTCCGCTGATGCCGGGCATCTCGATGTCGGTCACGACGACCTCGGGCTGGAACTCCGCGACCGCCGCCCTCGCCAATGCCGGGTCGACGATGGCGTGCACGACGCACCCGCCCCGCCGCTCCAGAACCGTGCGCGTGTACAGCGCCACGTCAGGGTCGTCGTCGATGACGAGCACCCGGTATCCCCCGTCAGCCACCAATGTTGATCCCATGTTCCCTGATGGTAACGGTCCCGCGCGGGCCCCGACGCCGTTCGGCGATCACGACGAGGCGGCTGGCGGCGAAATAGACGCGCGCATCGCAGAAAGAACCTCGGGTTCTCGCGGGAGGACGGCATCGGGCGAGCCGGACGTGAATACCCGGATCTGACCGATCGCCTGGTGCACGAGCATGTCGAGCCCCGAGATCACCCGACCGCCCACCGCCATCCACTCGCTCGCCAGCGCGCTCGGCCACGGGTCGTACGCCACGTCGAGGAGCACGGCGGCGCGGCGCACGGCCTCGTCAAGCTCGAGGGAGACGACGCCGTGTCCGGGGATGGTGCTGACGACCGCGTCGGGACGGGCGTCCGGCGGCAGGCCGTCCGCGAGCCGGTACACGTCCGCCTCGACGCCCAGCTCGGCGGCGAGCCGCTCGAGCTCGGCCGCCTTCGACGGGTCGCGAAGGCCGAAACTGACGCGATGCGCACCGAGTTCCTGGACCGCCACGAGAACGGATGCCGCGGTCGCACCGCCCCCGAGCACGGCGACGGTGCCCAGCCGGCCGACCCCCGCCTCGCGGAACGCCTCGGTGACGCCGTAGACATCGGTGTTGAAGCCGCGGAGCACCGGGGCCACGGCGCTGCGGTCGATGAGCACGGTGTTGGCCGAGCGGGTCAGGCGAGCCGTGGCATCCACAGAGTCGAGGAGTGGCATCACGTCGCGCTTGAGCGGCATCGTGAGCGACAGGCCTCGCCACGAGTCGTCGCGGCTCGCGAGGAACCCGGGCAGCAGGTCGCCGGTCGCCTCGACGGCCTCGTAGGTCCAGTCGAGGCCGAGCTGCCGGTAGGCCGCCGCGTGGAGAAGGGGCGAACGGGAGTGGGCGATCGGCGAGCCGAGGACGGCGAGGCGGGTTTGGGGGTTCACCCTCCGGTGTTCCAGTCGGGGTGGTCCTTGAGCCACTGCCGCCACACCTTCACTGCCGCCTCATGCTCGGCGCCGGTCGTCGAGAACGCGGTCTCCCCCGTCTCGCCGTTGATGAGCACGAAGTACAGCCACGGTCCCGGGGCCGGGTTGATCACTGCGTTGATGGCCGCCTCGCCGGGAGCCGAGATCGGCCCGACCGGCAGCCCGTCGTTCGCGTAGGTGTTGTAGGGGTTGCTCGTGTCCGCGCGCTCGGCATCGGTGGTGAAGATCGACTTGCTGCCCGCGCCGTAGCTGACCGTCGCATCGGACTGCAGCCGCATCCCCTGGTCGATGCGGTTCTGAAACACCCTCGCGACTTGCGGGAAGTCGGCCTCGGGGCCGCCCTCCTTCTGCACGAGCCCCGCGAGCGTCAAGACCCGGTGGCGATCGGTGACCGCGACTCCTGCGGCGTCGAGTCGCGTGAAGGTCTCGTTGACGAGCCGCTGCAGGATCTGCTGTGCCGTCAGATTCGGCTCGAACTCGTAGGTCGCGGGGAAGAGATATCCCTCGAGGCTCGGCGCCTCGGGTGGGAGGCCGAGGCTCGCCAGGTCTTTCGACGCGGCCTCGAACTCTGCGAGCGGGATGCCGGTGCCGTCAGAGAGGTTCTGCAGAGCGGTCGGGAGGGTGGTGCCCTCGACGATGAGGGCACCGGATACGACCTTGTTCGCGGGATCTTGGAGGGCCGCGAGTGCCGACTCGGCGCTCATCTTCTTCTGCAGCCTGTAGGTGCCGGGCATGAACGTCGGCTCTTTCGCGAGCAGGACGTCGTAGAACGCGTCGAAGGTCATGGTCACGCCCTGCTCATGAAGCGTCGTCGCGATGTCCTCGCCGATGTCGCCGTCGTTGATGACGACGTTGACCTCTTCGCCGTTGCCCGTGCCCTCGTAGTCGGTGGGCAGTTGCCAGCCCATGACCTCCCGTACCTGCGGCTCGAACAGGGTCCAGGCGGCGAACGCCGCACCGCCGGCGAGCACGACGAGCGTGAGCAGCGCCCACAGCCAGCCGAGCCGGCGCTTGCGCTTGGGAAGCCCATTCCAGTTTCCGCCGCCGCCGCGACCACCGTCGCGCTGGGGAGCCTCGCGCTGATCCGTCTGGGGCCCGCCTACGGGAGTGCGCTCCCGGCCCTCCGCCTCTCGAAGCTGGCGTCGTGTCAACGGCGCCGCGGTCGACGCCGGACGCGCGTCGCCGGGCTGCGATGCGAAGATGTCGTCCCAGTTGGGGTCGTTGCTCACTGTCTAGAGTCCTTCGTCCGGGTTGACGACAACGCCAGGCGGCCGTTCACTGGAGCGCTCGAAGTCGAGGGCATGTTGCAAAATTATAACGGCCGCGACCTGGTCGATCACCGACCGGGTCTGTTTCGACGTTCGACCCGATGACCGCACCGCCGCCTGTGCAGACACGGTGGACAACCTCTCGTCCACCATCCTGACGGGCACGGGGGTGGATGCGGCCACCAGCTCGGCGAAAGCGACGGCGTCCGCCGTCGACGCCGTCCGCCGCCCGGACAGGGCGAGCGGCAGCCCGACGATCAATTCGAACGCCTCGAGCTCGGTCGCGATCGCGAGGATCCGCGCGACGTCGCCGTCCCCGCGTGGCACGGTCTCGACGGGCGTTGCGAGCATCCCGTGCAGGTCGCTGCGTGCCACGCCGATCCTCACCGTGCCGACGTCGACGCCGAGCCGCACCCCCGAGCGCACGGCTATCCCGCGACTGCGGCCGTGATGGCGTCGAGCGCGGCAGCGATCGCCGCGACGTCGGACCCGCCACCCTGGGCAATGTCGTCCTTGCCGCCGCCGCCGCCGCCGAGCACACCGGCCGCGCGCTTGGCGAGCGCACCCGCCTTCGCCCCGGCCTGGCGAGCGGCGTCGTTGGTCGCCACGATCACGGCGGGCTTGCCCCCGACGTCACCGGCGAGGGCGACGACGGATGCCACGCCACCGAGCCGCTCGCGCACGCTCAGCACGAGCGACCGGAGTTCGTCGCTCGAGCCGACGGTGCCCACGTTCTGGGCGACGAGCGTCAGGGCGCCGACCGAGCGGGCGCTCCCGGCCAGGGCGGGAACGCGCTCCGAGAGCGCGGCGGCCTCGAACTGGGCGATCCGCTTCTCCGCCGCCTTGAGGCTCGCCAGGAGGTCGCCGATGCGGGTCGACAGCTGATCGCGCGGGATCTTGAGGTTCGTCGTGAGCTCGTTGACGATGGCCCGCTCCGCCGCGAGATCGCGGAACGCCTCGAAGCCGACGAGGGACTCGATCCGGCGGTTGGCCGAGCCGACCGAAGTCTCGCTCACGAGGTTGATGAGGCCGATCTCGGCCGAGCGCGAGACGTGCGTGCCCGCGCAGAGCTCGAGCGACCAGGGGCCACCGATCTCGACGACGCGCACGCTGTCGCCGTATTTCTCGCCGAAGAGAGCCATGGCGCCGAGCGACTTGGCGTCGTCGAGGTTCATGATCTTCGTGTCGACCTCGAGGTTTTCGCGCACCTTCAGGTTCGCGATCTCCTCGATCTCGCTGCGGGTCGCGGGCGAGAGCGCCTGGTTCCAGCTGAAGTCGAGCCGCATGTATCCGGCCTTGTTGTACGAGCCGCTCTGGTGCGCCTCCTGGCCGAGCACCTGCCGTACGGCGGCGTGGATGAGGTGCGTCGCGGAGTGCGCCTGGGTCGCGCCACGACGCCACTCGGGGTCGACGAGCGTCGTCGCGGGCGAGCCGACGGAGACCTCGCCGGTCGTCACCTGCACCTTGTGGCTCGTGAGGCCCTTCACCGGGCGCTGCACGTCGAGCACTTCGAGTTCGAACCCGGTGCCGGCGATCGTGCCGGCGTCGGCCTCCTGGCCGCCCGACTCGGCGTACAGCGACGTCTCGGCGAGGATCACCTCCGCGATCTGCCCCGCGGAGGCGCTCGTGACTGACGCGCCGTCGACGATGAGGCCGAGGATCGTCGTCTCGGTCTGCAGGTATTCGTAGCCCGTGAAGACGGTCTCGCCGAGAGCCCGGAAACCGCCGTAGACCGACAGGTCGGCCAGGTGGGTCTTCTTCGACTTCGCGTCGGCCTTCGCCATCGTGCGCTGCTGCAGCATGAGCTCGTCGAAGGCGGTGCGGTCGACCGTGAGCCCGGCCTCCTCAGCCATCTCGAGGGTGAGGTCGATCGGGAATCCGAAGGTGTCGTGCAGCAGGAAGGCGGTGTCGCTCGCGAGCTCCTTCTTTCCCGACGTCTGCGTCTTCGCGACCGCGAGGTCGAGGATGCTCGTGCCGCTCGCGAGGGTGCGAAGGAACGCCTCCTCCTCGGCGAGTGCGAGGCGCTCGATGCGGTGGTACTCGGTCTCCACCTCGGGGTAGGAGTGCTTCATGGCATCGCGGGACGCGGGGAAGAGCTCCGCGAAGCTCGGCGCGTCGACGCCGAGGAGACGCATTGAGCGGATGGTACGGCGCATGAGCCGCCGCAGGATGTAGCCACGTCCCTCATTCGACGGCGTGACGCCATCCGACATCAACATGAGCGAGGAGCGCACGTGGTCGGCGATGACGCGCATGCGCACGTCGTCGGTGTGGTCGGCGCCGTATCGACGGCCGGAGATCTCAGCCGCGCGGTCGAGCACGGGCCGCACCTGGTCGGTCTCGTACATGTTCGCGACGCCCTGCTTGAGGAAGGCGACGCGCTCCATGCCCATGCCGGTGTCGATGTTCTTCTGCGGCAGCTCGCCGAGGATCTCGAAGTTCTTACCACTCCCCTCGCCGCGCAGGTACTGCATGAAGACGAGGTTCCAGATCTCCACGTACCTGTCGTCATCGGTCGCCGGTCCGCCGTCGGCGCCGTATTCGGGTCCGCGATCGAAGAAGATCTCCGAGCAGGGGCCCGCCGGTCCGGGCTGGCCGGTCGACCAGTAGTTGGTGTCCATGTCGAGACGCTGGATGCGCTCGTCGGGGAGACCGGCGGTCTTCTTCCAGTACGCGATTGCCTCGTCGTCGTCCTTGTAGACGGTGACCCAGAGGTCCTTCTCCGAGAAGCCGAGGCCGCCGTCGCTCTCCGACGATGTCAGGAGATCCCACGCGTACTCGATGGCCTGTTCCTTGAAGTAGTCGCCGAAGGAGAAGTTGCCGTTCATCTGGAAGAAGGTGCCGTGCCGGGGCGTCTTGCCGACCTCCTCGATGTCGAGGGTACGGATGCACTTCTGCACGCTCGTGGCGCGAGGATACGGCGCCGGCACGAGTCCGGTCAGGTACGGCACGAACGGCACCATGCCGGCGACGGTGAAGAGCAGCGTGGGGTCTTCGCTTACGAGCGATGCGGAGGGCACGACCGTGTGGCCGCGCTCCCCGAAGTAGGTGAGCCAGCGGCGGTGAATGTCTGCGGTCTGCATGGAGTCCTGTTGGTGCGAGGTCGGACTGGCCGTCAGGGCCAGGCGGGATGAGGGAAGGGAGGGTCGGAGGGCCTCAGTCGGCGTGCCGACCGGGTGCGGAGAACCCGTCGTCGTCGCGGGAGATGGCGGCACGCAGCCGCGCTTCGCGCTCCCTGTAGCCGTCGACCACGGCCGCCTTGAGGCCGTCGGCCCTGTCGTTGACGGCGGCGAAGAACTGCTGCCCCGTGGGCGTGCGGGAGACGCGGTGGGCGGCGACGAACCCGATCCCAACCCCGACGACGAGCAGCAGTGCGTTCTTCATGCGGTTCTCCCTAAGCTGAAAATGCCAGTTTACTTCGCGGCGCGGCGCGACCGGCTGCCCCTGCGCGGGCCGGCGCCACCGAGGGCCGCCCGCACTCCGGCCGAGAATGCCGCGACCTTGATGAGAGGACCGCCCACCGATGCGGCGAAGAGCGAGACGAGCGCGGCCAGGTTGCCCGTCGTCTCGGCGATGTCGCTCGTGATGGTGTCCAGGCGCCCGAGCTGCTTGTTCGACTCGCTGATCGTGGTCGTCGCCTCTTCGAGCATCGGGGTCACGTTGGTGCTCAAATCCCGGATGGCTGCGCTCGTCTCGTCGAAGACTTTGCCCAGCTTGATGAGCGGGATGGCCAGCAGTGCCACGAGTATCGCGAACACTCCTGCGGCGATCAGGCCGGCGATGTCTCCACCAGACATGGGTAACTCTCCTCGGGTCTCAATGCTCGAACGATGCCCGAGCGATGCTCGATCCACCCTAGCCCGGCCGGGGGCACCCCACGGGCATGCGAAAAGGGCCGCGGCGGATGCCACGGCCCTTCTCGGTGAAGCTGGTACGACTAGCGAGCCGCGTAGTACTCGACGACGAGTTGGACCTCGCACGTGACGGGAACCTCGACGCGCTTCGGGCGACGCACGAGGCGCGCCTGCAGCTTGTCGAGCTCGACCTCGAGGTACGGCGGGAGCTTCGGCAGAAGGTCGACGTGACCACCGGCAGCGGCGACCTGGAAGGGCTCGAGGCCTTCGCTCTTCTCGTGCACGTGCACGAGCTGGCCGGGCTTGACGCGGAACGACGGGCGGTCGACGCGCTGGCCGTCGACGAGGATGTGGCGGTGCACGATGAGCTGGCGAGCCTGCGCGGTCGTGCGCGCGATCGCCGAGCGGACGAGGATGGCGTCGAGACGCATCTCGAGCTGCTCGACGAGGTTCTCACCGGTCAGTCCGGCGGCACGACGTGCCTCCTCGAACTGGATCTTGAGCTGGGCCTCGCGGATGCCGTACTGGGCACGCAGGCGCTGCTTCTCGCGGAGACGGACGGCGTAGTCGCTGTCCTGCTTGCGCTTGGTGCGGCCGTGCTCACCCGGAGCGTACGGACGCTTCTCGAGGTACTTGGCGGCCTTCGGCGTCAGGGCGATGCCGAGGGCGCGCGACAGGCGGGTCTTGCTACGGGTACGTGACTTAGTAGACACAGTGTCCTTTTCAGATAAATCCAACGATGGCAACCGGATGCTCGCGAGCACTCGTGCGCGCGCAAAACATGACCGATGAAAGTAGAGGGATTTCGCCGCGGAGACCGGTCGGCTACAGACCAGATGCTCCTTGACCGGAGATTCGCAGCAGCCGTGCGCGAAAGACCGATATCAGGCGGAGTCAAGATTAGCACGCGCGCTGCCGGTTGAGTGACGCGGGCCTCCGACGTGTATCGAAACCGCTCCCGCCCTATTTGCCCCGCACGATGCGTCGCAGCTTCGCCCAGCGAGCCGACACCTCGCGCTCGTTTCCATGCTCGGTCGGTTCGTAGTAGCGCGCCCCGAGCAGTTCGGTCGGCGGGTACTGCTGCTCGACAACGCCGATGTCGTAGTCGTGCGGATACAGGTACCCCTTGCCGTGACCGAGCTTCTTGGCTCCGGCATAGTGAGCGTCGCGGATGGGCTTCGGCACTCGGCCGATCTTGCCCGCGCGAACATCCGCTATCGCCCTGTCGATGCCGATGTAGGAGGCGGGCGACTTCGGCGCCGTCGCGAGGTAGACCACCGCTTGCGCGAGCGGGATGCGGCCCTCGGGCATTCCGATGAACTGCACGGCGTCTGCGGCGGCCACCGCGATGACGAGCGCCTGCGGGTCGGCGAGGCCGATGTCTTCGGAAGCGCTGATGATGATGCGGCGAGCGATGAAGCGCGGGTCCTCCCCCGCTTCGATCATGCGTGCGAGGTAGTGCAGCGCCGCGTCGGCGTCGGAGCCCCGCACCGACTTGATGAAGGCGCTGATGACGTCGTAGTGCTCGTCGCCCTGCCTGTCGTAGCGCAGCAGCGCGCGATCGACGGCGCGAGACACGACCTCGGCGGTGACGAGGGGGAGCTCCGCGGGCGTGGGCGGTGCGACATCCATCTCGTCGTCGTCTTCAGCTGCGGCCTCGGCGTCGTCGCCTGCGCGCGCCGTCTCGCGGTCGAAGACGGCCTGGGCCGCCACCGACTCTCCCGACGCACTCAGCGCCGAGGCCTCGAGGGCGGTGAGCGCTCGACGTGCGTCCCCCGAGGCCAGGTGGATGATCGCGTCGCGCCCGGTCTGGTCGAGCACGATGCCGCCATCGAGCCCGCGCGGATCGGCGACGGCCCGGTCGATGACCTCGCCGAGCTCGGCGTCGGTGAGTTGCTCGAGCGTGAGCAGGAGCGACCGGGACAGCAGGGGCGAGATGACCGAGAACGACGGGTTCTCGGTGGTGGCGGCGACGAGGATTACCCAGCCGTTCTCGACACCGGGAAGGAGCGCGTCCTGCTGCGCCTTGGTGAAGCGGTGGATCTCGTCGAGGAAGAGAACGGTCGAGATGCCGTACAGGTCTCGACGCGAGAGCGCCTCCTCCATGACCTGCCGCACGTCGCGCACGCCGGCCGTCACCGCGGAGAGCTCGACGAAGTTGCGGCCCGAGCTGTGCGCGACGATCTTCGCGAGGGTCGTCTTGCCGGTACCGGGCGGACCCCACAGGATGATGGAGACAGACCCCTGCTCCCCCGACTTGTCGGTCGCGAGGCTCACGAGCGGCGACCCGGGGCGGAGGAGATGGCGCTGGCCGGCCACCTCGTCGAGCGAGGTGGGGCGCATGCGCACCGCGAGGGGAGTCGCCCCGCTCCGGAGTCCTGGCTGGGCGTTCATATCCGCAATGCTAACCTCGGGCGCCGTCACTCATTTGGATGCCCGCATCGGCGCATCGTAAAGTGCTCTCGGCACACCGGTCGAGCGTTCTCTGGAGGAACCGTGGCAGCGAACAAGAACCAGGACCGCGAGTCACGCGAGCGGCTTCGCCTCTACACAGCGCGACGCGACGTTCACCTCCACCAGGTGAAGCGCCGCAAGCGCGACAACCTCATCGCACTCCTCGGTGCGCTCGTCGTCATCGGGCTGGCGGCGGCGACGCAGGTCTTCTACTTCAGCGCCGGCCCCGGGGTTCCCGCCCCGTCGCCGAGCGGGTCCGCCTCGGCGGCAGCGGGAACGAACACCGACAACGTGCCCGACGCCTCGGTCGCCGAAGGCCGCGCCTGGTCGGGCGAGCTGACACTCAACGACATCCCCCTCGGCATCACGCTCGACGGGGCGGCCGCCCCGCAGGCCGTCGCATCGCTCGTCACCGACATCACGAGCGGCTACCTCGTCGGCAAGTCGTGCCACCGCCTCGTCGACAGCGAGGGCTTCCACGTGTTGCAGTGCGGCGCGGTCGACGCGACCGGCGCCGACGTCAGCGACTACGCGTTCGGCCCGATCGAGAACGCACCCGCCGACGGCGTCTACCCGACGGCCACCATCGCGATGGCACGCGGCTCGAACGACGCCTACAGCAACGGGCACCAGTTCTTCATCGTCTTCGGCGACACGACGATCGCCGCGGACGAGGCGGGCGGCTACACCGTGGTCGGAACCGTCACGAGCGGCCTCGACGCGCTGCAGTCGGGCATCGTCGCCGGCGGCATCACCGACGGGGCTACGGATGGAGCACCGGTCGTCGCGACGTCGATCACCGCCGCGACCATCCAGTAGCCGCGCAACCCCGCTTTTGGGTCACACCGCTATTCATCAAGCGGCGGGCCAGTGGCATAGGCTGGAACCCGGCCAGTGGCAGCAACTGGCACGAGCAGCAAGGTGAAATCACGTGGTATCAAACGATCAGGCCCCCTGGGGACGCGTTGACGAGACGGGCACCGTCTACGTTCGCGAAGAGTCAGGCGAACGCGCAGTCGGGCAGTACCCGGACGGCAGCCCGGAAGAGGCGCTCGCCTACTTCGAACGCAAGTACGTGGAACTGGCCGGGCAGGTGACCCTCCTCGAGCAACGCACCAAGCGCGCCGCCTCCGCGGCCGACGTCTCCAAGGCGGTCAAGGCCCTCTCGTCGACCATCGCGACGGCGAACGCCGTCGGCGACCTCGCGTCGCTCCAGCGCCGGCTCGAAGCGCTCAGTGGTGCGGTCACCGAGCTCACCGAGAAGCAGAACGAGGAGTCGAGAGCGGCCGTCGCCGCCGCGGTCGCCGAGCGAACCGCCCTCGTGGTCGAGGCGGAGACGCTTGCGGCCCAGGATCCCGCGAAGGCGCAGTGGAAGCAGGTCACGGCGACGATCGACGACATCTTCGCCCGCTGGCAGAAGCACCAGGCCGACGGGCCCCGACTGCCGAAGACCGAGAGCAACGACCTGTGGAAGCGATTCCGCGCGGCACGCTCCACGATCGACACTCACCGCAAGGCGTTCTTCTCCGAACTCGACGCGGTGCACCGCGACGCTCGCACCCGCAAGCAGCAGCTCGTCGAGAAGGCGGAGGCGCTTGTTCCCAAGGGCGTCGACGGCATCCCCGCCTATCGCGGACTTCTCGACGAGTGGAAGCTCTCCGGCCGTGCGGGCAAGAAGCTCGACGACTCGCTCTGGGCCAAGTTCAAGGCGGCCGGCGACCAGCTGTACTCCGCGAAGTCGGAGATCGAGGCCGTCGACAACGTCGAGTTCGAGGCCAACTACGCACTCAAGCTGGAGTTGCTCGAGGAGGCGGAGCCGCTGCTCACCGCCACCGACCGCGCCAAGGCGAAGGAGACGCTCGCGTCCATCCAGCGCCGTTGGGACAAGATCGGCAAGGTGCCGCGCGACAAGGTGAAGACCGTCGACGAGCGCCTGCGCAAGGTCGAGGCCGCCGTACGCAAGCTCGATGACGACCACTGGCAGAAGAGCAATCCCGAGAAGCAGGCCCGCTCCGAGGGCCTC
The DNA here is from genome assembly GCA_025464995.1 of Microbacteriaceae bacterium. Classification (GTDB taxonomy): domain Bacteria; phylum Actinomycetota; class Actinomycetes; order Actinomycetales; family Microbacteriaceae; genus Conyzicola. The sequence goes on from JAODMO010000056.1 coordinate 88,385, forward strand.
GCGAGCCAGCTCAACGACGCCATCGCGAAGCTCGAACGCGAGCTCGCCGACGCCAAGGCGACCGGCGACGCTGCGAAGGTCGCCGCCGCTCAGGAGGCACTCGACGCCCGCAAGCTCTGGCTGGGCGCGATCAAGAACTGACGGGTTCCAGCGGGCGCGCTTTCCACATCCGGGAGATTCGCACCGTTGGCGAACCGACGTGACGGGGGCGGGAGGACCGGCATCACCATCGATGCATGGTCAGACTCTCCCCCGTTCTCCACGCCGGCGATCTCCCGCTCGCAGAGCTCCACGCCGCCCGCCTCGACGGGGAGCTCGTAGCTCTCGACGAGGCGTTCGCGCCGATCGACACCGCGGAGGGGCCGGCGGCGCGAGCCGCCGCGCTCGCGCGGGCGTGGTCGCCGCGCCTCATCGCCGAGCAGCGAACCGCCGCCTGGATATGGGGTGCCCTGGCTGACGCCCCGGCGCGCCACCAGCTGTGCTCGAGCGTGCAGGCGCGAGCCCGTCCGCCGACGCCGCTGAGGTCGACGGTGCGGGAGGTGGTCATCGACCCCGACGAGGTGTCCTCCGTCGCGGGGCTGCGGGTCACCACTCCCCTACGCACCGTGACCGACCTCGCGCGGTTCGATGCGCGCTTCGGCGAGTCGGAGGCTCTCCTCGTGCGGGAGTTGTTGCGCCGCGGCGGCTTGACCCTGGACGACTGCCGTGTCGCCCTCGAGCGCCGCCGCAACCTTCCGGCGAAGCGGCTGGCCTGGCGACGCATCCGCGATGCCCTGGGCGCAGGAGGTTCCTAGCCGGAGTACCGGAGGAGCCTTCGGCGCCTCCCTGATGCGAATTCCTAACCCGAATTCACCCGATACACGTCGTAGACGGTGTCGATGCGCCGCACGGCGTTGAGCACGCGGTCGAGGTGGGTCGTGTCGCCCATCTCGAAGACGAAACGACTGATGGCGAGGCGGTTGTTCGAGGTCGACACCGTCGCAGAGAGGATGTTGACGTGGCTCTCGCTCAGCACCCGCGTGACGTCGGAGAGAAGTCCGGAGCGGTCGAGCGCCTCCACCTGGATCTGCACGAGGAAGACGCTCTTCGACGACGGCGCCCACTCGACGTCGATCATCCGCTCGGGCTCGGTCATGAGCTCGGCGACGTTCTTGCAGTCGCCGCGGTGCACCGAGACGCCCGCGCCGCGCGTCACGAAGCCGACGATGTCGTCGCCCGGCACCGGAGTGCAGCACTTGGCGAGCTTGACGAGGATGTCGGGGGCGCCGCGCACAAGCACGCCCGAGTCGGTGTTGCGGATCTTGCTCGACCGGCGCTGCGACGCGAAGGTGAGGTCGGAGTCCTCGTCCTCCGCCTCCGTGGTGATCGACGCGAGCACCTTCTCGATGACCGACTGGGTCGAGACGTGGCCCTCGCCGACGGCCGCGTAGAGCGCCGATACGTCTTCGTAGCGCATCTGGACGGCGACGTCGTTGAACGAGTCTTGGCTCATGAGCTTCTGCAGGGGCAGGTTCTGCTTGCGCATCGCTCGGGCGATGGCATCCCGTCCCTGCTCGATGGCGTCGTCGCGGCGCTCTTTGGTGAACCAGCCGCGGATCTTGCTGCGGGCGCGGGGCGACTTGACGAAGTTGAGCCAGTCCTGGCTGGGGCCCGAGTCGGGGTTCTTCGAGGTGAAGACCTCGACCGAGTCGCCGCTGTGCAATTCGCTCTCGAGCGGCACGAGCCGACCGTTGACCTTGGCGCCCATCGTGCGATGCCCGATCTCGGTGTGCACGGCGTACGCGAAGTCGACGGGCGTCGCCCCCGCCGGCAGGCCGATGACCTTGCCGCGCGGAGTGAAGACGTAGACCTCCTTGGCGCCGATCTCGAACCGAAGCGAGTCGAGGAACTCATCGGGGTCGGATGTCTCGGCCTCCCAGTCGGAGATGTGCGCGAGCCACGCCATGTCGCCGTCGTCTTGCGGGCTCGTCACCGCGCCGCGGCCGCCGTTCACGCGTTCCTTGTACTTCCAGTGCGCGGCGACACCGAACTCGGCGCGCTGGTGCATCTCCTGGGTGCGGATCTGAATCTCGACCGGTCGACCCTGCGGCCCGATGACGGTGGTGTGCAGCGACTGGTAGAGGTTGAACTTCGGCGTCGCGATGTAGTCCTTGAAGCGACCGGGAATCGGGTTCCAGCGCGCGTGGATCGACCCGAGCACCGCGTAGCAGTCGCGCACCGAGTTGACGAGCACGCGAATGCCGACGAGGTCGTAGATCTCATCGAACTCGCGCCCGCGCACGATCATCTTCTGGTAGATCGAGTAGTACTGCTTCGGCCGGCCCGCGACGGAGCCCTTGATCTTGGCCGCCTTGAGGTCTTCGCCCACCGACTCGATGACCTCCTGCACGAACTCCTCGCGCTGGGGGGTGCGCTGGCGCACCAGGCTCTCTATCTCGACGTAGAGCTTCGGGTAGAGCACAGAGAACGACAGGTCTTCGAGCTCCCACTTGATCGCCTGGATGCCGAGGCGGTGCGCGAGGGGCGCGTAGATCTCGAGCGTCTCCTTCGCCTTGCGGGCCGCGGTCTCCTCGCTCACGAAGCCCCAGGTGCGCGCGTTGTGCAGGCGGTCGGCGAGCTTGATCACGAGCACGCGGATGTCCTTCGACATCGCCACGACCATCTTGCGCACGGTCTCCGCTTGCGCCGAGTCGCCGTACTTGAGCTTGTCGAGCTTGGTCACGCCGTCGACGAGCATCGCGATCTCGTCGCCGAAGTCGTGCCGCAGCGTGTCGAGCTCGTAGTCGGTGTCTTCGACGGTGTCGTGCAGCAGCGCGGCCGCGATCGTCTTCGCGCCGATGCCGAGATCGGCGAGGATCTGCGCCACCGCCACCGGGTGGGTGATGTACGCCTCGCCGCTGCGGCGCTTCTGGCCGCGGTGCGCGAGCTCCGCCGCGGTGTACGCGCGCTCGATGAGCGCGATGTCTGCCTTCGGATGGTGCAGCCGCACCGTCTTGATGAGGCGGTCGACGGCGCCAGCGGGCTGTGCGCGCGAGAAGATGCGCGGGATGAGGCTGCGCAGCGACGCTGTGTTCGTCGGTGTCGTCTCGGTCATGCGCGCCTCATCCGCCAATTGTAGTCGCGCGTCAATTCACGAGCTGGGCCGTGCTGCCCTTCTGGGCGGCCTCTCGCGACGACTCGAGCCGCTTGGTGCGCTTCAGGATGGCCGGCTCCTTCTCCCGCAACTGCGCATACAGCGGAGCGGCGATGAAGATCGTCGAGTAGGTGCCGATGAGGATTCCGATGAAGAGCGACAGAGCAATGTCGCGCAGGGTGCCCGCACCGAGCACGACGGCGCCGATGAAGAGGATCGCCCCGACCGGCAGCGCCGCGACGACACCGGTGTTGATCGACCGCACGAGCGTCTGGTTCACGGCGAGGTTGACCGACTCGCCGAAGGTGCGGCTGGAGTTGTCGCCGTCCTCCGCCGTGTTCTCCCGGATCTTGTCGAAGACCACGACGGTGTCGTAGAGCGAGTAGCCGAGGATGGTGAGGAACCCGATGACCGCGGACGGCGTGATCTCGAAGCCGAGGATGCCGTAGACACCCGCGGTGATCACGATGTCGTGCAGCAGCGAGACTATCGCGGCGACCGACATCTTCCAGGTGCGGAAGTACAGCGCCATGACGATCGCGGCGAGCACGAGGAAGACGATGAGCGCGCGGAACGCCGAGAGCGTGATATCCGCTCCCCACGACGGGCCGATGAACGACGCGGTGACCTGCTTCTGCGGCACGTCGAACGCTCCCGCGAGGGCGACTGCGACGTCATCCGAGTCGGTCTTCGTGAGCTGCTCGGTCTGCACGCGGATGCCGCTGTTGCCGACGGTCGTGACGCGCGGGTTGGAGCCGGCGACGACGTCTTCCACCGTCGCGCTCGCGACGTCTTGGTTCTCGATCGGGTCGTCGCTGAGCCCCTTGATCTGGGAGACCTGGAACTCGGAGCCGCCCCGGAACTCGATTCCGAAGACGAAACCGCCGCGCACGGCGGGGCCGACGACCGAGACGATGATGAGAACCGCGGCGATGATGTACCAGAGTCGGCGCCTGCCGACGAAGTTGAACGACCGGGCCCCCGTGTAGAGGTCATTGCCGAACTTGGCGAGTCCGCCCATCAGGAGTCCTTCCCATCGACGTTCTTATCGCCGCTCTTACCGCTGCTGGCACCCGCGAGCTGCGCCGCCTTACGCTCGGCGATGGTCTGCCGACGTGCCGCTTCCTTGCTCGCGCCCGACCTGGCGCCCTCGGCGACGGGGCTGCGGAATTGCGCGCGGCCCCGGTAGACGGCGCCGAGCGCGTTCGGGTCGAGCCCGCTGAGTGGATGACCGCTCGAGAAGTACTTCGTGGTCGCGAGCAGCTGCAGGACTGGATGCGTGAACAGCACGACAATGATGACGTCGATGATGGTCGTGATTCCGAGCGTGAGCGCGAACCCCCGGACATTGCCGACGGCGAGAATGAAGAGCACCACCGCGGAGAGCAGGTTGACGGCCTTCGCCGCGAAGATGGTGCGGAGCGCACGCTTCCACCCCGCCTCGACGGCGGAGACCAGCATCCTGCCGTCTCGCAGCTCGTCTCTGATTCTCTCGAAGTAGACGATGAACGAGTCGGCCGTGAAGCCGATGGCCACGATGAGTCCCGCGACGCCCGCGAGCGAGAGGCGGTAGCCCTCGCGCCAGGAGAGGATCACGATGACGAAGTAGGTCACGATTCCGGCGACGACGAGCGAGGCCATCGTGACGAGCCCGAGCAGGCGGTATTGGAAGAGCGAGTACAGGAAGACCAGCACGAGACCGATGAGCCCGGCGATGAGTCCGCTCAGCAACTGCGATTCGCCGAGAGTCGCGGAGATGACCTCGGAGCTCTGCACCTGGAATCCGATGGGCAGCGCGCCGAACTTGAGCTGGTCGGCGAGGGTCTTCGCCTCGGCCTGCTTGAAGCTGCCGCTGATCTGGGGCTTGCCGTCGGTGATGACGGCGTTCGTCGACGGCGCGGAGATGACCTTGCCGTCGAGCACGATCGCGAACTGGTTGCGCACCTCGCCGACGCCGTAGCCGTACAGGCGGGTCGTCACGTCCTTGAACTGCTCGGTGCCCTCACGGTTGAAGACGATGTTGACGCCCCACGCGCCCGTGCTGACGCCCTGGCTGTTGAGCACGAGGCCGCTGGTTGCGTCGCTGATGGTCGATCCGGCAACCTCCACGGGGCCGAGGACGAATTTCGCGACGCCCTCGGCATCACACGTGACGAGTGGCTCGGCAGCGGGCGCGACGTTGGCGCCCTCCGCGTCGAGGTCGGAGCACGCGAAGTTGCTGTACTGGTCGGAGAGAGCCGGGGTGATCCACGACTCGTCGCTCGCGTCGGTGGGCGAGACGCTCGGGGTCGACTCGAGCGGGGCGGCCGGTGCCGCGGCATCCGTCGGGTTCGGGGTGGGTGTCGCGGTGCCGTCGTTGCCGACGGCGGACGTCGCTGCCGCCTCCGTGCGCAGGACCGGACGGAACTCGAGCTTGGCCGACGACTGGATGCGGTCGAGGGTCGCCTTGTCCGGCGTACCGGGGATCGAGACGACGATGTTGCTCTCGCCCTGGGTCGTGATCTCCGCCTCGGAGACACCGCTCGCGTCGATGCGCTGGCGGATGATGGAGACTGCCTGACTGAGCTGCTCGCCCGTGACGGTCTGTCCGCCCTCGACCTCGGCTTCGAGGACGATCTGGGTGCCACCCTCGAGGTCGAGCGCAAGCTTGGGCGTCCACGACCAGTCAGCGAACGCGACACCGGCGCCGTTCACCCCGATGAGTGCAGCGATGATGACGGCGAGCCAGGCCAGCGAACGCCAGGCCTTCTTTACCGGGGTGGTTCTTGCCACGTACGGACTCAGCTTTCTATGACTGTGCGGGCGCGGTCACGCCGGACACGACGCTGGCGCCCTCGCGGACGCCAGCACCCAAGGCTAGTGGTTACTCGTCGACCTTCTTGGACGTGGGTGTCGCGGGCTTCGCTGCCGGGTCGGTCGTGGGCGTGGTCGGCTCGATGAAGATCTCGTCGGATGCGTGGGTGGCGGTCGGCTCGGCGAGTTCGCCGAACTCGGGGGTGGCGCCGGACGCCGCGCGCTCGCGGGCCTCGGCTTCGCGGTTCGCGATCTCCATGGCCTCTTCGACCGAGCGCGGCTGGCCCTCGGCGGCCTCGGTCTCGGTGACGACCTTCGCGAGGGTCTGGCGGTGCACGCGCACGATGTTGCCGGGCGAGGTCTCGATCTCGGCGACGTTGCTGATCTCGTCGACCGAGATGAGGGTGCCGAAGAGTCCGAAGTTCGTCATGACCTCGACGCCGGGGACGATCTGCGACTTGAGCTCGGCCTGCTTGGCCTTGGTCTTGCGGCTGTTGCGGAAGGCGTAGAAGACGAACATCGCCAGCACTACGACGAGGGCGATATTGAGAATGGTGTCGTTCATGGGAAAAGCCTCTCGGAGAGCGTGGGGGGAGCCGGGTCAGTCTAAGGGAGTCAGCTGACGTGCCCGTACGAATTATAGGTCATCGCCGAAAAGGCCCTGGTTGTGCTTCGTCAGGCCGAAGTGCTTCCACGCCTCGCGCGTCGCCACGCGGCCCCTCGGTGTGCGGATGAGGAGCCCGATGCGCACGAGGAACGGCTCGACGACGGCCTCGATGGTCTCGGCCTCCTCGCCCACCGAGACGGCGAGCGTGTTGAGGCCCACCGGACCGCCGTCGAACCGCGCGAGCACGATGTTCATCACGGCGCGGTCGAGGCGGTCGAGGCCCAGCTCGTCGACGTCGTACAGCTCGAGGGCCGCGTTGACCGCCTCGATGCCGGCGCCCTTGCCCGTCACGATGGCGTAGTCGCGCACGCGCCGCAGCAGACGGTTCGCGATGCGCGGCGTGCCCCGGCTCCGACCGGCGATCTCGGCGAGGGCGGGCCGCGCGATATCGAGCTGCAGCATCGACGCGGCGCGCACGAGCACCTGCTCGAGTTCGCTCGACTCGTAGAACTCGAGGTGGGCGGTGAACCCGAAACGGTCGCGCAGCGGGTTGGGCAGCAACCCGGATCGCGTCGTCGCCCCGACGAGGGTGAACGGGGCGAGGTCGAGCGGTATGGATGTCGCGCCGGCGCCCTTGCCCACCATGATGTCGATGCGGAAATCCTCCATCGCGAGGTAGAGCATCTCCTCCGCGGACCGGGCCATGCGGTGGATCTCGTCGATGAACAGCACCTCGCCCGGCACGAGCGACGAGAGCACGGCGGCGAGGTCTCCCGCGTGCTGGATGGCGGGGCCACTCGACATCCGGAGCGGTCGGCCGCTCTCGTGCGCGACGATCATCGCGAGAGTCGTCTTGCCGAGACCGGGCGGGCCGGCGAACAGGATGTGGTCTGCCGTGCGCCCCTGCATCGAGGCGGCCTGCAGCAGCAGCTGCAGCTGGCCGCGCACCTTCTGCTGGCCGACGAACTCAGCGAGCGACTGGGGGCGAAGCGCCCCCTCGAACGCCAGCTCGGCGTCCGACTCCGGTGCCGCGGTGAAGACCTCGTCGGTCACTTGTTCGACACCGCCTGCGGGCCGAGTCTGGACAGGGCGAGGCGCAGCAGAGCGGGCACCGTCTCGCGTTCGAGCTCCGTTGCACCCGCCATGGCGTCTTCGACCGCCTGGAGCGCTGTGCGCTCGGGCCAGCCGAGACCGATGAGTGCGAGCACGACGCTGTCGTGCACGGGCGTCGCGGCGGCGGGAGTGCTCGGGCGCACCGAGTGCGTGACCACGAGCTTGCCGGCGAGGGAGACCACGATGAGCTTCGCCGTCTTCGGGCCGATGCCCGACACCTTGCGGAACGCGGCGTCGTCCTCCGACGCGATGGCGGCGGCGATCTGGTCGGGGTCGAGCACGGCGAGCACGCCCATCGCGCTGCGCGGCCCAACCCCGGTCACGCTGCGGAGGAGATCGAAGACCACGAGTTCGTCGGCCTCGGCGAATCCGTAGAGGCTGAGGTCGTCCTCGCGCACGACGAGCGCCGTGCGCACGGTCGCCTCGGAGCCGACACGCAGCGTGAGGCCGTGCCGGGGGGTGACCTGGACCGAGAGCCCCACTCCACCGACCTCGATGACGGCGGCGGTGCCCTGGACGGCGAGCACGGTGCCGCGCACGGAGGAGATCATGTGCCCAGCCTACGTTTGGACGCCGACTCGGCCGCACGCCACGCGTTCTGCGCGGGCGTGAGAGCGCCGGCTGGGCGGGCCGCCGGAGGTGCTGCCGGGGCCGGTGCCCCGCGCCACGCGTGGCAGATCGCGAGAGCGAGGGCGTCCGCAGCATCCGCCGGCGTCGGCACCTCCTCGAGACCGAGGATCTTGGCGACCATGAGGCCCACCTGTGCCTTCTCGGCCGCGCCGTAGCCCGTGACCGCTGCCTTCACCTCGCTCGGCGTGTGCAGGCCGACGGCGAGTCCACGAGCGGCGGCCGCGTGCAACGCGACTCCGCTCGCCTGGGCCGTGCCCATGACGGTGCGCAGGTTGTGCTGGGCGAACACGCGCTCGAGCGCGACGGCGTGCGGCTCGTGCTCGTCGAGGATCGCGGCGATGCCCTGCCCGATGAGAAGCAGTCGCTGCTCGAGGGGCATGTCCGGGGGCGTACGGATGACGCCGAAATGCACGAGCACCGCCTGCCGGGTCGACGAGACATCCACGACGCCGATCCCGCAGCGCGTGAGGCCCGGGTCGATCCCCAGCACCCGGAGGGGGCGCCCCGGCCCGGTCGTCGCTCGTGTCGGCGCGGCGCGGGCAGACGCGGTGCTGGGCGACACCGTGACCTAGTCTTCGTCCAGTTGTGCCTGTACCTCGGGGGTGATCTCGAAGTTCGCGAAGATGTTCTGCACGTCGTCGGAGTCTTCGAGAGCGTCGATCAGGCGGAAGATCTTGCGCGCCGTCTCCGCGTCGACCTCGATGGTGAGGTTCGGCACGAACTCGAGCTCCGACGAGTCGTAGTCGATGCCCGCGGCCTGCAGCGCCGTGCGCGTGGAGACCAGGTGCGACGGATCGGTGATGACCTCGAAGCCTCCCCCGTGGTTCTTCACCTCTTCGGCGCCGGCGTCGAGCACGGCCTCGAGGATGTCGTCTTCGCTGACGCCGTCGACGGCGGTGATCGTGATGACGCCCTTGCGGCTGAAGTTGTAGGCGACACTTCCCGGGTCGGCCATCGCTGCGCCGTTGCGCGTCATGGTCGCGCGCACGTCGGCGGCGGCACGGTTCTTGTTGTCGGTGAGGCACTCGATGAGCATCGCGACTCCGTTGGCCCCGTAGCCCTCGTAGATGATGGTGGTGTACTCGACCGACTCACCGCTGAGTCCGGCTCCACGCTTGACGGCGCGGTCGATGTTGTCGTTCGGAACCGAGGTCTTCTTTGCCTTCTGGATGGCGTCGACGAGAGTCGGGTTGCCCGAGAGGTCGGCACCGCCCATCTTGGCTGCGACTTCGATGTTCTTGATGAGCTTGGCGAACGACTTTGCACGGCGCGAATCGGTGATCGCCTTCTTGTGCTTGGTGGTTGCCCATTTGGAGTGGCCTGACATGCTCCATATTCTATCCAACGGGCACACGCCGGACCGCCAACCCGCTAGGTGAGCCGCACTCCCGTCGACCGCAGCTCGAGAGCCGCGAGCGACCGCATCACTCCCTCGTCCCCGCGCCGCCACGCTGCCATGGGATCGGGGTCGACGCGGGCGAGTGCCGGCAGCGCTTGGCGGGAGAGAGCGCGCAGCGCGAGGAGGTCGACGCCCGCACCGCCCGCGACGAGCGCCTTGGTGCTCGCGGCCCTCCGGGCGAAGCGGATGCGAGGGATGAGCCAGAGTACGAGGATCGTGAGCGTGGGAAGCAGGGCGATACCGAAGCCGAGCCCGTTGGCCAGGTTCTCGACCGCCACCTGCTGGCTCCGGCCGGCAGCCTCGAGGGTGGCACCGGCGGACGACGCGTCGTCGAAGGGACCGCGGATGCCGCCGCCGATCAGAGGCACGCCGCCGAGGTTGTCGCCGACATCCGTCATCGTGTCTCGGAACCCGGCTCCGGCCTCCTGCATCTGCTTGCCGAAGTCGGTGAGCTGCATCACGAGTGCCCGTACGGTGAGGCCCAGCCAGGCCCACGCGCCGATGGCGAGGACGGCAAGAATGTCACCCGTGACCTGGCGAGTGCGATGGGCGGCGAAATCGGAGTAGAGCTTCATGCCTCCACTCTCGCACCTGTGCCCACAACCATCAGGAGCGGGCGCGCACCTTCTCGAGGAAGTACTCGTGGAACCGGGTCTCGCCCGTGATCTCGGGGTGGAACGAGGTTCCGAGCAGGTTGCCCTGCTCGATCGCCACAATCCGCCCGTCGTCGAGCGCGCTCAGAACGGTCACCTCGTCGGCGACCTTCTCGACCACGGGGGCGCGGATGAACACCGCGTGCACGGACGGCTCGCCGAGCGCAGGCACATCGAGGTCGGTCTCGAACGAGTCGAGTTGCGACCCGAAAGCGTTGCGGCGCACGGTCACGTCGAATCCGCCGATGGTCTGCTGGCCGTCGATGGCGTCGCGCACGGTGTTCGACAGCATGATGAGCCCGGCGCACGTGCCGAAGACGGGCAGGCCCGAAGCCACGGCGTCCTTGAGCGGCTGCGCCAGACCGAAGAGGCGGCTGAGCTTGTCCATCACGCTGGACTCGCCCCCGGGGATGACGAGACCGCTCACCCGCTCCAGGTCGCCGGGGCGGCGCACCGCTATGGCGTCGGCCCCGAGCTCCGCGAACACCGAGAGGTGCTCCCTGAAGTCGCCCTGGAGAGCGAGCACGCCGATGGGCGCGTCCGGCGAGCTCGAGCGCCGACCGTTGGTCGCGGTCAGGACGACCTACCAGCCACGCTCGGAGAGACGGTGTGGTGCGGCGAGGTCGGAGACGTTGATGCCCACCATCGCCTCGCCGAGTCCACGAGACGCCTCGGCGATCACATCGGCGTCGTCGAAGAACGTCGTCGCCTTCACGATGGCCGCGGCGCGCTGCGCCGGGTTACCCGACTTGAAGATTCCGGAGCCCACGAACACGCCGTCCGCACCGAGCTGCATCATGAGCGCAGCATCCGCGGGGGTGGCGACGCCGCCGGCGGTGAACAGCACGACGGGCAGCTTGCCGGTGCGCGCGATCTCGAGCACGAGGTCGTACGGCGCCTGCAGTTCCTTCGCAGCCACGTACAACTCGTCGTGCGTCTTCGCCGAGAGGGCCGCGATCTCGCCCTTGATCGTGCGGATGTGCTTGGTCGCCTCAGAGACGTCGCCGGTTCCGGCCTCGCCCTTGGAGCGGATCATCGCCGCGCCCTCGGTGATGCGACGCAGAGCCTCGCCCAGGTTGGTGGCGCCACAGACGAACGGCACGTTGAACTGCCACTTGTCGATGTGGTTGACGTAGTCGGCGGGGCTCAGCACCTCGGACTCGTCGATGTAGTCGACCTTGAGCGACTGGAGCACCTGCGCCTCGACGAAGTGACCGATGCGGGCCTTCGCCATGACCGGGATGGACACGGCCTCGATGATCCCGTCGATGAGGTCGGGGTCGCTCATGCGGGCGACACCCCCCTGCGAACGGATGTCGGCCGGAACCCGCTCGAGCGCCATGACGGCGACCGCGCCGGCATCCTCGGCGATCTTCGCCTGATCGGCGTTGACGACGTCCATGATGACTCCGCCCTTCAGCATCTCGGCGAGTCCGCGCTTGACGCGGCTCGTGCCCTGCTGGTCTGTCGTTTCGCTAATGCTCATGGTTCCTGATTCTACTGGTGCTGGGAAGGAGAGGCTGGGCGCTGCGATGCGCCGGGGCCGGCTGAGGCCGGCCAGGCGGCGGCGACTTCGGCACGCACATCGCCGAGGAGACGCGGAAGCGCCTTGGTGCCCGCGATGATCGGGAAGAAGTTCGCGTCGTGCTCCCACCGCGGCACGATGTGCTGGTGCAGGTGCTCCGCGATGCCCGCACCGGCGACCTGACCCTGGTTCATGCCGATGTTGTAGCCGTGGGCATGGGATGTCGCGGTCAGCACGCGCATGGCTGTCTGGGTGAGGCGCGCGATCTCCGCGACCTCCTCGTCCGTCGCCTGGTCGTACGTCGAGACGTGGCGGTACGGGCACACGAGGAGATGGCCGCTGTTGTACGGAAAGAGGTTGAGCAGCACGAAGGCATGCTCGCCCCGCTTGACGATGAGCGCCTGCTCGTCGTCAAGCGTCGGCGCGATGCAGAACGGGCACACCTCTTTGCCGGGCAGCTGGCCGCTCTCGATATACGCGATGCGGTGCGGCGTCCACAACCGTTGGAACGCGTCGGGAACGGCCGCGAAGCCGTCTATCGACTCGACGCGCTCATACTCCGTGCCGTCGTAGTCCCTCACTAGACCTGCGCTTTCGTCTCGATCGCGTCGACGATGCGCTGGATGGCCTCGTCCACAGGGATGCCGTTCTCCTGGCGCCCGTCGCGGAAGCGGAAGCTCACCGCGCCGTTGGCGCGGTCCTCCTCGCCGGCGATCAGTTGGAACGGCACCTTCTGCAGGGTGGCGTTGCGGATCTTCTTCGGCATGCGGTCGCTCGACGAGTCGAGTTCGACGCGCACGCCCTTCTCCTTGAGCCTCGCCAGCACGCCCCAGAGGTATTCCTCGTACTGCTCGGCGACGGGGATGCCGATGACCTGCACCGGCGAGAGCCACACCGGGAAGGCACCCGCGTAGTGCTCGAGCAGGATGGCGAAGAACCGCTCGATGGAGCCGAGCAGCGCCCGATGGATCATGACCGGCTGCTGGCGCGTGCCGTCAGCGGCGGTGTACTCGAGCTCGAACAGCTCGGGTTGGTTGAAGTCGAGCTGCACGGTCGAGAGCTGCCACGTGCGCCCGATGGCGTCGCGGGCCTGCACCGAGATCTTCGGCCCGTAGAACGCGGCACCGCCGGGATCGGCGACGAGCTCGAGGCCGGAGTCGACCGCCACCTGCCGCAGGGTCTCGGTCGCGGCATCCCACTGCTCGTCGGTTCCCACCGACTTCTCGGGGTCGCGGGTCGAGAGCTCGAGGTAGAAGTTGTCGAGTCCGTAGCCGCGGAGCGTCTCGAAGACGAACTCCAGCTGGCTCGCGACCTCCGCCTTGACCTGGTCTTCGGTGACGTAGATGTGGGCGTCGTCCTGTGTCAGGCCGCGCACGCGGGTGAGGCCGGAGAGCGTTCCACTCTTCTCGTACCGGTAGACGGTGCCGAACTCGGCGAGACGCAGCGGCAGCTCGCGATAACTGCGACCGCGGGCCCGGAAGATGAGGTTGTGCATGGGGCAGTTCATGGGCTTGAGGTAGTAGTCCTGGCCCTGGCGGGTGACGTTGCCCTCCGCATCGACCTCCTCGTCGAGATGCATCGCCGGGAACATGCCGTCCTTGTACCAGTTGAGGTGCTGGCTGGTCTCGAACAGGTGGCCCTTGGTGATGTGCGGCGTGTTGACGAGGTCGTAGCCGTGGGCGAGGAGACGCTCGCGCATGTAGTTCTCGATCTCGGCCCGGATGATGCCACCCTTCGGATGGAACACCGCGAGTCCCGACCCGATCTCCTCGGGGAACGAGAAGAGGTCGAGCTCCTGGCCGAGCTTGCGGTGGTCGCGCTTCGCGGCCTCCTCGAGACGCGACTGGTACGCCCGCAGCTCGTCCTTGGTCGCCCACGCCGTGCCGTAGATTCGCTGCAGCTGCTTGTTCTTCTCAGAGCCGCGCCAGTAGGCGGCTGCCGTGCGCATGAGCGCGAACCCGTTGCCGATCATGCGGGTCGACGGCAGGTGCGGGCCACGGCACAGGTCGCTCCAGTACACCTCGCCGGTCTTGGCGTCGACGTTGTCGTAGATGGTGAGCTCGGCTCCCCCGACCTCGACCGACTCGTTGTCGCTGCCGAGCTCCACGGCGGATCCGGTCTCCTCGGAGGTCGTCGCGCCGCCCTTGAGCCCGATGAGCTCCAACTTGTATGGCTCGCCTCTCAGCTCATCGCGAGCCGCATCATCCGTCACCACCCGGCGCACGAAGCGCTGGCCCTGCTTGATGATGCGTTCCATGGCCTTGTCTATCGCCTTGACGTCGTCCGGGGTGAACGGGGTCTCGACGTCGAAGTCGTAGTAGAAGCCGTCGGTCACGGGCGGCCCGATGCCCAGCTTCGCCTCGGGGTTGATCGACTGCACGGCCTGGGCCATGACGTGGGCCGCCGAGTGGCGCAGGATGTTGAGGCCGTCCGGGCTCGAGATCTCGACGGGCTCGACCGTGTCGGTCTCCGCTACCGTCGCGGCCAGATCCCTCAGTTCGCCATTGACGCGCATGGCAACGACGCTGCGCTCGGTGAATAGGTCGAATCCGGTTCTCTGGTCACTCATTCTCACAACTTTAGCGGTGGCCGGGCGGCTCGGATCGCGCGGCGGGTGCGCCTCCCGGCGCCCGTTGTCGTCGATACCCCTAGGGCGCGCCGCGCAACGTCTCGCACGGGATGTTGTCGTGGTCGTTGTCGAGTTGTGCAATGTCGCCGTAGAAGGGCAGGTAGGTCTGGAACCACGCGTTCGCCTGGGCCCACGTGCTGAAGCTGTCGCAGTTCTTGGTGTCGCCGGGGTTCGACGGCCGCGTCACGACTGGCGGAGCCACAACTGGCGGAGTGACCACCGGCTCCACAGGATTGATCGTGGTCGGCACCCGGAAGTTGTCGTTCTCGTAGTTCCAGATCGCCGCGGGGTAGCGCTTGACGCCCGCTGCCTCATCCGCGTTCGCCGTATAGAAGTGATGCTGGTACGTCTGGCTCCAGAACCGCGCAACAGCAGAGGTGTTCGGCACGGTCGAATCGACGGGGTAGACGTAATACGCGATCATCTCGTACGCCCAGGTGAAGTCGTCGTAGAGCGCTATGACCGAGTCTTTCTCCGCCTCGTTCGTGGTGTAGAAATGCCCGTTGAACGTCGCGCTCCAGAAGCGGTACAGGGGAACCGTGCCGGGCTGCTGTGTGGCGAAGGCCTGATAGCGCTCCCCTTCGTATGACCAGATGCCGGAGGGGTACAAGGCCCTGATCGAGTCACGTTCGGCCGCACTCATAGTGAAGAAGTGTCCTTGGAAGGTGGGGCTCCAGAAGCGGTAGACCGGGGATGAGACGGGAGTGGCGGGGGGCGCGGAGGTCGGCGCAAGCGCGACGACCGGGGTCGCGATCGCCGCGTCGCCACAGCCGCCGTCGAGCAGGGCCGTGAGCGCCGACCGCTCGGTGACGTCTACGCCCAGGCTCCACCGGGATTTCACCAGCACCCAATCTGTCGCGTATTGACAACGCACGGGTGTGAGCGGCGGCAACCACGACGCCGGGTCTTTGTCGCCTTTCGCCGAGTTGACCGAGTCCGTCGTGGCGACGAGTGAGAGGTCGTCGCCGAGATCGTTTGCGTAGCTCCTGCGCTGGTCGGCAGTCCACGAGTCCGCGCCGGAACGCCACGCCTCGCCGAGCGGGACGAAATGATCGATGTCGACATCGCTCGGGTTTGTCCAGGTCGCGCCGTCGTACCAGGAGTACCACTGCCCGCTGACGACAGGGCACGCGCCCACCGCTACAGGTGCCGCTACCGATTCGGCCGCGAGCACCTCTTGCCGCGTGTCACACCCGTCGCCGTCTTCATCCACCCAGTGGACGAAGAGGTCACGATCATAGGCGGCACCAGTGGGCACGGCTTCAGGGAGCCCGGCGAGCAGCGCATTCGCAGTCGTCGAACCAGTCGCCACGACGGCGGCTGCCGAGGTCGCGGTAGCCGGAGCCGACTCCGCTCGCGCGGCGCTTACCGGTGCTAAGCACGTTGCGGCGGTCGAACTGAGAAGCGCGGCGATCAGCAGGGCGGCGGGAATGCGCATGGGGTCCGTTCGGCGGGCGGTGCGTGCCTGCGACTGAACACCCGCAAGATGAGGCAAAACCTACCAACCATGACGTTGGGCGCGTGACCCCAGTTCGGGGCGGGAAGCGAAGCTGCGGCGGCCCTACCGCAGTGCGCCGAAGACGTCACGGCTGCGGGGTCGTCCCACACGCCGGCACGCCGAGCACGGGGGCTCATCCGAACCGGCTGCCCTCAGCCGCGGAGCCAGGCATCCATCGGCGATACTGGATTCAGCGGCCGACAGCTACCATCGGTGCGGTGGAGGCCCAAGTGCGTGAAGCCGTTGCTGTCTTCGATTACGTCATCGGCCAGCGGTGAACAGCGCGCTGCCGACGGCACTGGCAGTCGCCACCACGGTGATAGTGCTTCTCGGCGGATGCGCCCCGCTCGAGACCGCCGCAGAGGCGACGGGCGAGGCATCCGACACCTCGGCGAGAGAGCCGGCACCGCCTCCTGCGGGCGCGATACTCGACTACCAGCTAGGCGGGAGCTACGCCCCGGCCGCAGGAGTGGGCGGAGTGGTGCGGGACGGCACTAGCGAGCCAGCCGTGGGTCTGTATTCGGTCTGCTACGTGAACGGCTTCCAGACTCAACCCGCCGATCGGGACGAGTGGCTCGACGAACGCCCCGATCTCGTTCTGCAGCGGGATGGGGATCCGCTGATCGACGAGAACTGGCCGGACGAACTCATACTCGATGCCTCCACCCCGGAGAAGCGGCAGCGCATTGCCGCCGAGCTAGCCCGCACCCTGGACCGCTGCGTGTCCGCCGGATTCGACGCGATTGAAATCGACAACCTCGACAGCTACACGCGTAGCGACGGCCTTCTCAGCCAGGACGACGCGGTGGCGCTGGCTACCCTGTACGCCGAGCACGCCCATGCGGCAGGTCTGGCAATCGGGCAGAAGAACGCGACAGACCTCGGGAAGCGCGGGCGCGACGAGGTCGGCTTCGACTTCGCGATCGCAGAGGAGTGCCACCGGTACGACGAGTGCGCTCGCTACACCGACATATGGGGCGAGCACGTTTTCGACATCGAGTACACGGACGACCTCCGTGCGGACTTCGCTGACGTCTGTGCGGACGAGAAGGTTCCGGCGTCGACGATTCTCCGCGACCGGGAACTCACGACGCCCTCGGACTCGCGCTACCGATTCGCGGCGTGCGGGTTGGCGCCGCTCTAGTAAGGGATATCGCGCGGTTGGTGCTCAGGACGCCCGCACAAACAAAAAACCCCCGGCGAACCGGGGGTTTTCCTTGTGAGCGATACTGGGATCGAACCAGCGACCTCTTCCGTGTCAGGGAAGCGCGCTACCGCTGCGCCAATCGCTCATGCATTTTCAATTATGGCCTGTCAACAAACGAGGTGAAGACGGGATTCGAACCCGTGTAGACGGCTTTGCAGGCCGCTGCCTAGCCTCTCGGCCACTCCACCAGAGGCGGAAGCCCCCGGCGGACCGACTGCTCCCACTCGAGCGGATGACGAGATTCGAACTCGCGACCCCAACCTTGGCAAGGTTGTGCGCTACCACTGCGCCACATCCGCATTTCGCGCGCATTTCTGCGTGCTTTGAAACTATAACCAATAGATGCGGAGAGGGCGAATCCGCGACACGCGTGTGACGACGCTTTGCGGCGCGAGCGCCCGTCTTTCCTGTGAACACCACGTCAAACACGGCGCAAAAAGTTTCGGCGGGCGGTCAATCCCCGCTTTTCCGCCGAAGTGTGAGATGAACCCCGCCGACCGATGCGGCGCGCATGGACCCCGTCGAAACTCCGATATGATCGATTGTCGTCGGTGAGAGATCACCGGCCTGAGGGCGATTGGCGCAGTTGGTAGCGCGCTTCGTTCACACCGAAGAGGTCATCGGTTCGAGTCCGGTATCGCCCACTCTCAGCCAACAGCCCGGAGCCCGCACAGGCCCCGGGCTGTTGCGTTGTGCCGGAGCGATCGCCTGCGCTTACGATGAAGCGCATGGCCTCCCCCTCCACGACAAGGGCGCGCGTGCCCGCCCGCTTCCTGTGCGGAGTCCGGCTGCTCGGGTCGGGGCTCCGGATGTGGATCACCGATCCCGTCATCATGCTCACGGGCGCAATCCCCGCACTCATCGTCGCCGTCGTCTACCTCGCCGGATTCATCGTGCTCGCGAACAACGCCGACGGCATCGCCGATGCGGTCACGCCGTTCGCCCGCGACTGGGGTGAGACGGCCCGCACGATCGTACGGGCCGCCGCGGCCGTCGCCCTCATCGGGGTCGCACTGCTGCTCATCGTCTACACGTTCACCGCGGTGACGCTCGCGATCGGCAGCCCCTTCTACGAGCGCATCTCGCGCAAGGTCGAGTCGCGACTCGGCGGCATCGACTCCGCCGTCGAACTCCCGTTCTGGCCGGGCCTCGGCCGCGGCATCCTCGACGGCCTCCGCGTGCTCGTCGCCACACTCGGCGTCGCCATCCTGCTCTTCGCTTTCGGCTTCATCCCCATTGTCGGCCAGACGCTCGTTCCCGTGCTCGGGGCGCTCGCCGGCGGCTGGTTCATCGCTCTCGAGCTCAGCGGATTCGCCTTCGAGGCGCGCGGCATCGATGGATCCTCCAAGCGACGGATGCTGCGAGCCGACCGCGCGACGACGCTCGGCTTCGGCGTCGCGACGTACCTCGTGTTCTTCATCCCGTTCGCCGCGGTGATCATGATGCCCGCGGCGGTGGCCGGCGGCACCATCCTCGCCCGCACCGCGATTGCCGGCGCGGACGACCGCGGGCGGGGCGTCAGCCGAGCGGGTTGAGGATGCGGTGCAGGAACTGCTTCGTGCGTTCCTGCGTCGGCGCGACCAGGATCTCCGCGGGCGCGCCGCGCTCCACCACGACCCCCGCGTCCATGAAGACGACCTCGGTTGCGACTTGGCGCGCGAACGCGAGCTCGTGGGTCACGATGACCATCGTCCAGCCCTCGTCGGCGAGCTCCTTGATGACTGCGAGCACGTCGCCGACGAGCTCGGGGTCGAGCGCCGAGGTCGGCTCGTCGAAGAGCAGCAGGTCGGGCTTGAGGGCGAGTGCCCGCACGATCCCGACGCGCTGCTGCTGTCCGCCCGACAGCTCGAACGGGTAGCTGTCGCGCTTGTCGAGCAGTCCGACGCGGTCGAGCAGACGCTCGGCGTCGGCGCGTGCGGTCGCGGCGGGCACCTTCTGCACCTGCACCGGCCCCTCGATCACGTTCTCGATCACGGTCTTGTGTGGGAACAGGTTGTAATGCTGGAAGACCATCGCCGAAGTGTCACGCAGGGCGAGCAGGTCGCGCTTCGAGACTTTCGTCGCGAAGTCGATCTCGAGCCCGCTCGCGAAGGTCACGGTGCCGCCGTCGGGCACCGAGAGGCTGTTGAGGCTGCGCAGCACGGTGGTCTTGCCCGATCCCGACGGCCCGATGAGGGCGACGACTCCCCCGCGGGGCACCTCGAAGTCGATGCCCTTCAAAACCTCGTTGTCGCCGAACGACTTTCGCAGCCCGCGCACGCGGATGACGGGCACCGCCGAGATCCCACCCGTCGGGCGACGGGTCCTGGGAGGATCAGTGGGCGACATAGCGGTCCAATCTCTTCTCGAGCACGTTCTGTCCACTCGAGAGTACGAGGCAGATGATCCAGTAGACCAGCGCCGCCTCGAGATACAGCAGCATGAACTCGTTGCTGAACGTCGCGATCTCCTGGGCCCGCCGAAACAGCTCCGTCACGAGGATGAGCGAGGCGAGGGAGGTGTCCTTGACGAGACTGATGAACGTATTGGAAAGCGGCGGCACGGAGACGCGGGCGGCCTGCGGCAGGATGATGCGACGCAGCGTCTGCGCACGAGACATGCCGATCGTGTGTCCGGCCTCCCACTGCCCGACCGGCACACTGAGGATGGCGGCCCGGATCACCTCCGCGCCGTAGCCGCCCACGTTGAGCGCGAAGGCGATGATCGCGCTCGGCCAGGGATCGATGAGCACCCCGAGCGACGGCAGGCCGTAGAAGATCACAAAGAGCTGCACGAGCAGCGGAGTGCCGCGGATGAGCGAGATGTAGACGCGGGCCGCGCCCGACAGCGCCCGCACACCGGAGAGCCGCGCGAGGGCGACGCCGAGGGCGATGGCGAGCCCGAGGATGAAGCTCGTGAAGGCCAGCGGGATCGTTCCGGTCACCGCTCCAGACACGATGGGCCAGAGCGACGTCCAGAACAGCTCCCACTGCGATTGCATTACTGGGAGACGTCTTCCCCGAAGTACCTCTGCGAGATCTCGGTGAGTGTGCCGTCGGCGCGGAGCTCGGCGAGGGCGTCGTCGACGGCCTTGATGAGCGCCGTCTCACCCTTCTTCACCACGAAGGCGTTGCGCGAGGGGTCGTCCGTCTCGGCGGCGATCGAGAGGCCGGCGGCATCGTCGGCATTCGTCTTCTTGTAGTCGAGGAACGTCAGCTTGTCGTTGACCGTCGCGTCGACGCGTCCCTGCTCGAGCAGCGCGACCGCCTGTGCCCAGCCCTCGACTGCCTCGACGTTCGCCCCGTTCTCCTTGGCGAGGTCGTACCAGTTGCTCGACAGCGACTGCGCGGTCGTCTTGCCCTTGAGGCTCTCGAGCGAGTCGATGTCGGTGGTCCCCTTGGCGACGATCACGACGCCGGGGCTCACGGTGTACGGCTCCGAGAGCTCATATTTGGCCTCACGCTCGTCGTTGATCGAGACCTGGTTGGCGATGATGTCGAAGCGGCCGGCGTCCAGACCCGCGAAGATCGCGTCCCACTGGGTCTCCTCGAACTCCGGCTTGACGCCGAGCTTGTCGGCGACGGCGGTGACGATCTCGACGTCGTAGCCGGTCAGGTCGCCGGATGCGTCGTGGAAAGTGAATGGGCGGTAGGTGCCCTCCGTCCCGACCGTGAGAACCCCGGCATCCTGCACATCGCTCAGGCTCGTGTCGGCTCCGGGCTTCGCCGACGAGCCGGACGACCCCGACG
Source organism: Microbacteriaceae bacterium (assembly GCA_025464995.1). Lineage (GTDB taxonomy): Bacteria > Actinomycetota > Actinomycetes > Actinomycetales > Microbacteriaceae > Conyzicola. The sequence goes on from JAODMO010000056.1 coordinate 109,300, forward strand.
AACCGGTCGACTGGCAGCCCGTGAGCGCGACCACGGTTGCGGCGACGAGACCGAGAAGGGCGAGACGGGAGCTTTTCATGGCGGTTCCTTTGTGCTTGTGGCTGAATGGCCACGATACGAGTGCATTCCTGCGAAGACCAATCGATGACTCCATGTTGCGCGCATGGGTCTCGAGTGCATCCCCGGACGCACGAAAGGGGTGCCGCCACGAGGCGACACCCCATCCGAGTGCTGTGTTGCGGTGGTTCCTAGCGCGAGCCGGAGAGCACGTAGCCCTCTTCGCCGTGGATGACGGAGTCGACACCCGCGAGTTCGTCCTCGTTCTTGATGCGGAAGCCCATGGTCTTCTCGATCGCGAGGCCGATGACGAAGGCCAGCACGAACGAGTAGGCCAGCACGGAGAAGGCCGCGATCGCCTGGACGAGCAGCTGCACTCCGCTTCCGCCGGTGAAGAGTCCGACGTCTGTTCCGAAGAGGCCGATGTAGAGCGTGCCGATGAGGCCACCCACGAGGTGGATCCCCACGACGTCGAGCGAGTCGTCGAAGCCGAACTTGAACTTCAAGTCGATCGCGAGGGCACACACGGCTCCGGCGACGAGACCGAGCACGATCGCCCAGAACGGCGTCAGCGAGGCACACGCGGGAGTGATCGCGACGAGGCCCGCGACGGCACCGGAGGCCGCACCGACGGAGGTCGGCTTTCCGTCCTTCAGCTTCTCGACGAGAAGCCAGGCGAGCAACGCCGCAGCGGGAGCCGCGATCGTGTTGACGAAGGCCAGGGCCGCAGTGCCGTCGGCCGCGAGCTCGGAGCCGGCGTTGAAGCCGAACCAGCCGAACCACAGCAGCCCGGCGCCGAGGAGGACGAAGGGCGGGTTGTGCGGCACGTTGAGGCCCTTGGCGAACCCGACGCGCTTGCCGAGCACGAGGGCGAGGGCGAGGGCGGCCGCACCGGCGTTGATGTGCACCGCGGTGCCCCCAGCGAAGTCGATTGCGCCGGCACCGAAGACGTCCTGCAGTCCGTGGGTGAGCCATCCGCCGTAGGCGAAGGAGCCGTCGGCGGCGAGGCCGAAGTTGAAGACCCAGCTGGCGACCGGGAAGTAGACGACGGTCGCCCAGATTCCGGCGAACACCATCCACGAACCGAACTTGGCACGGTCGGCGATGGCGCCGGAGACGAGTGCGACGGTGATGATCGCGAACGTCGCCTGGAAGGCGGCGAATGCGAGCGGCGGGTAGGCCGCGTCATCCGGGGTCTCGAGGAGATTCGTCAGACCGAACGCGCCCGGGTCGACCGTCCAGAGAGGAAGCGTTCCCTCCGCGCCGGGGAAGGCGATCGCGTACCCGTACAGCACCCAGAGCACGCCGATGAGCCCGAGCGCACCGAAGCTCATCATCATCATGCTGATCACGCTCTTGGCCTTGACGAGTCCTCCGTAGAAGAACGCGAGACCCGGAGTCATCAGCAGGACGAGAGCCGCACAGATGAGAAGGAAGGCGGTATTGCCCTGATCCATTGTCATACCTCTCTTACGTTTGCAAAGGATGCACCGTCGGTGGTCCTTGAGCGCAAGCGCAGAAACGGTGACCTCGGGTACGGACACAGTTTGTCGGCGGCAGGTTTCGGACGCTGTGTAACGGTGTTTCGGTTCTGTTACGCGAACCCGCCCTGTGTAAACATCGTGTTTCCCGTTGGCGGCGAGGGGCGGACTCCGCTACAGGCCCTCGCCGGAGGTGAGCGCGATGAGGCGCGAGACGGCCCGGAGGTACTTCTTGCGGTACCCGCCGGCGAGCATGTCGTCGGGGAATACCGAGTCGAGGGGCACACCGCTAGCGAGCACCGGCACCTGCGCGTCGTACAGGCGGTCGACGAATGCCACGAGCCGCAGCGCGTCGGTCTGGCTCACCAGCAGGTGCACGTCGGTGAGGGCGATCGCGTCGAGTCCGTCGAGCAGCTTGACGTAGCGCGAGGGGTGCACCTTGGCGAGGTGGGTGAGCAGGTCGTCGAACCGGTCGATCGTGATCGCACCGCGGAAGGAGGCGACGGCGGCGTTCAGGTCGTCGCGTTCGAGCGAGAACGCGTGCCCCTGCATGTCGCGACGGCGGTAGTCGAGCCCGTCGATGCGGATGGTCGTGAACTGCGCCGAGAGGGCGTCGATCTCGCGCAGGAAGTCCTGGGCGGCGAACCGGCCCTCGCCGAGGGCGTTCGGTGGCGTGTTCGAGGTGGCGGCGATGCGGGTTCCTGACGCCGCCAGCTCGCCGAGCAGGCGCGACATGATGCGCGTGTCGCCCGGGTCGTCGAGCTCGAACTCGTCGATGCAGAGCAGGGATGCCCCGGCCAAGACCTTCGCCGCCCCGGCGTATCCCAGCGCGCCGACAAGCGCGGTGTACTCGATGAAGGTGCCGAAGTACTTGCGGCCGGGCGCCGCGTGCCAGAGCGCGGCGAGGAGGTGGGTCTTGCCCACACCGAAGCCGCCGTCGAGGTACAGTCCCGGCAGCACGTCCTTGTTGCGGCGGCGTGAGAACAGGCCTCCGGGTCGCCACGCGGCGACGAACGCCTGCACCGCGCCGACCGCATCCGTCTGCGACGGGTAGTCGAGGTCGGGCCGGTAGCTCTCGATGGTCGCGGTCGCGAACTGCCGCGGCGGAACGAGGTGGTCCACCATCTGCTCACCCGTGAGGGTGGGAAGGCGGTCGGCGAGGTGCTCGTGGTGACGGGTCGCGTCGCTGCTCATGGCCGCCTTGCTGTGTCGAAGTCCTACAGTGACCCGACGCCCCGCGTGGGTATTGCGTATCGTCGTTCGTGGGGTCGGGGTTTCCAGCCTAGACCGCCCACCCGAGGCCAGATCGCAGGAGGAACCATGACCATCGAGGTCGACAGCAACCCGAAGTTCGCCGAGTACGCCCATCCGGAGCGGCTCGTGAGCGGTGACTGGCTGGAGGCGCGCCTCCGCGCCCCCGGACTCGTGATCGTGGAGTCGGACGAGGACGTGCTGCTCTACGAAACCGGCCACATCCCCGGTTCGGTGAAGATCGACTGGCACACCGACCTCAACGACCCCGTCGAGCGCGACTACATCGACGGCGCGGCATTCGCCGCCCTCCTCGGCTCGAAGGGCATCACGCGCGACACCACCGTCGTCATCTACGGCGACAAGAACAACTGGTGGGCCGCCTACGCCCTCTGGGTCTTCACGCTCTTCGGGCACGACGATGTGCGCCTGCTCGACGGCGGCCGCGCCAAATGGCAGGCAGAGGGTCGACCGCTCACGAAGGACCCGGAGTCGGCCACGCCCGTCGACTACCCCGTCGTCGAACGGGATGACGCGACCATCCGTGCATTCAAGGAAGACGTGCTCGCCCACTTCGGCAACCCCCTCATCGACGTGCGCTCGCCCGAGGAGTTCAGTGGCGAACGCACCACCGCCCCGGCGTATCCCGAGGAGGGCGCCTTGCGCGCCGGCCACATCCCGAGCGCTCAGAACGTGCCGTGGGGGAAGGCGGCGGCCGACGACGGCACATTCCGGCCGCTCGACGAACTCGAGGCGCTCTACCGCGACGGCGCGGGCCTCGCGAACGGCGACAGCGTCATCGCGTATTGCCGCATCGGGGAGCGCTCGAGCCACACCTGGTTCGTGCTCACCCATCTCCTCGGCATGGAGGGCGTACGCAACTACGACGGATCGTGGACCGAGTGGGGCAGCGCGGTGCGCGTGCCCATCGCGACCGGCAGCGAGCCCGGAACGGCCCCGGCACGCCGGGAGGCGCGTCGATGAGCCCGCAGCTGCCCGCCGCGCTCGAGGAGATCAAGACCGACTTCCGCGAGCTCGGGCTGAAGGACCGCCTCCAGCTCCTGCTCGAGTTCTCGAACGAGCTGCCGGCCCTCCCGCCGCGCTACTCCGAGCACCCCGACCTGCTCGAGCGTGTCGAGGAGTGCCAGTCTCCCGTGTTCATCTTCGTCGACGTGGACGACGCCGAGGTGGTCCGCCTCTTCGCCACCGCCCCGGAGGAGTCGCCGACGACTCGTGGCTTCGCCTCCATCCTCGTGCAGGGACTGACGGGACTCACGGTCGACCAGGTCGCCTCGGTTCCCGACGACTACCCCTCCGACCTGGGGCTGACCGAGGCGGTGAGCCCGTTGCGCATCCGAGGCATGACCGCGATGCTCGGCCGCATCAAACGGCAGGTGCGCGAGAAGCACGCCGCCTGAGCGTCACGTCGTCGTCCCAGCTCCCGGGCAGCACCGCGAGCCACGACGCGATGTCCACCGTCCAGCGCGCGGAGTCGTAGTTCCACAGCTTCGTATGGCGGGCGACGCTGAAGGCGTCGAACGTCACGATGTCTGGACGCGCCTCCGCGAGAGCGCGTGACGAGAGCGACGGCACGTAGCCGTCATCGTCGCTGTGCATGAGCAGGATCGGGCGGCTGAGCTCGTCCGCGCGTGCCACGAAGTCGAGCCGGGCCAGGTCGATCGACTCCGCCTGGCCCGTGAGCCGCTTGCCCCACGCGTTGCCGATCACGGCGAGCACCGCCTTGCTCGCGATATCCGGAAGCCGCATCCGGGCGCCTTGGAAACCGAGCACGCTCGCCCAGTCGATCACGGGTGAGTCGAGCACCATGCCGCTCACGACGCCGGCGTGCACCGAGCGCGTGACCGTCTGCAGCACGATGGCGCCACCCATCGACCACCCCATGAGCACGATGCTCGTCGCGCCACGGCCGAGGGCGAACCGGATGGCCGCATCGACGTCGTGCCACTCGGCGTCACCAAGGGCGTACCTGTTGTCGTCGCTGCTCGGTGCGTCCTCGTCGTTGCGATAGGAGACGAGCAGAGAGGTGTAGCCCGCCTCGCGGAAGACAGGAACGGCCCGTAGCGTCTCGGAGCGACGGACGGCCCGTCCGTGCACCTGGATGACCCAGCGCCCGGCTCGCTCGAGCGCGCCGTCGTCTCCGGCGGGGATGAGCCAGGCGGGTGCCGGCCCGAGGTCGGTCTCGACGACGACATGCTCGAACGGGTATCCGAGGTCGCCCGGCTCGAGGTAGAACCAGGCGCCGATACGGGCACGGGCTCCGGGCAGCAGCCGTCCGAAGTCGACGGAGAGCAGCTCGCGTGTCACGCCCTCCGCGCCCGAGTCGACAATGGCGCCCACGCGGGCGTGGCCGGTTCCGTAGTCGAACCAGAGTCCGTAGCGCCCGGGAAGCAGCGTGTCCTGTGTGGCCGTGAGGGTGACGGTCGTTGCGGTGACATCGAGCACACGGATGTCCTCCTCCCGATTCTTCGGTGGAGTGACGACCTGCCGCGCGACGCGAACCGTGAGCGTCGCGGCGGCCGCCGTCGCGAGGGCGACGAAGCCGAGCACCCCGAGCACCACTCCCCCGGCTATCCGCCCGGCGACGGGAACGGGCTGCTGTGTGGTTGCGATGAGAAGCTCCCTCGTTTGCTGCCGCGGCGGCGGCGTGCCTCATCCGCAAAAATAGCAAGGAAGCCTAGGGTTCAGGTGTGCCCGACACACTTCCAGAAACGCCGGTCCCCGCAGCCTTCGCCGCTGCCCTTGAGGCCGTGCGGCGCGCGACGACACGCGCCGAGCTCGTCGTCACCGAGATCCCCGCCCCGTCGGGCCTCGCGCCGTGGTCGATCGCACTCGCCGCCGACGTCCGCCCCGCGGGCCACTCGGTCGACTCCGACTACGGCACTGGGCGATTCGTGCTCCTGTACGACCCGTCCGCTCCCGACGCGTGGGGCGGCGAGTTCCGGGTCGTGTGCTTCGCCCAGGCGCCACTCGAGACGGACATCGGTCTCGACCCCTTCCTCGCGAGCGTGGCGTGGTCGTGGCTCGTCGACGCGCTCGACTCGCGGGGCGCCCGCTACGACTCCGCATCGGGCACGGCTACGCGCATCCTGTCCACCGGCTTCGGCGAGCTCGAGGAGCAAGGCGATGGCGCCCAGATCGAGTTGCGGGCGTCGTGGACACCGCTCGACCACGACGTGACGTCACATGTGGAAGGCTGGGGCGAACTAGTGTGCATGCTGGCCGGCTTCCCGCCGACGGCTGAGGGAGTAAGTGTGTTGTCAACCCGTAGGGCGTCGCGTGACTGACGAGAACCACGAGACCACGGAGGATTCCCGTCTGACGCCGCCCGCCATACAGGCGCCGCACACCACCGTCCACGTCATCGCGACGCGCGACGAGTACCTCCGCGCGGTCGATGCGATCGCGGCCGGACACGGCCCCATCGCGATCGACGCGGAGCGGGCAAGCGGCTACCGATATTCGCAGCGGGCCTATCTCATCCAGATCTTCCGTCGCGGGGCAGGCACGTTCCTGTTCGATCCCCCGGCGATCGGGGCGTTCACCGAGCTCAACGACGCCATCGGCGACGAGGAGTGGATCCTCCATGCGGCGAGCCAGGACCTGTCGTGCCTGCGCGAGATCGGCCTCAACCCCACCCGCATCTACGACACCGAACTGGCCGCCCGGCTCGCCGGGCTTCCCCGCGTCGGGCTCGGCACCGTCGTCGAGGAGCTGCTCGGCATCCACCTGGCCAAGGAGCACTCCGCCGCCGACTGGTCGACACGCCCGCTCCCCCAGGCGTGGCTCGTCTACGCGGCTCTCGACGTGGAACTGCTCGTCGACCTTCGCGAGAAGATGGGCGAGCTGCTCGAGGCCGACGGCAAGACGTTCATCGCCGACCAGGAATTCGCCTCCGTGGCGCTGCGCGACTTCACCATCGTGCGCGTCGAGCCGTGGCGCCGCCTGAGCGGCCTCGCGTCGATCCGCGGCCAGCGCGGTCTCGCTGTAGCGCGCGAGCTGTGGCACGCCCGCGACGACTACGCGAGGGAGATCGACACCGCGCCGGGACGCCTCGTTCCCGACACCGCCCTCACCGCCGCGGCGAAGGCGCTCCCGCCGAGCAAGCGCGACCTGGCCGCGATCAAGGAGTTCACTGGACGCGCGAGCCGTTCGCAGCTCGACCGCTGGTGGGCCGCTGTGGAGCGCGGCATGGCCACGACCGACCTCCCCACCACCCGAGCGCCCGGCGAGTCGATACCGGCGCCCCGCATCTGGTCCGATCGCAATCCCGAAGCCGACAAGCGGCTCAAGGCCGCCCGCGCGGCGCTCACCGAGCTGTCCGACTTCTTCCACATCCCGCTCGAGAACCTGCTGACGCCCGACACGCTGCGGCGCGTCGCCTGGTCGCCACCGGAGCCGCTCACCGTGGAGTCGATCATCGGCGCCCTCGCCGAGCTCGGCGCGAGGCCGTGGCAGGTTGACGTGACCGCACAGAAGATCCTCGTCGCCTTTGTGGAAGCTAACCAAAGCATCGAAGCACCGGCCGAATCCGCTTCGTAGAAAGCGGCAACGGATTCCGGGCCCAAAAAGCCCCACCGTAGGATCGACAACACGCTCAATGTGTTGGAGGCAAAGTGGCCGATAAAGCTGAAGTCGTGTTCGTCGACGGGGTCCGTACCCCGTTCGGTCGAGCAGGCGAAAAGGGAATGTACTGGCACACCCGGGCCGACGATCTCGTGGTGAAGGCCATGATCGGTCTCATGGAGCGCAATCCGTCACTCCCCCCGGAACGTGTGGACGACGTGGCGATCGCCGCGACGACCCAGACCGGCGACCAGGGCCTCACGCTCGGCCGCACCGCCGCCCTGCTCGCCGGGCTGCCCAAGTCGGTGCCGGGATACGCCATCGACCGCATGTGCGCCGGTGCGATGACATCCGTCACCACCATCGCGGGGGCGATCGCGTTCGGCGCCTACGACGTCGGCATCGCCGGCGGTGTCGAGCACATGGGGCGCCACCCGATGGGGTTCAACGCCGACCCGAACCCCCGCTTCCTCTCCGAGAAGCTCGTGAGCGCCGACGCGCTCAACATGGGCAACACGGCGGAGCGCATCCACGACCGGTTCCCGCAGCTCACCAAGGAGCGCTCCGACCGCTACGCGCTGCGCAGCCAGCAGAAGGCATACGCCGCCTACGAGAACGGCAGGCTGCAGCCCGACCTCATCCCCGTCGCCACCCGCACCGAGAGCGGCTGGGGACTCGCGACCCGAGACGAGGCGTTGCGCCCGGAGACGACCATGGAGGGGCTCGCGTCGCTCAAGACGCCCTTCCGCCCGCACGGCCGTGTCACCGCGGGCAACGCGTCCGGACTCAACGACGGCGCGACCGCGAGTATCATCGCCAGCGCGGATGCCGCGAAGGAACTCGGTCTCACGACGAAGATGCGCATGGTGAGCTTCGCGTACGCCGGAGTCGAGCCCGAGATCATGGGCATCGGCCCCGTCCCGTCGACGGAGAAGGCGCTGCGCAAGGCGGACCTGACGATCGACGACATCGGCCTCTTCGAGCTCAACGAGGCGTTCGCGGTACAGGTGCTGTCGCTGCTCGACCACTTCGGCATCGACGATGAGGATCCCCGCGTCAACCCGTGGGGCGGCGCCATTGCGATCGGGCACCCGCTCGCGTCATCCGGTGTCCGCCTGATGATCCAGCTCGCCGCGCAGTTCGCCGAGCGACCAGACGTGCGGTACGGCCTCACCGCAATGTGCATAGGCCTCGGCCAGGGCGGCTCCGTCATCTGGGAGAACCCCCACTACAGCGGCAAGAAGGGCAAGAAGTGATGGCCTACGAATTCAGCGCGAGCGACTTCGCCGAACTCGCATCGTTCTCCGGCGACGAGGTCGTGACGCGCTCGTTCGTGCGCGACATCCCGCTCTCCGGCGGCAAGACGCTCGCCCTCATCACGCTCGACAACGGCCGTGACCACACGCGACCGAACACCCTGGGCCCGGTGACACTGCTCGAGCTCGCGGGGGTGCTCGACGAACAGAAGGCGCGCGCCGCGCGCGGCGAGATCGCGGGCGTCGCCGTGACGGGAAAGCCATTCATCCTCGCGGCAGGCGCCGACCTGTCGAAGGTGAGCGACATCCCGAGCCGGGCGATCGCCAAGCAGATGGCGCAGCTCGGCCACTGGACGCTCGGAAAGCTCTCCGAGCTCGGTGTGCCGTCGTTCGTATTCATCAACGGCCTCGCGCTCGGTGGCGGGGTCGAGATCCCGCTCAACGCCGATTACCGCACTATCGATCGATCGGTTCCCGCGCTCGCCCTGCCCGAGGTCTTCCTCGGCATCATCCCCGGCTGGGGCGGCGCGTGGCTGCTTCCCAACCTCATCGGCATCGAGAATGCTCTCAAGGTCGTCATCGAGAACCCTTTGAAGAACAACAGGACCCTCAAGGGCCAGGAAGCGTTCGACCTCGGCATCGCCGACGCGATCTTCGACCCGGCGAGCTTCCTCGAGGATTCGATCGCATGGGCCGACGGCGTGATCGCCGGACGCATCAGCGTGAAGCGTCCCAACCTGCCGGGCAAGATCGAGCGCACCGTCAAGTGGCCGATTGCCATCGAAATGGCCGAGCGCATGCTCAAGAGCCGCATCGGCACGGTCGCCCAGTCGCCGTACCGGGCGCTCGAACTGCTCAAGGCAGCAGCCCGCACCGACAAGCACACCGGTTTCGCCGCGGAGGACGACGCCCTCGCCGACCTCATCAGCGGCGACCAGTTCAAGGCGAGCATCTACGCGTTCAATCTCGTGCAGAAGCGCGCGAAGCGCCCCGCCGGCGCCCCCGACAAGGGAACCGCCCACCCAGTGACGAAGGTCGGCATCATCGGTGCGGGACTCATGGCGAGCCAGTTCGCGCTGCTGTTCGTGCGCCGGCTGCAGGTACCCGTCGTCATCACCGACCTCGACCAGGGTCGAGTCGACAAGGGCGTCACCGGCATCCATTCCGAGATCGACGCTCTCCTGGCGAAGGGCCGCGTCAACGGCGACGAGTCGAACCGGCTCAAGGCGCTCGTGACCGGCACGACGAACAAGGCCGACTTCGCCGACTGCGACTGGGTGATCGAGGCGATCTACGAGGAGCTCGACGCCAAGCAGGACGTGTTCGCCGAGATCGAGCGCCACGTCTCCCCCGAGACCGTGCTTGCGACCAACACGTCGTCGCTCTCGGTGGAGAAGATCGGCGCGAAGCTCGCGCATCCCGAACGCCTCGTCGGCTTCCACTTCTTCAACCCCGTGGCGGTGATGCCGCTGATCGAGGTGGTCAAGACGCCGCGGACGAACGAGCAGACGCTGTCCACGGCTATGGTGACTGCGGCCAAGCTGCGCAAGAACGCCGTCATCACCCGCGACACCCCCGGCTTCGTGGTCAACCGCATCCTCGCCAAAGTGCTGGGCGAGGCGATGCACGCGGTCGACACCGGCACGCCGTTCGAGGTCGTCGAGCAGTCGACGAAACCCTTCGGGTTGCCGATGACGCCGTTCGAGCTGCTCGAGCTCGTCGGGCTCAAGGTCGGCGCGCACGTGCTCGACACCCACCACGCGGCGTTCCCCGACCGCTTCTTCGACAGCGTCAACCTGCACAGGCTCGCCGAGCTCGGGCACATCTTCGAGCGCGACTCGAAGGGCAAGGTGAAGGGCATCGACAAGCGTGCGCAGGAGATCGTCTCGGGCGGGACGAGCCCGATGACGGCCGAGCAGTTGCAGACCCGCATCGAAGACGGCCTGGCCGACGAGATCCACCGGATGCTGGACGACAAGGTCGTCGAGGCGGCGGAGGACGTCGACCTCTGCCTCATCCTCGGTGCCGGCTACCCATTCCAGATGGGCGGAGCGACCCCCTACCTCGACCGCGTCGGCGCTTCGGATCGCGTCTTCGGATCGACGTTTCACACGCCTCCGATTCGCGGAATGGCATAGGCCCCCTCGACAGGCTCAGGCACCGTGCGGTCGCCGAGCCTGTCGAAGCGTGGTGCTAGCGGTTGAGGGGGCTCATGTCGGCGTAGCGGTCACCCGACGGTGCAGCGACATTGTCGAGCGCCGCCAGCTGCTCAGGCGTGAGGTCGATCTCGTCGGCCGCCACGTTCTCCTCGAGGTAGCTCACTCGCTTCGTCCCCGGGATCGGCGCCAGGTCGCCGCCCTGCGCGAGGATCCAGGCGAGCGCTACCTGGCCCGGCTTGGCACCGATCTCACGCGCAACCGAGTCAACCTGTTCGACGATGCGGATGTTGGCCTCGAGGTTCTCGCCCTCGAATCTCGGGTTCTGGCGGCGGAAGTCGCTCTCGTCGAGCTGGTCGACCGACCGGATCGTCCCGGTGAGGAAGCCGCGCCCGAGCGGCGAGTAGGGCACGAAGCCGATGCCCAGCTCGCGGGTGACCGGCAGGATCTCCGCCTCCGGCTCACGCGACCACAGCGAGTACTCGGTCTGCAGCGCCGTCACCGGGTGCACAGCGTGCGCACGGCGGATCGTCGCTGGAGCGGCCTCTGAGAGTCCGTAGTACCGCAGCTTGCCCTCCTCGATGAGTTCGGCGAGAGCGCCGACGGTCTCCTCGATCGGCGTGCCCGGATCCATCCGGTGCTGGTAGTAGATGTCGATGTAGTCCGTGCCCAGGCGCTTGAGCGAGCCCTCGATCGAGAGCCGCACGTTCTCACGGCTTCCGTCGAGACCTCGCTCGCCGTCGCCGCGGTGCAGGATGGTGCCGAACTTGGTGGCGATCACTGCCTCCTCGCGACGGCCGGCGATCGCCTTGCCGAGCAGTTCCTCATTGAGGTACGGTCCGTAGATCTCGGCCGTGTCGAGCAGGGTGACGCCGAGCTCGAGGGCGCGGTGGATGGTGGCGATGGAACCCGCCTCGTCGGTGTTGCTGCCCGTGTAGAAGGCGCTCATGCCCATCAGTCCGAGCCCGATGCGGCCGATCTGGGGGCCGCCGGTACCGAGTGTGATCTTCTTCATGGTCCGTCTACCTTCTTCGTGTAATTGGCTATCTTGTAGTCGATGTGGTCGAGGCTCCGGGTGATCGTGTCGAGTTGCGCGGCGACAGCGATGCGGTGCTCGAGGAGCAGGTCTCGCCTCGCCTCGATCGTCGAGTCGCCCGCGCGCACGAGCTGCACGTACTCCCGCATCTTCGAGATCGGCATCGATGTGCCCCGCAGCTTGGTGAGGAACAGCACCCAGTTCACGTCGGCGGTCGAGTACCTCCGGTGTTGCGATGACGCCCTGTCGACCGCGTGCAGCATCAGCCCCGCTCGCTCGTAGTACCGGAGCGTGTGGGTGCTCAGGCCGGTGGCCTCCGCGACCTCGGAGATTGCGAGGGACTCTTCCGTGATCGACATGACTACAGGCTAGAACTTCGAGCGCGCTCTAAGTCAAGCCGGCTGCAATCGGATGGTGCTGGCCGGTGTCGGCTGCGCGCACCACGGCCTCTTCATGACGAGCAGCATCCACTGCCTGGCAAGCAGCCTCGACGGCTTCATCGCCTCCTACTCGCGGCTTGCCTGCGGCTCGAAGTCGGCGTCTTCGGGCAGGGGACGCGCCACGGGGATCTTGCTGCCGAGCACCTGCGAGACCAGGTCGCGCGCGATGCGCTGCGGGGTGAGGCCGACGCGCTCGAGGATCTGGTCTCGCGTGCCGTGGTCGAGGAACTCGTCGGGGAGGCCGATCTCGGTGACGGCCGTGTCGACGCCCGCTGCGCGGAGGTCTTGCCTGATGCGTGTGCCGATACCGGCGACGCGCACGCCGTCCTCGATGGAGACGACGATGCGGTGCTCGGCCGAGAACCCGATGATGCTCTCCGGAACGGGCACGACCCAGCGCGGGTCCACGACCGTCGCGCCGATTCCCTGGGCGGCGAGCCGCTCGGCGACCTGCAGCCCGAGCTTCGCCATCGGGCCGACCGTGATGATGAGCACGTCCTTGTTGGCGGCCTCCCGCAGCACGTCGACGCCGTCATGCGTGCGCCGTAACGCCTCGAACTCGGTGCCGACAGAGCCCTTCGAGAACCGAACGACGGTGGGTCCGTCGTCGACGGCGACGGCCTCGCGCAGCTCCTCGCGCAAGCGGCTCGCGTCGCGCGGGGCGGCGATGCGGATGTTCGGCACGACCTGCAGGATCGCGAGGTCCCACATCCCGTGGTGGCTGGGCCCATCCGGTCCCGTCACGCCGGCACGGTCGAGCACGAACGTGACGCCCGCCTTGTGCAGCCCGACGTCCATGAGCACCTGGTCGAAGGCGCGGTTGACGAAGGTCGCGTACATGGCGACGACCGGATGCAGCCCGCCGAAGGCCAGCCCGGCGGCCGACGTCACCGCGTGCTGCTCGGCGATGCCGACGTCGAGCACCCGGTTCGGGAACTTCTCTGCGAACTTGTGCAGGCCCGTCGGACGCAGCATCGCGGCCGTGATGCCGACGATGAGCGGGTTCTGGGTCGCGAGCTCGACGATCTCGTCGGAGAACACCGACGTCCACGACGGCTTGCTCGCTACCTCGATCGGTTCGCCCGTCTCGGGATCGATCTGCCCGACCGCGTGGAACTGGTCGGCGGTGTCGGCGAGGGCGGGTTCGTAGCCTCGCCCCTTCTCGGTGATCGCGTGGACGATGACCGGCGCGCCGTAGTTCTTCGCCTGCTGCAGGGCCGCCTGCATCGCCTGCAGGTCGTGGCCGTGGATCGGACCGATGTACTTGATGTCGAGGTTCGAATAAAGTGCGTCGTTGTTAGTGAAGCGACTGAGGAAGCCATGGGTGCCACCGCGGATGCCGCGGTAGAACGCGCGACCCGGCGTGCCCAACTTGGCGAACAGCTTCTCGCTCGACCGGTGCAGCTGCCGGTAGCTGCTTCGGGTGCGCACGTCGTTGAGGAAGTGCGCCATCCCGCCGATGGTCGGAGCATAGGATCGCCCGTTGTCGTTGACGACGATCACGAGATTGCGCGAGTTGTCGTCGCTGATGTTGTTGAGCGCCTCCCACGTCATGCCACCCGTGAGAGACCCGTCGCCGACGACGGCGACGACGTGCCGGTCTGTCTGGCCCAGCATGGTGAACGCGCGCGAGATGCCGTCGGCCCACGAGAGAGAGCTCGATGCGTGCGAGCTCTCTACGATGTCGTGCGGCGACTCCGAACGCTGGGGGTAGCCGGCGAGGCCGCCCTCGAGACGGAGCCTGCTGAAATCCTGCCGTCCCGTGAGCAGCTTGTGCACGTAGGTCTGGTGGCCCGTATCGAAGACTATGGCGTCATGTGGCGAGTCGAAGACGCGGTGGATCGCGAGGGTCAACTCGACCACGCCGAGATTCGGCCCGAGATGCCCGCCGGTCTTCGACACCTCGGTCACGAGGAATTGCCGGATCTCCGCGGCCAACTCGACAAGCTGGCTCTGGGAGAGGGCATCCAGGTCACGAGGACCGGTGATTCCCTTGAGCAATCCTGTGTTGTGGAGAGGCACCATACAGTCGAGCCTAAACCAGCGACCTCAGAACGTATTGGAGGATGCCACCGTTGCGGTAGTAGTCCGCTTCACCGGGCGTGTCGATGCGGAGGACGGCGTCGAACTCGATCGTCTGCTTGCCCTCGGGCGAGTCGGCGGTCGGCTCTGCGACGACATGCAGGGTCTTCGGGGTGCGGCCCTCGTTGAGCTCTTCGACGCCGGAGATCGAGATCGACTCCGTGCCGTCGAGCCCGAGGCTGTCCCACGTCTGGCCGGCGGGGAACTGCAGCGGCAGAACTCCCATTCCGATGAGGTTGGAGCGGTGGATGCGCTCGAAGCTCTCCGTGATGACCGCCTTGACGCCGAGGAGGCTCGTGCCCTTCGCCGCCCAGTCACGGCTCGAGCCCGAACCGTATTCCTTGCCGCCCAGGATGACGAGCGGGGTGCCTTGGGCCTGGTAGTGCTGGCTCGCGTCGTAGATGAACGACTGCGGCCCGCCTTCCACCGTGAAGTCACGGGTGTAGCCACCCTCGACGCCGTCGAGCAGCTGGTTCTTGAGACGGATGTTCGCGAACGTTCCGCGGATCATGACCTCGTGGTTACCACGACGGGAGCCGTATGAGTTGTAGTCCTTGCGTCCGACTCCGTGCTCGTCGAGGTACTTGCCCGCGGGGCTGTCGGCCTTGATGTTTCCGGCCGGGCTGATGTGGTCGGTCGTCACCGAGTCACCGAGCTTGGCGAGCACCCGTGCGCCGACGATGGATGCGACGGGGGTGATCTCCATCGTCATTCCGTCGAAGTACGGGGGCTTGCGCACGTAGGTCGATTCCGCGTCCCACTCGAACGTGGCGCCGGTGGGGGTCGGGAGCGAGCGCCAGCGCTCGTCGCCGTCGAAGACCCCCGCGTACTCGTGCGTGAACATCCCGGTGTCGATCGACGAGTCGATCGTGCGCTGCACCTCGGCGCTGTCGGGCCAGATGTCGCGTAGGTAGACGTCCGCGCCATCCGAGCCGACGCCGAGCGCGTCCTTCTCGAAGTCGAAGTTCATCGATCCGGCGAGGGCGTAGGCGATCACGAGCGGCGGGCTCGCGAGGTAGTTCATCTTGACGTCGGGGTTGATGCGACCCTCGAAGTTGCGGTTGCCGGAGAGCACCGCGGTGACGGCGAGGTCGTTGTCGTTGACGGCCGCGGAGATCTCGTCGAGCAGCGGGCCCGAGTTGCCGATGCAGGTCGTGCAGCCGTAGCCCACGGTGTAGAAGCCGAGGTCTTCGAGGTATCCGGTGAGGCCGGCCTTCTCGTAGTAGTCGGTGACGACCTTCGAGCCGGGCGCGAGAGTGGTCTTGACCCACGGCTTCGACTTGAGGCCCTTCTGGCTCGCGTTGCGGGCGAGAAGGCCCGCGGCCAGCATGACCGAGGGGTTGGACGTGTTGGTGCACGACGTGATCGCCGCGATCGCGACAGCACCGTGGTCAAGCGTGAAGCCCGTGCCGTCGTCGAGGGCGACACGCGCCGGGTTCGAGACGGTTGCTGGAGCGTGGCTGGAGTGGTGCTCATTGTGGTGGCTGATGTCACGGGGAGCGTCGGCGTGGGCCGACTGCTCGTCCTGCGGCGTGAGACCCACGGGGTCGGAGGCCGGGAAGGTGCCCTCGAGCGAGGCATCGACCTTCGAGTGGCCCGTCGAGGCGTACGCGTCGAGGTCGAGAATGAACTGGTCTTTCGCGCGGCTCAGCTCGACGCGGTCTTGGGGGCGCTTCGGGCCTGCGATCGACGGCACGACGGTGGCGAGGTCGAGCTCGAGGTATTCGCTGAACACGGGCTCGACCGACGGGTCGTGCCACAGCTTCTGCAGCTTGGAGTAGGCCTCGACGAGGGCGACCTGGTCGTCGCTGCGGCCGGTGAGACGCAAGTAGTCGAGCGTCACGTCGTCGATGGGGAACATGGCTGCGGTCGAGCCGAACTCGGGGCTCATGTTGCCGATGGTCGCGCGGTTCGCGAGCGGAACCTCCGCGACGCCCGCACCGTAGAACTCGACGAACTTGCCGACGACGCCGTGCTTGCGCAGCTGCTGGGTGATCGTGAGCACCACGTCGGTCGCGGTGACGCCGGTGGGGATGGAGCCCGAGAGCTTGAAGCCGACGACCTTGGGGATGAGCATGGAGACGGGCTGGCCGAGCATGGCCGCCTCGGCCTCGATGCCGCCGACGCCCCAGCCGAGCACGCCCAGGCCGTTGACCATGGTGGTGTGCGAGTCGGTGCCGACGCAGGTGTCGGGGAACGCGCGGAGCACTCCGCCGACGTCGCGCGTGTAGGTGACGCGGGCGAGGTACTCGATGTTGACCTGGTGCACGATGCCGGTTCCCGGCGGCACGACTTTGAAGTCGTCGAACGCCGTCTGGCCCCAGCGCAGGAACTGGTAGCGCTCTCCGTTGCGCTCGTACTCGATGTCGACGTTGCGCTCGAGGGCGTCTTCGCTGCCGAACAGGTCGGCGATGACGGAATGGTCGATGACCATCTCGGCGGGCGACAGCGGGTTGATCTTGGTCGGGTCTCCCCCGAGGCCGACGACGGCCTCGCGCATCGTGGCAAGGTCGACGATGCAGGGGACGCCGGTGAAGTCCTGCATCACGACGCGGGCCGGGGTGAACTGGATCTCGGTGTCCGGCTCGGCGGTGGGAACCCATGAGCCGAGCGCCTGGATCTGGCTCTTGGTGACGTTGGCGCCATCCTCGGTGCGCAGCAGGTTCTCCAACAACACCTTGAGGCTGAAGGGGAGCTTCTCGTGACCGGCGACGCGGTCGATCCTGAAGACCTCGTAGTCGGTTGTGCCGACCGTGAGGGTGTCCTTGGAATCGAAGCTGTTTACTGCGGACATAGTGCCGTCTCCCTTGCTGACCTGACTCCATCCTCGCCGTCAGCCTGACGGTGTGCCAGCAAGGTAAGCCTAAGCCTCGGCTGGACGATCGGTCAGCGTTCCGGTGAGTGAGATGCCACCAGTATATATCTCGATGTCAAGATACTTTCGCGGGGGCGGCTGCCCTGCAGCACGGTACTCCGCGACCTGTCAGCGTGCCGCGGGGTCCGGTCGAGAGTATGCGGCGCGCACGAGAAGCCACGTCACCCAGAGCAGTCCGGCGTAGAGCGGCAGGCCCATGATGAGTTTCGTCGCCCCGAGCAATTGGGCCTGCTGCGTGTAATAGAGCGGAAGCTGCACCACGAGTCGAAGCGCGAAGAGCCCGGTCCAGAGGAGGGTGGTCACCGTCGCGACACGGAACCTCGCCTTGTCGGCCCGCCATTCGGTGCCCTCGCCGCGCAGGAGGCCCACGATGATGCCGATGGCCGGCCAGCGAACCACAAGGCTGACGAGTAGGGCGACGACGTACGCACCGTTGAGGAAGAAGCCGAGCACGAAGTTCTCCTCGGCGCGCCCGGAGAAGAGGGCGAGGGCAGCGGAGACCGCGATCCCGGCGAGCCCGACCAGCGCGGGCATGGCCGGGGTGCGGGTGACGAGCCGCACGATCACGAAGAGCACAGCGATCGCCGCGGGTATCAATACGGATGGTGCGACTTCGTTCGTGATCGCGAAGACGAGCACGAACACGAAGCCGGGCAGTATCGACTCGATGATGCCGCGAACGCCGCCGATCGCCTCCAGCAGGGCGCCGACGGTCGGAGTCTCCCCCGGGGACACCTTGCCGAAGGCCGAGTTCTGCGCGGCGCTCGAGAGCGACTCCGAGAGACTCGGGGTCACCGGTGATTCGTCGTTGTCGCCGTGGACCACGGCGTCAGGCGGTCGGTGCGGGCGACGCCGACGGGTCGCTGCCGGGCGCCGCGGCCGGCATGTTGAGCGGGATAAGGTCGCGTGGGGGCATCGGCGTATTGCCGCGGACGACCACGATGCTGCGGAAGAGGTCTTCGACCTGCTCCGCGGCCTGCGGGTTGACGGCGCCCTCGCCCGCGATGACGCCGCGCAGGAACCAGCGGGGGCCGTCCACACCGACGAAGCGGGCGAGTCTCGTGCCCGGCTGGCCTGCGGTGGTGACGGGGATCTCGGCGAGCACCTCCGGACCGAACGGGCCGTCGGAGATGGTGGTCGTGCCGCCCTGCTTGTGGATCTGGTCGATGATCTGCGCGCGGATCTCGTGCCACAGTCCGCTCGAACGGGGGGCGGCGAAGGGCTGCACCTGAAGGGACGATCCGGCATAGTCGAGGCCGACGGCGACGACGCGCTTGCTGCCCTCCTCGACCTCGAGGCGCAACTGCAGGTCGGCCCGCGGCACGATCTTCACTCCGCCGAGGTCGACGTACGGACGGACTGCGTTGGCCTCGCTCTCGTCGAGGGGCCCGTTGGTCGCCCGGTCTGCGGGCGCCGACTTGGCGTCGTCGTCTGCGATCTGGTCGATCTCGATGTCGCTCACGCGTTTTCTCCTGACTGGACTGCGGTGTAACCGGTGGAACCGAAGCCTGATTCGCCACGGTGACTCCCGGGAAGCGTGTCGACGGGCACGAACCTGGCCCGCGACACCGGCATCACGATGAGCTGGGCGATGCGGTCACCGACCGCCACAGAATACGCCACCCTGCTGTCTGTGTTGAGCAGTGTCACGCGAATCTCGCCGCGGTAGCCCGCATCCACCGTGCCCGGGCTGTTCACAATCGTGATGCCGTGGCGTGATGCGAGGCCGCTGCGCGGGACCACGAAGGCGGCATAGCCGTCGGGGAGTGCGATCGACACGCCCGTGCCCACCGTCGCCCGTTCACCGGGCAGCAGGTCGATGGCCTCCGCGGCCACGAGGTCGGCTCCGGCATCCCCGGGGTGGGAATAGGTGGGAACGGCGGCCGACGAAATGAGCACCTCTACGGAATCTGACACGTCACGAGGGTAGTGCAGAACATCGGGGCTCCCGAAAGTCTGATCGAATAGGAGCATGACCAACTACCGCGAGAGGTTGTGGCCAGCGCCCTGGCTCTTCATCAGCACAGCCCTAGTGATCCCCGCGAGCCTTCTCGTGTTCCTTCCTATCGACACCACGGCGGGCGTCGTCGTCGCGATCGTGCTGTACCTCGCGTGCGTCGGGGGGCTCCTTCTCGGCAGCCCCGTCATCGAAGTGACTGCGAGCGAGTTCCGCGCCGGACGCGCGACCCTGCCGCTGTCGATCGTCGGAACGGTCGAGGCGTTCGAGGGTGAGGAGGCGAGGGCGGAGCGCGGACCGAGGCTCGACGCCCGTACGTGGCTGCTCATTCGCGGCTGGGTCTCACCGGTGGTGAAGATCCAGAATCTCGACGAACGAGACAGCGCTCCGTACTGGGTTGTGTCGACGCGCCATCCGGAAGCCGTTGTCGCTGCTATCAGCGCGGCCACTCAGCGGGCTTAGACGCCTCGCCGCCGGATTTCGCGTCGTTCATACTGCTGTGCTGCTGTGCCTTATTGCCGTGTTGCGTGGTGCGGTGATGCGGGTACTGCTGTTGCTGCGAGCGTGCCTATCAGGCCGCGCACTCCAGGCAGATCGGACCCAGCTTGCCCTGGTGGTCGATCTGCGAACGGTGCTTGACGAGGAAACAGTTCACGCACGTGAACTCGTCAGCCTGCGGGGGAAGAACGACGACGTCGAGGTCGTGCTCCGACAGGTCGCCCCCCTCGAGTTCGAAACTGCCAGGGTTATCGGCGTCATCAACGTCGACTGAGCCAGACATCTTGTCTGGAACGCGCTCCTTGAGGGCCTCGATCGACTCTGTGTCATCGTCGGTCTTACGGGGTGCGTCGTAGTCGGTTGCCATGCCCATCCACTTCTTGTATGCGTCTAGTTATCTAAATCGGCGGCCACAGTTTGCATCATTGGTTTGTGAATAGCAAACCCGTTTGACGTGGGTCTCACACGACAGCAGGACTAACTTGCGGCGCGCCCACGGTATTCCCGAACTATGCGCCGTAACCGTGGCATCCTTAGCGGGAATATCGAGCGCTGGAGGGTATCTCAGCATGCAAGACCTGCGAGTAATCGGAGTAGAGAACGGGGCACTCCTCGTCTCCTCAGTCGACGGAAGCCGCTACCGGATTCCCATAGACGAGGTGCTGCAGTCGAAACTGCGGCAGGCGGTGCCCGACCCCGGATCCGGGCGCAAGCTCGCCCCCCGGGAGATTCAGGCGCAGATCCGCTCCGGCATGTCGGCGCAGGATGTCGCGGCCGTCACCGGAGTTCCACTCGAGTACATCCAGAAGTTCGAGGGCCCGGTGCTCGCCGAACGCGAATTCGTCGTCGAGACCGCTCTCGGGGTTGCCGTGCACACGGCGCTCGAGACCGACCCCATGAGCGTCGGACGCACCTTCGGCACCGTCATCCGCGAACGCCTGGTCGCCCTCGGCGCACTCGGCGAACGCTGGGCGAGCTGGAAGGACGCGGAAGAGGGCTGGATTGTCAAGCTCGCCTTCACCGCCGAGCACATCGACCACGACGCGCGCTGGAGCTTCGACCCGAAGCGCCTCACCCTCGCCCCTCTCAACAACGAGGCCATCACACTCTCGCAGCAGGGAGAGACGCAGGGCGGGCTCATCCCCCGGCTTCGCGCCGTCGGCGGCGACGACCGCGAGTCAGACAACTCGCGCTTCGACAGCGGCGCCTTCGACATCGACGACGAGGGCCTGCAGCAGCAGGACCACCCGTCCGCCGCCGCACGGTTCACGTCGGCGACGACCGCCGAGCACGAACCGGTGCACGACCACAACCAGACCGCCGACCTGCTGGAGGCGCTCCGTCGCCGTCGCGGGGAGCGAGAGGCGGCGTCGTTCGTCGACGAGGATGACTCGGCCGGCCGGCCGCAGAACGCGGCGGGCGGCATCCGCCTCGTCGACGTACCGCTCGCGGGCTTCATGCGCGACGAGGACGAGGGCCGTGACACGGCGCCCCAGCCCGTCATCCCCCACCGCGGCTCGGCCCGCAAGGGACGGACGGCCATGCCGAGCTGGGACGACATCGTCTTCGGCGCGCGACCGGAAGACGACCACGTCTGACTCGTGATGCGTGCGGCCGCGACGCGGACGTCGTGATGGGCTAACGTCGCGCGAACGCGCCGAAACGCAGCAGGGGAACCTGGATCTCGGCGGGCGACCATGACCCGTGGTAGCCGACCATTCGGTGGCCGTGGCCGAGCGTCCGGCTGTCGTAGTAGGCGATGCCCTTGCGTGCCGCGACGAGCAGGTCGCCGATGCGCGGCACCACGTCTGCGCGCACATCGCCGAACCATCCCGCGGCGATCGCCTCGTCGCGAGTCGCTACCCAGGCCCGATGTCCCTCAGCGTCGCGCCACGCCGCCACGGTTCGTTCGCGCTGTTCCAGGCTCGCGTCGGGATGGAAGTGCAACTGCAGGCAGCGCGGCTCCCCCGCGACGAACCGGATTCCGTCAGTCAGCGCCGGGTTCGCGTCGAAGAGCACGTGGTTGTGCTCGGCGATGTCGACGACCCCGTGATCTGCGGTGATGAGAAGCCCGTCCCGCGGGCCGAGTGCCGCGATGAGACCGGTCACCGCCGCATCGAGCGTCTCGAGCCACGTCGTCCACTCCGACGAGCCGGCTCCCGTCGCGTGGCTCGCCACGTCGAGCTCGGGAACGTAGACGTAGGCGATCCCCGTCATCCCCGGCTGGCGCAGCCAGTCGGCCGCGCGCTCGAGACGTTCGGCGATGGTCGCCGCACCGACGTAGGTCGCGCCACGCAGCACCGCCTGGGTGAAGCCGGTGTCGCGATAACGCTCCGGACCGATCGCCACGGCGGCGTGGCCTGCGGCGGTCGCTCGCTCGAAGACGGTCGGCATGGGCTGCCACTCGACGGGATCGATGAGGGCGTCCCATCCCGAGAGCTGTTTGAGCATCCGGCCGTTCGCGGCATCCAGCACCGTGTATCCGACGAGTCCGTGCTGCCCGGGCGCGGTTCCCGTGGTCAGGGTCGCGAGGGCCGCGGCCGTCGTGGTGGGGAAGCCGGAGTCGATGACGGAGGATCCTGACATTGCCGACATGAGGGCGCGGGCGTGGCCCGCCCTGGCCTTGAGAGCCGCCGAACCCAGCCCGTCGACGAGCAGCACCACGACCCGGTCGACGGGGGGAAGTGCCAGACGGTTCGCGTCGCCGGAGATTGCCGCGAGACACGCGGGCATGACATCGGCGAGGCTGAGGCGGTCTGTTTTCGGCGCCGGTAGCATAGGGGCAATCCTATGGCTACTCCCTCGAATCCCCCTGCCCCCGTGCCCTCCGACTCCCGCCCAGGAGAGCACATCGAGGAAGTCGACGTCTCTTCCGAGATGCAGGGCTCGTTTCTCGAATACGCGTACTCGGTCATCTACTCTCGAGCGCTGCCTGACGCCCGCGACGGGCTCAAACCGGTGCAGCGCCGCATCCTGTACCAGATGTCGGAAATGGGCCTTCGCCCCGACCGCGGTCACGTCAAGTCGGCGCGCGTCGTCGGCGAGGTCATGGGAAAGCTCCACCCGCACGGCGACGCCTCGATCTACGACGCGATGGTGCGCCTGACGCAGGACTTCATCCTGCGCGTTCCGCTCATCGACGGCCACGGCAACTTCGGCTCGCTCGACGACGGGCCGGCGGCACCCCGGTACACCGAGGCGCGGCTGCACGCGACCGCTCTCGCGATGACGGAGAATCTCGACGAAGACGTCGTGAACTTCATTCCGAACTACGACAACCAGCTCACGCAACCCGAGGTGCTCCCGGCCGCCTTCCCCAACCTGCTCGTCAACGGCGCGAGCGGCATCGCCGTCGGCATGGCCACCAACATGGCCCCGCACAATCTCGTCGAGGTGATCGGGGCGGCGAGGCACCTCCTCCACAACCCCACCGCGACACTCGACGAGCTCATGGAGTTCGTGCCCGGTCCCGACTTGCCCACGGGCGGCACGATCAGCGGGCTCGCGGGCATCAAAGACGCGTACGCCACCGGCCGCGGCGCCTTCAAGACGCGGGCCAAGGTCAGCACCGAGAGCATCTCCGCTCGGAAGACCGGACTCGTCGTCACCGAACTCCCGTACATGGTGGGGGCCGAGAAGGTCATCGAGAAGATCAAAGACGGCGTCAACTCGAAGAAGCTCAGCGGCATCTCGGATGTCACAGACCTCACCGACCGCCGGCATGGTCTGCGGCTCGTCATCGGCATCAAGACGGGGTTCAGCCCGGATGCGGTGCTCGAACAGCTCTACCGCTACACGCCGCTCGAAGACAGCTTCAATATCAACAACGTCGCACTCGTCGACGGCGGTCCGCAGACCCTCGGGCTGCGCGAGCTGCTCCGGGTCTACGTCGACCACAGGCTCGACGTGGTCACCCGCCGCAGCCGGTACCGTCTCGCGCGCCGCCTCGAACGCCTCCACCTCGTCGAGGGCCTGCTCATCGCGATCCTCGACATCGACGAGGTCATCCAGGTCATCCGGCAGAGCGACGACTCGGAGGCCGCGCGCAGCAGGCTGCGCACCGTCTTCGACCTGAGCGAGCTACAGGCCGAGTACATCCTCGAGCTGCGCCTGCGCCGCCTCACGAAGTTCTCCCGCATCGAGCTGGAGAAGGAGCAGGAGCAGCTGCTCGCCGAGATCGCCGAGCTCGAGGCGCTGCTCACGAGTCCGGCGCGGTTGCGCCAACTCGTCTCCGACGAGCTCGAGGAGATCTCCGACCGCTTCGGAACCCCGCGCCGAACGCTCCTCACCGAGGCACGCCCGTCGATCGCCACTTCGGCGTCGTCGCGCAAGAACGCTCCCGTGCTCGAGATCGCCGACACGGCGTGCAGGGTCTACCTGTCGACGACGGGGCGCGCGATCCGCGTCGACGTCGCCGAGATCGGCGAGGGCGCGGATGCGTCGTCCCCGCTCGTGCGTCGGCGCACGAAGCACGACGCCATCCGCTCGAGCATCGTCACCACGAGCCGCGCCGAGATCGGCGCCATCACGAATCTCGGCCGCCTCATCCGCTTCACCGCAGTCGACCTGCCCAACGTGCCCTCCAACTCGATCCAGCTCGGGGCGGGCGCGCGGATCTCCGACTACCTCGCCATGGCGAACAAGAAGGAGCGGGTGCTCGCGTTCGTCTCGCTCGACTCCGATGAACCGGTCGTCATCGGCACCCGTCAGGGAGTCGTGAAGCGGGTCGCCCCGGGCGGATACCCCGGCAAGCCCGAGTTCGAGGTCATCGCGCTCAAGGCCGGCGACGAGGTCGTCGGCGCGGCGCAGGGCGGCGACGAGCTCGAGCTCGTGTTCATCACGTCGGACGCGCAGCTGCTGCACTTCCCCGCGTCCGTCGTGCGGCCCCAGGGCGCCGCGGCGGGCGGTGTGGCCGGCATCAACCTGGGCGCGAAGGCGACCGCGATCTTCTTCGGCGCCGTCGACCCGACGCGTGAGGTCGCGGTGGCGACCGTGTCGACCGCGACCGACGCCCTGCCCGGCGTGGATCCCGGTCGCGCGAAGGTGTCGCTGCTCACGGAGTTCCCGGGCAAGGGACGCGCCACCGGCGGCGTGCGCGCCCACGCCTTCCTCAAGGGCGAAGACCTGCTGGTGCTCGCATGGGCCGGCGAGGCGCCGGCCCTCGCCGTCGGGCCCGACGGCTCGGTGCGCCAGTTGCCTGCTGCCGGGGCCAAGCGCGACGCGTCCGGCACGGCGCTCGACGCCGTCGTGGGGTCGATCGGCGCGTCCCTGTAGCTCGCGCGGGTTGCGACGACGCGCCGCAGGGCGCTACTCCCCCGGCGCGTACGCGTCGACGCGCAGGTGCAGTCCGGCGCGGGCGATGAGTGCGGCATCCGCCGGCTCGATCTCGAACACGAAGCCGTTCTCGCGGCCGGTGACCCCGATCGAGAAGCTCGAGTACAGCACGCCGTCGCACGGGCTCGCGGCGAGTCTCTCGAGGGCGGGGCGCAGCGGACCGAGGTGCGGCTCGAGCAGCTGCGTCTCCTCCGCGACCCCCGAGTCGAGGTGCCACTGGGAGATCTCGCGCGCCGGGCCGTCGGGATCGAAATCGTGGATGGGATCGCCGATCCCCGACCACCGCGTCGCCGGGGTACCGACGTGGTCATTGAGCTCCTCGCGGGTGCGACTAGCCGTGGCCATGTTGATGCTCGCGCGGAAGATGCTCATGCTCCATGATCGCGCACGCGTCGCCGCTGTGCCGCCCCGGCTAGACGTCGATGCGCTCCCGGTTGAGTCCCTCACCCGCGATGATGAACTCCTTGCGGGGTGCGACATCATTGCCCATCAGCAGCTCGAACACGCGCGACGCCTCTTCGGCAGCCGCGGCATCCACGACCGTCACTCGACGCAGCGTGCGATACCGGCGGTCCATCGTCGTCTCCGACAGCTGATCGGCGTCCATCTCGCCAAGCCCCTTGTAGCGCTGGATCGGGTCTTGGTACTTCTTGTTCGAGCGGCGGAGACCCGCCAGCACGGTGTCGAGTTCGCGCTCCGAGTAGGTGTAGATGGTCTCGTTCGGCTTCGACCCCGGGTTGACGACGATCACGCGGTGCAGCGGGGGCACGGCCGCGTAGACGCGCCCCGCCTCGATCATCGGCCGCATGTAGCGGAAGAACAGGGTGAGGAGAAGGGTGCGGATGTGGGCGCCGTCGACGTCGGCGTCGCTCATGATGATGACCTTGCCGTACCTCGCCTGGCTCAGGTCGAAGGTGCGCCCGGAGCCGGCGCCGATCACCTGGATGATCGACGCGCACTCCGTGTTGGAGAGCATGTCGGAGACAGAGGCCTTCTGCACGTTGAGGATCTTGCCGCGGATGGGCAGGAGCGCCTGGTATTCGCTGTCGCGGGCAAGCTTCGCGGTGCCGAGGGCGGAGTCGCCCTCGACGATCATGAGTTCGCTGTTCTGAACGTCGCTCGACCGGCAGTCGACGAGCTTCGCCGGCAGCGATGAACTCTCGAGTGCGTTCTTGCGGCGCTGCGTCTCCTTGTGCGCCCGCGCGGAGATACGCGACTTCATCTCGGCAACGATCTTGTCGAGCACGAGAGCCGACTGCGCCTTGTCGTCACGGGCCGACGATCCGAACTTCTCGGCCATCGCCTTCGCCACCACGCTCGCGACGATGTTGCGCACGGCGGGGGTGCCGAGGATCTCCTTCGTCTGGCCCTCGAACTGCGGCTCGGGGAGCCGCACGTTGAGCACCGCCGTGAGGCCGGCGAGGATGTCGTCTTTCTCGAGCTTGTCGTTGCCGACCTTGAGGCGGCGGGCGTTGAGCTCGACCTGGGAGCGCAAAAACTTCATGAGCCCGGCCTCGAAGCCGGCCTGGTGGGTTCCGCCCTTGGGGGTCGCGATGATGTTGACGAAGCTGCGGAAGACGGTCTCGTAGCCCGTGCCCCAGCGCAGCGCGATGTCGACCTCGACGTCGCGAGTCAGCTCGGTCGGCATCATGGCGCCGGTCGGCTGCAGTACGGGAACCGTCTCGGTGAAGGTGCCGGCACCCTGCAGCCGCCACGTCGCGGTGAGCGGCGCGTCGGTGGAGAGGAAGTCGACGAACTCGGAGATGCCGCCCGCGTAGCGGAACGTCTCGGTCGCCGGCTCCTCACCACGCTCGTCGCTGATGTCGATGCCGAGGCCGGGAACGAGGAACGCGGTCTGGCGTGCACGCGCGGTGAGCTCATCCGTCTGGAAGGTCGCGCCCTTGGTGAAGATCTGCGGGTCGGCCCAATAGCGCACGCGCGTTCCCGTGACGCCCTTGGCGACCTTGCCGACGACACGCAGCTCACTGCCCGAGACGAACGGGGTGAAGGGAGAGTCCGGGCTCGGCCCGTCGGTGTCGGCGAAGTTGCCCGGCTCGCCGCGGTGGAACGACATCGCCCAGGTCTTGCCGTCGCGGTCGACCTCGACATCGAGGCGGGCCGAGAGGGCGTTGACGACGGATGCCCCGACCCCGTGCAGTCCGCCGGATGCGGCATAGGAGCCCGAGCCGAACTTGCCGCCCGCGTGCAGCTTGGTGAACACGACCTCGACCCCGCTCAGGCCGGTCTTCGGCTCTATGTCGACGGGCACACCGCGGGCGCGGTCACGCACCTCGACGCTGTCGTCGGAGTGCAGGATGACGCTGATCGCGCTGCCGTGGCCACCGAGCGCCTCGTCGACCGAGTTGTCGATGATCTCCCAGAGGCAGTGCATGAGCCCACGCGAATCGGTGGAGCCGATGTACATTCCGGGGCGCTTACGCACGGCCTCGAGGCCCTCGAGAACGGACAGGTGCCTCGCCGAGTAGTCAGAACCCGCCACAGAAACTCCTTGCATTCGGGATGATCGCGCCGCGCGGAACAAGACACTCCCCGGCCGACGTTCAAGACTACTGAATCATCCGCCGGCGACATCGCTGCGACACCCTGCGCGCCCGTCGACCTGGCTCTCGGTACGCGTTCAGCGAAATACCCGGCAAAAGACGCACCACCGTAACAGCGGCGTGCTTGGATAGATACACGGAACCAAGGTTCGTGATCACGCCCGAAGGAGCAACACATGTCTCAAATCGCCACAGAGAACACCGTTGACGAACTTGAGCCTGCGTACACGCTCACGGCCCTCGACCGCTGCGACAGCTGCGGCGCGCAGGCCTACGTCCGCGTGACCATGCAGAGCGGCGAGCTGCTGTTCTGCGCGCACCACGGTGCAGAGTTCAAGGAGAAGCTGTCTGCGACCGCTCTCCATTGGCACGACGAGTCCGGGCGCCTCGCCCAGGCCGCGCGCAACTAGTCGTCAGACCGACCATCAGCGGAGCAGTGCGCTCGGCGAGCATCGATCTCGCTGCGCTTGCCCGCAACATCCATTCTCTCACTGACGCCCTCGGTGTCGACCAGCCGCTGGTCGACCTGAGGGCGTCGGCGTATGGTCATGGCCTCGTGGCGGTAGCTCGAGCGAGTGAGGCCGCCGGGGCCACCGCCCTCCGGGTCTCGAGCGTCGCCGATGCGTCCGTCCTGCGCGACGCCGGCATCGAATGCGACCTGCTGGCCGCCGCCTGTGAGCCGAGCACTGACGCGGCGACCCTCGGCGTGCGCCTCCTCGACGATTCCGTCGAGAGCCGGGATGCCGCGGACTCCCGCGATCTCGGAGCGGGCGTGTACGGTCTCGACCCGTCGCCCGCCTCCCCCACGACCGCGGTCATGACGCTCAGTGCCGAGGTCATCGCCGTCAAGACGGTGAGAGCCGGCACCGGCGTCTCCTACGGCTACACCTATCGTGCCCCCGGCGACACCGCCATCGCGCTCGTCTCGATCGGGTACGCCGACGGGGTGCCCCGACTCGGGTCGAATACGGCGACCGCGGCGCTCGGCGGCGGCATCCATCCCGTCGTCGGCCGCATAGCCATGGACCAGCTCGTGCTCGACATCGGTCGCACGACCGCCACACCCGGCGACCTCGCCACCATCTTCGGCGACGCGGCAGACGGGGTCCCCACGGCCCTCGACTGGGCTCTGCGCACTCGACGCGCGCCGCTCGCGCTCACCGCCGGTCTTGGCCGCCGAGTCGTCAGGACGCACTCGTGAGCGCCGCCCTCGCGACGATCGACCTCGAGGCCTTCCGGCGCAACGTGCGCCTCCTCGTCGACCTTGTCGCGCCGTCCGAGGTCATGCTCGCCGTGAAGGCTGACGCCTACGGACACGGCGTTCTGCCGATGTCGCTCGCCGCCCTGGAAGCGGGGGCGACGGCCCTCGCGGTGCTCGAGGTCGGTGCGGGGCTCGAGCTACGCGCGGCGGGCGTGACCGTTCCACTCTTCGCCTGGCTGCACGGCACCGCAACCGACTTCCGCGCCGCCGCCGAGAACCACATCGACGTCGGCGTCTCGGCCGTGTGGCAGCTCGAGGCGATCGCAGAGAGCGGCGCCGAGGTGCCCGCGCGGGTTCACCTGAAGATCGACACCGGTCTGAGCCGCAACGGCGCGAGCGTGGAGGACTGGCCGAAGCTCGTCGCCACGGCGCTCCACCTCGAGTCGCAGGGCTTCCTCGAGGTGTACGGCGCCTGGTCGCACCTCGCCGATGCCTCGGTCGCCGACGACGAGATCGCGCTCGCCAAGTTCACGGTGGCGGTCGAGGTGGCGACGAGTCTCGGCGCGCGATTCAGCAAACTGCATCTCGCGGCAAGCTCTGCGGGCATCCGGATGCCGGCCGCACGCTTCGACTATGTGCGCTTCGGCATCGCGGCCTTCGGCATCTCGCCCTTCGACGACGTCGACGGTCGAGGCCTCGGGCTCGAGGCGCCCATGACGCTGAGCGCGCCCGTGCTGTCCGTGCACGAACTCGGCGCCGGACCCGCGAGCATCGCCGGCCTCGACGTCGACCTCGACGAACCGGCCACCGTCGCCCTGCTCGCCATCGGCTACGGTGACGGCGTGCAGGCGCCCGCCGTCGAGCGCGCCGAGGTGCTGCTCGGTGGAGAGCGCCGACGCATCATCGCGCTCGGTGCCGACCGCATGCTCGTCGACGCCGACGATGTGGCCGCCTCCCCCGGCGACCGGGTGGTGCTGTTCGGCAGCGCCGAACGGGGCGAACCGACGGCCGAGGAGTGGGCGGGTCACGCCGACAGCATCGGCGACGAGGTCGTCGTGAGCGTCTCGCCGCGCGTCGAGCGCGTCTACGTCTGAGCCCCGTCCACGGCGAACTGTGACGCAGTGCGTCGGAGACCCTGCGGCCCGAACCGTGTACGGACAAGGATGGGGGCATGTCCAGACAGATTCGATTCAACGCCTTTGACATGAACTGCGTCGCCCACCAGTCCTCCGGGATGTGGCGCCACCCCGACGACGAGTCGTGGCGCTATAAAGACCTCACCTATTGGACCGAGCTGGCGAAGCTCCTCGAGCGGGGCATGTTCGATGGGATCTTCATCGCCGACGTGCTCGGCACCTACGACGTCTACGGCGGTTCGAACGAGGCCGCCATCCGTCACGGCGCCCAGGTTCCCGTCAACGACCCGGTGCTGCTCGTCTCGGCCATGGCGCTCGTGACGACGGACCTCGGTTTCGGTATAACCGCGGGAACCGCCTACGAGCACCCGTACCCGTTCGCGCGGCGCATGTCGACTCTCGACCACCTCACCGGAGGCCGGGTCGGATGGAACGTCGTGACGGGATACCTTCCGTCTGCCGCACGCAACATGGGACAGGACGACCAGCTCGAACACGACGACCGCTACGACGTGGCCGACGAGTACCTCGAGGTGCTGTACAAGCTGTGGGAGGGTTCCTGGGAAGACGACGCCGTCATCCGCGACCGCCGATCGGGTGTCTTCACCGACCCGACCAAGGTGCACGAGATCGGCCACGCGGGCAAGCACTTCACCGTGCCGGGAATGCACCTCTCCGAGCCATCAACCCAGCGCACCCCCGTCATCTACCAGGCCGGCGCCTCGCCCCGTGGCATCGCGTTCGCGGCGGGCAACGCGGAGGCGATCTTCGTCGCGTCGCCCACGAAGGCCGGGCTGAAGGCAACCGTGTCACGCATCCGGGATGCCCTCGAGGCCGAGGGCCGCGACCGCTACTCGGCGCGCATCTACACCCTGCTCACGATCATCACCGACGAGACGCCCGAGCTCGCGCGCGCGAAGTACGAGGACTACCTCGGGTACGCGAGCGAGGAGGGCGCCCTCGTCTTCATGTCCGGGTGGATGGGCATCGACCTGTCGACCTACGACCTCGACGAGCCCATCGGCAACGTGAAGAGCAACGCCATCCAATCGACGGTCGCGAACTTCCAAGCGGCGAACGAGGACGGCAGCGAGTGGACGGTGCGTGATATCGCGCGCCTGGGAGCGATCGGCGGGCTCGGACCCTTCGTCGTGGGTTCGGGTGAGGAGATCGCCGACCAGCTTCAGGAGTGGGTCGACGAGACCGACGTCGACGGGTTCAACCTCGCCTACGCCATCACCCCCGGCACGTTCGAGGACGTCGTCGAGCACGTGATTCCCGTGTTGCAGGCGCGCGGCGCCTATCCCGAGTCGTACGTGCCGGGAGGGCTGCGCAACAAGCTCCATGGGCGCGGCGACCGCCTGCCACCCGAGCACCGGGGCGCGAGCTACCGGTTCGGCGGCGCGAACTCGACGTCGGCGCGCTGACGCGGACGCCGCTGACGCACCGGGGCGACGCTACAGCCCGAGCCGCTTCGCGATCGCTGTGCGCGCCTGCGCGGCGGCGGCGTCGACACGAGCCACGCGCTCGTCGGTGCCGAGGGCGGTGTCGAGGCCACGGAACGCGAGTGCCGAGCGCAGCATCCGGTCGGCGTAGGTCGGGTTCATCGGCAGAAACGGTCCGTGCAGGTTTGTGCCGATGCTGTCGCCCTCGACCACGCCCTCGGTGCGGGCTGCGGATGCAGCGACCCCGCCGTTGCCGTAGCCGGCCGTCACCGTTCCGAGCGGACGCGCGCCGGCGCCGAGAGTGACGACGGCGCCGTGGTTCTCGAAGCCTGCGACGCTGCCGTCACCGGTCTCGACCATGATCTCCCCCACGGCGCGCGCGGCGACGAGCCTGCTCGTCGTGTCGAAGACGCCCGCGCCGTCGACGACCGCGCCATCCTCTTCGACGAGCGAGGAGCCGAGCAACTGCCAGCCGCCGGCTATGGCGAGCACCGGCACGCCGGCGAGCTTCCACTCCCGCAAGCGGGCTGCGATGAGCGCGAGATCGGCGCGGACGGCGAGCTGAGCCGTGCGAGGGCCGGAACCGATGTGAATGATGTCGACGGAGTGGGGAAGGGCATCGCCGACGTTGTGCTCGACGACGGTGGCCGTGATGCCGCGCCAGCGGGCACGCTCGACGAGCGCGAGGACGTTGCCTGAGTCGCCGTTGATTCCGAGCTGCTTCGGATACAGCGCGAGGATCGTCAACGAGCGAGCGGTCACGGTGCCTTCTCCAACTCGAGGAAGCCGAGCAGTTTGCGTATGAGCATCATCTGCTCGTAGTTGACGATCATGGTCTTGGTTCCCCGCGAGGGGGCGGGCAACGCGAGGAAGGCCTCGAGCGCG
The DNA here is from genome assembly GCA_025464995.1 of Microbacteriaceae bacterium. Lineage (GTDB taxonomy): Bacteria > Actinomycetota > Actinomycetes > Actinomycetales > Microbacteriaceae > Conyzicola. Next base: position 141,535 of record JAODMO010000056.1, read on the forward strand.
GGACGCAGCTCCGGCATGACGCGACCGACGGCGATCTCGCCGTAGCCGAAGCGCGTCGCGAGCTGCCACGCCTTCGTGCCCGACAGGATGTCGACGTGGTCGATGCTCGAGAAGTCGGTGTCGTACATCCACGACGGGTCGGGCGTGCCCTCGTCGACGGCGACGAAAAGCTGCTCGGGTGCCTCCGCAAGATAGTCGAGGTTCAACTGCAGGCTCGGCGGGTTCTTCATCATGATGACCTCGATGTCTTCGCCGTTGTAGCGGAGCACCTCGCCCCTCCCGTACACGGTCTCGAGCGTCAGCATCGCGGATGCCACGAGATCGGGCCGGAACGCATCACCGAGCAGTCGCTCCGCCATCGCCGCCGCGCCCGCCACGTCGACGGCGTAGTGCAGGCCGCGAGCGGGCAACCGCACGGCCACCTCGCCGCCGGGCATCGCGAGCACGGCGTCGACGCCGGAGAGGCTCTCGACCAGGATGTGGGGAACGGGAGCCGGGGCATCCATGGTGCCCGTGGCTCGCGTCGAATACACCTGCGCGTTGGCGAGGCCGTTCGGCGAGTCGCTGAGCAGGGCCGGCTCGACGCCGAAGTAGCTGACCCGGGAGCGGCCGTCGAGGGCCCGCGCGACGTTGACGAGGTTGTCGTCGTTCGCGTTGACGACGACGTGGGCGTCTGCCGCCGACGCGATGGTCGCGAGCATTCCGACAACGCGGTCGGGCTCGAAGAAGCGGTTCAACTGGTCGATCTGCACGTTCATGAGCAGCACACTCGAGGGGCGGAGCACCTTCGCGAGGTTCACCCCGTAGGCCTCGTCGACCTCGAGCACGGCGATCTGCTCGTCGAGGCGCCCGCTGAGGGGCATGCTCGCGAGGAGCGCCGAGGCGATGCCCTGCGGCAGGTTGCCGCCGGACGGGTTGCTGAACACATCCACGCCGTGGGCGCGGAGGATCGCGACGAGCATGTTCGTCGTGGTCGACTTACCGTTCGACCCCGAGACGAAGACGACGCCGAGCGGCATGCGCTCGACGGCTCGTTCGAGGGCGCGGGGGGCGACGGCGAGCAGCACCCGCCCGGGCACCGCGGAGCCGCCACCACGCAACCTCGTGGCCCAGCGCGCCATCCTGCCGAGCAGGATGCCGACGACCGTGCGCACCTCGTAAGTACCGGTGGTTCGCACCGATCTACTCGAGGTAGTCGCGCAGCGACTGCGACCGCGACGGGTGGCGCAGCTTGGCCATCGTCTTCGACTCGATCTGGCGAATGCGCTCGCGCGTCACGCCGAACGTGTCACCGATCTGGTCGAGCGTCTTCGGCATGCCGTCGCCGAGGCCGAACCGCATGCGGATCACTCCCGCCTCACGCTCGGAGAGCGAGTCGAGCAGGCTCTCCAGCTGCTTCTGCAGCATGGTGAAGCCCACAGCGTCGGCGGGCACGACGGCCTCGGTGTCTTCGATGAGGTCGCCGAACTCGCTGTCGCCGTCTTCACCGAGCGGCGTGTGCAGGGAGATCGGTTCACGACCGTACTTCTGAACCTCGATGACCTTCTCGGGCGTCATATCGAGTTCGCGGCTGAGCTCTTCCGGTGTGGGCTCGCGGCCGAGGTCCTGAAGCATCTGGCGCTGCACGCGGGCGAGCTTGTTGATGACCTCGACCATGTGCACGGGGATGCGGATGGTGCGGGCCTGGTCGGCCATCGCACGGGTGATCGCCTGGCGGATCCACCACGTGGCGTAGGTCGAGAACTTGAAGCCCTTCGTGTAGTCGAACTTCTCGACGGCACGGATGAGGCCGAGGTTGCCCTCCTGGATGAGGTCGAGGAACTGCATCCCACGGCCCGTGTAACGCTTGGCGAGCGACACGACGAGGCGGAGGTTGGCGCCGAGCAGGTGGCTCTTCGCGCGGGCGCCGTCCTTCGAGACCCAGATGAGCTCGCGGCCCAGCTGCGACTTCTTCTCGGCGTCGCTCATCTGCGACAGCTTGTCTTCGGCGAAGAGTCCCGCCTCGATGCGCATGGCGAGCTCGACCTCTTCGGCCGCGTTGAGCAGCGCGACCTTGCCGATCTGCTTCAGGTAGTCCTTGACCGGGTCGGCGGTGGCGCCGGTGATCGCGGAGGAGTACACGGGCACTTCGTCTTCGTCGTCGACGAGCGAGAGCACGAGGGCGCCCGTGGGAAGTTCCTCTTCCTTGACCGCAGGCTTCTTCGTCTCGGCGTCGTCGTCGGTCTCGACGTCGTCACCATCCACCACGACGACGTCGGTGTCGACGACGGGAACCACGACCGCATCCACGTCGTCGTCTTCGTCGTCACCCTCGGTGGGCTCGACGATCTCGTCACCCGAGGGGTCGATCGTCTTCGGCCCGCGCTTGGCGGCGGCGGTCTTCTTGGCCGGGGTCTTCGTGGCGGCGGGAGCCTTTGCGGCAGCGGCGGCCTTCTTGGGAGCCGCCTTGGTCGCGGCGGCCTTCTTCACGGGAGCCTTCTTCGCGACTACTGCGGGAGCGGAGTCGGCGTTGACTTGCTCTTTTTCTGCAGCGTCTGCGAGAGCAGCTGTCTTGGTCTGGGTTGCCATTAGAACACCTTCCAGGGTTTTCGGGCAGTACTAAGACCCATGTCAAGTCCATTTCCACCGCGCGACGAAAACTAAGCGGGGAACTAGCCGAACCTGAACGGGTCTTAGTTCAATTATTGCACGAGTTGACGCCTCAATATGCCATTTGCTATTGACAACGCCCGGCAATCACTTCGCGGCACGCCGCCTGCGCCAACCCCTCACCAATGCAACCCACAGCGGGGCCACGTGTATTCCCTCGTCCTCGTGCATACGGCGCCTCGTGCGTCGCCGAGCGAGCAGCAGGAACACCACTCCCGTGCCCACCACCGGAAACTGCACGAGGAAGGCGATGCGGAACGACTCCATCGAGTACAACTCCGACGGGATGCCGCTTCCGCCGTTCGAGCGGTCGAGGACGTCGAGCACGATCCCGATGAGCAGCATCATGACGAAGCTCGCGAGGAACCCGCCCACATTGACGACCCCGCTCGCCGATCCCAGGCTGCGGGCCGGGTTGAACGTACGGGCGAAGTCGAAGCCGATGAGCGAGCCCGGGCCCCCGACCGCGACGACCACGAGGAGGGTGATCACGAGCCAGAGGGGTGGCCGGCCGGGCCAGAGCAGGAGCAGCGCCCACGCGACGCCCATCGAGGCCACGATGCCGAGAACGAGATTGCTCCGTCGGTACGGGTGCCGGGCGCTCAGGATACCCAGCACCGGACCGGCGACGACGGCCACCGCGACGACGAGTGTGAGCAGGAGGGAGGCGGTGGTCGGTCCGTATCCGAGGCCGACGGACAGGAAGGGGAAGCCCCACAGCAGCGTCAACACGGTGCCCGGCGACTGGGTCACGAAGTGCGACCAGAACCCGAGCTGCGTGCCGGGCCGCGCGAGGCTCTCCCGGAGCTGCCGGAGGGCGGCGGGCCATCCGGCAGGCCGTTCGACGGGCTCGACGCCAGGAGGCGCGTTGAACACGAAGACGACGACGAGCACGAACGCCACGACGGAGAGCGCGGCGGCGCTGAGGTACGCCGGCTGCCACCCGTACTGGTGCAGGACGATCGACAACGGGATGGCAGACAGCACCTGTCCGAGCGCGCCGATGGTGCCCATGGCCTGAGACAGCAGCGGGAGGGTGCGACCACTGAACCACGACGCGATGAGTCGCGACACGGAGATGAAGGTCATGGCATCTCCGGCGCCGACGAGGATGCGACCCAGTATCGCGACCCCGATGGAGGGTGCGAGGGCGAGCGTCGTCTGCCCGAGGATCATCAGGAGCGCCCCCGTGGCGATGAGCACGCGCGGCCCGTGGCGGTCGAGCACGACACCCACGGGGATCTGCAGCCCCGCATAGACGACGAGCTGCACGACGGCGAGGCTCGACAGCGCGGCCGCCTGCACGTCGAACCGCTCGGTCGCGTCGACGCCCGCGACACCGAGCGAACTGCGCTGCATCACCGCGATGAGGTACGCGAAGACTCCGACCGAGAATACGATCCAGGAGCGCCGTGAGTTCATCGGTTAAGGGTATCGCCGACCGACGGCAAAGCCGCACGGGCGGCAAGGCCGCACGACCGGGTCGGCGGATGGCGAGGCGTTACGCGCGCGGGTCGACGGCGAATGCCGACGCGTTACAGTCGCGGGTCGTCGTCGCCGCTGCGACGCAGGGCCAGGAAGTTCTCGAGCTCGGCCGCGATGTCGTCGGCGCTTGGCAGTTCGCCGTCTTCGTCGGTGAGGGGCGACCTCAACGGGTTGTCGAGCATGTAGCTGTCGTGGCGCTGCTCGAGGGTCTCGACGAGCTTCGCGAGCTCTTGGTTGCTCTCGATCTGCCCGTCGATCTTGGCGATGAACTCGCGACCCTCTTCGCGCAGGCGATCGGTCGGGAAGATGAGGCCGGTGGCGGCGCTCACGCTCTCGAGCGCGGTGACGGCGGCGAGGGGGAACTCCGTGTCGGCGAGGTAGTGCGGAACGAGCAGCACGAAGCCGGCGATGGGATGACCCAGCTCCTGCAGCCGGTACTCCACGAGGTGGAGCGCGTTGGCGGGAACCTGCGTCTGCGGCTTCCAGATCGACATCGAGTCGATGAGCTCGGAGCGGTTGCCGCTCACCGTCACCCCCATCGAACGGGTGTGGGGAACGGGCATCGGGATGGCGTTGACCCACGTCGTCGTCTTCACCTGGTAGCGGTCGACGAGCTGCAGCACGGCCGCGGTGAACCGCTCCCACTGGAAGTCGGGCTCGTAGCCGGTCAGCAGCAGGAACGGCTGGCCGACCTCGTCGGTCGCGAGATAGAGCTTCAGGGTCGCGGGCCGGTAGTCGCTGAGGTGGTCGTGGTCGAAGTAGATGAGGGGACGGCGTGCGCGGAAGTCGAGCAGCTCGTCGCTGTCGAACGTGACGACCTCGCGGTAGTCGAGCGTGTCGAGCAGGTATTCGCTCAACTGCGTGACCGCCGAGCCGGCATCCGTGAATCCCATCAGCCCGGCGACAAGGTGCAGGCCCTCGGGCACGTCGAAGACGTCGTCGGAGAAGTCGAAGAGGCCAGCCGGATCTTGCATGGGTCGATTCTAATCGCGCGGCTCTCGCAGCACCCGGTGCCGCACGACGGCGGCGTCATGCTGACAGCGAACACGCGCGGAGCCGTCGTCGGTACGATGAGGCAATGACTGTTGCGGCGCTGAGCGTCTCCCCCGAGCCCATTCTCGCCATCCACGCCGACGTCCTCGTCGTCGGAGTGGCCTCGACAGAGTCGGGTCCGGTGTTGCTGACCGATGTCGAGGAGATCCTCGCCCTGCAACCGGCCCTCGCGGGCATCGGCGTGAGCGGATCCGCCGATGAACTCGTGCGCCTGCCCTTCGCGTCGGCCGCGGCATCCAGTCTCGCCCTCATCGGTGTCGGCGGCCGTGCGCCCACACCGGACTCACTGCGGCTCGCGAGCGGCTCGGCCGCGCGCCAGTTGCGCGGGATCGACTCCGTCGCCATCGCGCTCCCCGCCTCGACGGAAGACGAACTCCTCGCCGTGCTCGAGGGCGCCGCGATCGGGTCCTACGGGTACACCGACTACCGCTCCTCGACCCTCGAGTCGACGAAGCTCACGGCCGCCACGATCATCATCGCGAGCAGCGTCGCCGACAGCGCCCGACTCGCGGAGCGTGCGACGATCGTCGCGACCGCCGTGCACAAGGTGCGCGACCTCGTGAACGCGCCGCCGTCAGACCTCTACCCCGAGACGCTCGCCGACGCCGCCGTCGCGCACGCCGCGCACGCCGACATCGACGTCACTGTGTTCGACGAGGCCGCCCTCGAGGAGGGTGGTTTCGGAGGAATCCTCGCGGTGGGCCGCGGTTCGTCGCGACCACCGCGACTCGTGAAGCTCGCCTACTCGCCCGCGGGTGCCACGAAGCACGTCGCTCTCGTCGGCAAGGGCATCACCTTCGACTCGGGCGGACTCTCGCTCAAGCCGGCGGGGTCGATGCTCACGATGAAGACGGACATGACCGGGGCGGCGACCGTGATGTCGGTCGTCGTCGCCGCCGCCGACCTCGGTCTCCCCGTGCGCCTGACCGCGTGGATGTGCATCGCCGAGAACATGCCCTCCGGCACCGCGTCTCGCCCGGACGACGTGCACCGCATCCGGGGCGGAAAGACCGTCGAGAATCTCAACACCGACGCCGAGGGCCGCATCGTGCTGGCCGACGGCCTCGTCGCGGCGAGTGAGGAGAACCCCGACGCGATCATCGACGTCGCGACCCTCACGGGCGCCTCGGTCGTCGCGCTCGGCAACCGCTACGTCGGAACCCTCGGAGACGACGAGCTCGTCGCTCGGGTCGTCGCGGTGGCGAACGGTGTGGGCGAGACGCTCTGGCCGATGCCGATGCCCACCGAACTGCGTCCCCTGCTCAACTCCGACATCGCGGACATCGCGAACGTCAAGCCGGGCAACACTGCCGGCGGCATGCTGCTCGCCGCCGCCTTCCTCAAGGAGTTCGTCGGAAGCACCGGAGAGGGCGACGAGAAGCGCCAGATCCCGTGGGCCCATCTCGACATCGCCGGCCCGTCGAACAACGGCGGCGGCGGCTACGGGTACACACCCAAGGGCCCGACGGGAGTTGCTGTGCGAACACTGATCGCCCTGGCCGAGGAGTTTTCCCGCGCGTAGTACAGTCGTTGTGGCGGATTCATCCGCCCACTCGGCCTCGGGCGCACAAGCCGGCGGGTCGTCCCACTACCTGAAACACCAAGGGAGTTGCGTAAGTGTCGGAACAGAATTTTGACCTTGTGATCCTGGGCGGCGGAAGCGGTGGCTATGCCGCCGCGCTCCGCGCGAGCCAGCTCGGAATGTCCGTCGGCCTCATCGAGAAGAACAAGCTCGGGGGCACCTGCCTGCACGTCGGCTGCATCCCGACCAAGGCGCTCCTGCATTCCGCCGAGGTCGCCGATGTCACCCGCGAGTCGGCCAAGTACGGCGTCAACGCGAGCCTCGAGGGCATCGACATCTCCGCGGTCACCTCGTACCGCGAGGGGATCGTCGCGAGCAAGTACAAGGGCCTTCAGGGCCTCATCAAGGCACGCGGAATCACCGTCATCGAGGGCTCGGGTCGCCTGACCTCCCCGACCACCGTGCAGGTCGGCGACGACACGATCACGGGCAAGAACGTCATCCTGGCCACCGGTTCGTACTCCCGCTCACTGCCCGGCCTCGAGATCGGGGGCCGCGTCATCACCTCCGAACAGGCTCTCGAGCTCGACTTCGTGCCGAAGAAGGTCGCCGTGCTGGGTGGCGGCGTCATCGGCGTCGAGTTCTCCAGCGTGTGGAAGTCGTGGGGCGCCGATGTTCACATCATCGAGGCGCTGCCCCATCTCGTCCCCAACGAGGACGAGTCGGTCAGCAAGCAGTTCGAGCGCGCCTACCGCAAGCGCGGCATCGGCTTCACGCTCGGCGTGCGCTTCCAGAGCGTGACACAGGACGAGAACGGCGTCGTCGTCACCCTGGAGAACGGTGACACCATCGAGGCCGACCTCCTCCTGGTTGCCGTCGGTCGTGGACCGTCAACCGCGGGACTCGGCTTCGAAGAGGCGGGCATCACCGTCGACCGCGGATTCGTCATAACCAACGAGCGCCTCGAGACGAGCGTGCCCGGCGTCTACGCGGTCGGCGACATCGTGCCCGGACTCCAGCTCGCGCACCGAGGCTTCCAGCAGGGGATCTTCGTCGCCGAAGAACTGGCCGGACTCAACCCGATCGTCATCGACGACCTCAACATCCCCAAGGTCACGTACAGCGACCCGGAGGTCGCGTCGGTCGGACTCTCGGAGGCCAAGGCTGCGGAGAAGTACGGCGCAGACAAGATTTCGGCCTACGACTACAACCTGGCGGGCAACGGCAAGAGCCACATCATCGGCACCGCCGGGTCGATCAAGGTCGTCCGCGTCAACGACGGCCCCGTCGTCGGTGTGCACATGATCGGCGCGCGCGTCGGAGAGCTCATCGGCGAGGCCCAGCTGGCCGTGAACTGGGAGGCGTACCCGGAAGACGTCGCGCCCCTCGTGCACGCTCACCCGACTCAGAATGAGGCGCTCGGAGAGGCGTTCCTCGCGCTGGCCGGAAAGCCGCTGCACGCAATCTAACAATCCTCGATCGGCACTAATCCGGTGCGGGTCAGAACTAAGCTGGCTGGAACAAGATTTTGGTTACTAAGGAGCATCACTGATGAGCGAATCCGTCAACCTCCCGGCACTCGGCGAGAGTGTGACCGAGGGCACGGTGACCCGCTGGTTGAAGAACGTGGGTGACCGCGTAGAGGTCGACGAGCCGCTGCTCGAAGTCTCCACCGACAAGGTCGACACGGAGATCCCGTCGCCCGTCGCCGGCGTGATCGAGGCCATCCTCGTCGCCGAGGACGAGACCGTCGAGGTCGGAACGGCACTCGTGACGATCGGCACCGGCGAGGCCCCCGCCGAGCCGGAAGCGCCCGCCGAGGAGGCTCCGGCCGAGGAGGCTCCCTCAGCGGGGCAGCCCGCCGCCGAGGAGTCGACCGAGGTTCCCTCCGTCGACGCTCCCGTGCCCGCCCAGCAGCCGGCCGAGGCAGAACAGGCTCCCGAGCCCGCTGCCGATGTCGACGAGGCGCCCGCCGAGGCGGCTCCGTCGCAGGAGGCCGCTGCCCAGGCGGCTCCGGCCGCATCGGGCGAGGCGACCCCCGCCCCCGCCGGCGAGCAGGCTCCGGCCGCCGCAGCACCCGCGCCGAGCACGGAGCCGGAGGCGCCCGTCGCCGCCGGCACCACGGCGACGAACTCCGTGGAAGCCGCAGCAGCGCTGACCGCCAACGCCGGCTACGTCACCCCGATCGTGCGCAAGCTCGCGAATGACCGCGGCGTCGACCTGTCGACCGTTTCGGGCACGGGCGTCGGTGGACGCATCCGCAAGCAGGATGTGCTCGCCGCGGCCGTCGCAGCTCCCGCCGTCGCAGAGGCTGCCCCCGCCACCCCGGCGCTCGAGACGTCGCCGCTGCGCGGAACCACGGTTCCGATGTCGCGACTGCGCAAGGTCATCGCCGAGCGTGCCGTCATCTCGATGCAAGCCTCAGCACAGCTCACGTCAGTGGTCGAGGTCGACGTCACCAAGGTCGCGGCGTTCCGCGACAAGGTCAAGGCGGACTTCCAGGAGAAGGCCGGCGTCAAGCTCTCATTCCTCCCGTTCTTCGCCCTCGCCGCCGCCGAGGCCCTCAAGGCATACCCCATCGTCAACGCGACGATCGACGGCGACACGATCGTCTACCCGGCGCACGAGAACATCTCGATCGCCGTCGACACCGAGCGCGGACTGCTGACGCCCGTCATCAAGGATGCGGCATCCCTCGATCTCGCCGGCATCGCCACGCAGATCGCTGATTTGGCCGCACGGACGCGCGACAACAAGCTCAAGCCCGACGAACTCGCCGGCGGCACGTTCACCCTCACGAACACGGGGTCGCGCGGCGCGCTGTTCGACACCCCCATCGTGTTCCTGCCGCAGAGTGCGATCCTCGGCACGGGAATCGTCGCGAAGAAGGCAGTCGTCGTCTCGCACGACGGCACCGACTCCATCGCGATCCGTTCGATGGTCTATCTGGCCCTCTCCTACGACCACCGCATCGTCGACGGTGCAGACGCCGCACGATTCCTCGTCGCGGTCAAGAACCGTCTCGAGGGCGGCGACTTCGCCTCCGTGCTGGGCGTCTGAGACTCTGTAACGGGTAGTCAGCCGTCCGGAGCTGCCGCAAGGTAGTCCCGGATGCGCCAACCGGCCTCGCCCCTCATCACGAGGGTCGAGGCCGTTGTGCTGTCGCGGCCGGCGCCGAGATCGACGATCGCGGAGTCGCCGAGGCGTTCCACGAGTCGCGGCTGCCCGACCGCGATGGCGGCGTCCTCGGGCAGTTCGCCGCCCGCCTGGATCGATCGGACGAGCGCGACATCGGAAGCGAGCGCGGCCGAACCCGGCTGTGCCACGCCATCGAGGCACAGAACGGACTGATCGCGGATGCACTGGTCACGACGCTCGAGGAGGGCCGTCACGGCGACGAGCGGGTCGTCGGATGCCGCGGGATCGAGGGTGGTGCCGGGCTGCGGAGTGCCAGGCTCGGTTGTGCCGTCCTCCGGCGAGGCCGCCTGGGGGGTGCCCGGCGCCGCTCCCCCGCCGCTTCCCGCGGTCCGGCCGGCATCGCCCGTCGGCACCGCCACGAGTCCGACGAGGAGCGACGCGCCGGCGACCGCTGCCGCGATCCAGAAGCGTGGGCGCACGCCGAGCGCGTGCTCGGCGACGGCACGCGCGAACACGCCGGAGTGGAACGCCGCCGGCTGAAGAACAGGCAGCCGCGTAGCGAGCCGCGCCGCCCGTGCGACAGCGCGGGAGCGCGTCCCGTTCCCCTCCGTCTCGACGGCTGCCGCGTGGCGACGGCGCGTGACCTGCTGTGTCGTGGCTCCCGCTGGTCTCAGCCCGCCGACCCCGCGCGAGGGCTCGATCCGCACAGGCGCCGACGGCCCACCCGATTTCGCGGCCGGAGCGAGGCGTACCGGCCGGGGTTCGGCGAGCTCGAAGAGGCGGTCGGCGAGCACGGCGCCGAAGTTGTCCATCGCGAAGTCGGACTCCTCGAAGTCCAGCATGAGGTCGGACTCGCGGGCCGTATCGGTGCCGGTGGCCGACTCGCCCGCGACTCTCGCAAGTACCGCTGCGACGATCGTCGCCGCCGCGCGACGATCCGTCAGGACGCCCTCGATCCCGGCGAGACGTGCGGGCGGCAAGCCCGGCGCGACGAGCGTGGCACCGCCGAAGCCGACGACGACGGGCGCCCCGGAGTCGCGGAACAGCACGGACGACAACCGGAGACGCCCGTGGACCACACCGCTCGCGTGCATCGAGTCGAGCGCCGACGCGATGGGGGCGAGGATCGTCACCGCCTCCCCCGCGGTCAGCGAACGATCGCCGACGAGCGCCGACAGCGACCCCGCCGAGAGGCGCTCGACGATGAGGCACGGTGAACCGGACGGGGCCAGCGCGACATCGGCCAACTGCAACAGGTGGTCGTGGTGGAGGCGGCTGAGCGCCTCGATCTCGGCACCGATGCGCGTCGGCTCGACGAGCGGGCCGAATACCTTCACGGCGGCCGTGGGGTCGCCCGAATCATCCGCCCCCGACTGCGCGATGCCAAGGAATATCTCGCTCCCTCCGCCTATGCCGAGCCGGCGCAGCAGGCGAAAGCCGCCCACGATGTCGCCCGGGGCGCTGACGGGTGAGGGCAGGGCGACGAGCGGTGCCGACGGGGGCACCCCAGGGGGCCGGGCTGGATTTATGCGGTTGCGTCTCACAGCCCAATTCTGCGTCGCGTCCGCCTGCCCGTCGGGCCCTCGAAGGAGAAGTGTGGCCTGATCGCTGAAGGCGCAACGGTGGGGGACAGGCGGCGCTGAAACGGCGGGCGCCAGCCCGTATCCTTATACGCATGGCACGCACCAAGAAAGACCCGAACAGGGAACCAGGCCGCATCAAGCAGATGTGGCAAGTCTTCCAGATGACCCGGCGGTACGACTCGCTCGCCGTCTGGTACCTCGCACTGGCCTTCCTGCTCCCCGTGCTCGTCGGCGTCGCGCTCGCCTTCATCTTCGCGAACGTGACCGACCAGATCATCGGCTTCATCCTGTTCGTCGTCGCCGGGCTGCTCGGCGGCCTCCTCGCCTTCCTCATCGTGCTGGGCCGTCGCGCCGAGAAGGCAGCGTACTCCCAGATCGCCGGACAGCCCGGCGCGGTCGGCGCGGTGCTCAAGAGCTCGCTGCGCCGAGGTTGGACCGCGAGCGAGATGCCCGTCGCGGTGAGCCCGAAGACACAGGATGCCGTGTACCGGGCGGTCGGCAGGGGCGGGATAGTGCTCATCGCGGAGGGCCCGCGCAGTCGCACCCAGCGCATGCTCGAAGACGAGCGCCGCTCCGTCACCCGCATGCTGCCGAACGTGCCGGTCAACTTCCTCTACGTCGGCCCCGACGCCGACTCGGTGCCGCTGCACAAGGTCGCCGGCCGTCTCGGCAAGTTCAAGACCGCGCTGCGCAAGCAGGAGATCCTCGCGGTCAGCAACCGCCTCAACTCGTTGGGCAAGAACCAGCTGCCGATCCCCAAGGGCATCGACCCATTCAAGGTGCGGTCGTCGCGACCGCGCTGATCATCGTGCGCAATGACGAATGCCCCCGCTCGAGAGCGGGGGCATTCGTCGTTGCGTCGCTATCGGCGCACGAGCACCGTGCCGACGAGACGATCGTGCATGCCGCGCTGGTCGTGGTCCCAGATCACCGCCGGGATCGCGAGGCACAGCAGCACGGTGCGCGCGATCGGCTTCACGATGCCGACCCAGCCGGGGCTCAGCGGTACGACGCGCATTCCGAAGATGAGGTGGCCGATGCTGCCTCCCGCCGTGGCGATGAAGAGCACCTGGAGCACCGCGAAGATGCCGAGGGTCGCGAAGGGGTTCGTCGCCGTCCAGGCGGCGGAGCCACCAGCCTGCGGCTGGGGTACGAGGATCAACGACAGTACGCTCGCGATGATCCAGTCGAGTGCGAGGGCGAGGATGCGTCGCCCCGCACGTGCGACGGATCGCGCGCCGCTCTCGGGGAGGCCGAATTTCTTGCCCGGCCAATCGGCGGGGCTGTGGGGCGCGGTAGACATCCGCTCATCCTAATCCGGAACATTCTCGTAACATGCCGGAAACAATCGCGTCACCACGGCGAAATCCCTTACCTCTAGCCTCGACAGTGGCTGCGAACGCAGTCGACCAGCACCAAGCTCATTGGAGTCCCTCACATGTTCAGTGATTCTTCCGAAGTGCTCAAGTTCATCAAGGACACTGACGTCAAATTCCTTGATATTCGCTTCACCGACCTTCCCGGTGTCCAGCAGCACTTCAACATCCCCGCGTCCACCGTCGATGAGGAGTTCTTCTCCGTCGGCCAGCTCTTCGATGGCTCGTCGATCCGTGGGTTCGCGTCGATCCACGAATCCGACATGCAGCTCATCCCGGACGTCACGACGGCCTACCTCGACCCCTTCCGGGTCGAGCGCACCCTCATCATGATCTTCGACATCTACAACCCCCGCAGCGGCGAGATCTACGCCCGCGACCCGCGCCAAATCGCCAAGAAGGCCGAGAAGTACCTTGTGTCGACCGGCATCGCCGACATCGCCTACTTCGCTCCCGAGGCGGAGTTCTACATCTTCGACGACGTGCGCTACGACGTGAAGCAGAACGCGAGCTTCTACTCGGTCGACTCCGAAGAGGGCGCGTGGAACTCCGGACGCGTCGAAGAGGGCGGCAACCTCGCCAACAAGACCCCCTTCAAGGGCGGCTACTTCCCCGTCAGCCCCGTCGACAAGCAGGCTGACCTCCGCGACGACATCAGCCTCAAGCTGATCGACGCCGGGCTCATCCTCGAGCGCGCGCACCACGAGGTGGGCACGGGCGGCCAGGCCGAGATCAACTACCGCTTCGACACGATGGTGCACGCGGCAGACGACATCCTCAAGTTCAAGTACATCGTCAAGAACACCGCCGAGCAGTGGGGCAAGACGGCGACGTTCATGCCGAAGCCGCTCTTCGGCGACAACGGCTCAGGCATGCACACTCATCAGTCGCTGTGGAACGGCTCGACGCCGCTCTTCTACGACGAGGCCGGCTACGGCGGACTCAGCGACATCGCGCGCTGGTACATCGGCGGACTCCTCAAGCACGCGCCGGCGGTGCTCGCGTTCACCAACCCGACGCTCAACTCCTACCGCCGCCTCATCCCCGGCTTCGAGGCTCCCGTCAACCTGGTGTACTCCGCCGGAAACCGCTCGGCCTCGATCCGCATCCCGATCACGGGAACGAACCCGAAGGCCAAGCGCATCGAGTTCCGCGCGCCCGACGCCTCGGGCAACCCGTACCTCGCGTTCGCTGCCCAGCTGATGGCCGGCCTCGACGGCATCAAGAACAAGATCGAGCCGCACGAGCCCGTCGACAAGGACCTCTACGAGCTTCCGCCCGAGGAGGCGAAGAACATCCCACAGGTTCCGGCCTCGCTCGAGGAGGCCCTCAAGGCGCTCGAGGCGGACCACGAGTTCCTGACCGCCGGCGGGGTCTTCACGAACGACCTGATCGAGACCTGGGTCGCCTACAAGCGCGAGAAGGAGATCATCCCCGCTGCACAGCGCCCGACGCCGTTCGAGTACGAGCTGTACTACAGCGTCTAAGCGCTTCACACGGAGGCCGCATCCCGCGAGGGGTGCGGCCTTCGTCGTCTCGGGGTGAACAGCACCGGCCCGTCAATCGCCAGACGGCCGTGACCCCGGAAGGAACGCGGCAGGTTCGGCGCTCCGTGTGGCTAGCGCCCTCCCACGAGGGTGCGCACGGGGCCCGCCGTCAGGGCGACGCTCGGCTCGCTGGCGGAGGCCGGGAGTGCGAGAGCGCGGTAGTTCCGGCCCACCGAACGCCATGCGTCCCCGTACAGGCAGTCCCGAGCGTCCACGACGACGGGGCTGTTCACGATGGCGAGGTCGACCTCGACGGATTCCGCCCACTCGGTGAGCACGAGCAGGGCGTCGGAACCGGCGACCACGTCCTCCATGGAGTCCACGCAGGTCTACGCAGGTCGGGGTCGGGAAGATGGCTGTGGCCGTCGCGCCCGCCTCGGAATCGAACAGCACGACCTGCGCACCGCGGAGGTGCAGGGTCGCGGCCACGTTGAGCGCGGGTCGCGCACGTCGTCGGAGTGCGGCTTGAGGGCCGCACGCAGCACGCCGATGCGACCGTTGAGCACCGATCTGCCGAGAGCGGAGAGCGCGCCGTCGATCACCCGCCGGCGCTGCCCCGTGTTGATCTCGTCCACCTGCTGCATGATGGACGTCGTTCGCTGATCGGTCGTCGGGGTGACCTCTCCATCACGAGCTGCGTCGTGGGCGAGCTGGGCAGGCGCGACCGATGATGTCGGCGTTGGCGGGCTGCGCCATCGCCTCGAACATGCTCGCGATGCGCTTCGGCTCTTTCCGTGCGCAGGAGGGCCCGGCCCAGTCGCACACGACCGTCCGGAAACCCCGTTCGCGACTGCCAATCACGAAGCGTTGCCGCGCTCGGTGCCGACGGACGCCCAGGCGCTCGGCTCAGGCCGTAGACGGAGTTCGAGCCGGCGGTGTTCCGTAGAACTCGCGCTCGAAGACGTGGCGTGCGAGACGCGTCGTGCGCAGGTAGTCCTCTTCCAGCTGTGAGGCGGATCCGGGCGGGTATTCGAGCAGGCGGGCGACCCCGTCGAGCTGCTGGCGGTCGGTGGGAAGCACGTCGGCGGTCTTCGAGCTCCAGAGGGTGATCGCGCTCCGGGCACGCGAGGCCAGCAGCCACGCCTCGCGCAACCTCGCCGCGTCATCCGCGGGCACCAGGCCCTCCCCGACAGCGGCTGCCAGGGCGGCGAGGGTCGACGTGGTGCGCAGCGAGGGTCGCGCGGCGGCGTGCTGCAACTGCATCAACTGCACGAACCACTCGACGTCGCTCAGGGAACCTCGGCCCAGCTTGAGATGCCGCGCGGGGTCGGCGGCCTGCGGCAGCCGCTCCGACTCGATGCGCGCCTTGATCCGCTTGACCTCGCGCACGTCGCGCTCTGCGATCGTCTCGGGATACCGCACGACGTCGGCGAGCCGCTCGAACTCCTCGATGAGGGCGTCGTCACCCACAACTCCGCGCGCGCGAAGGAGCGCCTGCGCCTCCCACGTGAGCGACCAGCGGGCGTAGTACGCCCGGTACGACTCGAGGGAGCGCACGATGGCGCCGTTCTTGCCCTCGGGACGCAACCCGATGTCGAGGTCGAGCGGGGTGCGCAGGTCTTCGGTGAGCCTCGAGAGGCCGCGCACGATGCCCTCGGCGCGCGACTGCGCCTCGGTATCGGTCGCGCCAGCCGCGCGGTACACGTACATCACGTCGGCATCCGAGCCGAAACCGAGCTCCGCTCCCCCGTACCGGCCCATCGCGATGATTGCGAACTCGATGCCGTCGCCGAAACGGTGGGTGATGGCGAGCGCACCGGTGAGGATCGCCGTCGTGATGTCGGAGAGACCGATACCCAGCTCCTCGACCGTGAGGGTTCCGAGGATGGCGCTCATGGCGAGCCTCAGGATCTCGCGACGTCGTGCGGTGCGCAGCACGAGGGCGGCTGCATCCGCGTCGTCGTAGTGGCGGGCCACGGTGGCTCTCGCCTCGTCGAGCAGCACGGCGAGGGGGCGGGGTCGAAGCTCGGCGTCGCTCTCCAGCCAGGCCGCGGCCTCGGGGATGCGCTCGAACAGGTCGCCGACGAATCGGGAACCGGAGAGCACGTGCGTGAGCCGCTGGGCCGCGCCCGAGGAGTCGCGGAGCATCCGCAGGAACCAGTACGCCTCACCGAGGTCGTCGCTCAAGCGACGGAAGGCGAGGAGCCCGTGATCGGGGTCGGCGCCCTCCGCGAACCACTGCAGCATGACAGGCAGCAGGTTGCGTTGGATGGTCGCCCGGCGCGACACCCCACCGGTGAGCGCGGCGATGTGGCGCAACGCTCCCGCGGGGTCGGTGAACCCGATCGCGGCGAGGCGCGCGGTGGCCTGCTCGCTGCTGAGGGCGAGCCCCTCCTCGGGCAGGGCGGCGACCGCCGAGAGCAGCGGTCGGTAGAAGAGCCGTTCGTGCAGCCGCCGCACGGCGTTCTTCGTGCGCTTCCACTGCGCGGAGAGTTCGATGCCGCTCGGCGAGACGCCGCTCGCGCGCGCGAGCACGCGAAGCGCGTCGGCATCGGTCGGCATGATGTGCGTACGCAGGAGCTTCGTGAGCTGCAGCCGGTGCTCGAGCAATCGGAGGAAACGGTAGTCGCGGGAGAACTCGGCGGCCTCGACGCGACCGATGTATCCCTGGTCGGCGAGGGCCGTGAGCGCGTCGAGCGTGGCGGGCTGGTGCACGAGCGGGTCGCCCTGGCCGTGCACGAGTTGCAACAGCTGGATCGTGAACTCTACGTCGCGGAGACCCCCCGGGCCGAGCTTGAGCTGCACGTCGAACTCGTCGCCCGGGATGTTCTGGGTCACGCGTTCCCGCATTCGCTGCACGGACTCGACGAAGCCCTCCCGGCTCGCACTCGACCAGACGAGCGGAGAGACGGCTTCGACGTATCGACCCCCGAGGTCGAGGTCGCCGGCGAGCGGGCGCGCCTTGAGCAGGGCCTGGAACTCCCAGCTCTTCGCCCACCGCTCGTAGTACGCGAGGTGGGAGTCGAGGGTGCGGACGAGTGCCCCGTCTTTGCCCTCCGGGCGCAGGTTGGCGTCCACCTCCCACAGCTCGGGCTCGTAGGCCGACTCGTGGATGCCGCGCATCGTCTCCATCGCGAGCCGCGTGGCGATGGCCACCGCGCGGTCGCCGGAGAGCTCGTCGGAGGCCTCGGTCACGAAGATGACGTCCACATCGCTCACGTAGTTGAGTTCGCGCGCGCCGGCCTTGCCCATGCCGATGATGGCGAGCGGAGTGCGCGCTACCTCGTCGGCCGGGAACCTGACGAGGGTGCGCGCGACGGCGAGGGATGCGTCGAGTGCCGCCGCCGCGAGGTCGGCGAGAGCTCGCGCGACGACGGACACCGCGGCGAGCGGATCGGACTGCTCGAGGTCCCACGCGGTGAGCTGGAGGAGGTGGCGCCGGTATCGCACGCGGAGCGCCGTGATGGCGACCTCGCCGGAGTGGGCCGCGGTGGCCGCGAGGATGTCGGCGGTGTACGCCGCCGCGTCCGCCGGCGCTGCGATCGGCGACGCGACGGCCTCGAGTTCGGCGGGGCGGCGCAATAGGAAGTCGGCGAGCCCGAGGGACGCGCCGAGAACAAGGATGAGGCGCGCCGTCGCCGCAGGGTCGGCGAGCACCGGGGCGAGCCGCTCCGGCGCGTGCTCGCGGAGGCGCGCGAGCGCCAGCAGCGCCTGGTCGGGATCGGCGGCGGCCGCGAAGTACGGCACCACCGAGTCGTCGAACTCGGCGAGCCGTTGCCGCGAGAGCTCGAGGTCGGCGAAACCGAGCCGGGCCAGGTCAGTCAGCGTTGTCTGGTGGCGCATCTCTTCCCCGCGCTACAGCATCTCCAGGTTGCTCGCGAGCTCGTACGGCGTCACCTGGGCGCGGTACTCCTGCCACTCACGCCGTTTGTTGAGAAGCACGTAGTTGAACACCTGCTCGCCGAGTGTCTCCGCGACGAGCTCCGAGTTCTCCATGAGCGACACGGCGTGATCGAGGCTCGCGGGCAACTGGTTGTAGCCGAGCGCACGACGCTCGGCGTCGCTGAGCTCCCACACGTTGTCCTCCGCCTCTGCGGGCAGTTCGTAGCCCTCCTCGATGCCTTTCAGTCCCGCCGCGAGCAGCAGGGAGTAGGCGAGGTAGGGGTTGGCCGCCGAGTCGATGGCACGGTACTCGACCCGGGCACTCTGGCCCTTGTTGGGCTTGTAGAGCGGCACGCGCACGAGCGCCGATCGGTTGTTGTGCCCCCACGTGACGAAGCTGGGCGCCTCGTCGCCGCCCCAGAGCCGCTTGTAGGAGTTGACGAACTGGTTGGTGACGGCGGTGATCTCGGGCGCGTGCGTGAGGAGCCCCGCGACGAACTGCCGGCCGATCGTCGACAGCTGGTAGTGACCGGATGCGTCGTAGAAAGCGTTGCTGTCACCCTCGAAGAGCGACATGTGCGTGTGCATGCCGCTGCCGGGGTGTCCCGACATGGGCTTCGGCATGAACGTCGCATAGACGCCCTGCTCGATCGCGACCTCCTTGATCACCGTGCGGAACGTCATGATGTTGTCGGCGGTCGTGAGCGCGTCGGCGTAGCGGAGGTCGATCTCGTTCTGCCCGGGGCCGGCCTCGTGGTGGCTGAACTCCACCGAGATGCCGAGATCTTCCAGCATGCGCACCGAGCGGCGACGGAAGTCGTGGGCCGTTCCGCCCGGCACGTTGTCGAAGAATCCAGCCGAGTCGACGGGTTCCGGCTTTCCGTTCTTGAGCTTCGACGACTTGAGCAGGTAGAACTCGATCTCGGGGTGCGTGTAGAACGTGAATCCGCGGTCGGCCGCCTTCGCGAGTGTGCGCTTGAGCACGTGGCGCGGATCGGACACGGCGGGCTGTCCGTCGGGCGTCGTGATGTCGCAGAACATGCGCGCCGTCGGGTCGATCTCCCCGCGCCACGGCAGGATCTGGAAGGTCGTGGGGTCGGGCTGAGCGAGCATGTCGGCCTCGTACGCCCGGGTGAATCCCTCGATCGCTGAGCCGTCGAATCCGAGCCCCTCGGCGAAGGCGCCCTCGACCTCGGCGGGTGCGATGGCGACGCTCTTGAGGGTTCCGACGACGTCGGTGAACCATAGGCGGATGAACTTGATGCCTCGTTCTTCAATGGTTCGAAGAACGAAGTCTCGCTGCTTGTCCATCCGGCTCCTCTGTTGATTCTGGGGTGGTGGATCCCCGCGCTATCAGGCTACTGGCTATACCCACCGTCTGCTTGTCACACCCGTGCGGCCTGTCACCCAGTCGGCGCGTCGTCCGTCGGTCGCCGTTCGGCGACACCTTTACACTTTCGACTATGACGAAGCCAGCACCGAAGCGCAGGAGGAAGCCGACCCGCACGCCCGTCGACACGGCCGTCGTCGTGCTCTACGCCGCCTACGCGGTGGTTTTCGTGTTCGTGGTGTTCTACACGCTGCTGCACCTCGTCTTCTTCGGTTTCAACGGCGACCCGGTCGGGGTCGACCTCGGTCTCGGTCTCGTGCTCCCGCTGCTCTGGATCGTCGGCCTCCTCCGCGCGATCGCGTTGCGCGCGACCCCACGACGGGCCCAGTTCTGGGGCTTCCTCGTGCTCGCGGTCGTGGTAGTGCTGCTGGCGTTCGACACCGCACGTTTCGCCCCCATCTTCTGGGGCTAGAGGCGGCGCTAAGCTCGACGCATGGCAGACCAGGCAGTAAAGCGCGTTCGCACCAGGCACTTCCAGAACGCCAAGGAGACCGGCATCAAAATCACCGGGCTCACCAGCTACGACCAGTTGACGGCATCCATCTTCGACGACGCGGGAATCGACTTCCTGCTCGTCGGAGACTCGGCCGGCAACAACGTGTTCGGCCACGACACGACCCTCCCCGTCACCGTCGACGAACTCATCCCGCTCGCCCGCGCCGTCGCCGGAGCCACCAAGCGGGCGTTCGTCGTCGCCGACATGCCCTTCGGCTCGTACGAGACGAGCCCGGATGAGGCGTTGCACACCGCCTTCCGATTCATGAAGGAGACCCACGCGCACGCCGTGAAGCTCGAGGGCGGCGTGCGCAGCGCCGAGCAGATCAGGCGCATCGTCTCCGCCGGCATCCCGGTCATGGCGCACATCGGGTTCACGCCGCAGAGCGAGCACGGCCTCGGCGGCCACATCATCCAGGGACGTGGAGAGGGCGCTGCACAACTGCTCCTCGACGCCCATGCCGTCGAAGACGCCGGTGCCTTCGCCGTCGTGCTGGAGATGGTGCCGTCCGGCGTCGCGGCGCAGGTGACCGACGAACTGCGCATCCCCACGATCGGTGTCGGCGCCGGCCCCCACGTCGACGGCCAGCTGCTGGTCTGGACCGACTGGGCGGGACTCTCGACCGGGCGAATCCCGAAGTTCGTACGGCAGTACGCCGACCTCAAGGGCGTATTGACCGACGCGACGAAGGCGTACATCGCCGACGTCGCGGCCGCGAGCTATCCGGCACACGAACACGAGTACGAGGGCTGACGACACGGTGCACTGGGGTGAAGCGCGGGTCGGCATCTCCGGCTGGCGCTATGCGCCCTGGCGCGGCGACTTCTACCCCAAGGGGCTGCAGCAGCGGCTCGAGCTCGAGTACGCATCGAGTAGGCTCTCGTCGATCGAGCTCAACGGCTCGTTCTATTCCCTCCAGCGCCCCTCGAGTTGGCTCTCCTGGTCGCAGCAGACCCCCGTCGACTTCGTCTTCTCGGTGAAGGGCCCGCGCTACGTCACCCACCTGCTTCGACTCCGGTCGACGGATGAGGCGCTCGCGAACTTCTTCGCGTCGGGGCTCTTCCGGCTCGGCCCCAAGCTCGGCCCGATCCTCTGGCAGCTGCCGCCCAACCTGCACTTCGACGAGGAGCAGCTCGACGCGTTCCTCTCGAGCCTGCCGCGCACCACGACGGAGGCGGCGGCACTCGCGGCCCGCAGCACGCGCGGCACCGCGCCAGAGGAGCGCGGCTTCGACCCCACGCTGGAACGCCCGATCAGGCACGCGCTCGAGGTGCGCAGCGTGAGCTTCGACACGGAGCGGTACTTCGCCCTGCTCGAGCGTCAGGGCGTCGCATCCGTCGTCGCAGATACCGCCGGGCGGTGGCCGTTCTTCACCCGGGTCACCGCCGACTTCGCGTATGTGCGGCTGCACGGCGACGAAATCCTCTATGAGAGCGGGTACTCGCCCGAATCGCTCGACACATGGGCGGCGCGCATCGACGGGTGGCGCGCGACGGGTCGGGATGTCTTCGTCTACTTCGACAACGACATCAAGGTGCGCGCGCCGTACGACGCGATGGCTCTCGCGTCGAGACTCGCGAGCCAGCCCGGCTGACAACGCCGTGCTGTTCGAGTTGGGGCTACCGCCCTTCGGCGGCCTCCTCCTCGGCCCACTTGCGAGCGCGTTCGGCGATGATCTGCGGCGCACGAGCCGCCTCCTCGCGCGAGGCGAAGGGGCCGTCGCGCTCCGAGCCGAGCGACTGCGCGCCCTCCTCGACCTCACCAGTCTTGTTGTTGTACCACCACTGGGTCATGGGAGCCTCCTGTCGACTGGCTCCAGCCTAAACCCGGTGCTCGGCACGTTCACATGCTCGCGATCTGGATCAGGTTGCCGCACGTGTCGTCGAACACCGCGACGGTCACGGGGCCCATCTCGACGGGTGGCTGCACGAATCTCACGCCGAGCGCTGCGAGGCGCTCGTGCTCCGCGATCACGTCGTCGACGGCAAAACTCGTGAACGGGATGCCGTCGGCCACGAGCGCCGCGCGGAATGGCGCGACCGCGGGGTGCTCGGCCGGTTCGAGCAGCAGTTCGACGCCGTCTGGTGCGTCCGGTGAGACGACGGTCAGCCACCGGTACTCGCCCGCGGGCACGTCGGTCTTCTTCTCGAAGCCGAGGGTGCCGGCGTAGAACTCGAGCGCCTCGGCCTGGTCGTCGACGAAGACGCTCGTGGTCACTATTCTCATTTCCTGTCCTCCGATTCGATGGGTTGTGCGAACCAGGCCCCCAGCGCCGCGAGCGTCGACCTCTCGAGGTGGTGCACCGTGGTGCGCCCCCTTCGATCTATAGTGACGATGCCCGCGTCGACGAGCACGCCGATGTGCTTCGAGACCGCCTGCCGGCTGACCGAGATCTGTCGCTTCGTCATCAGGCGAGCGCAGAGCTCGAACTGCGACTGGTCGTCGCGCTCCCTCAGTTCCTCGACGATCGCGAGCCGGGAGGGATCACCCAGCGCGCGGAACAGCCTGTCCATGCCGTCAGGATAGGCAACCAGATGGTTGCGCGTCAAGGGTCGCATGCCGCGGAAACTAGACTTGTGCGCATGCCCCGCGACACCAACGGCCACCTCACGCCCGGACGAATCTCCCCGATGCGCACGGTCCCGCAGCACATCGCCCGCCCCGAGTATGTGGGCAAGAAGGCTCCGTCGGACTTCACCGGCTCGGACGTCTACCCCGCGGCATCCGTCGACCTGATTCGCGAGTCGAGCGTCATCGCGGCGCAGGCCATCCAGGCCGTGGGTCGGGCCGTGCGGCCGGGCGTCACGACCGACGAGCTCGACGCGATCGGACACGACTTCGTCGTGGCCGCGGGCGCCTACCCGTCGTGCCTCGGGTACCGCGGATTCCAGAAGTCGGTCTGCACGTCGCTGAACGAAGTCATCTGCCACGGCATCCCCGACGACACCGTGCTGCAGGACGGCGACATCATCAACATCGACATCACGGCGTTCAAGAACGGCTTCCACGGCGACAGCAACGTGACCTTCCTCGTCGGAGATGTCGCCCAGGAGGCCGTGGACCTCGTCGAGCGCACGCGCGAGTCGCTCAACCGCGGCATCAAGGCTGTCGCGCCCGGGCGCGAAGTCAACGTCATCGGCCGCTCCATCGAGTCGTACGCCAAGCGCTTCGACTACGGGGTCGTGCGCGACTTCACGGGGCACGGAGTGGGTGCGGCGTTCCACTCCGGGCTCATCATCCCGCACTACGACTCCGCTCCCCGGTTCAACGACGAGATCGTCGAGAACATGGTCTTCACGATCGAACCCATGCTCACCCTCGGCGGCTCGCCCGAATGGGAGATGTGGGCCGACGGCTGGACGGTCGTGACGAAGGACCGCAGCTGGAGCGCCCAATTCGAACACACGCTCGTCGTCACCGAGCGTGGCGCCGACGTACTCACCGTGGCCTAGCGAAAGATGAAGTCATGACAACTGCACTGGGAATCGACATCGGCGGAACCGGCATCAAGGGGGCGCTCGTCGACGTCGACAGCGGCGAACTCCTGAGCGACCGGGTGAAGCTGGCCACGCCGGCGGGCGGCGAACCGGAGGCAATCCTCGCGACGGTCGTCGAGATCATCGCCAAGCTCGGCGGAGTCGCCGACGGTGTACCCGTCGGCGTCTGCTTCCCCGCGATCGTCAAGAACGGCAAGACGATGTCTGCCGCCAACGTCTCGAAGAAATGGATCGGGCTCGACGCCGAGGCACTGTTCGAGAAGACTCTCGGGCGCGACATCACCTTCGTCAACGACGCGGATGCCGCGGGAGTCGCCGAGGTTCGCTTCGGCGCCGCCAAGGGAGTCGACGGGCTCGTCATCCTCACGACGCTCGGCACCGGCATCGGCTCGGCGATGATCTACAACGGTGTGCTCGTCCCCAACTCGGAGCTGGGACACCTCGAGATCGGCGGCAAGGACGCGGAGACACGGGCGTCGTTCTCGGCGAAGGAGCGGTCGCGCCTGAGCTTCCACAAGTGGGCGACGAAACGCCTTCAGAAGTACTACTCGGCGGTGGAGTTCCTCTTCTCCCCCGACCTGTTCATCGTCGGCGGCGGGGTGTCGAAGAGCCACGAGGAGTTCCTCCCGCTGCTCAACCTCGCCACGCCGATCGTGCCGGCCAAGATGCGCAACAACGCGGGCATCCTCGGTGCGGCGGCACTCGCGGTGAAGACCCCCGAGGGCGTCGCCTAGGGCGACCCGCCCGACAGCGGCATCCGCGACGGCCGCATCGGTCTCGGCTCCGTGCCGTTCCTCGCGCCGCCCGTGGTTGGACGACGCACAGCGACGTCGATCGCGCTGAGGTCTGACTGTGGCGCGCCCATTCGCACCCCAGCGCCGAGAGGGTGTTGCATCCGTAGGTGGCCCTTCGGTCACCGGTGTGCGCCCGGTCGGGGGTCTGGCTCTGTGTCACCGTGCTCTTCGCGACGGTCGCCGAGTCGGCGGCCGAGGGTCGCGGTCGCGCAGGGCGCAGGCATCCGCGTTGTGCAAGAACTCGCACGACGACCCGCTCGACGGGGCGCCGCGGTGGCATCAGGCCCAGCTGCGCAAGAAGCCCGCCCTCGGGTACGTACCGCGGCGCCGTCCGCGAAACTCCGCGCCGCGATCGTCGCTCAGCGATGCAGGCCACGACACGACGCCCGTCCGAGGACGCCCCCGATTCAATCGCCGGGCCGACCCGGCCGCTAGGTGTGCGCGGCGCGCGTGCCGTATAACTGGGTGCGTGACGAGCGCATCAAGGCACCTCAGCATCCACATCGACCGTTCGCCGGTCGACGTCTACCTGTATGCGTCCGACCCCGCGAACCTGCCGCACTGGGCGAGCGGCATCGGCGACTCGATCGAGCTGGTCGACGGCAACTGGGTCGTCGAGTCACCAGCTGGACGCATGATCATCGCCTTCGCCTCGGCGAACCCGTTCGGAGTACTCGATCACGTCGTCACGATGAACACCGGAGAGAGGTTCTACAACCCGATGCGCGTCATCGAAGACGGAGACGGCGGCGAGGTCGTGTTCACGCTCCGCAGGGCCGCAGGCCAGGACGACGACGCGTTCGAGACGGATGCCGCGACCATCGTCGCGGACCTCGAGAAGCTCCGCAGCATCCTCGAGTCGTAGCGTCCGCTCGACTACGGGCGTCGGGCCCTCGAGCTCGGCGAGGCCGAGGCGCGGGAGGATGTCTTCGGCTTCAACACCGAGGCGAAGAAGCTTTAGGACTCGCTCGGCTGCCGCGTGACGGCGCCCCAGACGGACAAGCCGCTCTGAGGGGCGAATGGGCCGGCTGATACGCCGGGTTCTGTTCACGCACGCCATACGACGCGCGCTGGACGGCCATCTATCTACGACGTACGTTGCCGCACGCCTCTAGCGGTCTACCCGGGAGCTGGACGAGCAGCCCGTAACGCTCCCTGTGTGACCTTGCTCCTGGCGAGGTTTACATAGCCGATCGGGTCACCCCGGCCGCTGGTGGTCTCTTACACCACCGTTTCACCCTTACCCCGCCCCGGTGAGGGGGCGTGGCGGTCTGCTTTCTGTTGCACTGTCTCGCGGGTTACCCCGGGTGGGTGTTACCCACCGCCTTGCTCTGCGGAGCCCGGACGTTCCTCGGGCACCATCACTGGTGCACGCGACCGTCTTGCCGACCCATTCGAGTCGAGTCTACCGGGCGCTCAGATGCCCGATTCCTTCGTGCGCACGAGGATGGCCTCGCTGCTCGCGCACATGATGACGGCATCGGGGGCCGCCGCGCGGATCTCCTGCATCTCGTTCTCGAGCAGCTTCACCCCGCTCGCGCTGGAGACGCCGTAGCGCAGGTGCGAGGCTCCGACGCCGTAGCGGGCGCGCTGCTTCTCGTAGAGCGCGAGGAGGTCGGCGGGGATGGTGGCGGCGATCGTCGACCGGTCGGCCGTCGCACCGGCGATTTCCGTCTCGAGCACGCCGAGGTCGGCGTCGCGTTCGTCGACTATGACCTGGATCTGCGCCCGAAGCGCGTCGATCTTGCCCGTCGTCACCGCGAGAGCGGCCTCACGCTCCTCGAGCTTCTCCATGACCGAGAGCTCGATCTCCTCGAGGGCGTACTGGCGCTTCGCGAGGTTGGCGAGCTCGTGCTCGAACGCCTGGGCGTCCTTCGCCGACGTCGACGACTGCGCGCGGTCGGTGTCGCGCTTGATGCGTGCGGCGACGACCGTGACATCCGACTCGATGCGGCCGAGCTCGATCTGCACGTCTTCGCGCGCGCCCGACTGCTCGAGCGCGACGACGCGGAGGGCCTCGATCTCCGCGGTGAGCGCGGCGATCGCGGCATGCTGCGGAAGCGCCTTCGCGCGGTGCGTGAGCTGGGCGATCTTGGTATCGAGCGCCTGGAGGTCGAGCAGGAGTGCCTGCGATACGGGGCTGGCTGTCAGAGCCATAGGGTTCTCACCGGTTTCTGTGGAGTGATCTCGTGGATGGAGTGCTGGTGAGGGTTCGTCTACTGCACGATGACGAAGTCCCAGGGGTCGGTGCGGATGTCGCTGACGGTGATGGTCACGTCGGGCAGGGCGTCCCGCAGCTCCGCTGCCGCGGTCTCGAGCCAGAGCCACTCGCTCGCCCAGTGCGACACGTCGATGAGCGCGGGGCCGCGGGCGATGCGCGCGTTCTCCCGCGCCTCGGAGGCCGGGTGGTGCCGCAGGTCGCTCGTGATGTAGACGTCGGCCGCGAGCACGGCCTCGGCGGTGAGCAGCGAGTCGCCCGCTCCCCCGCACAGGGCGACGGTGCTCACGGGTGCGTCGAAGTCGCCGGACACGCGGATGCCGCCCGCCGTCGCCGGCAGGATCTCGCCGAGTGCGCGCGCCAGGGTGCCGAGCGTCGTGGCCGCGGGGAGAGTGCCGACCCGGCCGAGTCCGCGTTGCGGATGCGTCGTCGACGGCACGATCGGCAGCGTGTCGACGAGCCCGAGGCGCGCGGCGAAAACGGCGGACGTTCCGGTCTCCACCACGTCGGCGTTGGTGTGGGCGGCGATGAGCGAACATCCCGCACGGATGAGGCGGCCGAGCATCGCGCCCTTGTAGCGGTCTTCGGCGACCGACGTCACGCCGCGCAGCAGGAGGGGGTGGTGCACGAGCAGGAGGTCGACGCCCGCCGCTATCGCCTCGTCGACCGAGTCGGCGACGGCGTCGACAGCCAGGTGGATCGACCGCACCTCGGCGCTGGGGTCTCCCGACAGCAGGCCGGGGGCATCCCACGACTCCGTGCCCGAGAGCGGCCAGAGTCGCTCGACGGCGGCGTTGACCTCGGCGACTGTGGGGAACATGCGTCGATTCTACGTTGGCGCGAGCGGCTCGGAGCGGTCGGGCTCAGAGGAGCGCGGCGGCCGTCTCCTGGCGCCGCACGGTCGGCACGCCGGCGATGATTGGCGTGAGCAGGCCGAGCACGAGAGCGACGATGACGCCGAGGTCGCTCGCCGCGAGCTCGGAGTCGAGCGGCACACCGCCGACGGCGAAGAGGTAGCCCTGCCAGGCCAATCCGCCGCTCGAGGCGCTCGTCAGGCCCCAGCCGACCACGGTGATGCCGACGAGGGCCGGCAGATTGACCCAGTTGACCGACGGGTACACCCCGCCCGGCCCGAGGAGCGACGCGCCGTGCAGCGGTCGATTGCGGATCATGGCGTCGGCGGCGAAGATGCCCACCCACGCGGCCACCGGCACCGCGAGCGTCGTGGCGAGGTCGCGGAAGACGGCGGTCAGGTCGTCGGAGAGCACGCTGAACAGCCCCGCGAGGATCGCCAGCAGCACACCGACGACGAGGGTCGCCCACTGGCGCTCGAGCCTCACACCGACGCCCTGCAGGGCGAAGGCGCCCGAGTACACCGTGACGACGACGGCCGAGAGCAGGCTGACGCCGATCGTCGCGATGAGCGGCACGGCGTACCAGCCGGGCACGATCGACTGGAGGGTCTCGATGGGCCGGGTGGCCAGCCCGCTGGCGAGGGCAGGGTCGGACGCCGCGAGCAGGGCGCCGTAGGCGATGAGGAGGAATGTCGGCACGGCGGTGCCGAACGTCGCCCACAGCATGTTCCCGCCGCTGCTGCTCTCGGGGCGCTGGTAGCGCGCGAGGTCGGAGCTGCTGTTGGCCCAGACCAGGCCGACGAAGCTGAACACCAGGATGGCACCCGTGGTGACCAGCACCCATGACCCGTCCGGTCGGGTCAGAGCGGCCGCGACATCCACTCGTCCCGCGGTGATGGCGACGAACCCCACGATGAGGAGTGCCGAGAGCACGCTCGCCGCGAGTTGGAAGCGGGCGAGCAGCGCGTACCCGAGGAAGGCGACAACGACCGCGAGCATCACCCCGACGACGATGAACACGATAACGAGGCCGCTCGTCGGGCCGCCTCCCCCGAGGACCCCCGCGATGGAGGCGGCGAACAGCCAGAGCAGCACCGCTCCCCAGAAGACCCGGGTGACGAGGGCGAGCACCGCCGGCACGATGTTTCCGGCGATGCCGAACGCGGCGCGCGACACGACGACGGTCGGCTGACCGCTGCGTTTGCCCGCGAGCGTGCCAAGCCCGAGCGGAATGAACGACAGCGCGACCCCCGCGAGGGTGGCGACGATCGCCTGTCGCAGGCTCATGCCGAGCGACAGCACGACCGCGCCGAAGGCGACACTCACGAGCGACGAGTTGGCGGCGAACCAGAGCCAGAACAGGCGCGACGCGCGTCCGACCCGGTAGTCCACCGGCGTGGGGCGGAGGCCCGAGAGCTCGAGGCTGAACACGGGCGCCCGTTCCCGACCGAATTCCGTCGGCGGTCCGTCGTGCTCGGCGAGGGTCGGGGTGGAGCCGGCGGCGGGCGGCAGACTCGCAACGGTCGGCGCGGCCGCTGGGGCTGTCGACGGAGCGGCGGTGGCGGGACCCGGGGCAACGGGAGCGGCGGCAGGCGCCGTCAAGACGATCGAGGCGATGCCGCCGGTGTCGACGCTGATGGCACGCGGCGCGCTCGGCGGCGGCGCCGCGGACGGCTCGACGAGGGCGGGCGGTGCGGAGATCGACAGCATGGCGGGAGGGGCCGGTGTGGAGGACGCCGGGAAGTCGGGCGCCCACTGCACGGGAATCTGCGACGTCGTGAGTTCTTCCGGGATCGTGATCTCGCTGAAAACGGGCCGCACCTGCGCGACGGCAGCGAGCGCCTCGGGAGTGCCGACCGCGAGCATCGACTGCTCCCACTCGCGGTACTCCTGCACCTCTTCCTCGCGGAGTCGCATCTCGTTCTCGAGGGTGTCGATTGCGCTGAGCGTGCCGCCCGGCTGTCTGCCCGTCTCGCCGAGCACGGAGAGCAGTTCGTCGTCGGGCAGTGACCGGCGTCGCGGAATCCACGGCTGGCCGGCCGGTGGAGCGAGTGTGGCCGGGTCGGCCACGGGCAGTTCGGCGGCGGGCGGATCGGGGACCCACGGCCGGTACGGCGCCGCGTGCTCGGGCGGCAGCGCCGCCGGTTCGTCGGAGCGGTCCCACCGCAGCGCGGGCAGGTCGAGTTCGTGGCGCACGGGCGTGACCGCGTCGTCGCTCCCGTCCGGGGCCGCCGATGCCGGACGCGGTACCGCTGGCTGGGCAGCATCCGTCGCGGTGAGATCGGCGAGCTGATCCGCATCCGGCAGGGCGACGACATCGCGGTACTGGGGCGGCGGAGTGTAGGTGGAGCGACGCAGGCGCGGCGGGGCGAACGCTTCTTCCGCCTCGTCGTTCGGCGCGTCGCCCGTGCTCATCATGCGCAAATACTAGAACGACACGGGGTCGCTCGGCGGTTGCCGAGCCGTGGCGAGCACAGTTACTCCGACGAGAATGAGGAGAAGTCGAACCAGCCCACCGGATGGAGTCGCTCGCCTACCACGAGCATCGCCAGCACGGTCGCAACGAGCGGCTCGATGAGGGTGACGGATGTTACGACGCTGCTCCTGAGATGGGTGAGCCCCTGGCCGACCAGGAGGTACGCGACGAACGTCGGACGGACCGAGTGCGACCACGTTGCCGATGGCGACGCCTGCCTGGTCCACGGCGCTGTAGAACGCGAGCGGGTAGACCACCACGCCGAGCGACCCGATGAGCAGCCAGCGCAGCGCCGCGGGATCACGCAACGCGACGACCGACGCGCGTGCCGCCACCGAGAACAGGAGGATGCCGCCGACGGCCATCGCGCCTGCACCGATCGCCAGCGGGCTGACGTTTGACGGCAGGAGGCTCGCGGCGGTGCCGGTGGTGCCCCACGCCTCTCCCCGGCCGGTACCAGAGATTGTTTCGCGCGAGTACCCCGCGTCGGGGGGCCATCGCCCGGTGTTACTTTTGCTCGATCGGCTCACCCTACGCCGACGCTCACCCCACGTCTCCTACCCGAAGTGGACACCCGTGAAACTCCACCGCACCGTCGCGGTCTCGACCGCTCTCGCCCTGTTCGTCACCCTCTCCGCCGCCGGCGCTGCCGTCGCAGCACCAGCCGTCGACCAGACGGCTCACGCCCGTCAGGTGGCCTCTATCGTCACTCCCACCACCACGACGCTCACGGAGAGCGAGTTCGCCTCCGCCGGCTACACCGCCGCCGTCTCGGGCTTCCGGGCCGGGCAGGTGACCATCACTCTCAACGGCAACAGTCTCGACCCCGTCACGCTCGACCCGACGGGGCAGTTCACCTTCAGCTACGACAACGGCGGAGCGGGTCTCGCCCCGGGAACCTACACCTTCGAGTTCAGCCAGCAGAGCGCGGGTTCGCAGACGGCGATACTCGTCATCGTCACCGACACGGTGCCGACGCCAACGCCGACGCCGCGCTGCTCCGCCGTCCCGGCGGTGATCACCGGCTCAGCGCCGACGAGCATCACGATCACGGGCATCCAGACGACGGGGCTCCCGGTCACAGCCACCGGCTTCATCGCCGGCGAGACGGTCGATGTCATCTTCGGCGCGGGGCAGTCTGCCACCGTCGTCGGCCAGGCGGTCGTCGGAGCCGATTGCTCCGTCTCCTATTCGCTCGTCGTCACGACGCCGCTGCCGGCGGGCACCGCCTACACCGTGACGCTCGCGAGCGACACGGCGCAGATATCGTTCCCGTTCGCCGTCGTGGCAGACGTCGTCACGAGCCCCGTCGCCATCGTCGCCCCGCCCGCAGCGGCGCCGCGAGCGGCTGTCCGCGCCTCCTCACCGCAGCTCGCCGCCACCGGCTTCGAACCCGCGGGCGGGATGTTGGTGGCCGCCGGGCTTCTTTCCGCGGGTGCCGCGGCGTTCGCCCTCCGTCGCCGGCTGATGCTGGGGCGCGACTGAAGCCCGCAGCTGCGGGCGGAAGCGAAGCAGCTTCTGGGCGGCAGCCGCCGTGCTGGCGCGCTGCCTCTGGGCGAACGGCGCACCGTCGACGCTCCGCCCGACCTATGCCGCGGAACGGGACCTCTCCCCCGTCGTCATCACCTTCATCTTCGGCACCTACCCCGTGGCGCTGCTCCTCGTGCTGCTTCTCGCCGGCGGCATCACCGACACGATCGGCAGGCGGCGGGCGATCCTGCTCGGCGTCGGGCTCGTCGTCGTCTCGACGCTCGTCTTCGCCGTCGCGCCCGATCTCGGCTTCCTATTCGCCGGTCGCGTGCTGCAGGGCGTCGGAACGGGGTTAGCGCTCCGTGCCGCGAGTGCCGCCCTCGTGGAGTACAACGTGTCGGCGAACCCGCGTTTCGCGTCCGCGCTCACGACGGTGTCGACATCCGCGGGCCTGACGCTTGTGCTTTTCGTCAGCGGCGGTCTCGCGCAGTACGCGCCGTGGCCCCCGCAGCTGAGCTTCTGTCACGATGGTGGGCCCTACCGGGCTCGAACCGATGACATCCACGGTGTAAACGTGGCGCTCTACCAACTGAGCTAAAGGCCCGTTGCTTCGGTGAACCGAAGTAACGCGTGACCATGATACTCGGTCTAGACTTCCGAAAATGGCCACCGAACCCAAACGCGTCGCCCGGGCGGAACATCGCTGGCCCGTTGTCATCGCAATCCTGGTTGCATTGATCCTCTACGCAACCCTTCCTAGCAGCTTTTTACCCGCACTTCGCTACGGCGTTGTGATCATCGGGATACTCCTGCTCATTCC
>JAODMO010000057.1 GCA_025464995.1 Microbacteriaceae bacterium
GCTGACGATCGGACGGCGAGTGCTTCTCGGCGTCCTCATCGTCTGCCTTGTCGGAGACGCGGGGTTGCTCATCTGGGGATGGTCGCCGTTCCCCTTCATCCTCGTGGGATTCGTGGCGGTCGTCGTCAACTTCGCGTGACTCGTGAGGGCCGGCCTGCGCGCTCCCGTCCCTGGCCGCGAAGAGCTCTCAGCCCCGGAAGAGTAGACGAGAGCGCACGGGTGTAGACCGGACAAGAAAGCGCCCGCCCAACCTCGATCGAGGGGGACGGGCGTTCTGGTGTTTGGAGGGGCTGACGAGAATCGAACTCGCATCATTAGTTTGGAAGACTAAGGCTTTACCACTAAGCTACAGCCCCGAATCCGGCGTTTTCTGCCGGAATTCTCTATTCAATTGTCGGCTATCCCGTCAAGCGTACGGGATTGCGGGTTGCGCTTCATCAGTCGCTTTTTGGGCGAATCAGCGTACTGCCGAAGAACACTGTACCGGAAACTTCGGCGGCTGAGGCGCACCGCGGGGCCTTCTGGGCCGACTGCGCCTGTGCCTGATGGCCCGCCGCGCGCAAGCCCCTGCTCCGAATCGGGGTGCCTACTAGCCTCGAAAACATGGCAACTACAGATCTCTGGCTCATCCGTCACGGGGAGAGCGTCGCCAACGTCGCCGCTACGGCGGCCGAACGGGAGGGGTTGGAGGTCGTGCCCGTCGACCTGCGCGACGCCGACGTTCCGTTGTCGCAGGCAGGCGAGGAGCAGGCCGTGGCTTTCGGCGCCTGGCTCACCGATCAGCCGGCGGACGAACTTCCGCAAGAGACGTGGTGTTCGCCCTACTGGCGCGCACGCCAGACGCTCGAGCTCGCCGCTCGCGAGGCGGAACTCGAGGTGCCCCTGCGCATCGACGAGCGACTTCGCGACCGCGAGCTCGGCGTGCTCGATCTGCTCACCTCGCACGGCGTCGAGGCGCGCTTTCCCGAGGAGGCGGCGCGACGCCGGTGGCTCGGCAAGTTCTACTATCGCCCGCCGGGGGGAGAGTCGTGGGGCGACCTCGCCCTGCGGGTGCGCTCGGTACTCGTCGACCTCGACCGTGCCGACTCGCCGCCCCGTGTGCTCGTTGCGGCGCATGACGCCGTCGTCATGTCGTTCGTCTATGTCTGCACCGCGCTCACCGAGGCGGGGCTGCTCGAGTTCGCGTCCACGCACACCGTCGCCAACGCCTCGGTCACCCGGCTGACCCGCGAGGCGGGCAGCCAGCGATGGGCGCTCCAGCGGTTCTCGTCGGCCGAACACCTCGCCGCCGCGGGAGCCCCCATCACGATGCACCAGGGAGATACCGATGTCCACCCCCACTGACGTCACGCGCGAGACGCTCGCCGCGTGGCCGTTGCCCGAGTCGGGCGACTCCAAGTACGGTCGCGGCCAGCTCGTCGTCGTCGGGGGAGCGCTGCGCTCTCCCGGGGCGGCGATCCTCGCCGGCCTCGCGGCGCTGCGTGTGGGCGCCGGGCGGCTCACGCTCGCCATCGGGACGTCCGTCGCCGCCCACGTCGCGGTCGCCGTGCCCGAGAGCGGTGTGGTTCCCCTCGACGAGACTCCGGATGGCAGCATCAGCGGTTTCGGCCTCGCCGCGGCGAGCGACGACCTGGGCGCCGCCGACGTCGTGCTCCTCGGTCCGGGGCTCGACGAGGCCGACGAGGCGCTCGTGATGGTGCGCGAGCTGCACCGGTTCGTCGGCGACGACACGATCGTCGTGCTCGACGCCTTCGGGCTCGGGGTGGTGCCCAAGGTTCCCGGCGTGCCCGAGCAGTTCGATGGCCGACTCGTGCTCACCCCGAACAAGTTCGAGGCGGCGCTGCTTCTCGAACGCGAGAACGACGACGACCTCGACCTCGATCGCGACATCCCGGAGATTGCCCGCAGGTACCGGGCGGTCGTGACGTGCTTCGGTGTCGTCGCCGACCCCGACGGGAATGTCTGGCACATCGAGGCCCATGAGCCGGGGCTCGGCACGTCGGGAAGCGGGGATGTTCTCGCGGGAGCGATAGCGGGGCTGTGTGCGCGCGGCGCGACGCCCGAGCAGGCTACGGTCTGGGCGACGTTCCTGCACGTTGCCGCGGGCCGGAAGCTCGCTGAGCGCATCGCGCCGCTGGGCTACCTGGCGAGCGAGCTGCTGTTCGAGCTGCCGGGCGTGCTCGCCGAGGTCGACGCGTGAGGCGGGGCCAGCCGCGGGTCGAACTCCGCTAGACTTGCCAAGGCCTTTTCGCTGCGTGCGCGCATCCGATCACCGGTCGAGTATCCACGGATACGGTCGCAGCAATGCGAGAACGGGATGTAGCTCAGCTTGGTAGAGTGCTCGGTTTGGGGCCGAGATGTCGCAGGTTCGACTCCTGTCATCCCGACAGAATCAGTACCCTCGGTTGCCCCTGTCGATGTCGGCTTGGATGTCGCGGAGTGCGTCGGCCCTTTCCTCGTCGTGGGGCGCCGAGGTCGAGTCATCCAGTCGCCTGCGCTTGCCACTGATCCCGAGGACGACCAGCATCGCGATGGCGACGCCCGATCCTCCCGAGGCGGCGAGGAGGATCATTCCGTTCGCGTCCACGTTCGTGCTCCCGTCGATGTGTCGAATCCTCAGTGTGGCAGTATTCGCCGCTCCTATCCATGCCCGCGTCGGCACCCCTAGACTCGGCAACATGACCGTCCCACAGCTTTACGCCGGGACGGTGCCTCTCGAGCGGCACGCGTGGCTCGTCGGCGGCATCCTCCTCATCGCCTCCGCGGTGGTCGGCGTCGCCGTGCAGGACGGGGTGCTCCTGCTCGCCGGCGGCATCCTGAGCGCCCTCCTGTTCTCCGCCGCCCTCCTCGTGTTCGCGTTCGGAATGCGCGGAGCGGGTAGCGTGACGGCCCGCCGCCCGTTGGGAACGGCCGCACTGACGGTATTGGCGGCGTGGGTGCTCGCGGTGCCGACGCTGAGCGGCCTCATCCTCTCGGCCGACGTGCCGCTCCCTGCCCTGCTGGGGTTCGCCTACGTCGACTCCCTGGTCCAGTTCGCCGCTGCGCTCGTCGCGGTCGTCCAGATCGCCCGCGCGCGCGTCGTGCCGTCGCCGTGGAGGTGGGCGCCCGCCTGGGTGCTCGGGGTGGTGGTGGCGATATGGATGGTGGAGCAGATCGTCTCGATCGGCCTGTCGGGGGAGGTGCCGCCTGCGGCAATGGCGCTCATGGCCTTCGAGGGTCTCGTCCACCTGGGCGGGCCGGTGTTCCTCGGCGTCGTCGCCATCACGCTCGCGAATCGCACGCCGCATCCGCAGACCGTTCCCGTCTACCGCACCTCCGACTAGCGACGCCGGTCGTGGTCAGCAAGTGGCGGGCCGAGTCGAGTAAGCTCTATCGGACGCTTCAGGGGATTGCAGATACCGGATCCTGTCGCCCCTACACAGTCATCTAGAACTGTCGTACACAGGACTGTCAAGTAACGAACATCAGGAGATAACCCATCGTGAAGACCACGGTCGAAAAGCTCAGCCCGACGCGCGTCAAGCTCAACATTGCCGTCACGCCCGAAGAACTGCGTCCCAGCATTGATCACGCCTACGAGCACATTGCCGGCCAGGTCAACATCCCCGGCTTCCGTAAGGGCAAGGTTCCGCCGCAGCTCATCGACCAGCGCGTCGGCCGCGGCGAGGTTCTCAACCACGCGGTCAACGACGGCCTCGACAAGTTCTACAAGCAGGCCGTGAGCGAAGAGAAGATCCGCACCCTCGGACGCCCCGAGGCCGACATCTCCGAGTGGCCCAACGAGAAGGACTTCACCGGCGACCTCGTGCTCGCCATCGAGGTCGACGTGCGCCCCGAGTTCGACCTGCCCGACTACGAGAACCTCACCCTCACCGTCGAGGAGGCCAAGGTCTCGGCCGACGACGTGAAGGACGAGCTCGACGCACTGCGCAGCCGCTTCGGCACGCTCGTCACGGTCGACCGCCCGGCCAAGAAGGGTGACTTCGCCCAGATCGACCTGGTCGCCACGATCGGCGGCAACGAGGTCGACACCGCGAACGCCATCTCCTACGAGGTCGGCTCCGGCGACCTCATCGACGGCATCGACGAGGCGCTCGACTCCCTGAGCGCCGGCGAGACCACGACTTTCGAGTCCGAGCTGCTCGGCGGCGACAACGCCGGCGAGAAGGCGCAGATCGTCGTGTCGCTCCTTGCCGTCAAGGAGCGTGAGCTTCCCGAGGCTGACGACGACTTCGCCCAGGTCGCGAGCCAGTTCGACACCATCAAAGAGCTGAAGGCCGACATCAAGGCCCAGGTCGCGAAGTCCAAGGTCTTCGGCCAGGGTGCCGAGGCGCGCGACCAGATCGTCGACGAGCTGCTCAAGAGTGTCGAGATCCCCGTTCCCGCCAAGCTGGTCGAAGACGAGGTGCACCGTCACCTCGAGAACGAGAACCGTCTCGAAGACGAGGTGCACCGCGCCGAGGTCGCCGAGTCGAGCGAGAAGACGTTCCGTACCCAGATTCTCCTCGACTCCATCGCGGAGAAGGAAGAGGTCAAGGTCAGCCAGGACGAGCTCACCCAGTACCTCATCCAGGGTGCCGCGCAGTACGGCATGGAGCCCGGCGAGTTCATCCAGGTGCTTGACAAGAACGGCCAGATCCCCGGCATGATCGGTGAGGTCGCCCGTTCCAAGGCCCTCGCACTCGTGCTCGGCAAGGCCAACGTCGTCGACACCAAGGGCAACAAGGTCGACGTCTCCGAGTTCGCGGCGGGCTTCGCGACTGACGACGAGTCGGGCGCCGACGAGGACGGCTTCGACACCTCCGACGCCGCAGCGATGCTCGACCAGGCCAATGCCGGTCACGACCACGCGGGCGAGAAGGACAGCCACGGCCGCAAGGCCAACAACGAGCACTACGGCCACGACCACAAGTAGTCGAACGGCACGAACGAAGGGCCCGTCACGGGAGTGGCGGGCCCTTCGTCGATTTCGGTGGCGATCTCGCCTAGCGTTGAGTGATGAGCCAGCGTCCGGACAAACACGACCCGTCCACCCTCCACACCATGACCCAGGCGGTGCACGCGGGCAACGAGGTCGACGCGGGTTCGGGAGCGCTGCGTACACCGATCGTCATGGCGAACTCGTTCGCCCTTCCCGGAGACCCGTCGGAGATCAGCTGGTCGGGTACCGACATCCCGCTCTACACCCGCAACAGCGGCGTGAACCAGCTCGCCCTGCAGCGAAAGCTCGCCCTGCTCGAGGGTGGAGAAGACGCGGTCGCCCTCGCGAGCGGTGTCGCCGCCCTGCACGCCGTGTTCTTCACGTTCCTCTCCACCGGCGACCACGTCGTCGTCGCCGACGTGACCTACGAGGCGACCTGGCGCCTGTTCACCGAGCTGCTGCCCGACAAGTACGGCATCCAGGTGACGATGGTCGACGCGACCGATCTCGA
The DNA here is from genome assembly GCA_025464995.1 of Microbacteriaceae bacterium. Classification (GTDB taxonomy): domain Bacteria; phylum Actinomycetota; class Actinomycetes; order Actinomycetales; family Microbacteriaceae; genus Conyzicola. The sequence goes on from JAODMO010000057.1 coordinate 5,433, forward strand.
CGCGATGGCCGCCGCGGTGCGCCCGACGACGAGACTCGTGCACATCGAGTCGATCGCCAACCCCACCACCAAGGTGACGGATGTCGCGGCTGTCGCCGCGATCGCGCACGAGGCCGGCGCGCTGCTGTCGATCGACAACACCTTCTCGCCGCCGTTCCTGTTCCGGCCGATCGACCACGGAGCCGACCTCGTCGTGCACTCGCTCACCAAGTACATCAACGGGCACGGCGACGCCATGGGCGGTGCGGTCATCGGGCGTGCCGACCTCGTGCGCCAGATCAAGAACGACGCCATGGTCGACGTCGGCGGCGTCATCAGCCCGTTCAACGCGTGGCTCATCATGCGCGGCTCCGTGACCCTTCCGCTGCGTCTGCGCCAGCACGTCGAATCGGCGCAGGCCATCGCCGAGTTCCTCGAGGGCGACCCGCGCGTCGTGTTCGTCGCCTACCCCGGTCTCCCGTCGCATCCACAGCACGAGGTCGCCGCCCGCCAGTTCTCCGGCGGATTCGGTGGGATGATGGCGTTCGCCGTGGACGGCGATCCGGAGACGCAGAACCGGTTCGTCGCCAACCTCCGGGTGATCACCTCGGCAGTCTCACTCGGACACGACGAGTCGCTCATCGTCCACGTCGGAACGGGAGGCGGCCGCGTAGCCGCCTACCCGCCCGAGTTCTCCACGTGGGGTCACTTGCGCTTCTCGGTCGGCCTCGAAGACGCCGGCGACCTCATCGACGACCTGTCTGCCGCCCTCGACGCGACGTTCGGGTAGCCTCTCCGCCGCGGCAGCGTCGCTCAGATGCGCGCCGGCACCTGGAACCTCGCGGGCCTGAAGTCGGCGAGCAGCGGGTGCCGCTGCCCGGACACGACCTCGCTCGCGATCAGTTCGCCCGCGATCAGGCCGAGCGTCGCGCCGCTGTGGCTGAAGGCGACGAAGTATCCCGTGATGCCCTCGAGTTCACCGAAGACCGGCTCGCCGTCGCCGGGGATCGGCTTCGGTCCGACGCCGTAGCTCTCCAGCTCCAACTCCGGGTTTCCCTCGAGCACCGCGGATGCCTCGGCGAGCAGCCCGGCCACCGTAGTGTCGGCGATCTCGTAGCCGCCGTCGTCGCGCACCACGACCTCCTCCTCCGACCACGCCGAGTCGAGCACGAGGGCGCCGTCGGGCGTCGGGCGCACCGCGACGCGCGGGGTGTTGAGCACCGCGCGGAGGGCGAAGTCGCCCGGCTTCGTCTTCACGAGCAGGGCGATGGGGCTCGCATCGCCGATGTGCACGCCGAGCTCCGCGACGATGGAGGGCACGGCCGCACCCGCTGCGAGCACCGCGGCGTCGACCTCGATGTCGGCGCCCGCCGCGGTGCTCACGCCCGTCACGCGGCCGTCCTCCACGTCGATCGCGGCCTTGCCCGCGTCGACGAGGAGCGTGCCGCCGGCGGCCGCGTACTCCTCCAGCAGCACGCGGATGAGCGACGGCAGGTCGACCCAACCCTCGCCGGGATTGAAGATCGCACCTTCCGGCGTCACGAGCGAAGCATCCACCCCGGGTGTGACCCCGGCGATGTCCTCGGCGGCGAGCAGTCGAGCGTCGTAGCCGAGCGACCGCTCGTGGGCGAAGGCGTCGGCGATGCCGTTGCCGTCGCCGCCCGCGTCCCACGTGAGCCCTCCGTCGAACCGCAGCCAGTCGGCTCCCGGGTGCGCCCACGCCAACGTGCGGTAGCGGTCGATGCCGAGCACGCGCAGCGCGTGGTAGGTCGACGACCGCTTACGCGACGAGTTGAGCCAAGAGAGGGAGCGCCCAGACGCCTGGCTCGCGACCGATCCCTCGGTCACGAGCGTCACGTCGGCGCCGAGTCTTGCGAGCTCGAGCGCGGTGGAGACGCCGAGGATGCCTGCGCCGATCACGGCGACACGGGGGCGTGCGGGAAGAGAGGTCATTGGTGCATTCCTATCTGTGGAGCAGGGATGGTGGGGACTAGAGGACTTCGGAGAGGAACCGCTGCAGTCGCGGGCTCTGTGGATTCTCGAAGAGATCGGCCGGGGATCCGGCCTCGACGACCTTGCCCTCGTCCATGAAGACGACCTGGTCGGCGACCCGGCGCGCGAAGCTCATCTCGTGGGTGACGACGACCATCGTCATGCCGCGCTGGCCGAGGTTCGCCATGAGGTTCAGCACCCCCTTCACCAGCTCGGGGTCGAGGGCGCTCGTCACCTCGTCGAAGAGCATCACCTCGGGCTCCATGGCGAGGGCGCGCGCGATGGCGACGCGCTGCTGCTGGCCGCCGGAGAGATCGCGCGGGCGGTGGTCGGTGCGCTCGGCGAGGCCAACCTCGGCGAGTCGACGGTGGGCGACTTCGACCGACTGCGCTCGCGACATCCCCTTCACATTGCGAAGGGCGAGCGCGACATTGTCGAGCGCGGTGTGATCGGGGAAGAGGTTGAAGTGCTGGAAGACGAGTCCGATACGCGTGCGCAGCCCGTCGGGCCTGGCCCTCAGGGCGCTGTCGCCGTCGATGAGCACGTCGCCGCTCTTCGGCTCGTGCAGCCGGTTGACCCCGCGGAGGAGCGTCGACTTCCCCGATCCCGACGGGCCGATGATGCACGTGGTCGTGCCGGCCGCGACCGCGAAGCTGACGTCTCGCAGCACTTCGATCTCGCCGTAGGCCATCACGAGATTGCGGAGTTCGAGGCTCGAGCCGCGGTATTGCTGTACGTCGGCGACCGTGGAGGTGCTGGCGATGCTCATGTGGTGCTCCCGTGGGTGAGGGTGGCGAGTGAGGTCTCGCGTGCGTTGACCTCGTCGACCTCGTCGAGGCCGCTCTTCGGCGGCGCGGGGCGACGGCGGCCCGTGCGGAACCGGTTGTCGAAATAGTTGACGAGGTGTGTGAGCGGCACGGTGATGATGAGGTAGAAGACGCCCGCCATCACGAGGGGTGACAGGTTGCCGTTGAGCACGGCGGCGTCTTGACCGACACGGAACAGCTCACGTTCGCCGACGAGCATGCCGAGGAAGTAGACGAGGCTGGAGTCCTTGACGATGGCGATGAACTGGTTGACGAGTGCGGGCAACACGCGCCGGACGCCCTGCGGCACGACGACGAGCCGCATCGCCTTGCCGTAGCTCATTCCGAGCGCTCGGCAGGCCTCGAGCTGGCCGCGGTCGACGCTCTGGATGCCGGCGCGGAAGATCTCGCCGATGTAGGCACCGGCGATGAGGCTCAGCGCGAGGATGCCGAGCGGGTACGGCGAGGGGCCGAAGACCATCGAGGCGAAGCGGGCGAACCCCTGACCGATGAGCAGGATGGTCAGGATGGCGGGGAGGCCACGGAACACGTCGGTGTAGATCCGGGCGGGAAGTCGTACCCAGCGGGAGGGCGAGATGCCCATGACCGCGAGGATCATGCCGATGACGGTACCGATGACGGTTGCGGCGATCGAGATGATGATGGTGTTGACCAGCCCGGTGAAGAGCAGCTGGGGGAGTACGGCGATCATCGCGTCGAAGTCGAAGAAGGTCGTGATGATGTTGTCGAGCCAGTCCATGGAGGTCGTCCAGACGTTGTGGTCAGCGAGCGGGAGCGGGATGGATGCGGGCCGGCGGGCGCGGAGGGCCGGCGGCCCGCATCCGATCGACAGGTGCTACGGCGTAGCGGTGGGCTCCGGAGTGGAGGTCTGCTCGTCGGAGGGCAGGTACATGTCGGGCATCGGCGAGCCGGGGAACCACTTCTGGTACAGCTCCTTCCACGTGCCGTCCTCCATGGCCTCGTGCAGTCCGTCGTTGAGGGCGTCGACGAGTGCGTCGTTGCCGTGCTTGGCGGCGAAACCGGCCGGCGCATCGAACGACGGGATGTTGATGGCGAGGTCGAGGTTGTCGTACTGCTCGCCGTAGGTCTTCGCGTTCTCGTAGTCGAGGAAGAGACCGACGACGGTGCCGGAGTTGATGGCGGCGACGCCCGAGTTGTTGTCGGGGAAGCGCACGATGTCGGTGTCGGGGAAGTTCTTCACCGCGTACGCCTCCTGCAGGGTGCCCTGCACGACGCCGAGGCGCTGGCCCGCGAGGTCGTCTTCGTCGGCGATGCCCTTCGACGCGTCGGTCAGCACCGTGAGGTAGCCCGCGAGGTACCCGTCGGAGAAGTCGACGGTCTTCTTGCGCTCGTCGGTGATGCCGATCGCGGCGACTCCCACGTCGTACTGGCCGTTCGCGACCGCCGAGAGCAGCCCGGAGAAGTCGGTGCCCGTGAACACCACGTCGTCGATGCCGGCGCGGGATGCCACGTCGGTGAACAGTTCGACGTCGAAGCCGGTGAACTCGCCGTTCGCGTCGGTGAACGTGTACGGCTTGGCGTCGCCGAGGCTGCCGACACGAATCGTTCCCGGCTCGATGAGCCCGTACGGGTTGGTGTCGGCGGAGCCGGACGACGCCGGGGTGCCGCCGCCCCCACTGCACGCGGCGAGCGCGACGGCGACGGCGGACGCGAGGGCGGCAACGCTGAGGCGTCGGAGGAGGGTGCTGGTTCTCACTGCGGGATCCAATCGTGTGGGGGTGTGAGTCCGGTCTCATCGAGATATGCTGAGACCGGTCTCAATTGCTTGTTGAGGACCGTACATGCCCTACGCTGACGAGTCAAGCACTCCATTCCCGAGAAGGACACGATGCCGAAGCAGCCAAGGAAGCGCGACGCGACCGTCGCCGACGTCGCGAACGAGGCCCGCGTCTCCAAGGCGACCGCGGCCCGCGCGCTCGGCGACTACGGCGCGGTGAGCGACGCCGTGCGCTCGCGCGTGCTCGCCGCGGCGGAGGCGCTCGGCTACCGTCCGAACGAGCTCGCGCGCACCATGAACACGGGCAGATCGCACACGATCGGCGTCATCGTGGGCGACATCGAGAACCCCTACTTCGGCCTCGCGACGCGCGGGATCTCGGATGTCGCGAAGGACGCCGGCTACAACGTCGTGCTCGTCAATTCGGGCGAGAATCTCGAGGCGGAACGCGAGGCGGTGCGGGTGCTGCTCGATCGAAGGGTCGACGGCCTGATCGTCGCCCCCGCCTCCTCTCTCGACGTCGATCATTTACACAGCGTTAACAATTCCGGGCGCTCGTTGGTGCTGCTCGACCGTCGCGCCGAGGGCATCGACGCGGTGGTCGTCGAGGCCGACCTCGGCGCGGCCGCCTACGAGGCGACCGCGCTTCTTACCGCCGAGGGACACCGCCGCATCGCTTACATCTCGACGCTCGATACCGGCGGAGAGCCGTACAGCGAGGCGTTGATCTCGCGGTCGTCGTCGGTCGCCGATCGCCTGGGCGCGGTGCTGACGGCACAACGTGACGCGGGCATCACCGAACCGGAGGCGCTCATCCGCCTCGGCGCGAACGCGGTGCGCCCCGACGGCGTCAAGACGGTCGTGCGTCGGCTCATGGAACAGGCTGACGCGCCCACGGCGATCATCGCCTCCGACAGCCTCATCGCACTCGGCGTACTGCGCGCGCTCCGTGACCTCGAACTCACCGTGCCCGACGACGTGTCGTTCGTGATGTTCGACGACTTCGAGTGGACCTCGCTCATGACCCCTGCGCTCACCGTCGTCTCCCAGCCGTTCTACGAGATGGGGGCGGAGGCGGCACGGGCGCTCATCGCGGGCATCGAGCCCGGCGGCGCGGTGGCCGCACCTCCGGTCTTTACCGGCCGCCTCATCCGGCGGGACTCCATCGCCGCTCCGCGGGAGTCGCGGCTCGTTCAGCGCTGACGTAGCCGGATCGCGTAGCGGAGAACGGCGTCGGAGTACACGGGGAGGTTCTCCGAGAGAGCGACGAGGGCGACGGATGCCGCCTCCCGCTCCCGACCCGCGCTCGCGAGCGCGAGCGACAGGAACGCCGCACCGGCCGCGGTCCACTCGTCGGCCTCGTGTTCGGCGAGCAGTGAGCTGAGCAGGTCGACCGCCTCGTCGGCACGGCCCCGGTTGCGCAGCGTGCTCGCGAGCTGGATCGTCGCCTGCGGGCCTCGTTCCCCCTGAAGTCCCGACTCGATCGCCCGACGGTAGAGCGGATCGGCCTCCTCCTCTCGCCCGAGGTAGTCACGCACGCTCGCGGCCTCGAAGAGGGCGGCGGCATCGTCATCGGCGCGCTCGGCGACGAGCGTGTCGATGCGCTCGAGCATCGCGGCGTCGCTGAGGTCGCTCGCGTCGGCCCAGACGGCGGCGACACGCGCGTCCCACGTTTGCTCCATCGCAGCAGCGTAATGTGCGCCGCCGCGACTCGCGCCAATCTGCCGTAGGCGAACACGCCGGTTTGTCTGCACGGCCTCCAGTAGATTCGAAACAAGTTACAACTGAAACGGAGCGCAACAATGGCCCAACCGGCATTGGTCAGCAGTGTTTTCGACCAACTCCTCTCTGACCGCATCATCTGGCTCGGCTCAGAGGTGCGCGATGACAACGCCAACGAGATCTGCGCGAAGATCCTCCTGCTCGCAGCGGAAGACTCGAAGCGCGACATCTACCTCTACATCAACTCCCCGGGCGGCTCGATCACCGCGGGAATGGCAATCTACGACACGATGAAGTTCGTACCGAACGACATCGTGACCGTCGGCATCGGCATGGCCGCATCCATGGGCCAGTTCCTGCTCTCGTCGGGAACCAAGGGCAAGCGCTACATCACCCCCAATGCCCGCGTTCTGCTTCACCAGCCGTCGGGTGGATTCGGCGGAACCTCCGCCGACATCCAGACCCAGGCCTTCGTCATCCTCGACATGAAGAAGCGGATGGCCGAACTGACCGCCGAGCAGACCGGCAAGTCGATCGAGCAGGTGCTCATCGACAACGACCGCGACAACTGGTTCGACGCCAAGGGTGCTCTCGAGTACGGCTTCGTCGACCACATCCGCGAGTTCGCCTCGACCGTCGTCGGCGGCGGCGGAACCGATGACACCGTCTCCGACGACCCCGACGTCGCGGCCAAGAACTAGGAATCGAAAATGGACAACTACAACTTCGGTGGTGTCGCTCGTCCCTCGGCCGAGTCCCGCTACATCCTGCCCACCTTCGAGGAGCGCACGGCCTACGGCTACAAGCGTCAAGACCCGTACGCCAAGCTCTTCGAAGACCGCATCATCTTCCTCGGCGTGCAGATCGACGACGCCTCGGCCGATGACGTCATGGCCCAGCTGCTCGTGCTCGAGAGCCAGGACCCGGATCGCGACATCGTCATGTACATCAACTCGCCCGGTGGATCGTTCACCGCGATGACGGCCATCTACGACACGATGCAGTACATCAAGCCGCAGATTCAGACCGTTGTGCTCGGGCAGGCGGCCTCCGCGGCAGCCGTGCTCATGGCGGCGGGCACGCCGGGCAAGCGCCTCGCGCTTCCCAACGCGCGTATCCTCATCCACCAGCCCTCGACGGGCGACTCGGGCCGCGGGCAGGCGTCGGACATCGAGATCCAGGCGGCCGAGATCCTGCGCATGCGCGGCTGGCTCGAGGAGGCGCTCTCGCGTCACTCGAACCGCACCGTCGAGCAGGTCAACAAGGACATCGACCGCGACAAGATCCTCAGCGCGGCCGACGCCCTCGAGTACGGTCTCATCGACCAGGTGCTCGAGAGCCGCAAGAACCTGCCCTCGCTCACCGCGTAGGCACCGCACGACACGAAGGGCCGCTCCCCTGGGAGCGGCCCTTTTGCGCGTCCGGATGGTGCGATCCGGGCACTCGCCGGTGCTAGCTCGGCGGCTCGACGCCCTCCGTAGGCTCGGCCGACTCAGCGCCTCCTGCGGGCTCGGCCCCTTTTGCCGACTCGAGCTCGTCTGCTGACTCGTCCGCAGGCTTCCCGGGCCGCACGAACAGCAGTGTCGCGCCGACGGCGACGATGATCGCGAGGGCCGCACCGCCGATCCAGAAGACGGTGCTCGACACTGCGGTGTCGCCGTCTGTCGGGGGAGTCGCCGTCGCCGTCGGTGCCTCCGCCTGCGTCGTCATGCTCGGCTCGGGCCTCGTCGGCGCGGCCGTTCCGGTCTGGGCAGCGCTCTCGCCGCACACGGGCGGCGTAACCGACCCCTCGCCGGCGTCGAAGCCACCGGGCGGCGCCCACGTGAATCGCACCTCGAGCCCCTTGCCCACGGGGTGCGAGTCGGCCGACAGCGCCTGCCACACCATGGTGTAGTCGCCGGCGGCCCCGAGCGTCGCGGGCATGCTCATTGTGGCGTCGACGAACGACAGGCAGCCGTCGCCGTAGTAGCGGCCCGCGGCATCCGTCACCTGGATGCCGAAGTTGCCGGCGAGGTCGTCCTCCACCACCAGTGATTCATTCAGCGTGACAGAGAATGCGTCGGGCAGCGCGGTCAGGACCTGCCCCTGCGCCGGCGTCGACGCCACCAGAGTGTCGTGTGCCTGGGCCGGAGCCGCGGCACCGACGACGGCGAACGCCGTGATCGCGAGCCCGAGGAGCGCCGCTCCCGCCGTGCGGCGTGCCGCCATGATCAGCGCACCGCCTTGCGGCGCGAGGCGATCGCGAGCACGACGCCCACCGCGCCGACGACGAGCCCGCCGATGCCCAGCACGCGCGCGAGCACGTCGTCTGCCGCGGTGGCCGGTGTGGCCTGCGCGGGCTGCGCCTCGAGGGTCACCGCGGCGGCCCCGTGGTGGTTGGCGGGCGGCGCGTCGTCGATGTACAGCACCGGGGCGGGGTGTTCGGCCGCATCATCCGTCTCGTCCCAGTCGACGACCGAGCCGTCGGTGTAGCCCTGCGCGGTGGCGAGCACCACAGATCCGGTGTCGGGCACGGGCCCGAGCGACAACGGGAAGAGCTGCAGTTCGTCCCGGCCGATCTCCGAGCCGGCATCCGCCGTCCAGACGACGGATGTCACCGCCTCGGTGAGCGTCGTGTCGCCGACCGTGACCGGCTCGGGCAGGGTCTCACGCACGAGCTCGGCGCTCCACCCGGCGACGGGCACGTACCTCACGCTCGAGAACGGCGTGTCGGTGGGCAGCGTGAGTTCGACGCGATTGGTCGACGCTGTCTCTGACTCGTTCGGCACCCTGACGGTGACGACGGCGTACGAGCCGGCCGTGGCCTGGCCGGGGTCGATGGTGACGTGGGCGCTGGCCGAGAGCGGTGCCGCGACGGCGAGCAGGATGCCTGCGCCGATGGCCGTGGGCACGCCGATAGTCGATCTCTTCATGGTTCTTCCTTGGATGCTTGTGCGTGACGTCAGGGGAGGAGGCGGGTCGCTAGGCGACCGCTCCCACCGGCGGGCCACGCAGCCCGAGGGACGAACGCACGAAGGCGCAGAAGAGGGCGACGAAGACCGGCTCGGCGGCGACCGGGCGCGGTCTCGGCCGGGGCGAGAGCGCCGGGACGGCCACAAGCACGATGCGCACGAACAACGCGGCGATCGACCGGAGGCGCCAGAACGCACCCTCGCCGTAACGCAACGCAATGATGGTGAGCACCGCGGCGACCGCGTGGCCGAGCCACATCCAGCCGTCGGTGTGGTGCGACGGGGCCGCGCTCGCCTCTCCCGCGTCGAGGGACAACGCTTGTGAGTGGTCGTGGGGGCGGCTCACCGACGTGCCGCCGGGCGCGCTCGCGATCGTGCTGAAGACGGTGTGGAACGCCACCTGGCTGAGGGCGACCGACGCGGCGACCCGCAGCAGTGACAGCCGCGTGCCAGTCAGCGCCACGCAGGTGACTCCGGCGAACGCGAGGGCCACCACGAGCGCGAGAAGGCTCGCCGACCCGCCCCCGGCGACGGCGTGCGAACCAGCGGCGACGAGGGTGGAGAAGACCGCGGCGGTCCATCCGCGGGCGAAGCGGGCCCAGCGTGTCGTCACGGTGTCCCCTCGGTCTCCACGGTCGTGGTCCACCATAGTTCGTAGCGCTGGGAGGTTCGGTTCGGGTGCGGGCACTCGCGGCGCGCCACACGGGATTCCCCCGGTGCCAGCGCCTGTCGGCAGCACAGGTTAGGCTCGGTGCACGTAGCACACGGTGATTGAGGGAGGCTGCACATGGCTCGTATCGGAGAGAGCGCCGACCTGCTCAAGTGTTCCTTCTGCGGAAAGAGCCAGAAGCAGGTTCAGCAGCTGATCGCCGGTCCCGGCGTGTACATCTGTGACGAGTGCGTCGAGCTGTGCAACGAGATCATCGAGGAGCGCCTCGCCGAGGCGGGCGAGGAGACCTCGAGCGAGTTCGAACTGCCCAAGCCGCGTGAGATCTACTCCTTCCTCGAGGAGTACGTCATCGGCCAGGAGGCCGCGAAGAAGGCTCTCTCCGTTGCCGTCTACAACCACTACAAGCGCGTGCGCGCCCGCTCGACCATCGCCTCGGTCGACACCGTGCTCGACGACATCGAGATCTCCAAGTCCAACATCCTGCTCATCGGTCCGACGGGTTGCGGCAAGACGTACCTCGCCCAGACCCTCGCCAAACGCCTGAACGTTCCCTTCGCCGTGGCGGATGCGACGGCCCTGACCGAGGCCGGCTACGTCGGCGAAGACGTGGAGAACATCCTCCTCAAGCTCATCCAAGCCGCAGACTACGACGTCAAGCGCGCCGAGACCGGCATCATCTACATCGACGAGATCGACAAGATCGCCCGCAAGGCAGAGAACCCGTCGATCACGCGTGACGTCTCCGGCGAGGGCGTGCAGCAGGCGCTGCTCAAGATCCTCGAGGGCACGGTCGCATCGGTTCCGCCACAGGGCGGCCGCAAGCATCCGCACCAGGAGTTCATTCAGGTCGACACGACCAACGTGCTCTTCATCGTCGCTGGAGCCTTCGCCGGCCTCGAGGAGATCATCTCCCAGCGGGCGGGCAAGAAGGGCATCGGCTTCGGTGCACCACTGCACAGCAAGGGCGACGATCGCAACCTCTTCAGCGAGGTGCTGCCGGAAGACCTGCACAAGTTCGGGCTCATCCCCGAATTCATCGGCCGTCTCCCCGTGGTCGCGACGGTCACGCCGCTCGACCAGGTCGCGCTCATGGACATCCTCACGAAGCCCAAGAACGCACTCATCCGCCAGTACCAGCGCATGTTCGAGCTCGACGGTGTCGAGCTCGACTTCGAGGAGGACGCGCTGGAGGCCATAGCCGACCTCGCCGTGCTCCGCCAGACCGGTGCCCGCGGACTGCGCGCCATCATGGAGGAGGTGCTCGGGCCGATCATGTTCGAGGTGCCGTCCGACGACCAGGTCGCGCGCGTCATCATCACGCGCGACTCCGTGATCAACAACGCGGCGCCGACGATCGTGCCTCGGCCGGTCCGTCGGCAGGAGAAGTCGGCCTAACAGCCGTGCGCCAGGCGGGTGACCGCGCCCAGCAGAGAGCTCGATAACCCATACTCCAGCCCATAGTCGCCGGGATAGTCGCCGCCATCACGGGGTTTTCCAGTTCATTCGCGATCGTGCTCGCCGGTCTCGCGGCCGTCGGCGCGAGCGGCTCGCAATCCGCGTCGGGGCTGCTCGTCGTCTGCGTCGCCCAAGGCGTGCTCTCGATCGTGATCAGCCTCGTCTACCGGGTTCCCGTGAAGTTCGCGTGGAGTACACCGGGTGCCGCACTCCTCGTCGCGACCGCGGGCATCACCGGCCGCTTCGGCGAGGCCGTCGCCGCGTTCATCGTCGCGGCCGCTCTCATCGTGCTCGTCGGGCTCTGGCCGACGTTGGGGCGGCTGATCGCCCGCATCCCGAGTCCCATTGCGAACGCCATGCTCGCGGGCATCCTCTTCCCGCTGTGCCTTGCGCCGGTCACCGCCGCGGTGCAGATCCCGGTGCTGGCGATCCCGGTCGTTCTCGTGTGGCTCGTGCTCATGCGGCTCGCGCCACGATGGGCGGTTCCGGCGGCGATCGTTCTCGCCGGGGTGCTTCTCGCCTTCACCGTCGACTCGAGCTGGCTGGCGAGCGCCGATCTGGCACCGCACCTCGACTTCGTCGCTCCGAGCTTCGACCCGCTCGTCGTCGTGAGCATCGCGCTGCCGCTGTTCGTGGTCACGATGGCGGGGCAGAACATCCCCGGTGCCGCCATCCTCGCGAGCTTCGGCTACGCGCCGCCCGTGCGTGCGGCGCTCGTCGGCTCGGGCGCCCTCTCTGCGGCGGGTGCACTGTTCGGCGGCATCACGTTCAACCTCGCGGCGCTCACGCAGGCGTTGACCGCGGGTCCCGAGGCGTCGCCAGATGCAGGCAGGCGCTGGATCGCGCCGGTGTCGGCGGGAGCGACCTACGTCGCTCTCGGGTTGTTCGCCGGTTTCGCCGCGGCCTTCGTCACCGCGTCGCCGCCGATCCTGATCCAGGCGGTCGCCGGCCTCGCGCTGCTCGGCGCCCTCATCGGAGCAGTCACGGCGGCGATGGCTGACCCGAGCGAGCGCATCGCGGCGATCTCCACCTTCCTCGTCACCGCGTCGGGCATCACCGTGCTGGGCATCGGTTCGGCATTCTGGGGGCTGGTCGTCGGTGGCATCGTCGCCCTTTGGTTCGCATGGCGGCGCCCCCGCGGCGAGCAGGGCGAGGCATCCGCCGCGGAATGAAAGCCCGGCGGGCGCCGTTGCATTGGGGGATGACTTCCTCCGCCAGCGCCCGGCGTGCCGCCACCACGCCGCTCTCCGTTCTCGATCTCGCCTCCGTCTTCGACGGGATGACGCACTCCGAGGCCCTCGCCCAGACCATCGTGACGGCGGTGGAGGCGGAACGCCTCGGCTACGGCCGCTTCTGGGTCGCCGAGCACCACGGCATGCCCGCGATCGCGTCGTCCGCGCCTGCGGTGCTCATCGGCGCCATCGCCGCGGCGACGACGTCGATCCGTGTCGGTTCTGGCGGCGTCATGCTGCCCAACCACTCGTCCCTGGTGATCGCCGAGCAGTTCGGCACGCTCGTGGCCCTGCACGGCGACCGCGTCGACCTCGGGCTGGGTCGCGCCCCAGGCACCGACCAGCTCACGGCATCCGTTCTCCGCCGCAATGTCGGCGCCGAGACGGTCGACGACTTCCCGAACCAGGTGATCGAACTGCTCGCGTGGTTCGGCACCATCGCGCCCCTCGAGAACGGCATCGGTTCGACCGTCACTGCGGTGCCCGGTCTCGGTGACTCGCCCGAGATGTGGCTGCTCGGCTCGAGCGGCTACAGCGCCCAGCTCGCCGGGATGCTCGGCCTCCCGTTCGCGTTCGCCCACCACTTCGCCGGCGGAGACAACACTCCGGTCGCCTTCGAGATCTACCGCAAGCACTTCACGCCCTCGGTCGTCCTGCAGGAGCCGCACTCGATGGTCGCCGTGTCGACGATCGTGGGGGATGACGCCGCCGACGCCGAGCGTCTCGCGATGCCGAACGGACTCATGTTCGCCCGGATGCGCCAGGGCGGGCGCCCGTCGCGCATCCCGACGATGGCGGAGGCCGAGGCGCACGAGTGGACCTTCGCGGAGCGTGCCTTCGTCGCCGAGCGCAACGCGCAGCAGGCGGTCGGCGACATCGGGTTCGTCAAGCAGCGGATCGACGACCTCGTCGAGATCACGAAGGCCGACGAGGTCATCGTGGTTCCGCAGGGCCCCGATCTCGAGTCGAAGCTGCGCACCTTGCGCGAGCTCAGGGAGTAGCCGCCCGGGCTGCTGCCCGTTCGTCTGCCTCAGACAGGAACCGCGGCCCCGCACGGCTGCTGTCGGCTTCGGCGAACGCCGACTTCAGGAGGGCGGCGCCGAGGGGCTCCAGCTGGCCGGTGAACGGCACGAGGCCATCGCGTTCCGCGTCGAGGCGCAACGAGCGCTTGCGGAAGAGCCGCTCGTCGCGCGGTTCGGCACCATCGGGGTCGAGCGCCTCTCGCCACGCGCGAGCCTGGACACCCACCCGGTCGGCGCGCGCCGCTCCGGCCGTCATCCAGGCACCGGATGATGACGGCAGCCGCGTCGACGCCGATGAACCGGAGGCCGACAGCCTGCGCGTGCGCGACCCGCTCCTACCCTTCCAGCCGGCGCCGCTTCAGCAGCCGCCCGATGTCGGCCGCACGGCCGCGGAACTCACGGAACGCCTCCAACGGATCCCTCGAGCCGCCCACTCCGAGCACGAGCGTGCGGAACCGGTCGCCGTTCTCGCGGGTCAGTGCACCCTTCACCGTGAACCAGTCGACCGTGTCCGCGCCGAGCACCTCGCTCCAGATGTAGGAGTAGTACGCGGCGTCGTAGCCCCCGGAGAACGTGTGGGCGAAGTACGTGCTCGAGTAACGCGTGCGCACCGCGGGATTGTCGAGCCCCACCGCGGCGAGCGCCGAGGCCTCGAAGGCGGCGACATCCGTCACCACCTCGTCGAAGGAGATGGAGTGCCACGCCTGGTCGAGCAGCGCGGCCGCAAGGCACTCGCTCGTGAGGAAGCCCTCGTTGAAGGCACTGGACGCCTGCAGCCTCGCCACGAGCTCGGCCGGCATCGCGTCGCCCGTCTCGTGGCGCACCGCATAGCTCGCGAGCACCTCCGGCCACAACATCCACATCTCGTTGACCTGGCTCGGGTATTCGACGAAGTCGCGCAACACGTTGGTGCCCGCGAACTTCGGGTAGGTGACGTGAGCGAGCAGGCCGCGCAGCGCGTGTCCGAACTCGTGGAAGAGCGTGGTCACCTCGCGGTGGGTGAGCAGGGTGGGGGAGCCGGAACGCCCACATGACGGGGCTCGAGGCCTCGCGCACCCGCTGCGCGTGCGGATTCGCGACACCGTGTCGACCTGCGGCTGGTTCACCCGCGAGCGGCCTCGCCGAGCGACGGGGGGAGTCGCGCGGCC
>JAODMO010000023.1 GCA_025464995.1 Microbacteriaceae bacterium
GCACGGATCGAACGGATCGCGGCATCCGCCTTCCGGATGTCACGCGACGCGAGGACCACGTGCGCACCCGCGGAGGCCAGCTGCTCTGCCGTGAAGTAGCCGAGCCCCGCGTTTCCGCCCGTGACGACGAAGACCCTGCCGTGTTGCGCGGGCAGTCGCGACGGCGTCCAGCTCACGAGGCGGTGTCGACCGCGCCGGTGGACGCGATGGTCTGGTGGTGGTGGATGACCTCGGCGACGATGAAGTTCAAGAACTTCTCGGCGAAGGCGGGGTCGAGGTGCGACTCCTCGGCCAAGGCTCGCAAGCGCGCGATCTGCACCTTCTCCCGCTCGGGGTCGGACGCGGGAAGACCGGATGCCGCCTTGAGCCGCCCGACCGACTGGGTGAACTTGAAGCGTTCCGCGAGCAGGTGCACGAGCGCGGCGTCGATGTTGTCGATGCTCTCGCGGAGGCCGACGAGTTCGGAGGTCCAGTCGGAATCAGTCATGTGACAAATCTAGGCCCCGTCGCCCGCGCCGCCCAACGGCGTCACGCCTCCACCGCCCTGCGGCGTGACAGGCGGATGCGCTGCTGGGTGAAGAGGATGCCGACGAACACGAGCGCGGCGCCGAGCGGCTGGTTCGCCGAGAACGTCTCGTGCAGCACGACGACACCGAGCAGCACACCGACGATCGGCGTGATGTATGTGACGGTGGAGGTGTTGGTCGGCCCCCACGCGCGCAGCACGTTGATGTTCCAGATGTACGCGACGCCGGTGCCGAGGATGCCGAGCGTGAGCAGGCTCGCCACGATGCTCGCGGTGAGCTCGACCGGCTGCCACGCGATGACCGGCGTGAGCAGCAGCATGATCGCGCCCGCGATGCCGATGTTGAGGAACGCGAAGGTGGCGCCGGGAATCGGCCGGTGGCTGAGGAATCGCCGCACGTAGCCGAAGCTGAAGCCGTAGCAGACGGCCGCGAGCAGGCACGCGAGCTGCCCCGCGAGGTCACCCGTGAGGGCGGCGTGCTGCCATGGCGCGATGATGACGATGACACCGCCGATGCCGAGCGCCACTCCGAGCACCTGGCCGCGGTTGAGCTTCTCCACGTGGAAGGCGAGTGTCGCCATGAGCGCCGTCGTGATCGGGGTGACGGCGTTGTAGATGCTCGCGAGACCGGATGACACGTACTGTTCGGCCCACGCGAATGCGAGGTGCGGCACAACGCAGTTGGTGATCGCAATGACGAGGAAGTGCAGGTAGACGACTGGTTCGCGGGGCAGCCGCTGGCGCGACACGAGCACGATGACGCCGAGCGACAGCCCGCCGAGCACGAGCCTCGACCATGCCACTTGGTAGAACGACACCCCGTCGAGCGCGATCTTCATGAAGAGAAAGCTTGCGCCCCAGATCACCCCCATGCCGATGAACTGCAGGAGGATCGCGACAGAGCGCGTCGGGGAGGTCTGTGTCGGCACGTATGGACGTTACCGCTAGTCGCGGACGCCCTCTGACCGGAAACGAACGGGGCTGCCACCGGATACTGCCAACCGGCGCTCCAGCCCGACCCGCACCTCGGGCCACTCCTCCACGATCACGGAGAAGACCGCGGAGTCGCGCCACGACCCGTCGGCTCGGAGGCGGTCGCGGCGCACGATGCCCTCGAAGGTCGCGCCGAGCTTGCTGATCGCCGCGCGGGAGCGGTCGTTGAGCACGTCGGCCTGCAGCTTGACGCGACCGAAGCCGTTCTCGAACGCGGCGCCGAGCAGCAAAAGCTTCGCCTCCGCGTTCACGGCCGTGCCCCAGACCCGCGGGTCGTAGGCCGTCCAGCCGATGTGGGCGTGCTCGTTGCGCACGTCGAAGTCGCCGAGAGTGGTGGTGCCGACCAGCAGGCCGTCGTGTTCGCCGCCGATGAGACGCACGGCGTGCACGTTGCTCGCCTCCCACGCGAAGTAGGTCTCGGCGAACTCCGCGAAACGCGCCGGGTCGTCGGTGTAGCCGCGCGGGCCTCCGCCGAACCCGCCGGAGAATACCTCGGGGTGTGCGATCGCCGTGAACAGCGCCGGAATGTCCGACCTCTCGAGCCGGTCGAGGCGGATGTATCGGCCGACGAGCGGCGAACGGTCGGGGCGCACGGCTGTCATGCCGTACATTCTGCCAGCCGGTGACAGCCGATCGAGTAAGCCCAGCGGTCGTGGTCAGTCGACGAGCGTCAGAATGACCTCGACGTTGCCGCGCGTCGCGGTGGAGTAGGGGCAGACCTGGTGGGCCGCCTCGACGAGCTTCTCGCGCTCTTCGGCGGAGACCGAGGGAACGTAGACGTGCAACTCTACGGAGAGCCCGAACCCTCCCTCGCCGTTCGAGCCGAGGTTGACGCTTGCCGACACCGCGGCATCCGTCGTGCTTGTGCCGAGAGTGCGTCCGACGGCGTGGATGGCGCTGAGGAAGCATGCGGCATACCCGGCGGCGAACAGCTGCTCCGGGTTCGTTCCCTCGCCGGAGCCGCCCAGCTCCTTGGGCGGACGCGTCTGCATGTCGATCAGGTCGTCTTCCGAGCGGACGTGGCCGTCGCGGCCACCCCCCGAGGCGTGTGCGATGGCGGTGTAGATCGTTTCCATCATTGAAGTGGACTCCCTCAGGCTGAGCGCGGCCGCTCGGCCGCGCTCAGGTGCGCGTGGTAGAACGCCGCGTCAGTCGATCAGGTCGTGCCGCACCACGATGGCCTCGCGGCCGGGGCCCACGCCGATCGCCGAGATGCGTGCGCCGCTCATGGCCTCGATGGCGAGCACGTAGTCTTGCGCGTTCTTCGGCAGGTCGGCGAACTCGCGCACGCCCGTGATGTCTTCGCTCCATCCCGGGAACTCTTCGTAGATCGGCACGGCATGGTGGAAGTCTGACTGCGACGCGGGAACCTCGTCGACACGGACTCCCTCGACGTCGTAGGCGACACAGACGGGGATCGTCTCGAGACCGGTGAGCACGTCGAGCTTCGTCATGACGTAGTCGGTGACGCCGTTGATGCGCGCCGAGTAGCGGGCGATGGGGGCGTCGTACCAGCCGGTGCGGCGCGGGCGGCCGGTCGTGGTGCCGAACTCGAAGCCACGCTGGCGCAGCCACTCACCCGACTCCTCGTGCAGCTCGGTCGGGAACGGGCCTGCGCCGACGCGGGTCGTGTAGGCCTTGACGATGCCGATGACGCGATCGATGCGGTTCGGGCCGATGCCGGAGCCAGTCGAGGCGCCGCCGGCGGTGGAGTTCGATGAGGTGACGAACGGGTAGGTTCCGTGGTCGACATCCAGCATCGTGGCCTGGCCGCCCTCGAACAGCACGATCTTGTCGTCGTCGAGCGCCTGGTTGAGCAGCAGCCCGGTGTCGGCGACCATGGGACGAAGGCGTTCGGCGTACGACAGCAGGTTGCTGACGATCTCCTCGACCTCGATGGCTCGACGGTTGTAGATCTTGACCAGCAGGTGGTTCTTCTGGTGCAGCGCACCCTCCACCTTCTGGCGCAGGATGTTCTCGTCGAAGAGGTCTTGGATGCGGATGCCGACGCGGTTGATCTTGTCGGCGTAGGCCGGCCCGATGCCGCGGCCGGTCGTACCGATCTGGCGCTTGCCCAGGAAGCGTTCGGTGACCTTGTCGAGCGTGCGGTGGTATTGGGTGATCACATGCGCGTTCGCGCTCACGAGCAGGCGGGAGACGTCGACGCCGCGGGCGATGAGCGCGTCGAGCTCTTCGAAGAGCACCTCGATGTCGATGACGACACCGTTGGAGATGACGGGGATGACACCGTCGCTGAGGATCCCCGACGGCAGCAGGTGGAGCGCATACTTCTCGCCGTCGATGACGACGGTGTGACCGGCGTTGTTGCCGCCGTTGAACTTGACGACGTAGTCGATGCGGCTTCCGAGCAGGTCGGTGGCCTTGCCCTTGCCCTCATCGCCCCACTGGGCGCCAATGATGACGATTGCTGGCATGGAATGCCCTCTCGTTTGATACGGGATTACATGCAATTCTATCGGGCAAGACGACGCGCCTCGTGATCGCCCGGCCTGCACACCCCACAGCGTGCGTCGGGGCGCTTCGTAGGTCGACTATTCCCTTCCCGGCTCTCGAGGCGGACGCCGTGTCTACCAGGCCGTGTTCATCGGCCCGATCCTGATGGTCGTGCAGCTCGCGACGGCGGGCAGAACGTTTCCGTGGCAGCCCCTGCCGGGCCCGCTCGCCCTGATTCACCAGGCGCTGCCGATGAGCCACGCCGTCGACCGCGTCCGCCAGTTGATGTTCGGCGGATCGGCCGCCGCGGCATGGCTCGTGGCCTCGCTGCTGGTCTCCGTGCTCGGCGCCCTGAAGCGGGGCCGGTACCGCACCCTGCCTAGAACGTGACGTGCTGCGTCACCCAGGCGTGCATCGCCACCGCCGCCGCCGCGGAGGCATTGAGGCTGCGCGTCGAGCCGAACTGGCTGATCTCGACCTGCACGTCAGACACGGCGAGCGCCTCGTCCGTGAGCCCCGGGCCCTCCTGCCCGAACAGCAGCACGCACCTCTCCGGAAAGTCGAACGTCTCGATGAGCACGGCACCCGGCATGTTGTCGATCGCGACGATCGGCAGCCCGGCCTCCTTAGCCCACGACACGAAGGTCGCGACATCCGGATGATTCATCACGTGCTGGTAGCGGTCGGTGACCATGGCGCCCCGCTTGTTCCAGCGCCTGCGACCGATGATGTGCACGGTGTCGGCGGCGAACGCGTTGGCGCTGCGCACGATCGACCCGATGTTCATGTCGTGCTGCCAGTTCTCGATCGCCACGTGGAACCCGTGCCGGTGCTGGTCCAGGTCGGCGACGATGGCGGCCATGCTCCAATACCGGTAGCGGTCGATGACGTTGCGCGAGTCGCCCTTCGCGAGCAGCTCCGGATCCCAGTGGTCTCCGTCGGGAAGGGGTCCGCGCCACGGCCCGACGCCGTGCGTCGTCAGTTCGACGGAGGGGTTGTCATTCGCTGCGGCCACGCAGTCGACACTAGCCGGATGCCGGTTTAGACTCTGCCTACACCTCGGGGGGTGAAGACTTTTCGCAACGGTTCGTAACTGTCGCGAGAAGAGGGGGGACACAAGGTAGCGGATGCTCACGACCGTCACACGGCGCCGTGCCGCCAGCAGGCGTGGCTATTCTGGCCCCGCGGGCCGCGACGGACGCATCGACATCCTCCGTGGCATCGCGATCGCCTTCTTGGCCGTGGAGATCATCGTGCAGATGCTCTCTCCGTCCGACCTGCTGTTCGAATCCACCGGCGCCCTCTCGGCCCTCGCGTTCATCGTCGCGGCGGAGGGTGCGATCGTAGGGATGGTCTACCGGCCACGAGTCGCGGGCGGCTTGGGTGAGTCGATGCTGCGTCTGTGGAAGACCGCGAGGGTCTGCTATGTCTCCGCCCTCGCGGTGACCGTCGGTGTGCTCGCCCTCTCGGCGGTGCCGTGGATCGCGACCGGCCCGCTCACCTCGCTGTCGGGCGACGGAGCGAGCCGGGGTTCCCTGCTGGCTCCCCCGCCGACCGACGCCGCCGATGTCGTCATCGGCTATCCTCTCGACCCAGCCGTCGCACTCGACGTGCTGCTGCTGCGCCTTGGACCGTGGCCGCTCGACATCGTCGCCGTGCTCTGCGCGCTCTTCCTCGTCGCGCCGGCAGCGCTGTGGGCTCTCGCACGGGGCAGGTCGGCACCACTGCTGCTCGTCAGCCTGGCGCTCTACGCGATCGAGTTGTTCAGCGGCCTGCGCATCCTGCCGACCCGTGCCGAGTCGAGCCTGCCGATTCTCGGTTGGCAGGTGCTCTTCGTGGCCGGGATGACGGCCGGCTACTACCGGCGCGAACTCGTGGCCTGGTTCCGCGGTGCCACCGGCAGGATCGTGTTCTTCGTGCTCGCCGCGTTCTCCGTGGTGATCACCGCGCTGCCGTGGTTCACCGAGAGCGTCACGACCGCGTATCCCGACCTGCTCGGCCGCCTCACCGGCACCGGCACCGGGTGGCTCTTCGAGCCTTCGGCGCCCGGCCCGTTGCGCGCCATAGTCGCGACGACGCTCATCATCGTCACCTACGGTCTGCTCACCGTCTGGTGGGGCCCGCTCAACGCCGTACTCGGCTGGTTGCTCGCACCGCTCGGGCAGCGCACGATCGTCTCGATCACCCTGCTCATCGCCGCGGGCATGGTCATCGTGAGCGTGCCGGCGATCCGCGACGCGGACGTTCCGCCCGCCCTCGTCGCCGCGTGCGTTGTGCTCGCGGTGCGCGGCGGGATCGCGCTCATTAACCTCCGCGGCCGGGAAGCGGCCGCCCAGGGATGAACACACTGCTTCTGCGCATCACGATCCTCGCCACGGTCGTGCTGGGAGTCAACTACATCGGATGGCGCTGGCTGTTCTCGCTCAACTGGGACGCGTGGTGGATCGCGTTGCCCCTCGTCGCCGCCGAGACCTACAGCTTCATCGACGTCTGCCTGTTCGCGCTCACCATGTGGCGGACGAGGCCTCGGCCGCCGGCAGCCGCCGCGCCCGAGGGTCGCACGGTCGACGTCTTCATCGCGACCTACAACGAGCCGGTCGAGCTCGTGATGACGACGGGGCGCGCGGCGCGCGACATCCGCTACCCTCACAAGACTTGGATCCTCGACGACGGCGCCCGTTCCGAGCTCAAGTCGGCGGCGCGCGCCGAAGGCGTCGGCTACATCGCCCGTGGTTCCGACTGGGCCGGCTTCCAGCGCCACGCGAAAGCGGGCAACATCAACAACGCCCTCGTCGAGACCGACGGCGAGTTCATCCTGATTCTCGACGCCGACATGATCCCGCGACCGGAGATCCTCGACCGCACTCTCGGCTTCTTCGCCGACGATGCCGTCGCGCTCGTGCAGACGCCGCAGATCTTCTCGAACGTCGAGGAGAACGACCCGCTCGGCAGCCAGGCACCGCTGTTCTACGGTCCGATCCAGGAGGGCAAGGACGGCTGGAACGCCGCCTACTTCTGCGGATCGAACGCGGTGCTGCGTCGCGACGCTCTCATGCAGCTCGGCATCGTCGGCTACGTCAAGGAGGTCGACCGTTCCGTGTCCTCCGCCCTGCGGGAGGCGGCGCGCGTGCTGCGTGCCTCGCGCAGCCACCCCGCGAGCAACAACCCCGACGTGCGCGGCGCGCTCGACGTGGTCACGACCGCCGTCGGCGTGGCACGCGCTCGACTCGCTGCGGGCGACCCCATCGGCGAGCTGACCTACGAGCTGCACCGCACCGTCGATGCGGCGACGTCCTCTATCGTCGCCGTCGACCTGGCGTCGCTCGAGGCCGACCTGCTCGAGATCGCGGCGCTCGACCGCCGCGGCCGGCACGCCGCCGAGGGTGACGAGCCGGCCTTCGACGGCGGCGCCGTGCTCACGCAGCTGTCGTCGCGCGACCTCTCGCCGCTCAACGCGCTCGAGGAGGTGCAGGCCGTGCTCGGCCGCATCGGCATCGATCGCAGCGACGAGGCACTGCCGGTGATGCCCCTCGCGACCATCTCCGTCACGGAAGACATGGCGACCTCGATGCGGCTGCACGCTCTCGGCTGGAAGACCGTCTTCCACAACGAGCTGCTCGCCGACGGACTGGCGCCCGAAGACCTCGGCACCATGCTGACCCAGCGACTGCGCTGGGGCCAAGGCACGATGCAGGTGTTCCTGCGCGAGAACCCGCTGTTCGTGCGCGGCATGAGCATCGGGCAACGCCTCATGTATTTCGCCACGATGTGGAGCTACCTCGGCGGATTCGCCGCGATCGTGTACTTCGCCGCCCCGGTGATCTTCCTCGTTCTCGGCATCCTCCCAGTGCACAGCTTCGCGTTCGACTTCTTCTCCCGCTTCATCCCGTTTATGATCGTGAATCAGCTGCTGTTCGTCATCGCGGGCCGCGGCATCCGCACTTGGCGTGGCCAGCAGTACAGCCTCGCGCTCTTCCCCGTGTGGATAGCCTCGTGCACAACCGCCTTCACCAACGTCGTACTGCGCATCCCGCTCGGTTTCGCCGTGACACCGAAGACGCGGCGCGAGTCGACAGACAGGCAGTGGTCGCTCATTCGCCCGCAGCTCGTCGTGATGGCGCTGCTCGTGATTGCGATCATCGCCGGATTTTTCAACCTCTTCGTCAACGAGGCGGAGGTTGTGGGTACGGGAGTCAACCTGGCGTGGGCGGTTTTCAACCTTGTGCTCCTGAGCGTGCTTTTCCCCGCAATCAACTACACGGGCTACTCGCCCCGCACGGAAGGTAACTGATGGACTTCGCTATCCAGAACGTCGACGAACTCGTCGCTGTCATCCGGGGGGAGGGCCGACTGAACATGGTGTCGGCTCCCGACCTGCGCACGGCGGTCGCCGAGGCGGTCGCCGCCGGTCGTCCCCGCGTCGTCGTCGACCTGTCCGGGGTCGAGTTCATGGACTCCTCGGGCCTCGGCGCCCTCGTCGGCTGCCTCAAGACGACGCGCCAGGCGGGAGGCGACCTCCGCATCGCCGCCCCGAGTGACCAGGTGACCATGGTGCTCAAGCTCTCCAACCTCGACCGCATCCTCACGTCGTATGCCACGCCGACGGATGCCTACCGTGAATGAGGTGGCGCCGCTTACCCTGCACAGCCCGCCCGACAACGTCAACACCGTTCACGACTACATCCAGCGCGTGTGGCTCGCGTCACCCGACCTCGACGCGATGGACAAGCTGGAGTTCGAGACAGCGCTCGTCGAGCTCGCGGCGAACATCATCGAGCACTCCAACGAAGGCGGCGGGGTCGAAGGCAACCTCAACATCACCATCCATCCCGATCGCATCCGCTGCGACATCACCGACACCTCGGAGCCGAGCAACGTCGCCCTCGGAGCGCGCCACATGCCCGAGGAGTACGCGGAGTCGGGGCGCGGAATCGCCTTCATCCAGCGACTCGTCGACGTGCTGCAGTACGAACGCCGCGACGGCGAGAACTTCTGGATGATCGAGAAGCTGCGCGAGCGGCACGGCGCGTGAGCAGCGACGAAGACTAGCGGCTCATCGCACTCGGCGCGCTGCGCCTCATGCTGAGCCCGCCGGCGGAGCGCTTCGACCGCAGCACCCGCCTCGCGCGGGAGGTGTTCGGGGTTCCGGTCACCGAGATCAGGGATGAGTCGGTGCAG
This sequence comes from Microbacteriaceae bacterium, assembly GCA_025464995.1. Classification (GTDB taxonomy): domain Bacteria; phylum Actinomycetota; class Actinomycetes; order Actinomycetales; family Microbacteriaceae; genus Conyzicola. The sequence continues at coordinate 9,152 of JAODMO010000023.1, forward strand.
TTCGCGGAGTCGCGGCGACCGTGCGCGCGACCCTCAACGCGGCGAGGGGGTCGGCGACGGACGCGCGCGGCTGACCCCGCCGTCGGTGTTAATCTCTCATTATGGACAACACGGGCTGGAGCGCCGACGGCCCCAACCTGGTCGTGCACGGTGACAACCTCCCCTCGCTCGCGATGCTTCCGGATGCCTCCTTCCGGCTGATCTACATAGATCCGCCGTTCAACACCGGCCGGGTGCAGGCGCGGCAGACCATGACCACGGTGCGTACGGCGGGCGGTGCGCGCAAGGGCTTCCAGGGCCGCACCTACGAGACCATCAAGGGTCTCCTCTACAGCTACGACGACGCCTTCGCCGACTACTGGGAGTTTCTCGAGCCGCGCCTCGAGGAGGCGTGGCGGTTGCTCGACGATCGCGGCACGCTCTACCTGCACCTTGACTACCGCGAGGTGCACTATGCGAAGGTCGTTCTCGACGCGCTGTTCGGGCGCGATAGCTTCCTCAATGAGATTGTCTGGGCGTACGACTACGGTGCCCGCGCCAAGAACAAATGGCCGGCCAAGCACGACACGATCCTCGTCTACGTGAAGAACCCGAGGAACTACTTCTTCGACAACGCCGAGGTCGATCGCGAGCCGTACATGGCGCCCGGTCTCGTGACGCCGGAGAAGGTCGCGCTCGGGAAGCTGCCGACCGACGTCTGGTGGCACACCATCGTCTCACCGACGGGCAAGGAGAAGACCGGGTACGCGACGCAGAAGCCGGAGGGCATCCTGCGCCGAATCGTCCACGCGTCCAGTGCTCCCGGCGACTGGGTTCTCGACTTCTTCGCGGGCAGCGGAACCGCGGGCGCCGTGGCGCACAAACTCGGGCGGCGGTTCGTTTTGATGGAGCAGAATCCCGACGCGCTCGCGATCATCGAGAAGCGGTTGGGCGAAGCCGCCCGCTCGGTACTATGGCCCCATGAATAAGCGCGGCGACATCGAATGCTGGTTGACCGACATGGACGGGGTGCTGGTTCACGAGAACCACCCGATCCCCGGAGCCGCCGAGCTTCTGCAGCAGTGGCGTGACGAGGGCAAGCCGTACCTGGTGTTGACCAACAACTCCATCTTCACGCCTCGCGACCTCAGCGCACGCCTCCGCGCTTCCGGCCTCGATGTGCCGGAAGACCGTATCTGGACCTCCGCCCTCGCAACCGCAGACTTCTTGGCCAGCCAGATGCCGGGCGGCAGCGCCTTCATCATCGGCGAGGCCGGGCTCACGACCGCACTGCACGAGGCCGGCTTCATCATCTCCGAGTCCAGCCCCGACTACGTTGTGGTGGGCGAGACACGCAACTACTCGTTCGAGGCGATCACCAAGGCCATCCGCCTCATCGGTGCGGGGTCTCGCTTCATCGTGACCAACCCCGATGCTACGGGGCCGAGCGCCGACGGACCGCTCCCCGCCACGGGTGCCGTCGCCGCCCTCATCACCAAGGCGACGGGCAAGGAGCCCTATGTCGTCGGCAAGCCGAACCCCATGATGTTCCGCTCGGCGATGAACAAGATCGGCGCGCACTCCGAGAACACCGGAATGATCGGCGACCGCATGGACACCGATATCGTCGCCGGCATCGAGGCGGGGCTGCACACCATCCTCGTGCTCACCGGCATCAGCGACCAGGCCGAGATCAGCCGCTACCCGTTCCGCCCCGACGAGATCCTCAACAGCGTCGCCGACCTCATCAACACGGAACCCGTCGAGTCCGACGAGATCTGACCGTCCGGGCGCGCCTACCCGGGGCTAGGGTTCGGGCACCGCATCCACGGGAGTGGCGACGGTCGGCCGTGCCGGCATCGCGACGCTCTCCGTCAGGGGCTCCCCCGAGGAGCGGCTCACGAAGCAGAAGTAGTCGAGGTTGCCGTCGGCCCAGTCGTCCGCGGTCGCGGCGAAGCTCGCCGAGATCTGGATGTCGGAGAACCGGCTGGCCGCGGCGTAGTCGATGTTGTCCGCCGAGGCGCACAGCGGGTCCACTCGCGCCTGCAGCGCCTCGACGCCCGGAAACGGATCGTTCGCCGACTCTGCCAGGCGGCCGCGGAAGGCGAGCTGGCCGCCGTGCGGGGCCGCGCAGTCCACGACGGTGTACTGCTCGTCCCACGCGGAGACGAAGGGCTCGACGCATTCGGTGCCGAGCAGCTCATCCCACTCGTGCACGCCGGGCGCGAGGGGACCGAGCGCCGCGACGGGCGCCGACGTTGCTGCCGGCGTCGGCGTCGCGCTGGCCGTCGGGCCCGCCGACGCCGGGGAGGTCGGGGTCGACCTGTCGGTCGAGGCGTCACCGATGCGGGTGCCGACGAAGAACAGGCCGGCGATCGCGAGCACGGCGACGAGCGCGCCGGCCACCCAGATGAGCACGCGCTGGCTCTTCGGCATGCCACCGTCGGGGGTGCGCGGTCGCACGGTCGCGGGCGGCTCGAGTGCGGGCGGCGCCGGAGGAGCTGCCGGCGCGATGGCGCGGGGCGCGAAGGGCACGAGAGACAGGGCCGATTCGCCGTCGTACGGCGTGAACTTGTCGTCGGCGAACAGGGCGTCCAACGCGGATGGCGCGCCCGCCTCGCCCTCGGGTCGGCCGATGCCGGTCGGCTCGGCGGCGAGGGCCTCGGTCGCGCCATCCAGCGCCGGGTCGAAGGCGGGCGGCTGCTCCCACGGCAGCGCACGACCCGCGTGGTACACCGGGGTCTCGATCGAGTCGATGCGGGGCGGTTCGGGGGCTCGGAAGTCGAACGCCGCGGTCGGCTCGCCGTCGTCGAAGTCGAGTTCCGTGGCCTCCGGCAGGCTCAGTTCGCGCTGTTCGACGACGGAGAAGTGGCCGACATCGACGGAACCGGAACCGGCACCGGTCGCGTCGGCCGATTTCGGCTTCTCTGGTTCCTGGGCGTCGCCGCCGCTGGGGTGCAGGCCCCAGGTGAAGCCCGAGGGCGGCTTGTCGTCGCTCATTCCAACCCGAGGTCGCCCAGACCGATGGCGGAGAAGTAGGGGTAGCCGGCCTGCTCGATGATCTCGCGCGCACCGGTGTTGCGATCGACGACCACGGCGACGCCGGCGATGATCGCACCGACCTTCAGCAGCGCCTCGATAGCAGCGAGGGGCGACCCGCCCGTCGTCGAGGTGTCTTCGAGCACGACGACGCGCTTGCCCTCGAGATCCGGGCCCTCGACCTGGCGCCCGCGGCCGTGGTCTTTCGGCTCTTTGCGTACGACGAACGAGTCGTAGCTCGTGCCCATGGCGAGGCCCTGGTGCATGACGGCGGCCGCGATGGGGTCGGCTCCCATCGTGAGACCTCCCACGGCGGCGACATCCGGAATCTCCGCGATGAGATCGACCATGACCTGGCCGATGAGGGGGGCGACGCGGTGGTCGAGGCTCACCCGGCGCATATCGACGTAGTACGACGCCTTCTTGCCGCTCGTGAGGGTGAAGTCACCGTGGAACACGGCATCCGCCTTGATGAATTCGATGAGGGAGGTTCGCGCGTCAGTCACAGCGTCAAGACTACTGAGCAGCGCGACGGCGGGCGAACGGTAGCGTGGAGGCATGCGTGTAGCCACCTGGAACGTGAATTCGATCCGCACCCGAGTCGGCCGCGTCGTGGACTGGCTCGTCCGCGAAGATGTCGACGTACTGGGCATGCAGGAGATCAAGTGCAAACCCGAGCAGTTTCCGTTCGACGCGTTCGCCGAGGCCGGCTACGACGTGCAGCTCACCGGCCTGAACCAGTGGAACGGCGTCGCCTTCGCCAGTCGCCTTCCGATGACGGACATTGTGACCCGGTTCCCCTCGCAGCCCGGCTTCCTCAAGGGTCTCGAGGGGCCCGACCAGCCGATCGAGGCGCGTGCCATCGGCGTCACCGTGGACGGTGTGCGGCTCTGGAGCCTCTACGTTCCGAACGGCCGCAGTCTCGACGACCCGCACCTCGTCTACAAGCTCGACTGGCTCGCCAAGCTCAAGGACGACACCGACGCCTGGCTCAAGGCCAACGACGGCGCTCCGCTCGCCCTCATGGGCGACTTCAACGTCGCGCCGACCGACGCCGACGTCGGCGACCCCACGCTCGTGCCGGGCATCTCGACGCACATCTCGCCCGCCGAGCGCGCGGCCTTCGAGGCGTTCGCCGAGGTGGGCCTGTCGGATGTCGTGCGGCCGCTCGTTCCCGAGGGCTACACCTACTGGGACTACAAGCAACTGCGTTTTCCGCGCAACGAGGGCCTGCGCATCGACTTCATCCTCGGATCGCCGTCGTTCGCCGACCGCGTCACCGGGGCGAGCATCCACCGCAACGAGCGCAAGGGCGAGGGGCCGAGCGACCACGTGCCCGTGCTCGTCGACCTCGAGGACGTCGGGGCGGACGGGGATGACGACGATCGACCGATGATCTTCTAGGAGAGCAACTGGTCATGCCGATAGGCCAGCAGCTCCCGCAGCACGATCGACGTCGAGGTGCGGTTGGTGCCGCGGCAGCCGGCAGATCCGCCTGATGTGCGAACCACGGCGAGCGGATGGCGTGGCCGGGATCACGGACTCTAGCCGAAGAGCTCGCCCAGCCAGTTCTCCTTCTTCTTGCCGCGGTAGCCGTCGTTGTATCCGCGGCGGTCGTCGCGGCGGTCGTCGTCGCGATCGCCGTAGCGCGGCTGGGCTGGCGCCTCATAGCGCGGCTGCGCCGGTGCCTGGGCAGCGGGAGGCGCCGCGAGCTCGGCCTCGGCGCGGTCGATGATCTTATCGAGCTCGCCGCGGTCGAGCCACACGCCGCGGCACTCCGGGCAGTAGTCGATCTCGACGCCGGAGCGTTCGCTCATCACGAGAACGGCTGAGTCATTCGGACACTTCATGGGGATCCTCCAGTGGTGGGTCGTGAGTCCACCGTAGGCAGGGTTGGCTGGGAAACCGCTACGCCAGCAGCAGCGCCACCAGCACGAGCACCGGAACGGCGCCGACCGTCGTGAGCAGCACGGTGTCGCGCGCGACGATGACCCCGCGGTCGTAGCGCTGCGCGAACACGAAGATGTTCTGCGCAGTGGGCAGCCCGGCCAGCACGACGACGGCGAACAGGTGTTCCTCGTCGAGACCGAAGACGAGGTCGCCCAGGGCCCACGCGATCACCGGCATCACGGCGAGCTTGATGGCACTCGCGAGCAGGATGTCGCGACGGCCGGATCCCGGAGCGAGCAGCCGCTGCCCGTGCAGCGACATGCCGAACGCGAGGAGCACGAGGGGAACGGCGGCGGCCCCGATGATGCGGAACGGCTCCATCACGGCGGCCGGGATCTCGAGCCCCGTGACCGACACCATGACGCCGAGGGCCGAGCCGATGATGAGCGGGTTGGTGAACGGCTGCGCGAGCACCCGGCGCAGCGAGGTGGAGCCGCTCGTGGTCACGTCGAGGATGGTGAGCGCGATCGGGGCGAGCACGAGCAGCTGCAGCAGGATCACCGGTGCCGAGTAGGCGGTGTCGCCGAGCACGTACACGGCCACGGGAATGCCGATGTTGTTCGCGTTGACGTAGCCCGAGGCGATTGATCCGATGACGGTCTCCGGGATGCTGCGCCGGAACACCAGCACAGCGATGCCCGCGAAGAGCAGGCACGAGAGCGCCGCGGCGATGGCCGACACGGCGAGCATCGACGAGAAGAGCCTGTGCACGTCGGCATCCGCGAGCACGGTGAACAGCAGGCACGGCGAGAGCACGAAGAAGACGATGCGGCTGATGACGTGCGGGGCGTGCTCCCCGAGCACGCCGGCGCGACCCAGGACGTAGCCGATGAGGATGACGGCGCCGATGATGGCGAACCCGACAACCACGCCCGCCATGAGCCCACTCAACCACCGCCACCTAGAGCGAGCGGTAGTACACCCGATCGGCCTGGCTGAGGTGCTCGGTGGCGTAGCTCATCGTCACGCGCGACAACCGGGTCGCGTTCGCCTCGAGGAAGGCGGTGAGCAGCCCGAGGTCGACGCGCTTGCCGACCTCGCGCAACATCCAGCCGACCGCCTTCTGGATGAGGTCGTGCTTGTCGTCGAGCAACACGTCGGCGACCTCGAGGGTGGTCGAGGCGTCGCCGTGCTTGATGAACGCGAACGTCGAGAGCATCGCGATGCGGCGCTGCCAGACGACGCCGCTGCGGGCGAGGCGCAGCAGCTGGTCGCGCGGACGGTCGAACAGGTACTCGCCGAGGATGTACTCGGCAGACGAGTCGACGAGGTCCCAGTTGTTCACCCGGCCGCGGCGCATCGCGGAGAGGTAGAACTCGACGAGCCGTTCGCGCTCCGCATCGTCTCGGGCTGCCGGCCGACTCGCCGACTGGAACTGCATGACCAACACGGCGAGCGCCGCGAACCGGTGCTCGTGCACCTCGCTGTCGAGCAGGTCGTTGAGGTCGGCGGGCGAGAGGTCGGCGAAGCCCCTCGCGATGCGGCGCACCTCGGGCACTTTCACCCCGATGAAGACGTCGCCCGCACCGTACTGGCCCTTGCCCGTCTTGAAGAACCGCTGCAGGGTGCGGGCGTTCTCCCTGTCGGCGACGGCCGCGAGCGCTTCCTGGAGTTCTCTCGCGCTCGACATGGCTGAAGTTTATGCGACACACGCGGGATGACGCTTTCGTGCGATGGCGTGCGGGGGCGGCGCAACATTCACGCGCCGAACGCAACCAACCGCGGCAGGGGCGTCGTTAGGCTCGGTTGTGGCGCCACATCCGTGCGTCGCTCACGTGCCCAGGCACTCGCTCACGCGGAACGGAGGTTCACCCATGTCCCACACAACGATGCCCCAGCCCATCGTCGGAGAACCCGAGGTCGTGGAGGACGCCGCCTGGCTGAGCATCAAGACCGCGGCATCCGCGCTGCAGCCGTTGCAAATTCAGGACGGCAGCATCCCCGAGCGCGGCGACCACGCGACCGCCCGCGAGCGGGTCGATACCATCGCGCGCGAAGTCCTGAATTTCCGCGACATCCTGCCGCACGACGCCGCGTACCTCGAGGCCGTGTCGGTCGACTTCCGCCGCTGGGCCGATGAGGGCTTCGGTGTGCCCGACTTCCTCGACTCCCTCCAGGCGTTCCAGCCGCAGCTCGACCGCGTCGACGGGCTGCGTCACCTCGTCGTCTTCCCGATGTACACGCAGAACGGCTCGACCAGCCGTCTCGTCGAGGCCGTGCTCATCGAGGTGATATGGCCGGAGTTCGTCGGAGAGCTCGAGGCCGGCGACTACTCCAACAAGCTGTTCGTGCCCGTGCGGTTCGTCGACTTCACCCCGGGCTACGACACCAACTCGGCAGTGCTCTTCCCCGAGAGCGTCGCGATGCGCGAGGTGCCCACCTTCACGTGGGGCGCGATCTTCGCCGACCGCGAGGCCGCGCGCTTCCGCAGGGTCGTTGCCGCGGCATCCGAGATCACCAAGCTGCGGCTGCCGGATGATGCGAAGCGACTGCTCGACGACCAGAAGCGCACCGAAGAGACCTTCGTCATGTGGGACCTGATCCACGACCGCACCCACATGCGCGGCGACCTGCCGTTCGACCCGTTCATGATCAAGCAGCGCATGCCGTTCTTTCTGTACTCGCTCGAGGAGCTGCGTTGCGACCTGACCGCATACCGCGAGGCCGTGCGCATCGAGAGGGCTTCGCTCGCTACGCCTGTCGAATCGCGCCCTTCGACGGGTTCCGGGAACGCGGCGGCCGACACCGCCCGACTCGTGCAGTACGCCGTGATCTTCGACCGCATCTTCCGGTTCGCCATCACCGGCAGCCGGGTGCGCAA
>JAODMO010000025.1 GCA_025464995.1 Microbacteriaceae bacterium
CGCCGTCGCTGTAGCTGAGGCGCCGGCGAAGGCGTACAACCCTCTCTTCATCTACGGATCATCGGGACTGGGAAAGACCCACCTTCTGCACGCTATCGGCCATTACGCCGCGAGCCTGTATCCCGGCATCCGTGTGCGATATGTGAGTTCCGAGGAATTCACCAACGACTTCATCAACTCGATCGCCAACAATCGTTCGTCGGTGTTCCAGTCGCGCTACCGCGACATCGACATCCTCTTGATCGACGACATCCAGTTCCTCCAGGGCAAGGACTCGACGCAGGAGGCCTTCTTCCACACGTTCAACACCCTGCACGATCACAACAAGCAGGTGGTCATCACGAGCGACCTGCCGCCAAAGGCCCTCACGGGCTTCGAAGACCGGATGCGGTCGCGGTTCGAGTGGGGTCTGATCACCGACGTCCAGGCGCCCGACCTCGAGACACGCATCGCCATCTTGCGTAAGAAGGCCCAGAGCGAGAAGCTGCAGGTCGAGAACGAGATCCTCGAGTACATGGCGTCGAAGGTGTCGTCGAACATCCGCGAACTCGAGGGAACCCTCATCCGCGTGACGGCCTTCGCGAGCCTCAACCGCCAGCCGGTCGACCTCGCCCTGGTACAGACGGTGCTCAAAGACCTCATCACGCTCGACGACGACAACGTGATCGCACCGGTCGACATCATCAACCACACTGCGGAGTACTTCAAACTCACGGTCGATGACCTGTACGGCTCGTCGCGTTCGCAAGCGGTGGCGACCGCGCGACAGATCGCGATGTACCTGTGCCGCGAGATGACGAATCTCTCCCTGCCCAAGATCGGCCAGCTCTTCGGCAATCGCGACCACACCACGGTCATGTATGCCAACAAGAAGATCACCGAGCTGATGAAGGAACGCCGCTCGATCTACAACCAGGTCACCGAGCTCACGAGCCGAATCAAGCAGAATCACCGCTTCGGCAAGAACTGACCGACTCCCGGAATCACGCGGTTGCTGAGTTTTCACACAGTATGAAATACCTGTGGATAACTGAGGGAACTCGCCGGACAGGATGTGGGTGAATTACAAGGTTCTGTGGAAACTGCGTGTGAGGCACTTCCGGGTAGTGACAAGAACCGGCGTGGAATTCCACAGGCCGTCAACAAGTCACACTCGTGTAGTTCCCAATGGCCGCGCTGGATTCTTGTAGTTACTCACAGATCGCACAGCGGTTAACACTGTTGTTCTTTTAAATCTCTATTGGTTAGCGAGAGATAACCTTGGACCCGGCGCCGCTTCGGGCCTGCAGGCCTGTGCCAGTATTAACCGCCACACCACCATCCACCAGTGACAGGGGTTACTCCGTGAAGTTCCAGGTAAATCGCGACGTCTTCAGTGAGGCTGTCTCGTTCGCCGTGAAGTTGCTTCCGCAGCGAACCACTCTGCCGATCCTGAGTGGAATCCTGATCGAAGCGACCGACGCCGGCCTCACGCTCTCCTCCTTCGACTACGAGGTGTCGGCCCAGACCGAGATCTCCGCGGAGGTCAGCGAGCCCGGCAAGGTGCTCGTCTCCGGTCGCCTGCTGGCTGAGATCGCCAGTCGCCTGCCGAACGCCCCGGTCACCTTCGCCACCGAGGAGGGACGCATCTCGGTCTCCTGTGGTTCCGCGCATTTCACGTTGCTGAGCATGCCGGTGGAGGAATACCCGACCCTTCCGCAGGTCTCGGCGCAGTCGGGCTTCCTCCCGGCCGAGCTCTTCGCGAACGCCGTGTCGCAGGTCGCCGTCGCCGCCTCGCGTGATGACGTCACGCCCGTCATCACGGGCGTGCAGCTCGAGATCTCCGGCAACAAGCTTTCGCTCATCGCGACCGACCGCTACCGGGTCGCGGTGCGCGAAATCGAATGGACCGCCGACGAGTCCGTCACCGACGTCATCACGGCTCTCGTTCCGGCACGCACGCTCACCGAGATTGGGAAGACTTTCGGGCACAGCGGGTCTATCTCCGTCGCCATCACCTCGAGCGACGAACGCGAGCTCATCGCCTTCCAGGCCGAGAAGAAGACGGTCACGTCTCTGCTGATCAAGGGAAATTTCCCTCCCGTCAAGCGGCTCTTCCCCGAAACGGTCGACAACTACGCCGTCATCAACACCGCCGAGCTCATCGAGGCGGTTCGTCGCGTCTCACTCGTTCTCGAGCGAGAGGCGGCGCTGCGCTTCACCTTCTCGGCCGACGGTCTGACGCTCGAGGCGATCGGCTCCGAGCAGGCCCAGGCATCCGAGACGATCGATGCGTTCCTCACCGGAACAGAGACCGTCGTCTCCCTCAAACCTGCCTTCCTGCTCGACGGACTCGGTGCCGTGCACTCCGAGTTCGTGCGAATCTCGTTCACGAAGACCGACAACCCCAACAAGCCGGGGCCGGTGCTCATCACGAGCCAGTCATCCAAAGACCAGGCCGGCGCAGACAACTACAAGTACCTGCTCCAGCCCAACCTTCTCCTTCGCTAGACCACCACCTCACTCGTACTCGTACTAAGGATTTTCGCTATGCACATTGGGCTCATTGGACTCGGCAAGATGGGCAATAACATGCGCGCCCGCCTGCGTAAGGGTGGCATCGAGGTCACGGGTTACGATCCCAACCCCGCCGTGTCGGATGTTGCGAGCCTCGCCGACCTCGCAGCCGCACTACCCGCACCCCGCATCGTCTGGGTCATGGTGCCGTCGGGCAAGATCACGACGGGCGTCATCACCGACCTGGCGGGCGTGCTCTCGCCGGGCGACCTCGTGATCGAGGGCGGCAACTCGCGCTTCACCGAAGACTTCAAGCACGCCGCCCTGCTCGCGGAGAAGGGCGTCAACTACCTCGACGCCGGCGTCTCGGGCGGCGTCTGGGGCCTCGAGAACGGCTACGGCCTCATGGTCGGCGGCAACGCGCCCGACGTCGAGCGTGCGATGCCCGTCTTCGACGCCTTGCGCCCCGAGGGTCCCCGGGCCGAGGGCTTCGTGCACACCGGCGAGATCGGCGCGGGCCACTACGCCAAGATGGTGCACAACGGTATCGAATACGCGCTCATGCAGGCATGGGCGGAGGGCTACGAGCTGCTCGACACCCGCAAGGACATCATCAAGGACGTCACCGGCACTTTCGAGGCATGGCAGCGTGGAACGGTCGTGCGCTCCTGGCTGCTCGAGCTGCTCGTCAAGGCGCTCAAGGAAGACCCCGAATTCGCCGAGATCGAGGGTTACGTAGAAGACTCCGGTGAGGGTCGCTGGACGGTGGAGGAAGCCCTCAACAACGCCGTTCCGGTTCCGACCATCAGCGCCGCCATCTTCGCGCGCTTCGTCTCACGCCAGGGTGACTCGCCGTCGATGAAGGCCGTCGCCGCACTGCGCAACCAGTTCGGCGGCCACGCCGTGCGCAAGGCGGAATAGCACCACACGCCCGTGCTCGTCACCCATCTGAACCTCACCGACTTTCGTAACTACGAAACGGTCGACGTCGGATTGGTGACGGGCGCGAACGTCTTCGTCGGCAGCAACGGACAGGGCAAGACCAACCTCGTCGAGGCGCTCGGGTATCTGAGCACGCTCGGGTCGCACCGCGTGTCGACGGACCACGCGATGATCCGAGCAGGTCGGGATGCGGCGATCGTGCGGGCTCGCCTGCAAAACGGTGACCGCCAGGTGCTCGCCGAGGTGCAGATCAACCGCACCGGCGCGAACCGCGCGCAGGTCAATCGCTCGGTCATCAAGACGCGGGACCTGCCGCGCTACTTCTCGAGCGTGCTGTTCGCGCCGGAGGACCTCGCGCTCGTGCGCGGCGAGCCCTCCGGTCGCCGACGGTTTCTCGACGAGCTGCTCGTTCAGCGCTCCCCACGCCTGAGCGGGGTGATGGTCGACTACGAGCGGGTGCTCAAACAGCGCAATTCGCTGTTGAAGTCGGCGCGAGCATCCGGAATCCGTGCCAACCAGCTGTCGACACTCGAGATCTGGGATGAGCGCCTGGTGGAGTTCGGCTCCGAGCTCATTCAGGCGCGAAGTGCACTCATCGCGGACCTGCTGCCCGAGGTGCGAACGGCGTACTCGGCGATCGCGGGGGCCGACCACCATGCTTCCCTCGCAAGTTACCTGAGCATCTTGTCGAGCGACGCCTCCGAGGAGGCGACAATCGAGCAGGGCGCGGTGCGGGCTGGTGCCCTCGAGCTCGCCGAAATCGCGCAGAATTTCCGCGCCGCGCTCGTGCGACTCCGGCGTGGGGAGGTCGAGCGCGGCATCACCCTGGCGGGTCCACACCGCGACGACCTAGTGCTCGAGTTGAACGCCCTGCCCGCGCGCGGATACGCGAGCCATGGAGAGTCGTGGTCGTTCGCTCTCTCTCTCAAACTCGCCGCGGCCGCCGTATTGCGCCGCGAGTCGTCGTCGGGTGACCCCGTGCTGATCCTCGACGACGTCTTCGCCGAGCTCGACGAGTCTCGCCGTGGCCGGCTGGCACGCGCGATCGACGGCTTCGAGCAGGTGCTCATCACCGCGGCCGTGCTCGACGACGTACCGGAGGAGCTGGCCGGGCATATCGTGCGCATCAACGCCGGGCGTATCGTCGAGGCGGAGGACGAATGACGAAGAACATCGCGTCACGCCAGAACGACGAGGCGCGCGCCGTCTATCTGCGTTTTCGCCGGCTATTCGGCACCGGCACCTTCAAGTCGAACGACCAGAAGAAGCGCGAGACCCGGGTCGAGGGCGCGAGCGTGCCTTTCGGGATCGGCCGCGACCCCCTCGGGCTGTCCGCCGTCATCGACGGCCTCACCAGCAACATGGGCTGGACCTCGCCGCTTGCACAGTCCGACCTCGTCGCATCCTGGGTCGAGATCGCCGGTGCCGAGACCGCCGAGCACTCCACCCCGGTGGGTATCGAAGACGGCGTGCTGACGGTGCAGTGCGACTCGACGGCGTGGGCGACGCAGCTGCGATTGATGCGCACCCAGATCACGACGCACATAGCTCTCACCTACCCTGATGCGCAGATACGATCGGTGCGCTTCGAAGGGCCGAACGCTCCGTCCTGGAAACGCGGCCCCAGATCAATTCCAGGCCGGGGCCCACGCGATACTTACGGCTGACAGGGCAAATCAGGTCACCCTCGCAAAGAAATGCCCCCAGAGGGCCGCAGAATCGGTGGGAACCCTCATCGTTTGGTAGACTGGAAGGGCCGTCGGGCGCGTCCCATTGTGGGACCACATCCTCGAATGGCGTGATCAACAGACGCGGCAGGAGCACAATTTCAGATGGCGACAATCCCCACCGAGAATCTGCAAGACGACTCGTACGGCGCAGACCAGATCCAGATTCTCGAGGGGCTCGAAGCTGTTCGCAAGCGTCCTGGCATGTACATCGGGTCCACCGGCCCGCGCGGTCTGCATCACCTCGTCTATGAGGTCGTCGACAACTCTGTAGACGAGGCACTTGCCGGTTACTGCGATCTCATCACCGTGACGATGCGCAAGGATGGCGGCATCCGGGTGCGCGACAATGGCCGCGGCATCCCCGTGGACATCAACAAGCAGGAGCAGAAGTCGACCGTCGAGGTGGTCATGACCATCCTGCACGCCGGCGGCAAGTTCGGCGGTGGCGGCTATTCCGTGTCGGGCGGCCTGCACGGGGTCGGAATCTCCGTCGTCAACGCGCTCTCCAGCCGCGTCGACACCGAGGTTCGCCGCCAGGGCCACGTCTGGCGCATGAGCTTCGAAGACGGCGTGCCGACGGCTCCGCTGCAGCAAGGCGAGGCGACCGAGGAGACCGGAACGCAGCAGACGTTCTGGCCGAGCGAGGAGACCTTCGAGACGGTCGAGTTCGACTACGAGACCCTCCGCGCACGCTTCCAGCAGATGGCATTCCTCAACAAGGGGCTCCGCATAACGCTCACCGACGAGCGCGGCGAGGAGGACGTCGTCGACAGCTACATGTACGAGCGCGGCCTCGTCGACTACGTCGAGTATTTGAACAAGTCGAAGAAGGCGGAGCTGATTCATCCCGAGGTCATCGCGTTCGAGTCGGAGGACACCGATCGCAAGATCTCCCTCGAGGTCGCGATGCAGTGGACCAACGCGTACACCGAGAGCGTGCATACGTACGCGAACACGATCAACACCCACGAGGGCGGAACCCACGAGGAGGGCTTCCGTGCCGCCCTCACCACCCTCGTCAACCGCTATGCCCGCGAGAAGGGCATCATCAAGGAGAAGGACGAGAACCTGTCTGGCGACGACGTGCGCGAGGGCCTGACCGCCGTCATCTCGGTGAAGCTCGCCGAGCCGCAGTTCGAGGGACAGACGAAGACCAAGCTCGGCAACACCGAGGCGAAGGCGTTCGTGCAGCGCGTGGCCGGCCAGCAGCTCGGCGACTGGTTCGATCGCAACCCGACGCAGGCTCGCGACGTCATCCGCAAGGCCATTCAGGCGTCGCAGGCCCGCATGGCCGCTCGCAAGGCCCGCGAGCAGACGCGCCGAAAGGGCCTGCTGGAGTCGGGCGGGATGCCCGGAAAGCTGCGTGACTGCTCCTCCAAGGACCCGTCGCTCAGCGAGATCTACATCGTCGAGGGCGACTCGGCAGGCGGCTCGGCGGTCGCCGGTCGCGACCCGCAGTTCCAGGCGATCCTGCCCCTTCGCGGCAAGATCCTCAACGTCGAGAAGGCGCGGCTCGACCGCGCCCTCGGCAACGCCGAGGTGCAGGCGATGATCACCGCCTTCGGCGCGGGCATCGGCGAAGACTTCGATCCCGAGAAGGTCAGATACCACAAGATAGTGCTCATGGCCGACGCGGATGTCGACGGCCAGCACATCACGACCCTCATCCTCACCCTGCTGTTCCGCTACATGCGCCCGCTCATCGATCACGGCTACGTGTACCTCGCCCAGCCGCCGTTGTACCGCCTCAAGTGGACCAACGCCGAGCACCAGTTCGTCTACAGCGACCGCGAGCGCGACGTCGTCATGGGCGACGGCATCGCGTCGGGCAAGCGCATGCCGAAGGACAATGGCATCCAGCGCTACAAGGGTCTCGGCGAGATGGACTACACCGAGCTCTGGGAGACGACGATGAACCCGGCGTCACGCACGCTGCTCCAGGTGACTCTGGATGATGCGGCCGCCGCCGACGAGATCTTCTCCACTCTCATGGGTGAAGACGTGGAGTCGCGGCGCAACTTCATCCAGCGCAACGCCAAAGACGTGCGCTTCCTCGACATCTGATCGCGCGAAGCCGATCAGGATCGAGTAGCGCGCCCTAGCGCGTATCGAGATCTCCCCAGACGATCCACCTCATAACGAGAGACAGACATGGCTGACGAAACAACTCCCACCGATGGCACCGACGCCGTCGAGCCCACCTTCGAGAACGCGGTGATCGACACGCGTCATGACAAGATCGACCAGGTCGACCTGCAGCTCGAGATGCAGCGCTCGTATCTCGACTACGCGATGAGTGTCATCGTCGGTCGTGCGCTCCCCGAGGTGCGCGACGGACTCAAGCCGGTGCACCGTCGTGTGCTGTATGGCATGTACGACGGCGGCTATCGTCCCGACAAGGGCTTCAACAAGTGCACCCGCATCGTCGGCGACGTCATGGGGCAGTTCCACCCGCACGGCGACTCGTCGATCTACGACGCACTCGTGCGTCTCGTTCAGCCGTGGAGCCTTCGCTACCCACTCGCGCTCGGGCAGGGCAACTTCGGCTCGGCAGGCAACGACGGGGCGGCCGCCATGCGGTACACCGAGACCAAGATGGCGCCCCTCGCGATGGAGATGGTTCGCGACATCGACGAGGAGACCGTCGACTTCCAAGACAACTACGACGGCAAGACCCGTGAGCCGGTCGTTCTGCCCGCGCGCTTTCCCAACCTGCTCGTCAACGGATCCGTCGGCATCGCGGTCGGAATGGCGACGAACATCCCCCCGCACAACCTCCGGGAAGTAGCATCCGGGGCGCTGTGGGCCCTCGAGAACCCCGAGGCGCCGCGTGAGGAGCTGCTCGACGCGTTGTTGCAGCGCATCAAGGGACCCGACTTCCCGACCGGTGCCCAGATTCTGGGCGTCAAGGGCATCCAGGACGCGTACCGCACCGGCCGTGGGTCGATCACGATGCGCGCCGTCGTCAACGTCGAGGAGCTGCAGGGCCGAACGTGCCTCGTGGTCACGGAGCTGCCCTACCAGGTCAACCCCGACAACCTGGCGCTCAAGATCGCCGAGCTGGTCAAGGAAGGCAAGATCAGCGGCATCGCCGACATCCGTGACGAGACCTCCGGCCGCACGGGCCAGCGCCTCGTCATCGTGCTCAAGCGCGACGCCGTCGCCAAGGTCGTGCTCAACAACCTCTACAAGCACACGCAGCTGCAAGACAACTTCGGTGCCAACATGCTCGCGATCGTCGACGGCATCCCGCGCACGCTGCCCCTCGACGGCTTCATCACGCACTGGATCGACCACCAGATCGAAGTGATCGTGCGTCGCACCACCTACCGCCTCAAGAAGGCGGAGGAGCGCATGCACATCCTGCGCGCCTACCTCAAGGCGCTCGACGCCCTCGACGAGGTCATCGCGCTCATCCGCCGCAGCGCCGACACCGAGGCCGCGCGCGACGGGCTCATGGAGCTGCTCACGATAGACGAGCTCCAGGCACGCGCGATCCTCGACATGCAGCTGCGCCGCCTGGCCGCGCTCGAACGACAGAAGATCGTCGACGAGGCGGCGGAATGGGAGGCGAAGATCGCCGAGTACCACCACATCCTCGCGACACCGGCCCGCCAGCGCGAGATCGTGAGCGAAGAGCTCACCGAACTCGTCGACCGCTTCGGCGACGACCGCCGCACCGAGATCATGTTCGGCTTCGACGG
Organism: Microbacteriaceae bacterium; assembly: GCA_025464995.1. Classification (GTDB taxonomy): domain Bacteria; phylum Actinomycetota; class Actinomycetes; order Actinomycetales; family Microbacteriaceae; genus Conyzicola. Next base: position 8,873 of record JAODMO010000025.1, read on the forward strand.
CGACATGAGCATGGAAGACCTCATCCCCGAAGAGGAGATGGTCATCACCGTCACCCGCGGCGGGTACGTCAAGCGCACGCGCAGCGACAACTACCGCATCCAGCACCGGGGGGGCAAGGGCGTCAAGGGTGCGCAGCTGCGTGCGGATGACGTCGTCGAGCACTTCTTCGTGACCACGACCCACCACTGGCTGCTGTTCTTCACGAACACCGGCCGCGTGTACCGTGCCAAGGCTTACGAACTCCAGGAAGCCAGCCGCGACGCGAAGGGCCAGCACGTCGCCAACCTGCTGGCGCTTCAGCCGGGCGAGGAGATCGCGCAGATCCTCGACATCCCTGACTATGCGGCCGCCAAGTATCTCGTGCTGGCGACCCGGGGCGGGCTCGTCAAGAAGACGGCGCTGACCGAGTACGACACCAACCGCACCGGCGGCATCATCGCGATCAACCTGCGCGAAGACGACGAGCTGGTCTCGGCCATGCTCGTGGAGGAGACGCAGGACGTGCTGCTCGTCTCGCACAAGGGCATGTCGATCCGCTTCACCGCCTCAGATTCGGCGCTCCGGCCCATGGGCCGTTCGACGTCGGGAGTGAAGGGCATGGACTTCCGCGACGGCGACCAGCTGCTGAGTGCCTCCGTCGTGACCGACGCCGGATTCGTGTTCGTCGTGACCGAGGGTGGATTCGCCAAGCGGACCTCCACCGACGAGTACCGGGTGCAGGGCCGTGGCGGCCTCGGGATCAAGGTCGCGAAGCTGCAGGAGGCTCGCGGCGATCTCGCGGGCGCCCTCATCGTCTCTGACGACGACGAGGTGCTTGTGGTTCTTGCCAGCGGCAAGGTGGTACGCTCCTCGGTGGCCGAGGTTCCTGCCAAGGGCCGGGACACGATGGGCGTCGTTTTCGCCCGTTTCGCCGAGGACGACCGAATTATCGCGCTTGCCAAGAACAGCGAACGCAACCTAGTTAATCAGGACGGCGAACTAGCCGCGGGGGAGAACGCCGCAGCGGTTGTCGTCACTGGAGAGGACGAGTCAGTAGATGAGTAGCGTCGCCGAGAAGCTGCAGCGTAAGTCGCAGCGGCCCGTAGCCACCAAGCAGGTTCGCCTCAAGCTGGTGTACGTCGACTTCTGGTCGGCAGTGAAGCTGTCGTTTCTGGTAGCGGTGTCGCTTGGCATCGTGCTCGTCGTCGCGACGATTCTCGTCTACCTGGTGCTTCAGTCGACGAACATCTTCAGCACGCTCGACAAGACACTTGCCGAGATCCTCGGCGACGACAGCTTCAGCATTACGAACAGCTTCTCGCTCGTACAGGTGTCGCTGTTCTCCGTGGTCGTCGCGATTTTGAACATCATCGTGGGCACCGCCCTGGGTGCAATCACGAGCGTGCTGTACAACTTCAGCGTGCGCATCACGGGCGGCCTGCTCGTCGGTTTCACCAATAACTGATCCCAATCGGGCACGCGAGTGCCCGATTGGGTATCCGGGCGCAGGTACGGTACTCTCGAATCTGCCCGCGGGGGTATAGCTCAGTTGGTTAGAGCGCTTCACTGATAATGAAGAGGTCCCAGGTTCAAATCCCGGTATCCCCACTGCGACACGGTCAGCCCGCGTCCATCCCTTCGGGGCCTTAGCTCAATTGGTAGAGCGCCTGCTTTGCAAGCAGGAGGTCAGGAGTTCGATTCTCCTAGGCTCCACTGAAAAGGTCGTCACGAGACCCTCGACGCGAGCGATACACGCCGGGATACTCATCCCCTGTTCGCACTAAATGTCATCTTTGTCGGCAGTCAGACAGTAGGCTCCGAACTATGGCAACGGTTCTCCGGCGCATCGCTTCCCGCCCCACATTGTCGGTCGCGATCGCCTGCACGGTGCTCGTCATGGTGGTGGTGATTTCGAGCATCAGCGCCGACACGTCGGTCTCGCTGAGGGGCGCCACCGCGGAGGTGAACGCCGGCCTCGATCAGATAGAGGGCGAATTGCCGTCGGGTGCAGTCCTTGATTCTTCTATCACCTCGCATACCGAAGTATGCCCCGACGGATCCCCGGGAAACCTGGTCTATATCGATCGCTCCCTCGCGCTCGCCCCACACTTCGACGCGTCATCCTGGGCCGCGGATCTCGCGCGGGAGTACGGGATGAAAGACGGTTGGAGTTCGACAGTCAAGACCCTCGGCGCTCGTGACCACATCCGCGTGACCCTGGTGAACACGACGTTGCTGGTCTATACAGTGACGACCGGATCAGAGGAGTCGCCCGACACCCTAGTTCTCCGGGCGGGATCCCGTTGCTCGCGGGCGTGACGTCGTCATACGCCGTCTCTCGGCGGCCTGGCTGACAGGTTCTGGTTCTCCACTCGGAGTGGAGCTACCTCGTGGCGCACGCGGCCGCCTGCGCGACAGTTCGGAGGGTCAAAATCGGGCTGCGGGCGGCGAGAGTCGCACTGGCGCGCCGGGTCTTCGTCCGGAGCTCGGAAGCTGCGTGCCGGCGTGCGACTTTAGCTCACTAACGAGCGAAGGCCCGCCGGAGCGGGCCTTCGAGGGTGTGTTCGTGTGACTACAGGGCGCCCACTGCGCCGGCTTCAACCGAGCCGGCGCCGGTGTCTGTGCCATCCTCGTCGTCGATCCAGAGGTCGTCATCGGCGCGCAGGGTCTGCCATACGGCATACGCGACGCCCGCTACAGCGACCGCACCGAGGCCGACCAGGATGTACTTGCCCGGCCCGCTGCTCTTCGGCGGCTCGATGAGGCCCACCTTGGTGCCGAACGTCGTGGCGTTCTTCGACACGTTCCTGCTGAACGCCTCCGCGCCCTTGGATACGCGCTTGGAGACCTCGTCGCTGCCCTTCGACACGCGCTGGATGGCCTCGCGCACCTGCGGGCTCTTCGCCGCGTCGAGAACGGCGAGAGCCGAGGCGATCGCGGATGCCACGGCCGGGAGGACGTCGTCGACGACCTTCTCCTTAGTCGCGCTCGCGACAGCGTGGGTGGCTGTGAAGCCGGATGCGACGACGGGCTTCACGTTGGTGTCGTAGGCACCCTTGACGCGGGGCGACACCTCTTCGCGCGCGTAGTTGGCGGCCTGGTGGCTCGCCTCACGGACGACGCCGCCGGCGTGCTCGAGTACTTCCCTCTGGCTCTGCAGGAGTTCTTCGGTCTGCTTCTTGAGCCGGGTGAACTCGCGCTGCCGCTTCCGTGACAGTCCCATTGAAAAACCTCCGTCGGTATGGTGCAGCGAACAATCTCAATCTTGTCACGCCACTCTACCCAGCGGAACGGCTAGGGCTGGGAGCCGCCTGTGCGCTGGCGGAGTCTGAGTGGACCAGCTATGTAAGAATTGTGACCATGTCTTTGCACACAGCGGTAGCCACGATCACCACCAACCTCGGCGTCATCAAGGTCAACCTCCTTGGAAACCACGCCCCGAAGACAGTCGAGAACTTCGTCGGTCTCGCGACGGGAACGAAGGAGTGGACGCACCCCAAGACGGGGAAGGTTTCCACCGACAACCTCTATGACGGTGTGATCTTCCACCGCATCATCAAGCAGTTCATGCTTCAGGCGGGCGACCCGCTCGGCCAGGGCACGGGCGGGCCCGGATACGAGTTCAACGACGAGATCCACCCGGAGCTCACGTTCAACGAGCCCTACGTGCTCGCCATGGCGAACGCCGGCACGCGCGGCGGCAAGGGAACGAACGGCTCGCAGTTCTTCATCACGACAGTTCCCACCCAGTGGCTGCAGGGCAAGCACACCATCTTCGGCTTCGTCGCCGATGACGAGTCGAAGCGCGTCGTCGACGCCATCGAGGCCGTGCCGACCGACGGTCGCGACAAGCCGCTCAACGATGTCGTCATCGAGAGCGTCACCGTCGAGCAGGCGTAACCGCCTCCAGTGACGGACAGCGCGCAGGACTCGGGCAACTTCTGTTACCGCCATCCCGACAGGCAGAGCTTCATCCTGTGCCAGCGGTGCGGGCGTACGGTGTGTGCCGAATGCCAGACCCAGGCAGCCGTCGGCGTGCACTGCCCGGAGTGCGTGCGGGAGGCGCGTGAGAGCGCGCCCCGCACGCGCCCGGCCGCGGTGACGCGCATTCGTTCGTCGATGCGGGGCACGAGCGGTGCTCCCGTCGTCACATACACGCTCATCGGCCTCAACCTCGTGTTCTACGTGCTTGAGTTGTTGACCGGCGGGGCACTGTTCCGGTCGCTCGCCTACTATTCGTCGCCCGACGCAACGGCCGCCGAGCCGTGGCGGATGATCACGTCTGCTTTCCTGCACTCGATGTCGTCGCCGCTGCACATCCTGTTCAACATGTTCTCGCTCTACATCTTCGGGCCGATCATCGAGCAGGCGGTCGGCCGAGCCCGCTTCCTGGCGCTGTACCTGCTCGCCGCCTTCGGTGGCTCGGTGGCCGTGCTTCTTCTCAGCCCGAATGTCGTGGTGGTCGGCGCCTCGGGCGCCATCTTCGGCCTCTTGGGCGCGTTCTTCGTCGTCCAACGCCGCCTGGGCGGCAACAGCACACAGCTCGTCGTCGTGATCGTGCTGAACCTCGTGATCGGGTTCATCGTTCCGGGGGTCGCCTGGCAGGCACACGTCGGCGGACTCGTGGTCGGAGCGGGAGTCGCGGCGCTCTACCTCGCCACCCGGCGTCGGCAGCAGAAGTCGGTGCAGATCGCGGCTGTGGCCGGCGTAGCGGCGCTGCTCGTAGCCGTGTCTATCGTGGCTGTCGCGATGTAGCACGACGCGCGCGCGATGCCCGGCCGGGAGACTTATCCACAGGTGATTCCACAGTGGGGATAGTTACACGCGTGTAGTTAGGCCTTAATCCGCGCGGATGTCGCGGTATTCAGCGCCAGCGTGTCGTCATGAGGAAGCCGACGAACATGATGCCGAAGCCGACGAGGATGTTGCCCGATCCGAGTTGCGGCACGGGCAGCTGGGTCGCGCCGCTGACGTAGAAGACGATGATCCAGATGAGCCCGAGCAGCATGAAGCCGAACATGATCGGCTTGAACCACACCGCGTTGGGAGCCTGTTCGCCGGGGCGTGACTCGACAGGGCGTTCTGACTTGGTTCGTTCGCTGCGGGCCATGGCGAAAATCTTATCGTGAAACGGGCGGTGGTCGGTGTGAGAGCCTTCCGCGGCCCGGTTCTGCAGGGCTGCGGCCCGTAGAATCAGACTCATGACCCACATCGAGCAGGGGGAGCCCACGGTGATGGTGCGACCCCGCCGCCGTCGCGCGAGCGCGATCGGTGTGCTCGGCGAGCTGTTCATGACCGCCGGCGTGCTCGTGCTGCTCTTCCTCGGCTGGCAGGTATGGCTCAACGACATCATCGTGGGCGCCGAGCAGACCAGCGCGGCCGACAAGCTGGCGCAGGAGTGGGAGTCGGCACCGCCGTCGAGCGGTTCGCCGAGCCCCCACCCGACACCCGATGAGACGGCGGGGCCCGCACCAGTCGGGTCTACAGAGCCCGTCGTCATGGCGAAGCCGGCCGCCTCGCAGTCGTTCGCCAACCTGATCGTGCCCCGGCTCGGCGCCGACTACCGTCGGCCCATCGCCGAAGGCGTGGGTCTCGACGTGCTCAACAACCGGGCGACAGGTGTCGGCCACTATCCCCAGACCCAGCTTCCCGGGGAGGTCGGCAACTTCGCGGTCGCCGCGCACCGCACGACCTACGGCGCGGGCTTCCACGACATCAACCGGCTCATGGTGGGCGACAGCATCTTCGTCGAGACCCAGGACGGCTGGTACAAGTACGTGTACCGCGGCACCGAGTACGTGCGGCCCACCGGTGTGGGGGTGCTCGAGCCGGTTCCGCAGACGGAGGGTGCGACATCCACCGACCGCATCATCACCCTGACCAGCTGCCACCCGTTCTTCTCTGCGGCCGAGCGAATCATCGCGTACGGTGTGTTCGACAGCTGGTACCCGCGCGCCTCGGGTCCGCCAGCGGAAATCGCGACCCTGGTGCAGGCGGGAGCAGGCTGATGTACGCGGCGATCTGGCGAAGTCTGCCCGGGCCCCTCTGGGTGCGCATCCTGCTTGCGGTCGTGCTGGTCGCGGCCATACTGAGCGCGCTCGTGTTGTGGGTATTTCCCGCGGTGAACGAATTCTTTGTACCCCCGGAAGTGACGGTAGGCGAATGACCCGAGTGCTCGTTGTCGACAACTACGACAGCTTTGTCTATACCCTCAACGGCTATCTGCTGCAGCTGGGGGCGGAGACGACCGTCGTGCGCAACGACTCCTTCTCTGCGGATGATGCGGCCGCCTACATTGCGGACTTCGATGCCGTGCTGCTCTCGCCCGGCCCCGGCACGCCGGCCGCCGCGGGCGTGTCGATCCCCATCGTGCGGGCCGTGATGGAGACCGGCCAGCCGCTCTTCGGAGTCTGCCTCGGGCACCAGGCCATCGCCGAGGCGATGGGGGCGACGGTGACCCACGCCGACGAGCTGATGCACGGAAAGACGTCGCTCATCGAACACGACGACAGCGGCTTCTACGACGGCGTGCCGCGCCCCTTCCGCGCCACCCGGTACCACTCGCTCGCGATCGTCGACGGCACGGTGCCCGACGAGCTCGTCGTCACGTCGCGCACCGACGGCGGCGTCATCATGGGCGTGCGCCACACCGATCTGCCGATCTACGGTGTGCAGTTCCATCCGGAGTCCGTGCTCACCGAGGGCGGCTACCGCATGGTTGGCAACTGGCTCGCCGTCGCGGGGCTGCCCGAGGCCGCGGAGGCCGCGAAGGGCCTCACGCCACTCGTCACCATCCGCTGACCCGAGCGGGCCGTGCGAACGCGTCCGCTACGGCTTCGCGCAGTAGGTGAGCGTGACTGCCGACTGCTGTGGCGCGTCGCCCGTCGCGGACTGAGAGGAGACGGCACCGCCGCCGCACGTCCAGTCGCTGACCGTCTTCACTTCGAGCTGGAGGCCGACGAGCGTGTTCGTGGCCGCGCCGACGGCCTGGCCGACGACCGACGGCACCTGCACGAGACCGTTAGAGACGGCGAGTGCGATCGGTGACCCCTCCGCCGCGTTCTCGCCGGGACCGGGCGCGGAGGAGATGACGACACCGGCCTTGATCGTCGGCGAGTACTCCTGGGTGATCGCCCCCTCGGTGAAGCCCGCCGCCGTGATCGCGGCGGACGCGTCGGCCTGCGGTGCGCCGACAACGGCCGGCACCTTCACCTGCCTGCCTCCACTCGACACGTACACGGCGATGTCCTGCCCGGGCGCGACCGTGATGCCGGCCTCGGGATCGGTGCGGATGACGCTCCCGGCGGGTATTTCCGGACTCGACTCGTCGTGGCGCTCGGCCACGAGGTTCTCATCGGCGATCTTCGTCGACGCCTCCTCGAACGGAAGGCCGACGATGTCGGGCACGTCGATCGCGACATTCTGCGTGTAGGAGGTCTGTGAGAGGCTCAGCGTCCACAGCACGACCGCGACGACCATCACGATCATGACGGCGATGCCGCCCCAGATCCAGGCCACGGGCGGGCGGTTCTGCGTGCGCGGGATGCGGTCGTGCTGGTCGACGTTGAGCTGGCGGAACGTCGCCTCGGAGCCCGTCGGCGCGTTGGGGTTCGCGCCGAACAGGGTGGAGTTGAACTCGTTGACCTGCACGGTCTTGCGCGGCGGGATCGCGCCGGCACCCGCGGCCTCGGCGTCGATGCGGAACTCGCGCGCGGTCTGGAAGCGCTCGAACCGGTCTTTCGACATGGCGCGCAGCACGACGGCGTCGAGTGCGGGTGAGACGCGGGGGGTGAACGCGCTCGGCGGCAGCGGTTGCTGGTTGACGTGCTGGTAGGCCACGGCGACGGGGTTCTCGCCCGTGAACGGCGCGCGACCGGTCAGCATCTCGAAGAGCACGATGCCGGTCGAGTAGAGGTCGGTGCGGGCGTCGACGGCCTCGCCGCGAGCCTGCTCGGGGGAGAAGTACTGCGCGGTGCCGACTATGGTGCTCGTCTCGGCGATGCTCGCCGACGAGTCGGAGATGGCGCGGGCGATGCCGAAGTCCATGACCTTCACCTGGCCGGTGTTCGTCACCATGATGTTGCCCGGCTTCACGTCGCGGTGAACGACGCCCGCCCGGTGCGAGTACTCAAGGGCCGTCAGCAGCTGAGAGACGATGCGCACCGCCTCGACCGGCTCGATCGGCCCCTCGGCGATCATGTCTTTGAGCAGGCGCCCGTCGACATATTCCATGATGATGAACGGCAGCTGCACCTCGGAGCCATCGTCTCCGACGAGGGTCTCCTCGCCGGCATCGAAGATGCGAACGATGGTCGGATGCGCCATCTTGGCGGCCTCTTGCGCCTCACGGCGGAAGCGGCTGCGGAACGAGGGATTCGAGGCGAGCGCCGGCTTGAGCAGCTTGATCGCGACGCGCCGGCCGAGCCGGGAGTCGATGCCGACGTGTACGTCGGCCATCCCGCCCCTGCCGAGGAGGTCGCCGACCTGATACCTGCCTGCGAGCAGGCGTACGCTTTGAATCACGCCTTCGGTCACAGGCAGTCTCCCAGTCAGCTCCACAGAATTCATTGCCAGTGTAGCCGGTGGTGCTGGACGCCCTCGTTCAGTCCTGCGGGGTGGGAAGTTCTCCCGCGGTGACGGTGATGTTGGCGGGCGCGGATGCCGGCGACTGGAGCTCTCCACAGAACACGATGTAGCTCACGGTGGTCGTTCCGGGCGAGCCGAGCGTGAGCTGGAGCTGGGTGACGTCGGGCCCGACTGGGTTCGTCGCCGGGTTCACCATCACGCCGTTGCCGATCGTGAAGCTGTATCCGGTGAGCGTCTGGCCCGCGGGGCACCCGGCGTACCGTGACCAGGTCACCGTCACGTTCTGGCCCGACACGCCGGTCGTCGGCCCGGACACCGTTGACGGCTGGGTCGGCGCGGGGATGGGCGAGTAGAACGACACGGCGATGAGGGTGTTCGGCTGCACTTCACCGGTCGGGCTCACCGCGTACGACCGGCCGACCTGGTCGCCGCTCGGGGCGACAGTGCCGTCGACGGGATCCATCCGGAGTCCGAGGCCGGTGAGCTTGTCCTGCGCCTGCGCCTTGGTGAGGTTGACGAAGTCGTCGGCGTTGATCACGATCGCCTCGACAGTGGGGGTCGGGGTGGGCGTCTTGCTCGGCGTCGGGGGCGGCGTGCTCGCCACCGGCGTCTTGACCGGCGTCTTGACCGGGTCGTCTCCGCCGTCAGGGTTGGCGACGAGCGCGATGATCACGGCGACGAGGATGACGGCGAGCACCGAGACTATGGCGATGAGGGGCCACATCCACGGGTTGCGCTTGTTGTTCCGCGCGGGCACGGCGGCCGTGGGGGCGCCGTCGGAGGCATCGAGCAGCCGGGTGGTCGCCGCGTTCTGGCCGTAGTTCGCCCCCGCGGTGTTGGCGAGCGAACCGCTGCCGAGGATTCCGGGAACGGCGAGGGCTGCCGCCTCGATGTCGCCCCGGCGGAGCGCCTGCGCGGCGCGTGCGAGGTGCGAGGCGGTTGCGGGCCGGTCGGCCGGGTTTTTGGCGATGCTCGCGTAGACCAGATTGCGCACGGGCTCGGAGATGGTGACGGGCAATTCGGGCGGCGTCTCGTTGATCTGCGCCATGGCGATCGCGACCTGCGATTCGCCGGTGAACGGGCGCCGGCCGGCGAGGGCCTCGTACGCGACGATGCCGAGAGAGTAGATGTCGGTGGTGGGGGAAGCCGAGCGGCCGCTCGCCTGTTCGGGCGAGAGGTACTGTACGGTGCCCATGACCTGGCCGGTCGCGGTGAGTGGGACCTGATCGGCGATGCGAGCGATTCCGAAGTCGGTGATCTTCACCCGGCCGTCGGGGGTGATGAGGAGGTTGCCCGGCTTGATGTCGCGGTGCACGAGCCCCGCCGCGTGGGCGGCCGACAGGGCGTTCGCGGTCTGGGCGACGATGTCGAGCACGCGGTCGGTCGAGAGAACCCGTTCGCGCTCGAGGATGGCGCTGAGCGCCTCGCCCGGAACGAGTTCCATCACGAGGTAGGCGCTGCCCTCCTCCTCGCCGTAGTCGAAGACGTTGGCGATGCCTTCGTGATTGACGAGCGCGGCATGGCGAGCCTCCGCGCGGAAGCGTTCGAGGAACCCGGGGTCACCCAGGTACTCGTCCTTGAGGATCTTGATGGCGACGGTTCGTCCGATGACGAGGTCGGTCGCCTGCCACACCTCGCCCATTCCGCCGATTGCCACGCGACTGGACAGTTGGTACCTGCCGCCGAAGGTGAGGCCACTGGTGGGTCTCATTTGTTTAGCACCGCCTCTAGTACTTTCTTTGCGATTGGAGCTGCCACTGAGTTTCCGAACCCAGACCGGCCGAGGCCACCGCCGTTCTCCACGACAACGGCGACGGCGACCTGGGGGTCGTCGGCGGGAGCGAACCCGGTGAACCAGAGGGTGTACGGATCGCCCTTGCCGTTCTCTGCGGTTCCGGTCTTTCCAGCGACGGAGACCCCACTGATTCTCGCATTGCTGGCCACCCCGTTCGACACTCCGTTGATCATCATCTGCGTCAATGTGGCCGCCGTCTCGCTCGTCATCGGGGTGTTGTAGACCGTGGGCTGGAGCTCCTCCCTGACCGTGAGGTCGGGCGCGAGGATGCTCTCGACGAGGGTGGGCTGCATGAGCACGCCGCCGTTGGCTATCGAAGCGGAGACCATCGCGATCTGCAGCGGGGTGACCCGCACGCTCGCCTGGCCGAACGAGGAGAGCATCTGCTGGGCGTCACTCTCCGTCTGCGGGTACACGCTCGGGGTGGCGTTCATGGGCACCTCGAGGATCGAGTCGAAGCCGAACTCCTGTGCCTTCTTGTTGATCGCGTCATAGCCGAGTGCCAGGCCCAGCTGTGCGAACGGGATGTTGCAGGACAGCCGGAGCGCCGTCGCGATGGTGACCGTGGGCGTGCCGCCGCATGCGCCGCCCTCCGAGTTGGTGATGACCGAGCTCGTGCCCGGCAGCGTGAGGGTCGGCGGGTTGGGAAACTCGGAGTCGGGGGTGTAGCTGCCGCTGTCGACGGCTGCCGCCGCGACGACGAGCTTGAACACGGAGCCCGGCGTGTACAGGTCGCCGGCGATGGCGCGGTTGACGAGCGGGTGCGCGGGGTCGGCGTTGAGGGTGTCGTACGCGTCGAGCACGGCGCCGGTGTCGTGGACCGCGAGAAGGTTGGGATCGAATGACGCCTTCGACACCATGGCGATGATTGCGCCCGTCTTCGGCTCGATCGCCACGACCGCGCCCGAGTTCTCGCCGAGTGCATCCCACGCCGCCTGCTGCACGACGGGGTCGATGGTGAGCTCCACCGCGTCGCCCTTCGCCTGCTGGCCCGTGAGGATGCTGTTGATCTGGTCGAAGAACTGCGCGTTCGACGTGCCGCTCAGGTAGTCGTTGAGCGCGCCCTCGACGCCCGTGTTGCCCTGGTTCAGCGTGAAGTAGCCGGTGACGGGGGCGTACAGCGGGCCGTTCGAGTAGACGCGGAGAAAGGAGAAGTTGTCGTCGACCGGGTTCGACTGGGCGACAGGCACACCGCCGACGAGGATGGGACCGCGCTGCGCGGAGAAGCTGTCGTACAGCGTGCGCACGTTGCGCGGGTCGGAGCGCAGCCCGTCGGCCGAGACCACCTGGATGACGCTGCTCGACATGAACAGCGCGATGAACATGAGCAGCACGACGACGCTGATTCGCTTGAGTTCTTTGTTCACGCCTCGATCACCGCCCTCGGCTGGTGGCGCACCGTGTCGGAGAGCCGCAGGAGGAGTGCGGCGATGATCCAGTTGGCGACGAGGGAGGAGCCACCCGCGGCCAGGAACGGTGTCGTGAGACCGGTGAGGGGGATGACGCGCGTGACGCCCCCCACCACGATGAAGACCTGCAGTGCGACGACGAACGCGAGCCCGATGCCCAACAGACGGCCGAAATCATCCTGCCCGGCGAATCCAATGCGGAATCCACGGGAGACGAAGAGAAGGTAGAGAGCGAGGATCGCGAAGAGGCCGATGAGGCCGAGCTCTTCGCCGAGGCTCGCGATGATGTAGTCGCTCTCTGCGAGCGGCACGATGCTGGGGCGGCCCTGGCCGAGGCCGGTGCCGATGACTCCGCCGTTGGCGAGGCCGAAGAGCCCCTGCACGAGCTGGTAGCTGCCGCCGTCCTGGGCGTAGATGTCGGGGTTGAACGCGTCGAGCCAGGCCGCGAACCGGCCGTTGACGTAGCTCAGCGTCTGGCTCGCGACAAGGGCTCCGCCGAGGAACATGGAGAGGCCGAGGATGATCCAGCTCGCGCGCCCCGTGGCGACGTAGATCATCACGAGGAACAGGCCGAAGTAGAGCAGTGAGGTTCCGAGGTCGCGCTGGAAGATGAGCACGCCCATGGAGGCGAGAAACACGATGAGGATGGGCCCGAGGTCGCGTGCGCGAGGGAAGCGCATGCCGAGGAACTTCTTGCCGACCATCGAGAGCGAGTCGCGGGCGCTCACGAGGTAGCCGGCGAAGAAGATGGCGAGGGCGATCTTGCCCAACTCACCGGGCTGGAAGCTGAAGGGCCCGATGTCGATCCAGATGCGCGCGCCGAACTTCTCCGAGCCGAGGAAGGGCACGAGCGGCAGTAACAGCAGCACGATGCCCGCGAACATGGCGACGAAACGGTAGCGCTGCAGAACGCGGTGGTTGCGCACGAGGACGATGACGGCGATGGCCATCGCGACGGCGATGCCCGTCCAGACGATCTGCCGTACGCCGGCCGCCTCCCAGCCGGTGAGCTTCTTCGCGATGTCGATGCGGTAGATCATTGCGATGCCGAGGCCGTTGAGGAGGGTGGCGATGGGCAGGATGAACGGATCGGCGTCGGGTGCGACGACGCGCATCGTGAAATGCATCGCGAAGACCAGCACCATGAGCCCGAGCGTGAGGGTGAGCACGGTCGAGTCGATGGTGTCGAGTGCACCCAGCTGGACGAGGCAGATGGCGCCCGCGCTCAGCCCGCTTGCGATGAGCAGCAGGAGGAACTCGAGGTTGCGCATGCGGGCGGGAACCCGCAGCTTCAACCGGATCGTCTCGGTAAACGTCGACCGGGTGCCGGTGTCGCCGCCGGCAGCCGTCGCCTGGGGGCTAGTTGCTGACATCGGACAACTGCTCCACGATGCGCTCGGCATCCTCGAGATCGGTGGCGTTGATGGTGTCTTCGACGGTGGTGCGCGAGTAGCTCGGCAGTTCGTCGAGGTCGATCGAGGTGGTCCGGTAGACGGTGGACAGGCTGATCGGCCCGATGCCCTGCTGCACGCCGCGATAGATGGCGACGTTGCCCCCGCTCGCGCCCACGAAGAACCGGGTCTGCGTCCACTGGTAGGTCGCGATGCTCCCCGTGAGGATGGCCAGCACCACGAGGATGATGCCGACCAGCCAGGTGATGCGTCGCCGTCGCGCTCGCCGACGGTCTTCGAGGATCAGCTCGTTGAGGTAGCCGTCGGACTCGGGCTCGAAATGGCTGTCGTCGGCTTTGGTGACCTTGAGCGGATGCAGCAGCAGAGCCGGAAGGCGGAGCGGCTTGCGCACCGTGTCGCCGTCGAACACGAGGGGACTGGCCGCCGACCCGACGGTGACCGGCGGTGTGTGCGCCGAGACGCCCGACTCGTCGATGTCGACGAGCACGACGGTCACATTGTCGGGGGCGCCCTGGTCGAGCGCGTCTTTGACGAGACGGTCGGCCGCGGCATCCGTGTCTTCGAAGGAGGTGAGGGTGCTGAGGATCTTGTCGTGCGAGACGTAGCTGCTGAGGCCGTCGGAGCAGAGCAGCCACCGGTCGCCCGGCTGCGTGGCCATGATCGACGTGTCGATCTCCGGCGTCGCGTCGACGTCGCCGAGCACGCGCATGAGCACCGAGCGGCGCGGGTGCACTGCCGCCTCCTCCTCGGTGATGCGACCGCTGTCGACGAGCCGCTGCACGAAGGTGTGGTCGGCCGTCACCTGGGTCAGCTCACCCTGCCGCAACAGGTAGATGCGGGAGTCACCGATGTGGGCGATGACCACCTGGCCGTTCACGAGCACGAGTCCGCTCACCGTCGTGCCCATGCCGGTCAGCTCGGAATGGTCGAAGACCGTCTCGGCGAGCTGCGCGTTCGCCGCCGTCAGCGCCGTGTGGAGGGCGAACTCCGCGTCGGTTCCCGAGGCGAACTGGCGGTCGGTCTCGATGATGCGTTTGACGGCGATCGCGGATGCCACATCGCCGCCCGCGTGGCCGCCCATTCCATCGGCGACGACAAACAGGTACTCGCCGGCGTAGCCGCTGTCCTGATTGTTGGCGCGGATCTTCCCCACGTGGGAGACCGCGGCGCTATTGCCGGGGGCCACTGTCCTACCGCCGGAGTTCGAAACTGGTCGTGCCAATTTTGACCGGCGTGTTCAGCGGAACCTGGGTCGGCACGACTACCCGTGTGCCGTCGAGGTAAGTGCCATTCGTCGAGTCTAGGTCTTGGACAACCCAGCCCTCGTTCCAGTTGAGCAGTCGGGCGTGGTGGGTCGAGGTGTAGTCGTCGCGGATGACGAGGCCGGAGTCGCTCGACCGGCCGATCGTGAGCTGCTCCGTGGGCAGCGGGATCTCGAGGCCCTCCTTGGCGCCGCCGGTGATGACGAGACGCGTCGCGCCGAGCGAGCTCGCGCCCTTCGGACGGCTTGGGGGTGCCGGAGCCGGTCGATTCGCGACGGGCGCGGGGGCCGCGATCGTCGCGGACGCGGCGGCGGCGGCCGCAGCATCCTGCCCGGCGGGGAGCTTGCGGACTTTCTGCCCGAAGAGGTCGGTGCGCAGCGCGTAGACGACGGCGAAGACGAAGGCCCACATGAGGCCGAGGAAGGCGATCTTGAGAACGAAGAGGGTGAGCTCACTGGTCATCGTCGGCCTTTGTCCCTGCCCTGGTCGGTGGAGCCGTCACTCGCCTTGGCCAAGACGCGGAACACGATATGCGTGCGTCCGATGTCGATGACCGAGTCTGGGGCGAGAGGCGCCTTGTCCACCCGGACGCCGTTGAGCAGCGACCCGTTGGTTGAGCCGAGGTCGTTGACCTCGGCGCGATTGCCGTCCCACAATACCTCGACGTGCTTGCGGCTGATGCTGGAGTCGTCGACGGTGATGTCGGCGTCCGAGCCCCGGCCGATGATCGTGCGGGAACGCGTGATGGGATGACGCTTGCCCGCGATGTCGAGCACGGGAGTCCAGGCGACTGTTCCCTTCACGTTCGCGGACTCGATCTCGACGATGCCCTCGCTCTGGGAGGGCACCGATTCGAGCACGATGGAGAGGGCGCTGGCGAAGGAGTAGTGCTGAGCCGCGGCGTGGCGCTGCACCAGCTGGCTGAGCTCGTCGATGAGAGTCGGGCCGATGCTCGCCATGCGGTCGTGGTCCATGGGAGCGAGGCGTACCGTGAAGCGGTTGGGCACGAGGATGCGGTCGCGGTCGACGACGGCCGCCTTGGTGTCGAGCTCGCGGCGGAGCGCGCTCGTGATGTCCACGGGCTGCACGCCGCTCTTGAAGGTCTTGGCGAAGGCGCCGTTTACCGCCCGCTCAAGCCCTCGTTCGAAGCTGTCAAGAAGCCCCAAGAATTTCCTCATTTCACGCCGTGAATATGACGATGTTAGCCGGTGGGCACGCAAGGCAGCACGGAGCCTCTCTTTTCGGGCCTCCGGGAGGGCACCGGTGTGCTCCGTGCGGATGATGACACGGCGGTCGGCCGCTCCGCTCTGTGATAATCTCGCTGAGTTGGCGCGAGTGGCGGAATTGGTAGACGCGCACGGTTCAGGTCCGTGTGTTGGAAACGACGTGGGGGTTCAAGTCCCCCCTCGCGCACAGAGGAGAGGTTCCGACTATTGGTCGGGTCCAGTTCAGAAAATGGGTTGTGAAGATCGAAAGCTGGTCTTCCGGCCCCTTTTCTTTGCCCAAAGGCGTGCAGTTGCGGGTATGGACGGCCGTTTGGATTCGGCTGGAACGCAAAAATGGCGTACCCGAGAATTTCGGGTACGCCAGATCGTTCTTTCGTACAGGTGATTAGTGCGAGGTGTGGCGGGAGCCGCTAGCCCGGGGGGCTATTGGCTGCGAGTTGCTCCTCGGCAGATTCGTCGAGCTGCCAGAAGGCGGTCGGAGTGTTCTTGTTCTTCGCGGTGAAGGCGACCGTCGCGAGTTGACGCTTGAAGAAGCTCTTGATTTGACGCAAGTTCTCGACGACGGTTGAGAGTGCGGCTACGAGGTAGGTGAAGGTGTTGCCGCGAACGGCGCGGCTGTCTGGATCGGCCATGTCTTCGTACTGGCTGCGCTTGAGGTTGCGGTTCACGGACTCGACGCCGTTGCGCAAGCCGTTCGCGCGCATCCAGTCGTCGGTACCCCAGGGGAAGTACTGCTCGTGCTTGAGCCCGCCGGCGTTCGAGACTTTGATCTGGTCTCCTACGGGTCGTTTCATCGTCAGAGTCACGCCTTGGTGGGATCCGGGCTTCTTCTTCCACGCCGCATAGCCGGGAGCGTCTGTTGGAATGATGTAGCGGCGAGTCCAGTCGTCGGCCATCACTCCCTTAGGAAGCAGTCGATACTTGGCACGCTGATCCCTTTGGAGGCTGTAGCGGTCCTCCGCCGCACGCAGGTCCTTCCGCTGTTGCGCGTATTCTTTCGCGAGTTCAGCAGCTGGCTTCTTGGACCACTTCGCCTTCGCTCGAGCCGACTTGAAAACGGCGCGTGCGGTCGAGATCACTTTGTCGGCGCCGCGCAGAACCTCGGGGAGGCTGTCGAGGTACCACGCGCCACCGACCTGCACCAACCCACGCGGGTCGTGCCCCTGCAGCCCCATGTTGTCCTCTTTGTAGGTGAAGACATGCTTGTAGCCGAGAAGGCGGATCGGGACGGTGTATTGGTCGTACAGGCCGTTGGAGTAGGCGCGGTCGACAATGAACAGATTCGGTTTGTGCCCGCGGTCGGTCAGTGATTTTGCGATTCGCAGGCCTTCTCCGACGACCTCGCCGGGTGGGTGAAATGACATTGCGTATGTCAGGAGGGGGAACCGTTCAGAGACGTCGCCGAGGTTGGCGGTGCCTCGCGCTATCTCTATCTCCACTCCCCACCAACGCTTGTCGGCGCTGGTTCCCTTCTTCTTTTTGCTCTCTGGGTCGGCTTCGTTCATCTTGGCTGCGTCGGCATGCGTCACTGCTCCGTGGCTTCCTTCGCGCTGGTACCAGCCGCCGTCGTAGTTTGCGCTCTGTCTGCCTGTATCGAGGTTCTTGGAAGACGGGTTGCCGGTCTTGCCGTAGAGCGGCACGAACGTTGCGTCTAGCGCGATGTTGCCGTCGGATCGGTCGCGAAGCTCTTGGGGGAGCAGTTGTCGGGAGCCTTCCAGGAGAGCGTTGGCGAGTGTGAACATGCGCTCGCGGCGCATCTTGCAGTCCGCTTGGTCGCGGGCTTCGACGACAGCACGGTATTCCTCGCTCGTAAGGATCTTGTCGCGCCTGCCGGGAAATTCGTCGACCAGTCTCATGAGGCCCTGGATGGCTTCCCAGATGCGGCTGTAGATACGCAGGTCCTCACCGTCGTGGCGAATTCCTAGGATTTTCTTCTGAGTGGGGCTTAGTCGACGGAAGGTGTCGCCGATTTCAGTGATCATCGTTGGTCGCCTGAGTCGAAGCTGCAGAAGGATGAGGCGGAGCGCGCCGGCTCGGGTGATGATCGGCTTGGCGCCGGCGTTGGATTTCGCGTCTTCGCGTCGCCATTGTTCGATAAGGCCGTCGATCTGCGTCTTCTTGAGAAGTTTCTCTACTTCGACGATTGCCACACCCACAGGATCCGCGTCCTCGGCGGCCAGGTGGGTCGCCATTCCCGATCCGAAGGTCTCGACCATCCAACGGTCGGCCTCCTGGAACTTCGAGAGGTCGGTGGGGCGGCTCACAGCTGGCCCCGCAGCTGTGCGTCACGATCGTCGGCGGTGCCGCGCGGAACGAATTGTGCGAGTCGGGAGATCGACTCGAGCGACTGTAGCCCTGCAGCCTCCATCAGCGTGAAGACGTCGACACGGTTGGTCATCTGGGTCACAAGCCAGGTGTTGCGAAGGCGTCGGACAGTGACGGTGAGGGAGCCGCGGGGGCGGACGGTTCGGGCCACGAAGGCGCTGACGATGTCGTTTTGTGCGCGCGTGCGTTCCGGAGCGAATACGAAGCCTTCCCGCGGCGACTCCTTAGCCTGTGCAGCGATGATGTCTTCGAACTCGGCGCTGACGATGACTCGGCGCTTGAACTCACCGTAAACCTGGACGCGGAGTTCAACCTTTCCGTCGTCGTGAATCGTGACCGCGTCACGAGTGAGGTGGGCGATCTCCACAGAACTGAGGCCGGCACCTGCGCCGAGTGCGACGAGAACCGCAGCGCCTGTGCGGCGGTACTCCGTCGGCTGGCCCGCCGCCCACCGGTCGAGAGCGACTATGTCGTCCTCGGTGAAGGGCATCTCCATGGACTTGCTATTAAGAGGTAGAGGGGTGTGAGGGTTCTTGTTCGGATTGACGACTTCGGCCACTCGAAGGATCCAAGCGCGGTAGTTGCGGCGTGTGCCTGGAACGAGGTTCGCCGGCAGTGCCTCTCGCACGTAGGTGTCGATGAGATCCCGATCGAAGATGATCTCGGCGTCGAGCTCGCATCCGACCACGAACACGGACCAGTGCACAAAGCGCATGACCGGGCCCAACAGGGTCCCGACCGAATAGGCGGTCAGTGGTAACGCGAGGGCGATCGACTTGCTGACGAAGTCCCCGATGAACGCGACGTCGTCGCTAAGCAGCGAGGGATCATAGTTGGCCAGCTTGTGGATCGCGTCGGGACTGAGCCGGCCACGGATGCTCTCCATAGCGGCTTCAGCAGTGTCAGCCACTGGAAATCCCAGCTGCAAGGTGCCACGAGCATCCGCGACCGTCGGGTCTTCGAATACTTCGGCGAACCGCAGGACGCGCTCGGAAGAGTCGTACATAACGGAAAGAGACGGAGCGATCGGAGTATCGATGGACTTCGACTTCGCGCGACGAACGGTGGGGGTCTTGGGCTTGGCAAAGGTATTCACGGAACCCTGCGTGTGCGGCGGCCACCAAAGGAGGTCCGAGGTGCGGAGTGCAATGCACCGCGTTTCGGTGCAGGGCGGTTTCCGGTTCACCATCTAGGGCATTTTGTCGTCCATATCGGTGATTACTCGTATGATCTATTTCATGCCAAGGCCACCCAGACCCGGCGGAGTCACGATTGAACCGCGCACCTTCACTGACAATCCCAAGAAGTTTGGGGCGACCAGCTCGCGTCTGGCTGCTGGTCCGGTGGAGACGCCGCAGCAGGGTGCGGCCGAACTTCAGCACGCGGTGAGCAATGTCGTACGCGAGCACCTGCTCGACCTCGGGCTTGATCTCAAGTCGTTCTGCGCCGAGACCGAGCTGCCTGCGGGAGTCACGTTCGAGCGCTTCTACCGAATCAGCAACGGCACTCAGATGATGGGGCTGACGGATCTGATGTTCTGGGCCGACCGGATTCCGGACTTCGGCGCGGCCGTGCACGCCGCAATCGATCGCACGGTCGACGAAGGCCGTGACACCGCGAAATAGATCTTGCTGTGGCGAGCGAGCGAATATCAAGCCGGGACGCGACCAGCCTTGAGTCGATAAAAGCCAGGCGCACATTCACTTCACGGTAGACAGTCCCCCTGCCGTGATGTTCCCGTTGCGGAAGACACCACCGGGCCGGGTCGGCGCGCCTACACGATCCGGAACGGAAGTTCACGGAGCGCAGCGGCACGATCCGGCGCGAGCGTTCCCTGTCGATGGAAGTGCCGCTGCTTGTGCACCCAGGCCGCTAGCGCCTTCTCTTCTGGTTCATCAGTTCGGTAGCGTGGGACCCGAGATTTCCGCTCGAGGAAGCCCCGCAGCTTCTCGAAACATTCGTCCCACTGGTCACCGAGAGGATGCCAAGAGAACTCTGGCATCGCGTCGAGCAGTTGGAACTGCCACGCCGGCAGCAGCCCGCGCTCCGCACGGCGGCGCTGGTATCGCACCCAGCTACCCAACTGCTTCTCGATCTCCTCGGTCCCGTCGATAGGGTTGGCAACCTCGCGCGGCATACGTCCCATTCGCGTCACGTATCTCACCA
>JAODMO010000035.1 GCA_025464995.1 Microbacteriaceae bacterium
GCAGCAGTGGGCCGTCGACGCCTACCTCATCACGCTCGGCACCCTCATCCTGCTGGCCGGCTCGCTCTCCGACACCTTCGGCCGGATGGTGGTGCTGAAGACGGGACTCTACGGGTTCGCCGCCGCCTCACTCCTCATCGCCATCGCGCCCTCGGCGGAGCTGCTCGTCGTGCTCCGCGGGGCGCAGGGCATCGCGGGTGCGCTGCTCGTGCCGAGCTCTCTCGCACTCATCGTCTCGAGCTTCCGCGGCGTCGCGCAGGCCAAGGCCATCGGCACGTGGACGGGCTTCACGAGCGCCGCCTTCCTCGTCGGCCCGCTGCTCGGCGGCCTCTTCGTCGACTTCCTCTCGTGGCGTCTCGTCTTCGCCATCAATCTCCTGCCCATCGTCGTGACCCTCGTGCTCGTCGCCCGGTTGGCGCAGAAGAACGTGCGTGCGGAGGGCGGCGGCATCGACTGGCTCGGCGCCGCACTGGGCATCATCGGGCTCGGCGGCCCGGTGTTCGCGCTGATCGAACAGGCCGACTCCGGCTGGGACAGCCCCGTCATCTTTTTGCCCTTCGTGGTCGGGCTCGTCGCGTTCGGGGCCTTCATCGCGCGGCAGCGTTCGGTGAAGCATCCGATGATCCCGCTCGAGCTGTTCACGATGCGCAACTTCTCGGTTGGCAACATCGCCACGACCCTCGTCTACGGCGCGCTGTCGCTCGGCGGCTTTCTCGTCACCGTCTTCCTGCAGGAGGTAGGCGGCTTCTCGGCGACGGCCGCGGGGCTCGCCTTCCTCCCCATCACCATCATCAGCATCCTGCTGTCGTCGTACTTCGGGATGCTCGCGGGCAAGCACGGTCCACGACTGTTCATGGGCGTCGGTCCGATCGTCGGCGGCTTCGGCTACCTGCTCATGCTCGGGATCGGCGAGAACGTGAACTACTGGACGCAGGTGCTCCCCGGTGTGCTCGTCTTCGCACTCGGCCTGACCATGACGGTCGCCCCGCTCACCGCCGCCATTCTCGGGTCGATCTCGTCGGACCAGTCGGGTATCGGCTCGGCCATCAACAACGCCGTCTCCCGCATCGCGGGGCTCGTCGCGATCGCCCTCATCGGCGTCATCGCGGGCACGACGCTCGATGTCGCCGCGCTGCACCGTGGCCTGCTGGTGACGGGCGGTCTGCTCATCGCGGGCGGCCTCGTCTCGCTCGTCGGCATCCGCAACCCGGAGACCGACGCGGCCCCGGGCGTCTACGCTCCCGCGACGCGCGCCTGACGCGCATGATGCCGGGACCAGGGTTCCGACGTCGGGTCAGGAGGCGAGCGCGAGCAGCACCACGTCGAGCAGCGCGGCGGCCATGATGAGCTGGAATAACAGCCGCGTCGGCGTGCGGGTCACCGCGAGCACGGTGCACGCCACGGCGAGAGCCAGGGTGACCACGAGGCCGACGAGCGCGAACGCATTGCGGCCCCCGGCACTGGCCCCCGCGTATGCGAACACGAGAACGGATGCCGCGGCGAGAGCGACACCGATGACGCCGCCGCTCGCCCGCAGGCCGAGCCGGTGCGGCAGGCCGGCGATTCCCGTCGCCCGGTCGTCGGCGAGGTCGGGCAGCACGTTCGCGAAGTGTGCCGCCACCCCGAGCAGCGCGCCGGCGCCGAGCGCGGCCGGCGCCGCGAACTCGGGGGGCGTCGCGGCGAGCGTCACGATCGCGGGCAGCAGCCCGAAGCTGACGATGAACGGCAGCACAGACAGGGGAGTGCGCTTGAGCCAGGCGTTGTAGCTCCACGCCGACGCGATGAAGACGATGTGGGCGGCGGTCACCGCCCAGCCGACCGGCACGGTGAGCAGCACCGCGACGATTGCGGTGATCACCGAGACGGTGCGCACGAGACCGGCATCGATCCAGCCGCGGGCGACGGGTTTGTCGCGGCGACCGACCTCGGCATCCCGCTCGGCGTCGATCCAGTCGTTCGACAGACCGACAGAGACCTGCCCGGCGAACACCGCCGCCGTGACGAGCACGGCAGGCAGCGGCGGCACACCGACGCCGACCGCGAGCACCGCCGTGACGGCCGTGACGGCGACGGTCGGGCCGGGGTGCGTGGAGCGCGCGAGCGCGACGAGGGTGGACGGAACGCGCTCGGGCATGCCGCAATGCTATGGCGGCGCCCCGTGGCGAACGCATCGCCACCCGGGAGGAGACGATAACGTGGTCGGATGCCCACCGCCCCGAACGACAGCGACCTGGCCGCGATCCTGCCCGGCACATGGAACGTGCGATCCACAAACTCCCCGCTGTGGCTCGACAGCGAGCACACCTCTCCCCGCTTCACCTTCACGCTTCAGCGCGAGAACCCCCTCACGCTCCGCGAGGACGTCAGCTACCTGACGGCTGACGGTGCCGAGAAGCACGTGCTCGGAGTCGACAAGTGGGCCGACGACGGCTTCGTCCGCCATGGGAAGGGACTGCGGAGCCTGCGCCGCGGCCGGTGGTCGATCGTCGGCGCCAACGACGACTCGACGGTGCTCGCCATCCGTTCCCACCGCACGCTGGTGCGCCATGCGGGGCTCGAGGTGCTCGTCCGCGAGGGCGTGGAGATCGCGGAGCTGCGCAGCCTCGTCGCCCGCAACACCGAGCAGTTCGGCTTGAGCGCGGAGGACTTCGCCTCGCTGACTTGGCTCGACTCGATCACTCGAGCGGGCGCCCAGCACGCCGAGTAGCCCAGCACGCCGAGTAGCCCAGAACGCCGAGATCGCCAAGAACTCCCCGGAGGACACGGAGGCCGAGAGCCTCAGAAGGCGGGATAGCCCAGCGCGTCGAGGGTCTCAGCCGGCCGCTCGATGTGGCCGAAGTGGCCGCAGTCGTCGACCACCCGGGTGCACGCACGGCGCACGACGCGCACCAGCCGGTCGAGGTCGTCGTTCGTCACGAACACGTCACGATCGCCCTTCGTCGCGCGTACCTCGCACTCGATGCGCGCCCATGAGGTGTCGGCGTCGTAGTTTCGCGCGACCCCGGCGGCCGTCACAAACGAGCGCGGGCGCAATTCGATCGCGAGGGCGTCGATGACCGTGGCGTCGATGCGCGAGAGGTGCCTGAAGAGCGGGAAGGAGGCGAGCCGAAGCACGCCGAGGGCCCGCAGCCCCCGCACGACCGCGAGGGCGACCGGTTGGATGGGCGCGAGCGCGCGCATAGCGCCGAGCAGGAGCACGAAGCCCGGGATGCTGCGGAGTCCGCGCCGCGGTCGGTTGACCCCCTCGATCACCGACCACGTGGTGCCGGACACGAGCGCGACCGACAGAACGCTCTGCGGCCAGATCGCGGCCATGTGCAGCGCGATGAAGCCGCCCAGGGAGTGGCCGACGAGGTCCCACTCGGTGTAGCCGAGCTCGAGCGCGACATCGCGCACGAGCTCGCTGACCACGTCGATGGTGAGCGGCGGAGAATCCGGGTCGGGTGTCGCATCACCCCAGCCGGGCAGGTCGAGGATGACGGGGTTCACGATCGTCACACCGCGGTCTTCGGCGGCCGCCAGCAGGGGAGTCCAGGTCGTCCATGAACCGGCGGCGCCGTGCAGGAAGATCGTCGCTCGCGTGGATGTGCGCGCGACGCGGTGGCGCGCGACGGCGGTGCCGATGGGGCCGCGAACCGTCGTCACAACGAACCCTGCGGTCGCGGCATCCGCGTCGAGGCCGTAGGGGGCGTAGGGTTCGGCGGGGCCGACGGCTATTCGAGACATCCGCGCCAGCCTAGCGAACCGGAGCACCAACCGGCGATCCGCCCCAGACGGCGGCGGCGGGCTCGTGTGGAGACGGCGGATCGGCGAGTGGGCGCTCCACGAAGCGGTCGAAGCGGTCGAAGCGGGCGAAGCGGGCCGCGGGCGAAGCGGGCCGCGGCAGCGCGGAATGCCGAATCGACGCGCTCGGCGACGTGGCTGAACGGATGCAGCTCGACGCGCACGGCCTTCGCGCTCGGTGGTGCGCCGCCAGGTGCGGCCCGAACACGATGACGCGCGACCGGCTCAGTGGCTGCAGGATGTGGATGCCGCGCCGGCCGTCGACCGCACGCCACCCGTGGCGCCGTGTGTTCTCCCGCGGCGAGGGCCGACTCGATGAGCAGCGTCGAGAGCTCGCGGCGCCGGGCGGTTCAGGACCGGGTCATGCCCCCAGTGTCTCGCGCACCTCCGACGGGGCGGTGGACATGGCGCTGGCGATCGCGTCGGCGGCACGCACGAGCGAGAGGTGGGAAAAGGCCTGCGGCGTGTTGCCCGCCTGCCTCGCGCCCGCCACGTCGTACTCCTCGCTCAAGAGACCGACGTCGTTGGAGTACCCGACGAGGCGATTCATGAGTTCCGTGGCATCCGCTATCCGACCCGACAGGGCGTACTGCTCGACGAGCCAGAACGAGCACGCGAGGAACGGGTTCTCGCCCTCGGGGAGGCCGTCGACCCCCGACTCCGTGCGATAGCGCAGCAGGAGCCCGTCGACAAGCAGCTCCTTCTCGATGGCGGCGACGGTGCCGAGCATGCGCGGGTGGTCGGCGGCGATGTAGCCCGCCTGCACCATCTGCAGCAGCGAGGCGTCGACCGCCGTTCCGCCGTAGTACTGCGTGTAGGTGTTGCGCTCGACGTCGAACCCCTGCGTCTCGATCTCGTCGCGTACAAGGTCGCGCATGTGCTCCCAGCGCTCTGCCGGGCCATCGAGACCGTAGTCACGCACGGCGCGGACAGCGCAGTCGAAGGCGGCCCAGAGCATCACTCGGGAGTGTGTGAAGTGGCGAAGCGGCCCGCGGATCTCCCAGATGCCGTTGTCGGGCCGCTGCCAGTTCTCCTCGACGAAGCCCATGAGGGCGCGCTGCAGCGGCCAGGAGAAGTCACGCTCGTCGGCGGCCGTCTCTCGCGCCCGCTCGAGAGCGAGCATCACTTCGCCGAAGACATCGCCCTGATATTGCGTGAACGCTCCGTTGCCGACGCGTACGGGGGCGGCACCGTCGTAGCCGGGCAGGCTCTCGATGAGGTACTCGATGAGTCGGCGCTCGCCGGAGAGCCCGTACATGATCTGCACGTCGCCCGGGTCTCCGGCGATCGCCCGCAGGAGCCATCGTCGCCACGGGTCGGCCTCGACCTCGAAGCCGTGGTCGAGCAGCACGTGGAGGGTGAGGGAGGCGTCTCGCAGCCAGACGTAGCGGTAGTCCCAGTTGCGTTTGCCGCCGAAGTGCTCGGGCAGGCTGGTCGTCGCGGCGGCCACGATGCCGCCGGTGTCTTCGTGGCTCAGCGCTCGAAGCACAAGCAACGACCGCCGCACGGCCTCCGAGTACTGCGGGGCGACGGTCGTGGCCGACGCCCAGGTCTTCCACCATGTCTCCGTCTCGCGGATGCGGCTGCTCACGTTGAGCGCCTCCGGCGGGTTGCGGTGCGCCGGGTACCACGTCAGCACGATGTCGACGGTCTCGCCCGCGTCGACGGTGAAGTCGGAGACGTGCGCGTGACCCGCGGCCCTCAACTGCGGGCCGCGCACGACGATGGCGTCGGGGCCGGCCACCGCGATCACGGCGTTGCCGCCCGAATCCGGCATCTGGCGCATCCAGGGCATCGCGGCGCCGTAGTCGAATCGGATGCGCAGCTCCTGGTGCATGTCGACCGAGCCGGAGACCCCGACGATGCGCCGGATGATGTCGGCGCGCCGGTCGCCGTGCGGCATGAGGTCTACGACGTCGACCTCGCCGGTCGGGGTCACCCAGCGGGTGACGAGGGTGAAGGTGTCTTCGACGTACGACCGAGTGCTGCTCGCCTCGCCCTGCCCGTCGATCGCGGCGGTCGGCGCGACGAGCCACCGACCGTGGTCTTCGTCGCCGAGCAGCGCCGCGAACGTGGACGCGGAGTCGAACCGGGGGAGGCAGAGCCAGTCGATGCTGCCGTCAGATCCGACGAGCGCACCCGTATGGCAGTCACCGATCAGGGCGTATTCTTCGATGCGCAAGGCCATGGGGCCATGATCGCATCCGGAGGCTGGGAACGACGCTCACTTGCGCGGGCGCGTCAACCTCGATCGTCGGTCAGCACACCCTCTGTCGTGAGCTGCTCGAGCAGACCCGCCCCATCCGGCGCGTACACCCAGGTCGCGTGATCGGGGGCGGCATCCGAGGTCCGTGAGCGGCCACCGGCGAGAACCGCCTCACTCGTCGACAGCTGTCGGATGGCGATCGCCGCGACGTTCTCGGGATGCGACGCGGCGAAGTCGCCGTAGATCTCCTCGTCATGCTGGCCGTCGTCGCCGATGAGCAGCCAGCGCATGCCCGGCAGCTCCTGGGCGAGACGCTCGAGGCTCGTGACCTTGTGGGCTCGCCCGCTGCGGAACCAGCGGTCGTGAGTCGGCCCCCAGTCGGTGAGCAGGAGCGGCCCGGCCGGGTACAGGTTGCGGTCGAGGAAGCGGGTGAGGGTGGGCGCGACGTTCCACGCGCCGGTAGAGAGGTAGATGATGGGCGCGCTCGGGTTGGCACGCATGATGCGCTCGTAGAGCACGGCCATGCCGGGCACGGGGCGCCGCGCGTGCTCGTCGAGCACGAAGGTGTTCCAGGCGGCAAGGAAGGGCCGGGGGAGCGCCGTCACCATGACGGTGTCGTCGATGTCGGAGACGAGGCCGAACTCCGCCGACGGGTCGATGACGAAGATCGGGGCGTTCACCGGCTCCGAGTCGTCGGTGAAGAGGCTGATCGTGTGCCACCCGGGGGCGAGCTCCACGTCGATCCTCGTGTCGATGACGCCTCCGCGATCGGCGAGCACCCGCTGCTCCACGCCACCGGCGACGATGGTCACCTCGACGTCGTCGACGGGGATGCTGAAGAAGCTCCGCCAGCCGCGAACCTTGGCGGCGCGTTGGCTCGCCACCTCGCCGCTCGTCAGCACGACGCGGCACAGCACGCGCACCCACCCGGGCGAGCCGTAGCCGGAGTAGGGGATGATCGTCGTCTTGAGCCCACGCTTGCGGCCACGCTTCTCGCGCCACGCGTGGATGGAGTCCTCCATCCGGGCGGCGAAATGCAGGATGGGGACGACGGGACGAATACCATCGCCCGGCGTGGTGAGAGCGTTTCTGGGCCGGGCCATTCAGCAAGTCTGGCACGGGCGGGCGACGGCCCGGTCGCCTGCATCTCGAAATCACAGGGGCGGTGCAGCCAATGCGACAGAGGCTCACCCGGCCACCGAAGATTTTGTGAAAAAATTACGGGATTCGTGAGATTCGCTCCTAGCCCCGTACTTGGGGCAGGGTTACGATTGCCGTCTGAGTTCATTTAGGAGACAAATTGTCGACACCATCCGTCATTGACGCAACCACAGTCGCACAAGTCGCGCTCCGCAACGAGCCGGTGCAGGCGCGAAGCACAGCACGCCTTGCCGCGCTCATGAACGCCGCCGCCGCCGTGGTCGATGAGATCGGCTACGAACGCCTCACGACCGCCATGGTCGCGGAGCGGGCGGGTGCCTCCATCGGCACGGTGTACCGCTACTTCCCCGACCGCATCGCTGTGCTCCAGGCCCTCGGCGCCCGCAACCTCGAGCGAGCGTTGGCGCGCGTCAACGACGAGGTGGCCAACGAGAAGCACGGCGACTGGATGACCGCGCTCACCGCCTCACTCGGCGCCCTCATCGACGCGTTCCGCACCGAGCCGGGCTTCCGCTCGCTGCGCGTCGGCGACGTCATCGACCTCCGCCCCGCCCCGAACGAACAACTGTTCAAGTCGGTGCTCGCGACCGCTCTCCTCGACGGACTCGTCGCGAGGTTCGGGCTCCCCGACAACTCCGAGGTTCGCTTCGCGTTCGAGACCGCCGTCGAGGTGTCTGACGCTCTCGCCGCGCGTGCCTTCGCGCGGGACTCCGGAGGAGACGCCGCCTTCCTCGCCGCGAGTCGCGACATCGTCGGCTTCCTGCTCGTGCCGCACTTCGGCGATCCCGCGCAGTCCTAGTCATCTGGCCGTGGGGCAACCGCCCCGAAGGCTGTCGGTGGGCCGACATATTGTGCAATCGACGCCAATCCGGAATGACATGGGTTCCGAATGGTGTTTAGCTGTGAGTCTGAATTGGCCGGGCGACCGAGTGTCGTCCGACGGCGCGCACATATTGCGTGGTGGTGCTTAGTTCTGGCGCGTGTCGATTCGTGAGCACTCACGAGGAATGAGCCGAAGAGTATGAGTATCGAGTTCCTGTCCATCACCAAGGAGTTCGGCGACGGAACCCTGGCCGTCGAAGACTTCAGCCTGCTGATGCCGTCGCGCAAGACCACCGTGCTCGTGGGGTCGTCGGGCAGCGGCAAGACGACGCTGCTGCGAATGATCAACCGCATGGTCGACCCGACGAGCGGCAGGGTGGAGATCGACGGGGAGGACATCTCCGCCAAGGCGCCCGTGAGCCTGCGTCGCAGCATCGGCTATGTCATGCAGAACTCCGGGCTGCTGCCTCATCTCCGGGTGATCGACAACGTCGCGACCGTGCCCGTGCTCAACGGCGTGAGCCGGAAGGACGCCCGCGCCCTGGCGCTCGAGCTGCTCGACACGGTCGGCCTCGCCCGCGAGCTCGCGGAACGCTACCCCAGCCAGCTCTCGGGCGGGCAGCAGCAGCGCGTGGGCGTCGCGCGCGGTCTTGCCGCCAATCCCAACATCCTGCTTATGGATGAACCGTTCGGCGCCGTCGACCCCATCGTGCGCGCCGAGCTGCAGCAGGAGACGATCCGCCTCCAGCGCGACCTCGACAAGACCGTGGTCTTCGTCACCCACGACATCGACGAGGCGTTCCTGCTCGGCGACCAGGTCGTCATCCTCGAGAAGGGGGCGCGGGTCGCCCAGGTCGGCAGCCCGAGCGAGATCCTCGCCAACCCGGCCAGCGAGTTCGTCGCCGACTTCATCGGCGCCGCCCGGGGCAAACGCGCGCTCTCGATCCGCGCCACCGCCAACGGATCGGTGCTCATCGACGGCGACGGACGGACGGCGGGCGTGCTCGTCGACGGCCCGCCCGACGACTCGGGCCCACCGCGGCAGAGGTCGGCGGCGTGAACTGGCTGGGCAACAACCTCGACCTGATCGCCGCACTCACTGTGCAGCACATCCGGCTCGCGGTCCCGCCCATCCTCCTCGGCTTCATCATCTCCATCCCCGTCGGCTGGCTCGCCTACCGCTTCAGGCTCACGCGGGGGCTGCTGCTCACCCTCGCCGGGCTGCTCTTCACGATCCCCTCGCTCGCGCTCTTCGTCATCCTGCCGCCGCTCCTCGGAATCAGCTTCCTTAGTGAGGCCAACGTCACGATCGCGCTCACCATCTACGCGGTCGCGATCATGTCGCGGTCGGTGGCCGACGCGCTCGAGTCGGTCGACCCCGACATCCGCCAGTCCGCCACGGCGATCGGCTACGGCAGCTGGCGCCGGTTCTGGACGGTCGAGTTCCCGCTCGCCGGGCCGGTCATCCTCGCGGGCCTCCGCGTCGCCGCCGTCAGCACGATCAGCCTCGTCACCGTCGGCATCCTCATCGGCGTCGACAGCCTCGGCTACCTGTTCACCAACGGCTTCCAGCGCCGCATCGTCGTCGAGATCTTCGCCGGAGTGGTCATGGTGGTCGTCATCGCGCTCCTCGTCGACGGGCTGCTCGTTCTCCTCGGCCGCGTGCTCATGCCGTGGACACGGGCGCGTACGGCCGTGCGGTCACCGCTCGGACGCGCGCCGCTCATGCCGCCGGCGGGCCACGTACCCGGAGGAGTCCAGTGAACCTCTTCGCCGAGGCCATCGCCTGGCTCACGTCGCACGAGCAGTACGAGGGCGCGGGCTCGCTTCCCGCGCGCATCGGTGAGCACCTGTTCTTCACCTTCGTCGCGGTGCTCATCGCCGCCGTCATCGCGATCCCGATCGGCTATCTCATCGGCCACACCGGCAAGGGCCGGGAGCTCGCCGTCGCCATCTCCGGCGCCGCCCGGGCGCTGCCTTCCTTCGGGCTCATCCTGCTCCTCGTGCTGCTCATCGGGGTGACGCAGAAGCCGCTCGCCGCCTTCATCGCATTCGTGCTGCTCGCCGTGCCCTCCATCCTCGCCGGTGCCTACTCGGGGCTCGAGGCGATCGACCGTCGGATCATCGACTCCGCACGGGCAGTGGGCATGACGGAGTGGCAGATCCTCTGGAAGGTCGAGATACCCCTCGGTCTGCCGCTGCTCATCGGAGGCATCAGGTCGGCCGCGCTGCAGGTCGTCGCGACCGTCACCCTCGCGGCATTCATCGGGCTCGGCGGCGTGGGGCTGTACATCATCGCCGGCCTCGCGCTGCGCGAGTTCGACCAGATGCTGGGGGCGGCGATCGTGATCGTGATCCTCGCCCTCCTGATCGACGCACTCTTCGCGCTGCTCCAGCGCCTCATCACGCCCCGCGGTGTAAGCGCCGGACGGGCGTCAGACTTCCGTACGAGGTCACTCCGGCCGCGCACGGTGGCGGAACCCTCCGCAAACAGGTAACACAGCAGAGTGAAAAGAGAAGAACATGTTCGCAGCTAGGAACAAGGGCTGGCTCGCCGCAGGCGTAGTCATGGTCGGGGCGTCATTGGCCCTGTCAGGGTGTGCATCCGGTGACCCTCTCGAGTCGGACACCGGATCGGGTGCCGGCGCATCCGACACGATCGTCATCGGATCGCAGGCCTACTACTCCAACGAGATCATCGCGGAGATCTACGCCCAGGCGCTCGAGGACGCCGACTTCACGGTGGAGCGCAAGTTCAACATCGGGCAGCGTGACGCCTACCTCCCCGAGCTGGAGAGCGGTGACGTCGACCTGTTCCCCGAGTACACGGGAAACCTCCTGCAGTACTACGTGCCCGACACCGAAGCCAGCTCGTCGGACGACGTCTATGCGGCACTCGCCGACGCACTGCCCAAGGGCCTCACCGTGCTCGACCAGTCGCCCGCGACCGACGAGGACTCCTACAACGTGACGAAGGACTTCGCCGACGCGAACGACCTCACGACCATCGCCGACCTCGCGAAGGTCGCTGAGCCGCTCAAGCTCGGCGGCAACGCCGAGCTCGAGGAGCGCCCGTACGGGCCCAAGGGCCTCGCCGACCGCTACAAGGTCGACGTCTCCTTCACGGCGACGGGCGACACGACGGTGGAGGACCTGCTCGCCGGAACGATCAACATCGCGAACGTCTACAGCGCCGACCCGCGCATCCAGACGAACAATCTCGTGACGCTCGAAGACCCCGACGCGCTCTTCCTCGCCTCGAACGTCGTGCCGCTCGTGAGCAGCGACATCGCCGACGACATCGCCGACGTCATCAACGCCGTGAGCGCCAAGCTCACGGTCGAGGGTCTCGTCGCCCTCAATGTGCAGAGCACCGTCGACGAGGAGTCGCCCGACGCCATCGCGAAGAAGTGGCTCACCGACAACGACCTCCTGTCGTAACACCGGCACGATGAGAGGGGCGGATGCTGCGGCATCCGTCCCTCTCCACGTCGTGAAAGGATGGAGAACATGCAGTCACGAGGGAGGAACCGGGTTCTGGCCGGAGCTCTCGCTGTCGGGCTCCTGTTCTCCGCCTCCGGGTGCGCGACGACCCGCGCCGACCCCCGCGACACCGGGCACGGGGTCGCCATCACCGTCGGCGCGCAGGACACGCTCGAGAACCGCATCCTCGCCCAGCTGTACGGCCAAGTGCTCGCGCACCATGGCTACGACATCGACTACAACGAGGGCGTGGGCGACCGGGCATCCTTCATCCCGGCGCTGCAGTCGGGGATCATCGACCTCATCCCCGACTCCACCGGTGCCCTGCTGTACGGCGCTGATCCGGGCGCATTCGCACGCTCGAGCGGCGACGTCATCGAGGCCCTGCCCGATGCGCTCGTCCCGCTCAAGCTGCACGCGTTCCACCCCGCGGAGGCAGACGACGCCGACGCGTTCGTCGTCACAAGCGAGTTCTCGGAGGCGAACCAGGTCACGAGCATCGGCGACCTCGCCTACCGCGAGCGGCAGGTCGTCATCGGCGCACCCGTGGGCTTCCTCGACGGGAGACACGGGCGTACGGCGCTGCTGGCGGTGTACCAGCTCTCCGGGTACGGCACGCGCGAGATCGGCGGCAACGCCACGACGGCCCTCGTGAGCGCGCTGCTCACGGGATCGGTGCACGTCGCCGTCATCCCGTCGACGACCCCCTCGATCGGGCTCAACGGGCTCGTCGTGCTCCGTGACCCGAAGAGTCTCATCACGGCGCAGAACATCGTTCCCGTCGCGGGAACGGCCGCGAATCGGCCCGACGTGCGGCGACTGGTCGACTCCGTCTCCGCCGAGCTCACCACCGACGAGTTGCGCGAGCTCAACGAGAGCGGAAGCGGGGGAGACGGACCGTCGCCCGAACGCGTTGCGAAGGAGTGGCTCTCCGACAAGCGCCTGCTCGACTGACCCCACGACCGGCTAGGGGCGGGCGCTCTCCGACGTGGTCTCGTCGACCACGGCCGGGCGGTCCATGTGCCTCGCCTCGCGCCGGGCGAGCACCTTCTTGCCGACGACCACGAGAACCGCGAAGAGCACGATGATGCCGACGAAGACGTATCCGGCGTAGTGCAGTTGCTCAGAGAGGCTCCGGTAGCTTCCCGCCGCGACGGTTCCCACCGACACGTAGGCGAGTGCCCAGAGCACGCACGCCGGCACGGTCCAGCGCATGAACCTGCGGTACGGCATGGTGCTCATGCCAACCGTGAGCGGAATGATCGAGTGCAGCACGGGCAGGAAGCGCGACACGAACACCGCGATGCCCCCTCGGCGATCGAGGTAGTTCTCCGCCCGGCTCCAGTGCGGCTCGCCGATCCTCCGGCCGAGGCGTGACGCACGGATGCGAGGCCCGAAGTAGCGGCCGAGCGCGAAGCCGATGCTCTCGCCCGCGAGCGCCCCGACGATCACCGCAACCGCGAGGGAGACGAACTGCACCACGTTCTCGACGCCCGTCGCGGCGACTATGACAATGGTGTCGCCCGGCACGATGAGGCCGACGAGGATGCTGGTCTCCAACATGATGCCGACGCCCGCGAGCAGCGTCCTGACCACGGGGTCGACGGACTGCACCACGTCGAGGATCCAGCTCAAGATGTCGTTCACAGCACGAGACTAGTTGTGCGGGCTGGGTGTGGAAATGGGGACCACCCCGAATCGCCCTGACTGCCGCGTCATTCCGCGTCTCGACGAGAGTCGGGACTTAAGCCTCATGTGCCCCGTGCCGCCGATCACGAGAATTGATCTGGCAATTCGAGTGATATGTGATGAACGGTTGGTGATGGACGTGGGCGAGATCCTCGATCCGCTTCTGCTTTCCCGGTGGCAATTCGGTCTGACGACCCTGTACCACTTCCTCTTCATTCCACTCACGATCGGCATGGTGCTGCTCGTGGCGACGCTGCAGACCGCGTGGGTTCGCACGGGGAAGCTCAAGTACCTGCACCTGACCCGGTTGTTCGGCAAGATCTTCCTCATCAACTTCGCCATGGGCGTCGTCACCGGAATCGTGCAGGAATTCCAATTCGGAATGAACTGGTCGGATTACTCCCGCTTCGTCGGCGACGTGTTCGGTGCGCCTCTCGCCATGGAGGGTCTGCTCGCCTTCTTCTTCGAGGCGACCTTCATCGGCCTGTGGATCTTCGGCTGGGACAAGCTGTCGCCCCGCCTGCACCTCGCAACCATCTGGGCAACGGCAGCGGGAAGCGTGCTCTCGGCGTACTTCATCCTCGCGGCCAACGCGTTCATGCAGAACCCGGTGGGCTACGAGATCAACGAGGCGAAGGGTCGTGCCGAGCTCACTGACATCGTCGCCGTGCTGACCAACCCCGTGGCTGTCTGGCAGTTTCCGCACACGATCTTCGCCTCGATCATGTTCGCCGCCACCGTGGTCGTCGCGACCGCCGCGTACCACCTGTCGCGCAAGCGCCACGAGGAGACGATGCGCACGGCGCTGAAGTTCGGCTCGTTCGCGAGCATCTTCGGCTTCGGCGGTGCGGCGCTGTCGGGCGACCAGCTCGGCCTCGTGATGGTCGAGACCCAGCCGATGAAGATGGCCGCGGCGGAGGCGCTGTACCGTACCTCGAAGAACGCCAGCTTCTCGATTTTCTCTTGGGGCACACCGGATGGCGCGCACGAGATCTTCTCCATCCGCATCCCCTACCTGCTCTCATTCCTCTCCACCCACACCTTCACGGGCGAGGTCGAGGGCATCAACGACCTGCAGGCCCAGTACGCGCAGGAGTACGGCCCCGGCGACTATTCGCCCATCATCTGGATCACCTACTGGGGATTCCGGTACATGATCGGCCTCGGGGCAATCGCGGCGCTCGTCGCGGTCGTCGGGCTCTGGCTCACCCGCAAGGGCAAGGAGCCTCAGCCGTGGGCCTGGAAGGTGGCGATCTGGTCGGCGCCACTTCCGCTCCTCGCATCCCTCGCCGGCTGGATCTTCACCGAGATGGGACGCCAGCCGTGGATCGTCTTCGGCCTCATGAAAACGGAGGACGGGGTGTCGCCCAACGTGACCGGCCTCATGGTGCTCATCTCCCTCGTCGCCTTCACGCTCGTCTACGGGGTGCTCGCGGTCGTCGAGTTCAAGCTCATCAAGAAGGCCGCGATCACGGGGCCCGACGAGTGGGAGCACCACGACGACGCCGACTCCGTCGACCACTCCAAGCTCGCGACCGTCTACTAAGGACACATCATGGACCTCGCCTACCTCTGGTTCTTCATCGTCGGATTCTTCTTCGTCGGCTACTTCGTGCTCGACGGGTTCGACTTCGGCGTCGGCATGAGCCTCCCGTTCCTCGGGCGCGACGACACCGACCGACGCGTGCTCATCAACACGATCGGTCCGGTGTGGGACATGAACGAGACCTGGCTCATCGTCGCGGGGGCCGCCCTGTTCGCGGCCTTCCCCGAGTGGTACGCGAGCATGTTCAGCGGGTTCTACCTCGCCCTGCTGCTCATCCTCATCGCCCTCATCCTGCGCGGCGTCTCCTTCGAATACCGCCACCAGAACAAGGGCGTGGCGTGGACGAAGTGGTTCGACCGGATGATCGTGGTCGGGTCGGCGGTGCCCGCGCTCCTCTGGGGCGTCGCCTTCGCCAACCTCATCCAGGGCGTGCCGATGGACGCCGACCACAACTTCACCGGCGACCTGTTCACTCTGCTCAACCCCTACGGGTTGCTCGGCGGACTCACGACGCTCCTCCTGTTCTTCACCCACGGCGTCGTGTTCGTGTCGCTCAAGACCGAGGGCGACTTGCGATTGCGCGCGCAGTCACTCGCCCGCACGTCCGGCGGCATCTCGGTGCTCGTGGCCGCGGTATTCCTCGGCTGGACGCTGCTGCAGCACCTCGACGCGCCGCACTTCTGGCTCATCGCCACGTTCGCCCTGCTCGCCGCGGTGTTCCTCATCGCGGCCTGGCTGTTCAACGCCGTCGGCCGCGAGGGGTGGGCGTTCGCCGCCATGGCCCTCACGATCGTCTTCGCCGTCGGCACCATCCTGTCTGCGCTGTTCCCGAACGTCATGCCCGCCAGCAACATCCCGGCCAACGGACTGACGATCGAGAACGCGTCGAGCTCGCCGTACACGCTGAATCTCATGACCTGGGTCGCGGCCCTCAGCCTGCCGCTCATCCTCGCCTACCAGTCGTGGACCTACTGGGTGTTCCGCAAGCGAATCACGCGTGCCGCTGTGCTGTCGTCGAGCCACTGATACGGTGAACGAATGAGCGCGGGACCCATCGATCCGCGGTTGCTGCGGTACGCATCCGCCGCGCGCTGGTTCCTTCTCGCGGGCGGCGTGGTCGGACTCCTGCAGACCGCGAGCATCATCGCCGCCGCGTGGTTCGCGACGGCCCTCATCGTCGGCGTGATCGACGGGCGCACTCTCGAGCAGCTCACGCCCTCGCTCGGCGCCTTCGCGGGCGTCGTCGCGATACGCGCGGCGCTCATCTGGCTGCTCGACCTCCTCGCGGCGAGGGGAGCGGCGCGGGTGAAGAGCCAGCTCCGGGTGCGCGTGGTCGCGGCGCTCGGCGCGCTCGGGCCGTCCTGGCTCGCGGGTCGCAATTCCGCGCGCGTCACCACGATCGTCGCGCAGGGGCTTGACGCCCTCGACGGCTACTTCGCGCGCTACCTGCCGCAGCTCATCCTCACGGCGGTCGCGACGCCGATCCTCGTGCTCGTGTTGCTCACCCAGGACGTGCCGACCGGGATCATCGTCATCGTCACGCTTCCGCTCATCCCGATGTTCATGGTGCTCATCGGCTGGGCAACCCAGGCAGTGCAGCGGCGCCAGTGGTCGGCGCTGACCCGGCTCGCCTCCGGATTCCTCGATGTCGTCGACGGACTCTCGACGCTCACCATCTTCGGCAGGCAGCACCGACAGGTGCAGCGCATCGAGCGAGTCACCGAGGAGTACCGGTCGCGCACGATGGCGGTGCTGAGGGTCACGTTCGTCTCCGGCTTCGTGCTCGAGCTCGCGGGCAGCCTGTCGATCGCGCTCGTAGCGGTGTCGGTGG
Source organism: Microbacteriaceae bacterium (assembly GCA_025464995.1). GTDB lineage: Bacteria > Actinomycetota > Actinomycetes > Actinomycetales > Microbacteriaceae > Conyzicola. The sequence continues at coordinate 16,522 of JAODMO010000035.1, forward strand.
GGCTGAGGCTCGTGAGTGGAGACTTGCCGCTCACCGTCGGGTTGTTCGTGCTCCTGCTCACACCTGAGGCGTACCTCCCGCTCCGGCAGGTGGGCGCCCAGTTCCATGCCGCTGCCGACGGGGTGGCGGCCGCGGACGAGGTGTTCGAGATCCTGGATGCGGGGGCCGCGGTTCCGGGGGCACCCGCGGTCGTCGCGTCGCCACGGTCGACCGGGCAGGGCGTCGATGCTCCCGCCGGCCGGGAGGTCGCGCCGTCAGCATCCGGGCAGGGCCTCGCGGTGCGCGGGCTCACGGTGCGTTACGACGACCGCACGGTCGTCGATTGTATGAGTGCAGATTTCGCTCCCGGTCGCCTCACCGCCATCGCCGGACCGAGCGGCGCGGGCAAGTCGTCCCTCGTCGCCGCCGTTCTGGGGTTCGTTCCGTCGACCGGCACGGTGACGTTCGACGGCGAGCCGATCGCGCCCGCCGCCGCGCGGGGGCTCATCGCGTGGGCGGGCCAGACGCCCTCGCTCATGGCGGGGAGCGTGGCCGAGAACGTCGCGCTCGGCGCCGGGGTCGTCGACGAGCCCACCCTGCGCGAGTCCATGCGGCTCGCGGCGGCGGAACTCGTCGACCCATGGCAGCAGCTCGGCGCGGGAGGTACGGGCCTCTCGGGCGGGCAGGCGCAACGGGTCGCCCTCGCGCGGGCGTTCTATCGAGCCATCCGGTCGTCGTGCCCTGTCGTCATCCTCGACGAGCCGAGCTCGGCGCTGGACGCCGCGACCGAGGGGGAGTTGATCCGTGGATTCCACCGCCTCGCCGCATCGGGCGTCGCGGTCGTCGTGGTAAGCCATCGCGTCGCGATTCTCGAGGCAGCCGACTCCGTGCTCGAGCTGCGTCCGAGGGTCGGGGTGGCGCCGTGAGCGGGAGTGTCGCGTCGAGGGGCGTCGACGGCGCCGCGGATGCTGCGGCCGGCGCCGCGGTCGACACCGCCGCGGTGCTGCGGCTCGCGCAGCCCTCCGCGCGCCGGTTTGCGCCCGGGCTGATGCTCGGCATCCTCGCGTCGGGCAGCGCCGTCGCACTCCTCGCGGTGTCGGCGTGGCTCATCACGCGCGCCTCCGAACAGCCGCCGATCCTCTTCCTCGGGTTTGCCATCGTCGGTGTTCGGGCGTTCGCGCTCGGACGCGCCTTCTTCCGCTACGTCGAACGGCTCGCGAGCCACGATGCGGCGTTCCGCACGCTCGCGACCCTGCGTACGGGCATCTTCCGCCGCCTCATCCCCGTCGCCCCCGACGGGCTGCGCGGAACACGCCGCGGTGATCTGCTCACGAGGCTCGTCTCCGACGTCGACCGCCTGCAAGACCTGCCGCTGCGCGTCGTACAGCCGCTCGCCACCTCGCTCGTCGTGGCGATGCTGAGCGTGCTGACGGTGTCGATCGTGCTGCCGGGTGCCGGGCTCGTGCTGGCGATCACCCTTCTCGTCGCCGCCGTCGTCGGCACGCTCGTGCACAGCGCCATCACCGCGCGGACCGACCGCGAGGTGGCTCCGTTGCGTGCCGAGCTCGCCCAGCTCGTGCTCGACTTCGTCTCCCGGCTCGACGTGCTCGCCGCCTTCGGCGCCACCGCCGAGCGCGAACGCGAGATCGCGCAGGCCGACGAGCGCTTGCGCACCGCCCAGCTGCGGCAGTCGCTGGGCGCCGGCGTGGTCGCCGGTGCCGTGTCGCTGCTCAGCGGTGCGGCGATGATCGGCGCGGTCGTCGTCGGAGTGCCGGCCTTCGCAGCCGACGATATCAGCGGCCCGGCACTCGCCCTGGTCGTGCTCGTCCCTATCGCCGTGTTCGAGGCGTTCGGCATGGTGCCGCTCGCGGTCGGGGTGTGGCGCCAGGTGCGGGTGAGCGCTCGACGCGTCGCATCCGTCGTCCCTGTCGAGGTGCCGGACGAGATCCCCGTCGCCCCCGCGCGGCCTGCCTCCCTTCCGGCCGGGCCGTTCGAGCTCGTGCTCGACCGGGTGTCCGCCCGCTGGCCGGATGCGGATGCTCCGGCGCTGCGCGCTGTATCGGTGACAGTGCGCCCGGGCGACTGCCTCCTCGTCACGGGGGAGAGCGGAGCCGGCAAGACGACCCTCGCGCACGTGCTCGTGCGGTTCCTCGAGCACGGGGGCGGCTACACGCTCGGCGGCGTGGACGTGCGCACGCTTCATCCCGACGCCGTGCGCACGGTGGTCGGGCTGTGCGAGCAGTCACCGCACCTGTTCGACGACAGCATCCGCCAGAACCTGCTGTTCGCCCGCGACGACGCGACGGACGACGACCTCCTGGCCGCCCTCGACTCGGTCGGCCTCGCGGAGTGGGTCGTCTCGCGCGGCGGGCTGGACGCTCCGGTGGGCGAGCGGGGGTCGCTCGTCTCGGGCGGTCAGGCGCAGCGGATCGCGCTCGCACGGGCCCTGCTCGCCGAGTTCCCCGTGCTGGTGCTCGACGAGCCGACCGCCAACGTGGACGTCGACCGCGCCGACGCGCTCATGGCCGACCTGCTGCGCGGCGCCGCTAGCGCCCACCGCGCCGTGATCGTCATCTCACACACACCGGTCGACAGCGCCTTCGTCACGTCGACCCTGCGGCTGCCCTGACGCCCGCGCGCCGCTCGGGTCTCCGCTCACGCGCTTTTTCGGAAATTCAGGACTTCGGGCACCCGGACGCAGATGAACCCGCGCGCGTGTGCGGTTGCGCGGCTGTCGGCGCCGCGATCTCCTGAATTTCCGAAGGTTTCGTCGGCGGGATGCCGCGGCCGCGGTGCGCGCGCGGGTAGGTCGTGCGCTTCCCGGCCGCGAACGGTCGAGCCCCGCGCCATCCACCGGAAATTCAGGAGATCGGCGCGCCGCGCACAGGGGAACCCGCGCGCGTGTGCGGTTGCGCGGCGGTCGCCGCCGCGATCTCCTGAATTTCCGAAATGCGGGGCGGCGGGCGGGCGGGCGACGGGCGCCGGGCGGACTCAGCCGATGGGGTGCGGCAGCGCCCCCAGCCGCGTGCGCCACTGCTCGAGGCGTCCGGGCAGCTCGGCGAGGCCGGGACCGTCCACCCAGGAGGTGACGATCCGCGGCCCGTGCAGGGCGCTCAGCGCCCACAGCTCGGTGCCGTCCAGCTCGGCGGGCGTGACCGCCTCGTGGTAGATCTCCGTTCCGAGCGCCGTCGCGAGCCCCATGAGGGAGCGGGCCGTGACACTGTCGACGCGTTCGAGGTCGAGGGCGGGCGCGCACAGGATGCTTCCGCGCCACCAGACCATGGCACTGTAGGCGCCCTCCACGACGTAGCCGTCGGGGGAGAGGATGACCGCCTCCTCGGCGCCGAGCGGCTGCACGGCGGTGCGCGCGCGCAGCATGCTCTCGAGGTCGGGTCCCTTCACGAGCGGCCGGGTGCGCGGGTCGGCGCCGGCGTGCGTGGCGACGACGACCGATCGCGTGCGGGTCGGCGCACCCCGCAGGCGGAACACGAGCTGCGCGGCGCCCGACCGCGACTGCAGCTCGACGCGCGGAAACCAGTCGCCCGATCGCGGGATCGCGGCGACCGCCGCATCCCAGAACTCAGACGCGTCGGCGGGCATCGTCACCGACCCGAGAAAGCGCGACCGGTGCAGTCCGAGCGCGAGGGTGCGCCCCTCGGAGACGAGCCACGAGTCGGCGACCTGTACGGTCACCTCGGCCATGTCGCAGTAGTCGAGCGGCTCCAGCCTGCCGCCGCGCCATCGGTAGATGGCGGAGGAGGGCGCTGCCGGTGAACTCATAAACTCAGGGTATGCGCCCCGACGACGTTCCGCCCGCACGCGTGCTGCGCCATCCGCTCGGCCACTGGATCGACCCGGCCGTGGCCTGGTCGGCGCTGCTCGCCGACGAGACCTCGAGCTTCTGGCTCGATAGCGGCCAGGGCACCGGCACGAGTTACCTCGGCGCCGGCTCGTCCGTGATCACCGGCGATGATGTGCTCGACCGGTTGCGCACCGGGCTCGCCGACAACCGGGTGGCGGATGCCGCAGCCGACGGGTTCGCGCTCGGATGGGTCGGCTGGCTGGGCTACGAGTTGCGCGCCGCGACCATGGGCGTGCCCGTGCACCGCGCGTCCCGCTACCCGACGTCGGCGTTCATGTTCGTGGATCGAGCGCTCGCCTTCGACCACGACTCGGGCGAGGTGACGCTGCTCGCGCTCGGCACGGGCTGGTCGGACGAACTGCTCGACTGGCGGCAGCGGGTGGTCGAGGCGCTGGCCGGGACGGGGCGGATGCTTCGCACCGAGCCTGCCTCGGAGGCCGCACCCGCTAGCGCGACCGCACCCGCCACGGCGACCTGGGCCTACAGCGACGACGAGTACCTCGGGATGATCGAGGCGTGCCAGCGCGCCATCCATGCCGGCGACGCGTACCAGTTGTGCCTCACGACCGAGGCGAGCGTCGAGGGGGCATTCGATCCGTTCGCCACCTACCTCGAGCTCCGCGCCTCGAGCCCCGCGCACCACGGCGGACTGCTGCGCATCGGCGGGGTCGCGCTCCTCAGCGCGTCGCCGGAGCAGTTTCTCACCGTGAGCCCGGACGGGGTCGTGGAGTCGCGTCCCATCAAGGGCACCCGTCGGCGCGGGGCGTCGCCGGCGGAGGACGCCGAGCTGCGGGCCGAGCTGCTGGCGAGCGACAAGGAGCGCGCCGAGAACCTGATGATCGTCGACCTCATGCGCAATGACATCGGCCGCGTGAGCGCACTCGGCACGGTCGTCGTGCCCGCCCTGTTCGCGGTCGAGACATACCGCCACGTGCACCAGCTCGTCAGCACGGTGCGGGGCACCCTCGCCCCGGGGCTCGACGCCGTCGACGCGGTCAGGGCCTGCTTCCCCGCCGGGTCGATGACGGGCGCCCCGAAACGCAGCGCCACCCACATCCTCGACCGGCTGGAGCACCGGGCACGAGGCATCTACGCGGGGTCGTTCGGCTACTTCGGCCTGGACGGTCGCGTGGATCTCGCGATGGTCATCCGCTCGATCGTCATCGACGACCGCGGGGCGAGCCTCGGCACGGGCGGCGGCATCACCGCGCTGTCGGTGCCCGCCGACGAGCTCGACGAGATGCACCTCAAGGCCGCCGCGTTGCTGGCCGTCCTCGGCGCCTGAGCCGCACGACGCCCGAGCCCGAACTCGACGAGGGGGACGGGGCGGCTCGGCCTTCTCCACGATGCCGAGATAGGTGCGGTGCTCGAGCCACGAGAGCCGCACCGGCGCATTCACGCACGGCTCGAACGCGGCGCCTCCCGGCGCGTAGCAGCGCGCGAACACGGCCGGATGCCGTGGTGCCACGGTTGACCGCGGCCGCAGCATCCACGGTGCTACGACCGTGCCTCGAGCACAAGAGCGACCGCCCACCGGCACGAGAGCGCCCGACGGGGCCCCGCCGACCAACGGGCTCGCTCGAGGTTCGCTAATCTTGGCTCTGGCCGCCCCGCGCATCTGGCCGCCGATCCCCGCAATGAATTGAGACCTACGTGGCACACGAGTACCCCGACGACGCACCCGAGTACGACATCGCCGCCATCCAGAACAAGTGGCAGCCGGTGTGGGAGCGACTGAAGCCGTTCGCAACGAACACGAGCGACGACAAGCGACCGCGCAAGTACGTGCTCGACATGTTCCCGTACCCGTCGGGCGACCTCCACATGGGCCATGCGGAGGCGTACGCGCTCGGCGACGTCATCGCGCGCTACTGGCGGATGCAGGGGTTCAACGTGCTGCACCCCATCGGCTGGGACTCCTTCGGACTGCCCGCCGAGAACGCTGCGATCAAGCGCGGAATCGACCCGCGCGAGTGGACCTACGCCAACATCGAGCAGCAGAAGGTCTCGATGAAGCGGTACGCCGCCTCCTTCGACTGGGAGCGTGTGCTGCACACGAGCGACCCCGAGTACTACAAATGGAACCAGTGGCTGTTCCTGCAGATGTTCAAGAAGGGCCTTGCCTACCGCAAGGACTCCTGGGTCAACTGGGATCCGGTGGACCAGACCGTACTCGCCAACGAGCAGGTGCTTGCCGACGGCACGAGCGAGCGCTCCGGCGCGGTCGTGGTCAAGAAGAAGAAGACGCAGTGGTACCTCAAGATCACCGACTACGCCGACCGCCTGCTCGATGACCTCAACCAGCTCGAGGGCAAATGGCCGAGCAAGGTCATCGCGATGCAGCGCAACTGGATCGGCCGCTCGGTCGGAGCCGACGTCGACTTCGTGATCGAGGGACGCGACGAGCCCGTCACCGTGTTCACCACGCGCCCCGACACGCTCTTCGGCGCGACCTTCATGGTGGTGGCTCCCGACTCCGACCTCGCCGCCGAGCTCGTCTCGACCGGGTCCGAGGAGACGCAGGCCAACTTCGCCGCCTACCTCGAGCAGATCCAGAAGAACACCGAGATCGAGCGACAGGATGCGACGAGGGAGAAGACCGGCGTTCCGCTGCGTCGGTTCGCGGTCAACCCCGTGACGAAGGAGCGCATCCCGATCTGGGCCGCCGACTACGTGCTCGCCGACTACGGTCACGGCGCGGTCATGGCGGTTCCGGCGCACGACCAGCGTGACCTCGACTTCGCGCTCAAGTTCGACCTGCCCGTCGTCGTCGTGGTCGACACGAACGCGCCCGTCACCACGTCGATCCCCGTGCTCGAGCTCGACGAGAACGGTGTTGCCATCCTGCCCGAGGAGCTGCCCCCACTGGCGCCCGCCGAGACCGGCGAGGCGCTGCATGGGGAGGGGCGCATGATCAACTCCGGCCCGCTCGACGGGCTCAGCCGCGGCAACGCGATCAAGAAGGCCATCGAGCTCCTCGAGTCGACCGGCAGCGGCCGCGCGTCGAAGACCTACCGCCTGCGCGACTGGCTGATCAGCCGGCAGCGGTACTGGGGAACCCCCATCCCCATCATCCACGGCGCCGACGGCGAGCTCGTTCCGGTTCCGGAAGACCAGCTGCCCGTGGTGCTGCCACCGTCGGCCGGTCTCGACCTGCAGCCCAAGGGGCAGAGCCCGTTGGGTGCCGCATCCGACTGGGTCAACGTCGCCGACCCGCGTGACGGCAGCGATGCCCTGCGCGATCCAGACACCATGGACACGTTCGTCGACAGCTCGTGGTACTTCCTGCGCTTCCTCAATCCGAATGACGAGGGCCGGGCCTTCGACCCGAAGGATGCCGAGAAATGGGCACCCGTCGACCAGTACGTCGGCGGTGTCACGCACGCGATCCTGCACCTCCTCTACGCGCGCTTCATCACCAAAGTGCTCTTCGACCTCGGGTATGTCTCCTTCACCGAGCCCTTCAGCGCCCTGCTCAACCAGGGCATGGTGCTCATGGACGGCTCGGCCATGTCGAAGAGCAAGGGCAACATCGTCAAGCTCGCCGAGCAGCTCGACGAGCACGGCGTCGACGCGATCCGCCTGACGATGGCGTTCGCGGGGCCACCCGAAGACGACATCGACTGGGCGGATGTCTCGCCCGCGGCATCCGCGAAGTTCCTCAAGCGTGCCTGGCGTCTGTCGGGTGACGTCACGTCGTCGCCCGACGTCGAGTGGAAGAGCGGCGACGTCGGCCTACGTCGCCAGACGCACCGGCTGCTCGCCGAGGGACCGGGACTCGTCGAGTCGTTCAAGTTCAACGTGCTCGTCGCGCGCATCATGGAACTCGTTAACGCGACGCGCAAGGCGATCGACACCGGCGCCGGCCCGGCCGACGCCGCCGTGCGCGAAGCGACGGAGGTCATCGCCGTCGCGCTGAGTCTCTTCGCCCCGTACACCGCGGAGGAGATGTGGGAGCGCCTCGGCTACGAGCCGACCGTCGCCCTCACGCGCTGGCGGAAGGCCGACCCGACGCTGCTCGTGGAAGACTCCGTGACGGCGATCGTGCAGGTCAACGGCAAGGTGCGCGACAAGATCGAGGTGTCGCCGAAGATCAGCGGCGAAGACCTCGAGGTGCTCGCCCGGGCGTCGGCCGCGGTCATCCGCTCGGTCGGCGACGCGGAGATCGTGAAGATCGTGGTTCGCGCGCCTCGCGTGGTCTCGATCTCGACCAAGTAGGCGGCGGCACCGCGCCTGCTCGCGGCTCCCCTGCCCTCCACAAGCGGCGGTCGGGCCGCAGCGCGCACCGGGTCCCTCTCCGTCCGTTCCGAGGGGCGTCGCCCGCCTAGCGTCGACCCATGAGCGACCCCGCGGATGCTGCCCCCGCCCGGTCGCGCCTGCGCATCGGGCTCGGGGCGGGCGTCGTGCTGCTCGCCGCGGCGGTCGCGTGCGCGGTTCTGTTCTCGGCGCTCGCTCCTCGGGGTGAGACTCTCACGGTGCTGCCCGGTTCCGCCACCGGTGCCGCCCCGGCCGCCAGCTCCCCGCCGACCGCCGCCGGGGGGCCGGGCATCTACGTTCACATCCTGGGTGCGGTGAACCGGCCCGGGCTCTACGAGTTGCACGAGGGCGACCGGGCCGTCGACGCCGTCGCCGCGGCGGGCGGATTCACCGCCGAGGCCGATCGGACGCAACTCAACCTCGCCCGCTTTGTCACCGACGGTGAGCAGATCGCCGTGCCGGTTGTCGGCCAGGCGCAGGCGCCCGCCGTGAGTGGCGTCGCGGGAGGCGGGGCCACGGTTCCCGGCAAGGTGAACATCAACACCGCGGATGCCGCGGCGCTCGAGACGCTGCCGCGGGTCGGGCCCGCGATGGCGGAGCGCATCATCGCGTGGCGGGAGGCGAACGGGCGTTTCGCGTCGATCGAAGACCTCATGAACGTGTCGGGTGTGGGCGACAAGACGTTCGATTCGCTCCGGGAGCTTGTGACGCTATGAGCATCAGGGGAGCGGCGATCGACCTGCGGCTCGCGGCGCCGGCCGCGTCGGCATGGGCCGCGGCCGCGATCCTTGTGGGCCGGCCCCCGGCGGGCGCGGTGGTCGCGTTCGCCCTGTGGTGCGTCGGCGGGGCGCTCCTCGCCGGGGGATGGCTGCTTCGCCGCTCGGTGCGCACCGGTCGAGCGCACGCAACCCTCGTGACCGTCGCTGTGTGCTCGGTCGCCGCGGCCCTCGTGGCGACGGCCGTCGCGGTGCAGGCGCCCGCGCGTCGTCCGCAGGTGCTCGTCGACGCGGCGTCGACCGGTCGGCTCGTCACTCTCGAGGTGGTCACCAGTTCGACGCTCGTCTTCGACGACTCGCCCGGATCGGACGACGGTTCCGTCGCCGACGGAGCGCCCACGACCGCGCAGCCGTCCGCTCCGAGCTCAGCGTCGTCCCGCCCGCGCGGCACCGGTCCACCGCGGACGCCCCCGTTCGGCGCGACCATCACGGCGGCGTCGGCCGCCGGCGTGGGGTCCGGCCCTGCCGCCGCGGTGCGCGTGGGTGTGCCGGCGCTCGTGTTCGCGCAACCGCCGCCGGGACGGACCGGCATCGGCGCCCATCTCGTGGTGCGGGGCACCCTCGAGGAGGCCCGGCCGGGCGGCGACGTGGCGTTCCTCGTCTTCGCCTCGGGCTCCGCTCGGGTCGTCGCCGATCCTCCGTGGTTCCTCGACTGGGCGAACGGCCTGCGGGCCGGATTCGCGACCGCGGCCTCGCGCCTCCCGGGCGACGGCGGCGACCTGCTGCCCGGCCTCGCGATCGGCGACACCGCGGCGGTGAGCGCGAACCTCGACACCGCGATGAAGGCGAGCTCGTTGAGCCACCTGACGGCCGTGTCGGGGGCGAACTGCGCGGTCGTCGTCGGCCTCATCATGCTGCTGGGCGGCGCGGCGGGTCTCGGGCGACGGGCACGGATCGCGGCATCCGTCGTCGTGCTCGCGGCATTCGTCGTGCTCGTGACGCCTCAAGCGAGCGTCGTGCGGGCGGCCGTGATGGCGACCATCGTCCTGCTCGCGATGCTCGGCGGGCGCCCCGTCCGCGGCGTCCCGGTGCTGGGTCTCGCGGTCGTGGTCGTGCTCACCGGACAGCCGTGGTTGGCCCGCGACTACGGCTTCTCACTGTCGGTGCTCGCCACGGGCGGGCTGCTGGTGCTCGCCGGGCCGCTCACGCGCCTCCTGTCGGGTCTGCTGCCACGGGCGGTCGCCGTGGTCGTCGCGGTGCCCCTCGCCGCCCAACTGGCCTGCCAGCCGCTGCTCATCCTGCTCAACCCGACGCTGCCGCTCTACGGCGTGCTCGCCAACGTGCTCGCCGAGCCGGCCGCCCCCGTCGCCACGGTGATCGGCCTGCTGTCGTGCGTGCTGCTGCCCGTCGCTCCGCCTCTCGGCCAGCTGCTCGCGGCGGCGGCCTGGCTTCCCGCGGCATGGATCGCCGCGGTCGCCGCCCTCTGCGCGCGGCTGCCGGGAGCCGCCATCCCGTGGCCCGGCGGTCTCGGCGGGGTCGTGTCGATGGCGGTTCCCACCGTGCTCCTGCTCGTGGCAGCGCTCGGCCCGGTCCGACGGCGCACCCGTGTGCTCGCGGCCGTCGTCGCCCTCGCTGTGCTGGCGGGTCTCGCGGGAGCGGCGACGGGCGATCGGCTGTCGCGTCGGCTCTCCATGCCGGCCGACTGGCAGATCGCGGTCTGCGAGATCGGCCAGGGCGACGCCGTGCTCGTGCGCAGCGCCGGGCTGGTCGCGCTCGTCGACACCGGTCCCGATACGGCGCTGCTCCGCTCGTGCCTCGAGACCCTCGGCATCGGGCGCATCGACCTCCTGGTGCTGAGCCACTTCGACCTCGACCACGTCGGCGGAACAGAGGCCGTCGTCGGCAGGAGCGACCGGGTGCTGCTCGGGCCCTCGGCGAACGCCACGGACGAGCGCCTCGTGAAGCGACTCATCGACGGCGGAGCCGCGGTCGAGCGCGTTCGTCGCGGCGATTCCGGCGTGCTCGGCGAGCTGAGGTGGCGCGTCCTGTGGCCGCGCGCCGGGCCGGGCGGAAGACCGTGGCAAACGGGAGAGACCGTCGGCGGTGTCGAACCGGGCAATGACGCGAGCGTGACAATCGCGTTCGACCCGGCGGGCACGTGCGCCGGCGGATGCCTCAGCTCGCTCTTCCTCGGAGACCTCGGCGAGCACGGCCAAGAGCGCGTTCTCGCGGCCGGCCCCGTACCGCGCGTCGACGTGGTCAAGGTCAGCCACCACGGCTCCGCCGACCAGTCGCCGCGCATGTACGAGAGCGCCTCGGCCACGGTCGGCGTCATCTCGGTGGGCGCCGACAACACCTACGGGCATCCGACCGACCGCCTGCTCGACCTGCTCGCGGGCATCGGCACGACGGCGGTGCGCACCGACACCGACGGGCTCGTGCTGCTCTCCCCGGGCGGTGCACCCGGCGAAGTCGCCGAGTGGCGTGCGGCGGCGACTCGCGTCGGCGCGCGCGATTAGGCTGGGAACGATTCGATCAGAGGGAGCACAGTGGCAGCCAGACCCGCCGCGGCCGGCAAGGCCAAGGTCGCCATCCCCCAACTCCCGTGGCACGCGGTGCGCCCGGCCCGGGTGGTGCTGGTGTCGGGCACCGAGGGCTTCCTCGCCGATCGCGCCATCCGTCTACTCCGCGACACCCTCCGCGTCGAAGACCCGAGCCTCGAACTCGGCGACATCGAGGCCGACCGCTACGCGCCCGGCGAGCTCGTGACGCTCGCGAGCCCGTCGCTGTTCGCCGAGCCTCGCTTCATCCGCGTCACCGGTGTCGAGAAGTGCACCGACGCGTTCATGACCGAGGTGCTGAGCTACCTCGAGCACCCGGCAGACGACTGCTATCTCGTGCTGCGCCACGCCGGGGGAGTGCGCGGCAAGCGCATGCTCGACGCCATCCGCGGCGGCTTGGGCAACGGCATCGAGATCGTCTGCGCCGACCTCAAGAAAGACTCGGAGAAGCTCGAATTCGCGGCGGCCGAGTTCCAGGCGGCGGGGCGCAGGGTGACGCCGGGCGCACTGCGCGCCCTCGTGTCGGCCTTCGCCGACGACCTCGCCGAGCTCGCGAGCGCGTGCCAGCAGCTGCTCGCCGACGCGAGCGAGGAGATCACCGAGGTCACGGTCGAGAAGTACTATTCGGGCCGCGTCGAGACGACCGCCTTCAAAGTGGCGGATGCCGCGATCGCCGGCCGCAACGGCGAGGCGCTGCTGCTCCTCCGCCACGCGCTCGCGTCGGGGGCCGATCCCGTGCCGATGCTCGCGGCGTTCGCCTCGAAGCTTCGCACCATGGCGAAGCTCTACAACGTGCGCGGAAGCGACGCGCAGCTGGCGCAGCAGTTCGGTCTCGCCCCGTGGCAGGTCAATCGCGCCCGCAAAGACCTGCAGGGGTGGAGTGACGACGGCCTCGGTCGTTCGATCGAGCTGCTCGCCGACACCGACGCGCAGATCAAGGGCGGCGGGCGCGACCCGGTGTACGCCCTCGAACGCATGGTGGGCATCGTCGCGAGGCGCGGCGGGAGCTGACAGGACCGCCGGTCGCGTAAGGCCGTCGACGGCCGCTATCGAGACCCAGCGGCGAACGTTGCCGCCTCGCTCGCAGGCTCGCTCGGCGCTGGGGTCGCGGATTGGCTGGCGCGATTCCCCTAGCTCCACCGCGCAGCAAAAAGCCCCCTCCGCGTTCGCGGAGGGGGCTTTCGGAAACCGGACGCTTAGAGCGCTGCGACCTGCTTGGCGATGGCCGACTTCTTGTTGGCGGCCTGGTTCTTGTGGATGACGCCCTTGCTGGCGGCCTTGTCGAGCTTCTTCGCTGCGACGAGGAGCGTCGCGACTGCGAGGTCCTTGTCGCCAGCGGTGACCGCGGCGCGAACGCTGCGGATCGCGGTCTTGACCTCGCTCTTGACGGCCTTGTTGCGGTCCTGCGACTTCTTGTTGGTGCCGATGCGCTTGATCTGCGACTTGATGTTTGCCACGAAATTTACCTTCTTGTTGTAGATCTGACGGTGTAAGAGAATCTGCAGGAGCCATCCGGCGAGATGCGCCCTGCGAGGCGGTCGAGCACGAGAACCAGTTCTCCATCCTCGGCCGCTCATATGCAATAGAGGGTTGCACGGAAGCCAACAGGCAACGTTACCAGTTATCGAACGAATCGAGCAATCAACGCCCCGTCAACGTCGCTCCGCCGACGCCGACGACTGTATCGCCTCGAGCAGCACCTCCGTGAAGGCGACGGGCTGGGCGAGGCTCACCATGTGGGTCGCGCGCGGGATCCGCACGAGGGTGCCCCGGCGGGTCGCGGCGAGGAATCGGCGCTCCTGCAGGCGGATGTGGTCGAGCGTGCCGTTGACGAGCCACACCGGCACGTCGATGCGGGAGAGGGCCTGCACCATCCGGATGCCGCGGAGCTCGCGCAGCACGTCCTGCATGACCTCGAGCGCCACCCCGCCGGAGATGACGTCGTTCGCCAGCTCCGGATCGCGGATCGTGAGCCGCACGAGGGTGTTGTTGAGTGAGAGACCTCGATCGGGAAACCGGTGGATCGCGGCCGCTCCGACGCGCCATCCGTCGAGGATCACCCGGGAGGGTTGCGTGCCGCAGCTCGCAGCGAGGATGCCGGTCACACCGCGGGGCTCCTCGGCCGCCCAGTGTGCAGCGAGGTATCCGCCGAGAGAGAACCCGCACAGGAACACGTCGCCGTCCGCCCGGGCGACGGCGTCGTCGACCGTCGCGACGCCGCTCTCGAGTGTGAAGCGCTCGTCCATTCGCGAGCCGTGCCCCGGCAGGTCGGGAGCGATGACCCGGAAGCCGCGCCCCTCGAGCGCGAGCACCTGGTGACGCCACATGGTGTGGCTCGTACGGAGGCCGTGTACCAGCACCACCGTCGTGGGCGGGCTCGCTGAACCGGTCATGGCGCAAGCGTAATAGCCTGAGTGCATGCCGCACCTCGCCCCGCACATCGATACGGTCCCGGGCTCCGGCATCCGTCACATCTTCGAGATGTCCACGAAGCTCGACGGGATCATCTCGCTCGTCATCGGCGAACCGGATGTCGCGGTCGCGGGTCACATCGCCGATGCGGCGAAGCACGCCTGGGACACCGATGCGACCAACTACACGCCGAACGGCGGCATAGCCCCGCTGCGGGCCGCGATCGTCGACAAGCTCCAGCGTGAGAACAACATGTTCGTCGACGTCGAGCGGGTCTGGGTGACGGTCGGCGCGACGCAGGCCCTCTACCAGGCCATGACGCTCACGCTCGCGGCCGGCGACGAGGTGCTCATCCCCGACCCCGGGTACACGACGTTCACGATGGGGGTGCGGATGCTGGACGCCCACCCGATCCCCTACCCGCTCGCCCCCGAGCGTGGTTTCCTGCCCGACATCGACGAGCTCGAGCGTCTCGTCACCGACCGCACCCGCGTTCTCATCGTCAACTCGCCGTCGAACCCGCTCGGCTCGATCTTCCCCGAGCGCGTGCTGCGCGAACTGCTCGACTTCGCGCGTCGCCACGACCTGTGGATCATCAGCGACGAGGTCTACGAGTACTTCACCTACGGCGAGAAGCACGTGAGCATCGCGAGCCTCGACGCCGACAACCGCGTGTTCACCGCCTTCTCCCTCTCCAAGACCTACGCGATGACGGGCGTCCGCGTCGGCTACCTCGTGACGCCTCCCGGGCTCGCGGCCACGATGCGGTCGGTGCAGGAGGCGACGATCAGCTGCGTCAGCACACCCGCGCAGTTCGCGGCCGTCGCCGCCATCACGGGCGACCACTCGCCGGTCGCGGCCGCGAAGGCCCATTACCGGGCGAACCTCATCGCCGCCACCGCGCAGCTCGATCGCCGCGGCATCCGCTACCTGCCGCCGACCGGGGCGTTCTATCTCTGGATCGATGTGGGGCACGTGAGTGCGGGCGACGTCGCGACGTGGGCGGAGGGCTTCCTTCTCGAGAAGCGTGTCGCCGTGGCGCCCGGGAGCGCGTTCGGGCGGTCTGGCGAGGGCTGGATCCGCGTCTGCCTCGCCCTCGACGAAGCGGAACTGCTCGAGGGACTCGGCCGCATCCCGGCACCGGGTGACGCGCCGGCCGGAGCAGCGCTGTGACCGGTCGACGCGTCGTGATCGCGGGGGCGAGCGGTTTCATGGGGCAGTACTTCGCGCGCCGCTTCCGCGCCGACGGCGACACGGTCGTCACCGTCGGGCGGTCGGGCTCCGACGTCCGCTGGGGTGACACCCTTGCGCTGCGGGCCGCGATCGACGGCGCCGACCTGCTGCTCAACCTCGCGGGCAAGAACGTGAACACGCGCTACACGGAGAAGAACCGTGCGGCGATCTTCAGCTCGCGCCTCCTCACGACCGCGGAGCTGGGGCGCGCCGTCGAGGCCGTGCAGAGCCCGCCGGCGCTGTGGCTCAACTCGAGCACCGCGACGATCTACCGCCACGCCGACGACCGCCCGATGACCGACGAAGACGGCCAGGTCGGCAACGGCTTCTCCGTCAACGTCGCCACGGCGTGGGAGCGCGAGTTCTTCGCCCACTCCCGTGCCGGCGTGCGCCAGGTCGCGCTGCGCATGGCGATCGTGCTCGGCGACGGTTCGGCGCTCACGCCGCTCCTGGCGCTCACGCGGGTCGGGCTCGGCGGTGCGCAGTTCGGCGGCAAGACGCGCGGCGCCCGGCAGATGTTCTCGTGGGTGCACATCGACGACGTCTACCGCGCCATCCGTTTTCTCGAGCAGCGGCCCGACATCGAGGGTCCGATCAACGTCGCGGCACCGCATCCGGTGCCCAACCGCGAGCTCATGGCGACGCTCCGCCGGGTGCTCGGTGTGCGGATCGGGGTGCCGCTCCACCGCTGGATGCTCGAGGTCGGCGCCGTGCTCATCCACACCGAGACCGAACTGCTGCTCAAGAGCCGCTGGGTGCTGCCGACCCGGCTCGAGGCGGACGGGTTCGAGTTCGAGCATCCCGACCTCGAGGGCGCGGTGCGCGACATCACCGGGCGGCCGTCGCCGGTCGTGCCTGCCTCGACCCTGCCCTGAGGCGAATGTCGGGGGTTTCCCGGCTGGCGGGGCGGATGCCGCGTTCCTAGCCTTGAGGCATCACCTCTCAGACGCTTCCCGACACCGGCACACTCCCCGCCGCGGCGACCGCGGTCTCCTCCGACGCGAAGAACCTCAGCGACATCGCCTTCATCTTCGGGTTGACGTGGTTGCTCCTCGGCCAGACGTTCCTCGTTCCCATCGCCGCGATCGTCGTCGGCGTCATCGGCTACCGCCGCAAACGGGCCGGCCACGCCCTCGCGGTGCGGGCACCGGTTGAACGACCGAGGGGCTCGAGACCTGTCGGTCTCGAGCCCCCCGGACGTCGTTGGTGCTACGCCTTCGCGGAGCGGCGACGCAGTGCGACGACGCCGAGCGCGGAGCCGGCGAGCAGCAGCACGCCGGCGGCGATAACGCCGCCCGTGAGGTCGGTGCCGGTCGCGGCGAGGCGCGGGGCTGCCGAGGTTGCGGCGGGGGCGGCGGCGGGCGGGTTCGCGGTGATCTGGAACGGGAACTCGATGAAGAACCCGCTGTCGCCACCGAAGGCGGCGGAGAAGTTCGCTCCGGGCTCGGTGACGAAGTCCGGCGAACCCTTGACCGTGAATGTGAAGTTGCCGTTGACGTCGGCAACGCCGTCCTCGGAGATGATGCCGGCGCCGAAGTCGCTGCGACCCGAGGTGATGACGCGCTCGTTCGGCACGAAGCCGGACAGCGTGAACGTGACTCCGGTGGCGTCGAACTGCTGCTGCGTCACGGTCGTCGCCGACTGGGTCCCCGTGGGTGCCGCGCGGAACAGGTGCGTGTTGCCGGCGAACATGATCTGCGAGATCGAGCCCGTCTGGCCGTTGCCGACCGCTGCGCCGAAGCCGAGGATCTCGTAGCCGGCGGCTCCGTCGTCGAGAGCCGCCTCGAACTCGGCGAGCGTCGCCGTCGCGCCCGGGGCGTAGGCGCCGAGCTGCTGGCTCGTGGTCCAGGCGGCGGACTGGTCGAAGAAGGGCGCGCCCGGCACGGTCGCGCCCACGGGGCGAAGCGTCGTGAACTGCTCGTCGGCCTCGCCCGGCTCGCCGAACACGGGGATCTGGAACGTGGCGACGCCACGCGTGACGTACACGCGTGCGCTGTCGACGAGGTCGGTCAGGTCGCCGGTCACGGGAGTGCCGTTGAGCACCTGGTAGGTGCTCGTGGGAATCGGGAGGGCGGCGATGGTGAGCCCATACACCGCGTCGCTGCTCGAGGTGCCGGTGCTGCCGGCGCCCGTGAACCATCCGGCCGCGTACGGGGCAGTCTCGGCCGGGAACGGCGCGGCGGGAGCCACGATGTCGGCGGCGTTGGCGGGTGCCGCGAATGCGAACGCCGAAGCGCCAATCAGGGCTACGCCACCGGCGGCGGCGAGGATGCGATGCAGTTTCACGACAGTTCCATTCGTATGGGAGCAGAGTTCGGCTCAGAGACCGAGTCGGCTCAGCCTATAGCCGAAGCGCCGGTTTCCCGAGGATTTCGCAAAGATCTGTTGTGAATCTCACATCGCCGTGTTCGGCGCCCCCACGCGGGGCCCCGGCGCGACCGCACCCGGCGACGCCCCTCTCGTGGGAGAATGGCACAAATGTCTCCGCGCGCACTCACGGCCCTCGAGCCTGCCTCCACCGATCCGGCGTTCATTCGCAACTTCTGCATCATCGCCCACATCGACCACGGAAAGTCGACGCTCGCCGATCGGATGCTCCAGATCACGGGCGTCGTGAGCGACCGCGACATGCGTGCGCAGTACCTCGACCGCATGGACATCGAACGCGAGCGCGGCATCACCATCAAGAGCCAGGCCGTGCGCATGCCGTGGCAGCTCGACGGCCAGACCTACGCGCTCAACATGATCGACACCCCCGGTCACGTCGACTTCACGTACGAGGTGTCGCGCAGCCTCGCCGCGTGCGAGGGAGCCATCCTGCTCGTCGATGCCGCGCAGGGCATCGAGGCGCAGACGCTCGCCAACCTGTACCTGGCGCTCGAGAACGACCTCACCATCATCCCGGTCCTCAACAAGATCGACCTGCCTGCCGCCGACCCCGAGAAGTACATCAAGGAGATCGTCGGCCTCATCGGCTGCAAGCCGGAGGACATCCTGCTCGTCTCGGGCAAGACCGGTGTGGGCGTGCCCGAACTGCTCGACCAGGCCACGCGCCTCATTCCCGCCCCGACGGGCGACGCCGACGCTCCCGCGCGCGCCATGATCTTCGACTCCGTCTACGACGCCTACCGCGGCGTCATCACCTACGTGCGCATGATCGACGGCAAGATCTCTCCACGCGAGAAGATCATGATGATGAGCACGAAGAGCGCCCACGAGGTGCTCGAGATCGGCGTCAGCTCGCCCGAGCCGTCGCCGACGAAGGGCCTCGGGGTCGGCGAGGTCGGATACCTCATCACGGGCGTGAAAGACGTGCGCCTGTCCAAGGTGGGCGACACCGTCACGTCGTTCGCGAAGCCCGCGACCGTCGCGCTCAAGGGCTACTCCGAGCCGATGCCCATGGTCTTCTCCGGCCTCTACCCGATCGACGGCTCTGACTACCCCGTGCTGCGCGAGGCGCTCGACAAGCTCAAGCTGTCGGATGCCGCGCTCGTCTACGAGCCCGAGACGTCGGTCGCCCTCGGCTTCGGCTTCCGCTGCGGGTTCCTCGGGCTCCTGCACCTGGAGATCATCACCGAACGGCTCGAGCGCGAATTCGGCATCGACCTCATCGCGACCGCGCCATCCGTCATCTACGAGGTCACGACCGACGACAAGAAGACCGTCACCGTGACCAACCCGAGCGAGTTCCCGGGCGGCAAGATCGCCTCCGTCTCCGAGCCCGTCGTGAAGGCCTCGATCCTGCTCCCGAAGGACTACGTCGGAACCGTGATGGAGCTCTGCCAGGGCCGCCGCGGCACGATGCAGGGCATGGAGTACGTGGGCGAAGACCGCGTCGAGCTGCACTACACGATGCCGCTCGGCGAGATCGTGTTCGACTTCTTCGACCAGCTCAAGAGCAAGACGGCCGGCTACGCGTCGCTCGACTACGAGCCCATCGGCGACCAGGAGGCCGACCTCGTGAAGGTCGACATCCTGCTCCAGGGCGAGGCGGTCGACGCGTTCAGCGCGATCGTTCACCGCGACAAGGCCTACGCCTACGGTGTGCTCATGACGGAGCGCCTCAAGAAGCTCATTCCGCGCCAGCAGTTCGAGGTGCCGATCCAGGCCGCCATCGGCGCCCGCATCATCGCCCGCGAGTCGATCAGCGCCATGCGCAAGGACGTGCTGGCCAAGTGCTACGGCGGTGACATCACCCGCAAGCGCAAGCTCCTCGAGAAGCAGAAGGAGGGCAAGAAGCGCATGAAGATGGTGGGTCGCGTCGAGGTGCCGCAGGAGGCCTTCGTCGCCGCGCTCACCGGTGACACCGAAGCGAAGAAGAAGGACAAGTAGCCCGAGCTGGGCGGCTGGGTGAATCGTGCACTGTGGCAACTACCGGCTCGCCGACGCCCGGCACGGTGAGATCTCGTGATTGACGCCGACCTCTGGTCGCGCCCCGTGAGCTACGGCGCGGTCGGTGCCACTCAGGCTCCCGACTTGCTGCAGTACCCGCCCGCCGGATACCGCCCGCTCGAGCGCCGCACGCGCATCGGTCACGGCGACGCCCGGTTCGCGTGGGCGTCGACGGCGGTGCTCAGCTGGGTCGTGCAGAAGAACAGCGGATTCCGCGTCGAGACGGGCCACACGCCCGACTACGTGAGCGAGCTCACCTACACCCCCGTCACGTTCGACGAGTCGGGCGAGCCGATCAAGCCGTCGCACACCTCGGCGACGGGGGAGACGATCTACGCCCCGGATGGCACGCCGCTCATCGCCCCCGGAGACACGGTGCTGCTCGGCATCCCCTTCTGGCCCTTCCGGGTGAAGGCTCCCGCGCGCGTCGTGTACGTCGTCGACGAGCCGACGAGGCGGGGATTCGCCTACGGAACCCTCCCGGGCCACCCCGAAGACGGCGAAGAGGCGTTCATCGTCGAGCAGACCGCCGACGGGGCCGTGTGGCTCGTGTTGCGTGCGTTCTCGCGGCCCGCGACCTGGTACTGGTGGATGGTTGCACCGGTGCTCCGCATGACGCAGGCGTTCTATACCCGGCGCTACGGGCGGGCACTCGCCGGGGGCATGGAGTAGCCGCGCTCCCGCGCGCCACCTCGTGCGGCCAGCCGTCACCCCGCTCGACCGGCTGGTGTGCCGGGTGACCGGTAGCCGCTGGAAGCTGAGCACGGCGATGGTGCCGGGCAGCAACCTCGGCCTCGACAAGCGCGCCGGAGGAGGCAGAGCAGACGTGGCCGCTTCTCGAGCGCCGGTGGCCGCACTACCGCGACTGCGAGAAGGCCGCGAGGCGCGACATCCAGATATTCCACCTCCTGCCGAGGGGCGACTGACGCGCGCCGACGCCAGGCCTCGCCGGGTGGGAGAATGAGTCAATGCCCAGCGCCCTTCCCCTCGCCGACTCGGCACCCGCCGACGGACTGCTTCCCGCGACGGTGACGGATGCGGCATCCGCCCGCAATCTGGGCATCTACGTGCACGTGCCGTTCTGCCGGGTGCGATGCGGGTACTGCGACTTCAACACCTACACCGCGGAGGAACTGCGCGGCGCGAAGCGCAGCGACTACGCCGGCCAGGCCATCGAGGAGGTCGCCCTCGCGAGCCACGTGCTCGAGGCCTCCGGACTGCCCGAGCGGGAGGTGTCCACCGTGTTCTTCGGCGGCGGAACGCCCACGATGCTGCCCGTCACCGATCTCGCGGCCATGCTCGCCGCCATTGTCGTGGCGTGGGGCCTCGCGCCGGGGGCCGAGGTCACCACCGAGGCGAATCCCGACTCGGTCGACCGCGACTACCTCTTCGCGCTCAAGAACGCCGGGTTCACCCGCGTCTCGTTCGGCATGCAGTCGGCGGTGCCGCACGTGCTCGCGACGCTCGAACGGACGCACGACCCTGCGCGGATCCCCCTCGTCGTTCGATGGGCTCGCGATGCCGGGCTCCAGGTGAGCCTCGACCTCATCTATGGCACACCGGGGGAGACCCTGGACGACTGGAACGCCTCACTCGACGCCGCGCTCGCCCAAGACCCCGACCACCTCTCCGCATACGCGCTCATCGTCGAAGACGGCACAAAGCTCGCTCGCCAGATACGCCGTGGCGAGGTGGCGATGCCGAGCGACGACCTGCAGGCCGACATGTACGAGGTGCTCGACGCAAAGCTCGCCGCAGCAGGCTTCTCCTGGTACGAGGTCAGCAACTGGGCACGCGACACCGACCACGAGTCACGTCACAATCTCGCCTACTGGCAGGGCCACGACTGGTGGGGCATCGGGCCGGGCGCGCACAGCCACGTCGGCGGTGTGCGCTGGTGGAATGTGAAGCATCCCGCCGCCTACGCCGACCGGATCCTCGCCGGGGTCTCGCCCGCGGCCGGCCGCGAGACGCTCGACGCCGAGACGCGACGGGTCGAGCGCGTGCTCCTGCTCACCCGCATCCGCTCCGGACTCAGCATCCGTGAGCTCGAGCCGGGGGGCCGCGTCGCCGTCGCCGGCCTCATCGCCGACGAGCTCGTCAACGCGGCAGCCGCCCTGCGCGGATCGATCGAGCTGACCCTGCGAGGGCGGCTGTTGGCTGACGCCGTGGTGCGACGGCTCCTTGCGGAGTGAGGCGCGGAGCGCGGCCGAGTTGACCGCGCCCGAGTCGACCGCGCCCTGGGTGCTGCCTACTTGATGAACTCGATGGTGAGCGGGTACTTGTAGTTCTCGCCCTTGTTCGCTGCGATCGCGGCGATGATGCTGAAGATGAGCACGACGATGCCGACGGCGGCCAGCACCAAGAAGCCGATGAGGATGAACGTCAGCACGTATCCGACCACGTAGGCGATCAGCATCGTGAGCTGGAAGTTCAGTGCCGTGAGGGTGTGCGAACGCACGAAGGGTCCGCGGTCCTTGAGCACGAGGTATCCGACGAGCGCCGGAATGAATCCGAAGAAGATTCCGCCGATGTGGATGAGCGTCGACCACAGTCGTTCGTCGCTCGCGCTGAGCGGCTGGGGCGTCGAGCGGTACGGGTCTGTGGGAGGGGTCGCGTCTGTCATGCGCCCATTAAAGCAGTTGACGCTCATTAACACAGGTGAGCAGAGCAATCGTCTCGTTATCGGGGCTCGATGTGGGTCACCGGACGAGGCGGATGGAGAACGGGTAGCGGTAGGTGCCGCCCGAGCTGACGCGCAGCCCGCCCATGACGGAGAACAGCGCGTTCGCGATGTAGAGGAGGAAGGGGAGCGCGGTGAGCACGGGGGCGGCGTTGCCGAACGACAGGACGGCGAGCACGAGGGACAGGAGACCGGCGAGCACCAGCAGAACGAGGTACCCCATGATGAACGTGATCTGCCAGTTGAGCGCCTCCTTGGCCTCCCGCCGCACGAGCGACGACCGGTCTTTGAGCACCAGGAAGATGACGAGCGGAGGAGCGATGCCGAGCAGTCCGCCGAAGTGGGAGAAGCAAGCCCAGAGTCTCTCGTCGCCGGCCGAGCGCACTCGATCGCGGCTCACGGGCTCATCAGTCATGACGGTAGAAGGGTGCCTCTCGGGTAGCGGCGCACGGCCACCCCCGTTCGGAGGACAACGCAGGCACTTCCACAAGCTAGCGCGTGACACCAGCGCATGCAATCCCAGCACGCCGGTGTGTCGCGGTACAATTGGCAGTCAATCGAATCGAGTGCCAACGGTCGCAGGGAGGTGTCGGGATGGTGTCGGATCGCAGTCTCGAGGTGCTCCGCGTGATCGTCCAGGACTACGTCGCGTCGCGCGAACCGGTCGGCTCGAAATCGATCGTGGACCGTCACTCGTTCGGCGTCTCGGCAGCCACCATCCGCAACGACATGGCCCTCCTCGAGGAGGAGGAGCTCATCGTCGCCCCGCACACCTCGTCGGGACGGGTTCCCACAGACAAGGGCTATCGCGTCTTCGTCGACCAGCTCGCCGATCTCCGTCCGCTGAGCTCGGCCCAGCGCCACGCGATCGAGACCTTTCTCGACCGGTCGATCGACCTCGACGACGTGCTCGCACGCACCGTGCGCCTGCTGTCGCAGCTCACCCACCAGGTGGCCCTCGTGCAGTACCCCACGCTCGTCCGCTCGCACGTGCGCCACATCGAGATCGTGCCGCTCGCGCCCCGGCGCGTGATGACGGTGTTCATCACCGACACCGGCCGCGTCGAGCAGCGCATCGTCGACCTCGCCGACGACATCGACGAGGTGTTCCTCGCCGAACTGCGCGGCAAGCTCAATTCCGCACTCGGCGGACTCAGCCTCACGGACGCCGCGACCACACTTGCCTCTATCGGCACCCGGTTTCCCGCCGAACGCCAGGGGCTCGTCGCGCAGGTCGTTGCCAGCCTCATCGAGCAGACTACGGAGAACCGCCAGGAGCGACTCCTCATGGCTGGGGCAGCCAACCTCGTGCGTACCGAGGAGGACTTCAACGGGAGTATCTTCCCCGTCCTCGAGGCCATCGAGGAGCAGGTGACCCTGCTCAAGCTCTTCGGTGAGGTAGACGGCGACCGGCACGGCGTGGCCGTCACGATCGGCCGGGAGAACGCGGAGTTCGGCCTGGGCGAGACCTCCGTCCTCTCGAGCGGCTACCGATCGTCGGGCGGCGGCATCGCACGACTCGGGGTGCTCGGCCCGACGCGCATGGACTACTCCAACAACATGGCGGCGGTGCGAGCCGTCGCCCGCTACCTGACCAGACTTCTCGGCGACAACTGACGCCGTTCGACCCATCGAAAAGGATTGACAACACACTGTGGCTGACCACTACGAAGTACTCGGCGTCGACAAGTCGGCGTCGCCGGAAGAGATAAAGAAGGCGTACCGCAAGCTCGCGCGCGAGTTCCACCCCGACGTGAACCCTGAGCCGAGCGCATCCGACCGGTTCAAGTCGGTGACACACGCGTACGACGTGCTCAGCGACCCGAGGCAGCGCCAGGAATACGACCAGGGCGGCAGCGCCGGCTTCGGCGGCGCACAGGGCTTCGGCGGCTTCGGCGACATCTTCGAGACGTTCTTCGGCGGCAACGCGCCGGGCGGGGGAGGCAGCGGAGCGGCTCCGCGTTCGCGCAAGGAACGCGGCGGCGACGCGCTGCTGCGCGTCGAGGTCGACCTCGACGAGGTCATCTTCGGCACGAAGCGCGACCTCGAGGTCAACACCGCCGTGCTGTGCGACACGTGCCAGGGCTCGTGCTGCGCGCCCGGCACGCGAGCGGTCGTGTGCGACATCTGCCACGGCTCCGGCCAGATTCAGCGCGCGGTGCGCAGCCTCCTCGGCAATATCATGACGTCGAGCCCCTGCGGCACCTGCCGCGGCTACGGCACCGTCATCCCGAGCCCGTGCCCGACGTGTGCCGGCCAGGGCCGCGTCCGCGCGACGCGCAAGATGACCGTCGACATCCCCGCGGGCGTCGATACCGGCCTGCGCCTGCAGCTCCCCTCCCAGGGCGAGGTCGGTCCGGCGGGCGGCGCCAACGGCGACCTCTACCTCGAGATCAAGGTGCGCCACCACGAGGTGTATAGCCGCAACGGCGACGACCTCATGGCGACGCTCGAGGTCAGCATGGTCGACGCCGTGCTCGGCTCCCGCGTGCGGCTGCCCGGCCTCGACGGCGAACTCGACATCGAGCTGAAGCCCGGAACCCAGAGCGCAGACATCATCACGATCAAAGACCGCGGCGTCACTCGCCTGCGCGGCGGCGGCCGTGGCGACCTCAAGATCGGCGTGCAGGTGGTGACCCCCACGAAGCTCAACGGCCGCGAGCAGGACGTCATCCGCCAGTTCGCCGGGATGCACAAGTCGAAGGCACCGCACCTTGCCGAGTTCCAGCAGGGCCTCTTCGCGAAGCTGCGCGACCGCTTCCTGCACGCCTGATCGCGAGCGGACACCCTCACCCATGGCGCACTTCTATCTCAACGAACTCGTCGACTCGGCCGAGGTCGGTTCTCGCGTGACGATCGACGGGCCCGAGGCCCGGCACGCCGTCACGGTGAGCCGCCTCGCCGTCGGGCAGCGGGTGTCGATCGGCAACGGCCGGGGGCTCATCGCCACGGGAGCGGTGGTCACAGCCGAGCACACCGAGCTCACGATCGAGGTCGACGCGGTGACCGAAGTGCCGCGCTCCGAACCCGCGATCTTCCTGGCCCAGGCGCTCGCGAAGGGCGACCGCGACGAGTTCGCAGTGCAGGCCGCGACGGAGCTCGGCGTCGACGGAGTCATCCCTTGGACGGCCGCACGCTCGATCTCCCGCTGGGAGGGCGCGAAGGTCACGAAGGGCCACGACCGCTGGACCGCGATCGTGCGCGAGGCGACCAAGCAGTCGATCCGCGGATGGCTCCCCGACGTGCTCGACCTCGTCTCGACGAACCAGCTCGTGCGCCTCGCGAGCGAGGTGCGGATGCTCGTGCTCGAACCCACCGCGGAGATCGCCCTCAGCGCGCTCGAGCCGGATCACGCGGACATCGTGCTCGTCGTCGGCCCGGAGGGCGGGATAGCGCCGCACGAACTCGAGGCGCTCACCGCCGCCGGGGCGACCCTCGTGCGACTCGGCGACACCGTGCTCCGTACCTCGACCGCCGGTCCCGCCGCAATCGCTGTGCTCAACGCGAAACTCGGCCGCTGGTGACGCGCAACGCTTAAGCTGGGTGTATGTCGAGCACCGAGCCATCCGTCTTCACCCGCATCGTCGCGCGCGAGATCCCGGCAGAGATCGTGTTCGAGAGTGACACCGTCGTGGCGATCAAAGACATCGCACCGAAAGCGCCGGTACACCTCCTCGTGTTCCCCAAGACCGAGCAGTATCGCGACGTCACCGAGCTCGCGGCGGGCGACCCGACGCTCCTCGCAGAGCTGGTCGGCGTGGCGCGCGACCTGGCCGCCCAGCACATGGGTGGCGAGTTCCGGCTCGTCTTCAACACCGGCGAGAGCGCCGGCCAAACCGTGTTCCACGTTCACGCTCACGTGCTGGGTTCGCCCGACGCACGGGGCCATCTATCGGAAGGCAGCCTTGCCCAGTAGCGACACCACAATTCCGGAGCCGACCTTCAACCGGGTCGAGCTCGAAGTCGACGGCGTTGCCATGGTGCGACTGCTCGGTCCGCAAGACCGCCTGCTGCACACGATCGAGCGGCAGTTTCCCCTCGTCGCGGTGCACGTGCGCGGCAACCGCATCACCCTGTCCGTCGACCCCTCGGTCGAGGGCGGTCCCGACCAACTGCAGCCGGCACTCCTGCTGGTGGAGGAGCTCATCCGAATGATCCGAAACGGCGTCGAACTCGAAGACTCCGAGGTCACCCAGTCCGCACGCATCCTGCGCGAGAACTCGGGCACCCCGTCCGACCTCCTCGGCCAGGCGATCCTGACGAGCCGGGGCAAGACGATCCGGCCTAAGACGTCGGGCCAGAAGTCGTACGTCGACGCCATCGACGAGAACACCATCGTGTTCGGCATCGGCCCGGCGGGCACCGGAAAGACCTACCTCGCGATGGCGAAGGCCGTGCAGGCGCTGCAGCGCAAAGAGGTCGAGCGCATCATCCTGACCCGACCGGCGGTCGAGGCGGGGGAGCGACTCGGCTTCCTGCCGGGCAGCCTCAACGACAAGATCGACCCATACCTGCGCCCGCTCTACGACGCCCTCAACGAGATGATGGACCCGGAGATCGTGCCCAAGCTCCTCGCCGCGGGCACCATCGAGGTCGCCCCACTCGCCTACATGCGCGGTCGCACCCTCAACAACGCGTTCATCATCCTCGACGAGGCGCAGAACACGACTCCCGAGCAGATGAAGATGTTCCTCACCCGTCTCGGCTTCGGCTCGAAGATGGTCGTCACCGGCGACATCACCCAGGTCGACCTGCCGATGGGTGCGAGCGGACTGCAGCTCGTCACGCACGTGCTGGGCGACATGGACGACATCCTGTTCGCCGAGCTCACGAGCGCCGACGTCGTGCGGCACAACCTCGTCGGCCAGATCGTCGACGCCTATACCAAGTTCGACGCCCAGCGCCAGCGCGCGGAATACGAACGCTCGAACCCCGCCAGAAAGCGCTGACATGTCCATCGAAGTCAACAACGAGTCGGCGGTTCCCGTCGACGAGACGGTTCTCCAACGTCTCGCCACCTACGCGCTCGACGAGCTGCACGTGCACCAGGACGCGGAGCTCTCGATCATCCTCGTCGACGAGGCAGCCATGGAGCAGCTCCACGTGCAGTGGATGGACGAGCCTGGCCCCACCGACGTGCTGAGCTTCCCCATGGACGAGCTTCGCCCCGGCACGGAGGAGTCGATCACGCCTCCCGGCCTGCTCGGCGACATCGTGCTGTGCCCTCAAGTCGCCATCGAGCAGGCGGAGACGGCGGGCCACAGCCCGATCGAGGAGATGCTCATGCTCACGACGCACGGCCTCCTCCACCTCCTCGGCTTCGACCACGCCGAGCCGGAGGACGAGAAGGAGATGTTCGGCCTCCAGCGCGACATCCTGGTGGGCTTCACGCTCGCCGAACGCCGCAGGTAGCCGCCATGATGATCGCGCTCTTCGTGAGTGTCGCGGTGCTGCTCGTGCTGTTCGGCGGGCTTCTCGCGGCGGTCGACGCTGCGCTCACGGTGCTCAGCCGCACCGACCTCGTCGAGCTCGCCTCGTCGAGCCGCGCCCGCAAGGCGCTGCTCGCGATCTCCGACGACATCGGCACGCACACGAACGCGCTCAACTTCATGCGCGTCGTCTCCGAGACCACCGCGGCGGTCCTCGTGTCGCTGTCGTTCGCCTACGCCATCGATGAATGGTGGCTCGCCCTGCTCTGGTCGGCGCTCATCATGACCGCGGCCTCGTTCGTGCTCGTCGGATCGAGCCCGCGCAGCGTCGGTCGCGCCCATCCGCGGGGCGTGGTGCGGTACACGGCGTCGCTCATCCGCGGCATCCGTCTCTTCCTCGGTCCGATCGCCAACGCGCTCGTCACCGTCGGCAACCGGGTTACGCCAGGCCGGCCCAAGACGGCGACGTTCTCGAGCGAGGAGCAGCTGCTGAGCATGGTCGACGAGGCGACCGAACTCGACGTGCTCGAGGAGGACGACCGCGAGCTCATCCACTCCATCTTCGAGTTCAGTGAGACGGTCGCTCGCGAGGTGATGATCCCGCGCACCGACATGATCACCGTCGAGAGCGACGAGTCGATTGGCACCGCGATGGCGCTGTTCCTGAGCCGCGGGGTGTCGCGCATGCCCGTCATCGGCGAGGACGTCGACGAGGTGCTCGGAATCCTCTACCTGAGGGATGTCGCCCGCTTGAACTACGAGCAGCCGGTCGGCGCGGAGACGATGACTGTCGTCGACCTGGCCCGGCCCGTGCTCTTCGCACCCGAGTCGCAGCACGCCGACAGCCTGCTGCGCCGCATGCAGCTCGAATCGAACCACCTCGCGATGGTGGTCGACGAGTACGGCGGGATCGCCGGGCTCGTCACGCTCGAAGACCTCATCGAGGAGCTCGTCGGCGACATCTCCGACGAGTACGACCACGACCTCCCGGAGGTCGACGACCTCGGCGACGGCAGGTACCGCGTGAGTGCCCGCCTCCCCACCGACGAGCTCGGCGACCTGTTCGGCATCGAGCTCGACGACGACGACGTCGACTCCGTCGGCGGCCTGCTGACCAAGACTCTCGGTAGGCTTCCCGTAAAGGGTTCGACGGCGACCGTGTCCGGCCTCGTCCTCACCGCCGACCGCACCGAGGGCAGGCGCCGCCGCGTCTCCACGGTCGTGGTCGAACGTGACAAAGCGGCGCTGCTCGAGGCGGCATCGGCAGACAGCTCTACAGAAAGCGATTGACATGGACACCTCCGCAGCACCAGATTTCCGGGCGGGCTTCGTCTCCTTCGTCGGTCGCCCCAACGTCGGCAAGTCGACGCTCACCAACGCGCTGGTCGGCGAGAAGGTCGCGATCACGAGCTCCAAGCCGCAGACGACCCGCCGCGCCATCCGCGGAATTGTGCACCAGAAGAACGGCCAGCTCGTCGTCGTCGACACCCCCGGGATGCACCGCCCGCGCACGCTCCTCGGCGAGCGGCTCAACAGCATCGTGCAGACCACCCTCGGCGACGTCGACGTCGTCGGGCTGTGCCTGCCCGCGAACGAGAAGATCGGGCCGGGCGACCGCTTCATCAGTGAGCAGCTCGACTCCTTCCCGCGCGCCAAGAAGGTCGCCATCGTCACGAAGATCGACGCGGCATCACGCCCCGCCGTCGCCGCGCAGCTGCTGGCGATCTCGGAGCTGCGCGACGACTGGGAGGCCATCATCCCGATCTCGGCCACCAGCCGCATCCAGCTCGACACGCTCATGGGCCAGCTCATCAAGCTCATGCCGGTCTCGCCGCCGCTGTATCCGCTCGACGCGGTCACCGATGAGGGTCTGGAATCGCGCGTGTCCGAGCTCATCCGCGAGGCGGCGCTCGAGGGCGTCATGGACGAGCTCCCACACTCGATCGCCGTGACCGTCGACGACATGATCGACCGCGACGACAAAGACCTGGTCGAGATCTACGCCAACGTCTTCGTCGAGCGCGACAGCCAGAAGGGCATCATCATCGGGCACCAGGGTGAGCGCCTGCAGGACGTCGGTGCCCGCGCCCGGCACGAGATCGAGAAGCTCGTCGGCCGGCAGGTGTACCTCTCGCTGCGCGTCAAGGTTGCGAAGGACTGGCAGCGCAACGCGAAGCAGCTGGGCCGTCTCGGCTTCTGAGTGCCCGCCCTCCGGTTAGTCCATCGCTGGGATGATCTTGTCGCGTTTCGGCCTCCGCGCGCGCTGACGCCGCCTAGCGTGTAACCATGTTCCGCTCGCTCGAGAAGTACCAGTACGGGGTCGACGTCCTCGTCGCCGCGACGTACTACGTCGTCGCTGTGACGCTGTTCGGCGGCAACTCGTACTCCTACCTCGACTCGGTTATGGGGGAGGCGGGCTTCGCGTTCGTCGCGGGAGGCTACGCCGTAGCGGTCGGACTGCGCAGGGTCTCGCCGGGGCTCGCCCTCGCGGTCGCGTGGGTCTTCTCCGTGCTGCAGATGGCGCTCTCGATCCAGCCGAACGTCTTCAACGTCGCGACCTGCCTCGTGCTGTACACCACGGCCGCCTACGGCAGCAGGATGGCGCGCAACCTCGGGCTCGTGTCGGTGGGTGTCGGCGCCTTCGTGGCCGCGGCGTACCTGACGCTGCGCGGCGCCGCGCTCGGCGTGTCGACGACCATCTTCGGGTTCCTCGAACTGCCGCAGGTCTTCCTGCAGTACAGCCTGCTGTTCGCCGCGATCCTCTTCGTGCTCGGCATGCCCTGGCTTCTCGGCCTGCTCGTGCGCGCGATGATGCGCAACCGCGAGAGCAGGCTCGCCAGGGAGCGCGCGGAGCAGGACGTGATCGTCGAGCAGGAGCGCAACCGCATCGCGCGCGACATGCACGACGTCGTCGCGCACTCGCTCGCCGTCGTGATCGCCCAGTCGGATGGCGCACGCTACGCCCGCGCGAGCGACCCCGCCGCCGTCGATGAGGCGCTCATCGCCATCTCGAGCACGGCGCGGCAAGCGCTCGCCGACGTGCGCCTGCTGCTTGGACAGCTCCGGCACAGCCAGGCCGACGGGCCGCAGCCGAGCATCGCCGACCTCGACCGCCTGATCGACCAGCTGCGCGCCTCCGGCCTGACCATCGACTTCGAGCAGGTCGGCGACCCGCGCCCGCTCGGCGCCGCCCACGAGTTGTCGGTCTACCGGATCGTGCAGGAGGCGATCACGAACGCTCTCCGCCACGGGCGCCGCGATCGCGCCGTGACGGTGCGTTTCGACTGGACGCCGAGCACCCTCGACCTCACCATCACGAACGGAACGACTGTGCCCATCACCACCGCAGAGCTCCACATCGGCCACGGCCTCGCCGGCATGACCGAACGCGCCTCGCTCGTCGGCGGGAGCCTCCGGGCGGAGCCGACCGGCGACAGCTTCGTCGTGTCCGCGTCGCTGCCTGCGGCGGTAGTCGCGTGAGTGAGCGCATCCGGGTCGGTCTCGTCGACGACCAGGCGCTGTTCCGCACCGGCATCCGCATGCTCATCTCCAGCCAGCCCGACCTCGAGTTCGTCGGCCAGGCCGGCGACGGCGTCGAGGGTATCCGCATGGCGGCGCAGACCCAGCCCGACGTCATCCTCATGGACATCCGCATGCCCGTCATGGACGGCATCGAGTCGACCCGCGCCATCCTCTCGGCGGCCGAAGCGCGCGGCGGACGGCAGCCGCGCGTCATCGTGCTCACGACCTTCGACCTCGACGAGGCGGCGATGCGCGCGATCCGAGGCGGAGCGAGCGGCTTCCTGCTCAAAGACACCGATCCCGAGTTTCTGCTCGCCGCCATCCGCACAGTGCACGCGGGAACCGCCGTGATCGCGGCGGCGGCGACGCGCGAGCTCTTCGACAACTTCGGCTCTCACGCGTCGACGGTCGCGCCCGAGTCATTCGGCACCCTCACCGCCCGGGAGAAGGACATCTTCGTGCTCGCCGCCCGGGGGCTCAGCAACGCCGAGATCGCCACCAAGGAGTTTCTCAGCGAGGCGACCGTGAAGACGCACATCTCCCGGGTGCTCGGCAAGCTCGGGCTGCGCGACCGCGTGCAGCTCGTCGTCTTCGCCTACGAGAACGGCCTGACCGACTGACGGCCGCGCCCGCCGACCGACCCCCCGCTTGCCCGCGCGCATCGCGCCCAACGCTCGGGCCGAACTCGCGCCTCCGCGCGGTGAATCGAAAATTCAGGAAGACGCGCGCGCAAGCCCGACGACTCCCCGTTGATCCCGGGGAAGGCCGCCGGCGTGGCCACCGGATCTCCTGAATTTCCGATGGTTCCCGCCCGGGAGTCATCCCCGCGATGTAAACGTGCTGTACCGAATCGGCCGATTCGCAGCATCCGTCGCCTTCGTAGCGTTGCAGCATGGAGACGACAGCAAGCACCAGGCCGGGCGCGATCATCGCCCGGGTCGACTCGCTCGGAAAGTCGTTAGGCTCCGGCAGCAGCGCGGTGACGGCACTCGACGGGGTGACAATCGGCATCGAGCGCGGTCGGTTCACCGCCATCATGGGCGCGAGCGGATTCAGGAGATCCGTCGCGGGACGCTCGGCCGACGCCCGTATATGGCTGGCGTTGCGGCATCCGTCGCCGTGTTTTCCTGAATTTCCGAAAAAGTGGGATGCGGCGACCGACGGTCAGCGAACCGTGCGCCCGCACATTCCGGCCATGGGAAGCGACGTGGCGTGGTGCTACCCTTACAAAGTGTTGTTCGGTCTGCTTCTCCTTAGCTGCCGCGACGAGTCCTAACCTCAGGCCTCCCTCGTCGCGGTGTTTGTCGTCGGCTGACCACTTCGAACGAGAGATGCAGAGACCATGAAGAACACGCAGCAACCCTCAGGGATGCCGATCCACAAGTACCGCCCGTATCACGAGCAGTTGACCGTCGACCTGCCCGACCGCACCTGGCCGTCGATGCGCATCACGCAGGCGCCCCGGTGGTGTGCGGTCGACCTGCGTGACGGCAACCAGGCCCTCATCGACCCGATGAGCCCCGAGCGCAAGCGCATCATGTTCGACCTGCTCGTGCGGATGGGCTACAAGGAGATCGAGGTCGGCTTCCCGTCGGCGAGCCAGACAGACTTCGACTTCGTGCGCAGCCTCATCGAGCAGAACCTGATCCCCGACGACGTCACGATCCAGGTGCTCACGCAGGCGCGCGAGTCGCTCATCAACCGCACGTACGAGTCCATTGCCGGCGCGAAGCAGGCCATTGTGCACCTCTACAACTCTACGAGCGTGCTTCAGCGCGACGTCGTCTTCCGCACCGACAAGCAAGGCATCATCGACATCGCCCTCGAGGGCGCGCGGCTGTGCAAGGCCGCTGAGAAGACCGTGCCCGAGGTCGACGTGCACTACGAGTACTCGCCGGAGAGCTACACCGGCACCGAGCTCGAGTTCGCGGTCGACATCTGCAACCAGGTGGTCGACGCCCTCGGCGGAACACCCGAGCGTCCCATCATCCTGAATTTGCCCGCCACGGTCGAGATGGCGACTCCCAACGTCTACGCCGACTCGATCGAGTGGATGTCGCGTAATCTCGCCCGGCGAGACAGCGTGCTCATCAGCCTGCACCCGCACAACGACCGCGGTACCGGCATCGCAGCGGCGGAGTTGGGCTACATGGCCGGCGCCGACCGCATCGAGGGCTGCCTGTTCGGCAACGGCGAGCGCACCGGAAACGTCGACCTCGTCGCGCTGGGCATCAACCTGTTCACGCAGGGCATCGATCCGATGATCGACTTCAGCGACCTCGACGAGGTCAAGCGCACGGCCGAATACTGCAACCAGCTGCCCGTTCCCGAGCGCAGCCCGTGGGCGGGCGACCTCGTCTACACGGCGTTCAGCGGCTCACACCAGGACGCGATCAAAAAGGGCTTCGAGGCGATGGCGGCCGACGCGACCACGAAGGGCGTCACAGTGGACGACCTCGTGTGGGCCGTTCCCTACCTGCCCGTCGACCCCAAGGATCTCGGCCGCAGTTACGAGGCGGTCATCCGAGTCAACTCGCAGTCGGGCAAAGGCGGGGTGGCATACCTGCTGAAGAACGACCACGCCCTCGACCTCCCGCGCAAGCTGCAGATCGAATTCTCGGGCGTCGTGCAGGCGAAGACAGACGCCGAGGGCGGCGAGGTGACGAGCGCGCAGATCTGGGACATCTTCCAGGACGAGTACCTCCCTGCGCCCGTCAACCGCCCGGACGACAAGTGGGGGCGCTTTGAGCTCACGAGCACTCGCACCGCGAGCGACCTCGGCGGATCCGTCGCGCTCGAGACGGTGCTGCGTGTCGGCGACGACGTCATCAACGCGGATGCTGCGGGCAACGGCCCGATCGCGGCCTTCCTCAACATCATGGCGGAGCAGGGCATCGACGTGAAGCTCTTCGACTACGTCGAGCATGCCCTGAGCGCGAGCGGTGACGCCCAGGCGGCGGCGTACGTCGAGCTCAACGTCAACGGAACGCGCCTCTGGGGCGTCGGCATCGACGCGGACATCTCGACGGCCTCGCTCAAGGCCGTCGTCTCGGCCGTGAACCGTGCCGTGCGCGCGGTGGCAGGCGACCGCGCCCTCGCGTCCGTCTAGGCGGGCGGTCCGGGGCGCAACACCGTCCCCGTGCCCCCTCGATGGGAAATTCAGGAGATCGCTTCGCCGTCGGCCGCCCCAAGCGCCGAAAGCCGGGGTATCCCCACGCCCGCGGGTGACGTTTTCCTGAATTTCCACTTGCGCGCGCGCGGGCATCTCCGATCGCGCGCGGCGGCGGGTCAGCGACGGAAGTGGCGGAAGTTGCGCAGGCGCCGGAGGGTCGGGATGCTCTCGAGCCGTCGCTGCTCGGGCAGGCTCCAGTCGAACAGCACAGCGAGCACCCGCACGCCGAACGTGACGGTCACGCACACGACCGCGGCCACGAACACGTTCACGCCCAGCGCGACGAGCACGACGAGGCTCGTCGCGCCCGCGATCGCGGCGATGGCGTAGAGCGACCCGACCTGCATGATCGCAATCGGCAGGTTGAGCAGCATGTCGCGCAGGATCGATCCTCCGACGGCGGAGAGCGAACCGATGAGTACCGCGGGAACCGGGGGGACGCCGATGGCGAGCGCCTTGCTCGTTCCGATTGCGCCGAACAGCCCGATCGTGAGGGCGTCGAGCACCGTGATGACGTTCGAGAGCCGCGAGAACACCCGTTCGAGAAGCATCCCCACGAGCGCGGCCGCGGTCGCCGTGGGCAGGTACCAGTTGCTCTGCAACGCCACCGGCAGTTCATTGAGCAGCAGGTCGCGCAGAATGCCGCCGCCGAAGCCGGTCGCAATGCCGATGATCGCCACGCCGAGGAGGTCGAGTCGACGGTCGCGGAACTGCGCCGCGAAGATCGCGCCTTGGAGGCTGCCGATGCCGACGGCCAGCAGGTCGGCCCAGGCGGGGATGGCGAAGGCGGCGGAAGTCACGATCCCATTCTCCCGCGATCCAGCCGCTCACGTCGCACCCGGCGGCCGCGACAGGGCCGAGCGCCGTCGACGCCCCGGAGGTCTAGGGTCGAGCCATGCGAAGTCTCAGCGGTGCGATCGTGCTTATCACCGGCGCCGCGATGGGGATGGGCGCGCTGTACGCCCGACGTGCCGTCGCGGAGGGTGCGACCGTGGTGCTGTGGGACATCAACGCGTCGGTGCTGGCCGACGTCGCCGCCGAACTCGGGCCCGCCGCGCATCCGTATGTCGTGAATCTGTCGGACCAGGTAGACATAGCCCGCGTCGCCTCGCTCGTGCGCGCCGAGGTCGGCGACCCGGTCGTGCTGATCAACAACGCTGGCATCGTGCGCGGCAAGCTCTTCGTCGACCACGAGCACGAGGCCGACATCGAGTTGACCATGCGCATCAACGCGATCGCACCCATGCACGTCACGCGCGAGTTCCTGCCGGGCATGATCGCGCATCGCGGCCACTGCCGGATCGTCAACATCGCGTCGGCGGCGGGACTCATCGCGAATCCGCGCATGAGCGTCTACGCGGCATCCAAGTGGGCAGTGGTGGGATGGAGCGAGTCGCTCAGGCTCGAACTGGCGCTCGGCGGCTCACCGCACGTCATGGTGACGACGGTCTGCCCCAGCTTCATCACGACCGGGATGTTCGCGGGCGCGAAAGGCCCACGGCTCACTCCGTTCATGGCGCCGGACGCGGTGGTCGCACGGGTGTGGGCGGGCATGAAGAAGGGACGTCCGATGCTCATGCTGCCGGCGATGGTGTCGGTGTCGAAGGTGGTGCGCGGCGTGCTTCCCGTGCGGGCGTGGGACATCGTCGCCGGCCGCGTCTTCCGTGTCTACGACTCGATGGACGATTTCACCGGACGCCCCTCGGCGTGAGCGCGCACGCGGCAGGGCGCCGCCGGGCGGTCGCACGTTCCACTCGGCGCGCACGCGACACGCACGCATCGGGCGCGGCCGGAACGCCGATAATGGATGTGTGCCCCTCTACCGTGACGAAGCCGTTGTGCTGCGAACCCACAAGTTGGGCGAGGCCGACCGTATCGTGACGATGTTGAGCCGCAACCACGGGAAGATCCGAGCGGTCGCCAAGGGCGTGCGACGCACCGCGAGCAAGTTCGGCGCGCGCCTCGAGCCGTTCATGGTCGCGGACGTGCAGTTGTACGAGGGTCGCAGCCTCGACATCATCACGCAGGCCGAGTCGCTCGGCTCGTACGGCGCGGAGATCACCGCCGACTACGGCAGCTACACCGCGGCGAGCGTCATGGTCGAGACCGCCGACAAGATCACCGACGACGACGGATCGCTGCAGCAGTACCTTCTGCTCGTCGGCGCGCTGCGCTCCCTCGCCCGCCGCGAACACGGTTCGAGCGTGACGCTCGACAGCTATCTGCTGCGCTCGCTCTCGATAGCCGGATGGGCGCCGAGTTTCGTCGACTGTGCGGTGACGGGCGCTCCCGGTCCGCACACGGTTTTCGTCGC
>JAODMO010000038.1 GCA_025464995.1 Microbacteriaceae bacterium
CCGGGTGCTCGGTGATGAGCGTCTCGGTCTTCTCGTACGAGCGGTTGAACACCGCGACCGTGTTGCCCTCACGGCTGGCGAGGTTGCGGGCCAGGTTCGAGCCCATCACCGCCAGTCCGACTACGCCGATGTTTGCCTGTGACTCTGTCATGTCTTCTCCTCAGGGGGTCGCTTCTAGCCTAGGCGCGGCGAACTGCTCCGTCTGTTCCCAGATCTGGCCCATCTCCAGCATGGTGCGCGTCATGATCCCGAGCATGGCTGCGCCCGCCGCATCCGCGTTGCCGCTCTGGATGGCGTTGGCCACGTCGACGTGCATCTGCAGGGCGTCGTTGTGCGGATACTGCGGCATGAGCCCGTGCTTCGTGCGCCCGATGAGCACCTCGGAGACGAGGTTGTTGAGGCGGCTGAACATCTCGTTGCCGCTCATCTCCATCACGAGCGAGTGGAACTCGACGTCGAGGGTGAGGAAGAGGTCTTGGTCGCCGCTGCGCCCGGCGGCCCAGAGCCGTCCGGCAAGGCCCATGAGGTCGCTCGCCTGGGAGAGGGCGCCGCGGCTCGCCGCGAGCTTGGCGGCCTCCGGTTCAATGGCGGTGCGCAGCTGGGTGAGCGAGCGCAGTTGGGCGATTCGGCCGTGCCCCGCCAGCCGCCAGCGGATGACGCTGAGGTCGTACACGTTCCAGTCGCTCATCGGCAGCACCCGGTTGCCGACGCGCCGCTTGGAGCTGACCATGCCCATCGCCTCGAGGGCTCGGAGGCTCTCGCGCACCACCGACCGCGAGACCTGGTACTTGTTCTCGAGCGCTTCGGTGGTGAACGTCGTGCCGGCCGGCATGCGGCCCTCGCAGATGGCCTGGCCGAGCTCATCCAGTACTTGCGAGTGCAGGCCCGGGGTATCGTGCGTGCGCGATGCCACGGAGCCGTGCAGGAGGGGCGGTCCGGTCACTTCGCTGTCGGTCACGGAGAAATCATACTCATCAGGCGGGCCATCTTGCATAAATATGATCTTTGGAAGTAATCTCTCTCATAAGGCAGATGTAACGATGCATCTGGCTGGGCCCGCGTAAGGACGCGCTGGTCCAGGAATGGAGTCGACCATGCAGCGCCACAGCACATTGCGAGTCGCCGGAATCGCGACTGCGGCGATCCTCGCCGCGACACTGGTTTCGTGCAGCAGCACCCCCGAAGAGAAGAATTCCGGGTCGAAGACCCTCAACGTCACTCTCGCCAATCACGTCTGGACGGACATCGTCACGGCCTCGCTTCCCGACTTCGAGAAAAAGACCGGCATCAAGGTCAACCTCACGCAGCTCGGTGAAGACCAGTTGAGCGACCAGTACAACGTCAAGCTCAACGCGGGCAGCGACGAGATCGACGTCATGATGTATCGCCCGCTCCAGGAGGGCAAGCTGTTCGCGCAGAACGGCTGGCTCGCCGACCTCACCGAGAATGTCGAGTCGAACGACGACTGGGACTGGAGCGACTTCCAGAGCGGCCCCGTCGAGTCGACGACCGTCGACGACCAGGTGGTCGGCGTGCCGATCATCACCGAGCGCGAGGTGCTCTACTATCGCAAAGACCTTCTCGAGGCGGCCGGCCTCGAGGTGCCGACAACTCTCGACGAGCTCGAGTCCGCCGCCGAGACGATCAAGAACGCGAACCCGGGCACGGCCGGCTTCGTCGCCCGCACCGGTGTGGCCGCGGCCGTCACCCAGTTCTCCAGCTTCCTGCACAGCCAGGGTGGCGACTGGATCGACAAGGACGGCAATGCCGCGCTCGACACCAAGGAGTTCAAGTCGGCGGTGGAGCTGTACGGCAAGCTCATCCGCGAGTACGGACCGGCCAACGTGTCCACCGACATGAGCTGGCCCGAGGCGATGGCCATCTTCACGCAGGGCGGATCCGCCTTCTACACCGAGGCGGACAGCCTCTACAAGAACGCGACAGACCCCGCCAACTCCACCGTCGCCGACACCGTCGGCTTCGCTCCGTTCCCTGCGGGTGACGACGGCGCTCGCCCGTACAACGTGCCCTCGTGGGCGCTCGGCAT
The DNA here is from genome assembly GCA_025464995.1 of Microbacteriaceae bacterium. Taxonomy (GTDB): domain Bacteria; phylum Actinomycetota; class Actinomycetes; order Actinomycetales; family Microbacteriaceae; genus Conyzicola. Next base: position 2,048 of record JAODMO010000038.1, read on the forward strand.
CTCGGCCGAGTCGCCGAACGCCGAGAACGCGTGGAAGTTCATCGAGTACTTCACCAGCAAGGAGAAGGTGCTCGAGATCCAGAAGGAGGGTGTCCCCGGGCCCCGCACGTCCGTCTGGGACGACAAGGCCGGAGTCGAGACCTACCCGGCCGACCTCGCCGACGCGATCAAGGCGTCCGCCGAGGACGGCGTGGGCTACGACCGCCCGCTGGTCGTCTCGGTTCCCGAGGCCCGCGAGATCGTCGGCAAGCCGATCGTCGTAGCCATCACCGGCGGCGACGTCGACCAGTCCATCAAGGACGCCCAGGCCGAGTTCCAGGCGTTCCTCGACGACGAGAAGTAGCAGCTGCTCCACTCGAGCCGAACGGATGTGCCGGCCCCGACCGGGGCTGGCACATCCCGGCACAGAAAGGTTTCCTGATGAGCGCAGCCGCCACTCAGAAGCAGAGCCCCATGGAGTCATACTCCCGCTGGGCGAACAAGCACCGCAAGTGGCTCTTCGCCGCTCCATCCATGATCTTCGTGTCCCTCCTCATCGCCTTCCCGGTGGGATGGACGCTGTACCTCAGCTTCACCGACGCGCGAGGCTCCGTTCGCGCGAAGTCCGACTTCATCGGCCTCGAGAACTACGCCGACGTGCTCACCGACTTCACCCGCTTCTGGCCCGCGGTCGGGCGCACGGTGTACTTCACCGGCGGCGCGCTCATCCTCGAGCTCGTGCTCGGCATGATCATCGCCCTCCTCCTCTGGCGCCCGTTCCGTGGTGAGAAGTGGGTGCGCATCGCGATCCTGCTCCCGCTCGTCGCGACCCCGGTGGCGGTCGGCATGATGTGGCGCCTCATCCTCGAGCCGAACATCGGCTTCGCCAACCAGATGCTCTCCTGGTTCGGCATCCCCGCGCAGCCCTTCCTCTCCGGGCAGGAGACCGCGCTCACGACGCTCATGTTCATCGACGTCTGGCAGTGGACGCCCATGGTGGTGCTCATCCTGCTCGCCGGCCTCACCTCGCTCAGCGACGAGCCCGACGAGGCGGCGCGCATGGACGGGGCCAACGGTTGGCAGCGCTTCTGGTTTGTGACCTTTCCGCTCATCCGCACGACGTTCATCACCGCCATCCTGCTGCGCGGAATTGACGCCTTGAAGACGTTCGACATCCTCTACGCGACCAAGGGCAAGGGCGGCGGATCGTTCCATGAGGTGGAGACGCTCAACGTCTACGCCTACGGCCTGAGCTTCGACTACAACAAGTACGGCGAGTCATCCACCGTGCTGATCGTCTTCTTCATGTTGATCATCGGCTGCATCTGGTTGCTCACCGCTCGCAGGAAGAAGGACAACTCGTGACCGCGACACTCGTTCGGGAGCCGCAGGCGGCAGCGATGGCTCCGATGCGCCGAAAGACGAAGGTGCGTCCGTACAGCGTCTTCCGCGTGATCGCCCTCACGGTGATCGTGCTCACCTTCATCGCACCGCTCGTGTGGATGTTCCTCGCCTCCCTCAAGACGAACGTCGACATTTACGACTCGTCGAAGGCGTTCGTGTTCAGCCCGACCCTCGAGAACTACGACACGGTCTTCGGGCGGGCGAACTACTTCACCTACATCCTCAACAGCTTCTGGATCGGCTTCGCCTCGACCGGGCTGTCGCTGCTCCTCGGCGTGCCGGCCGCCTACTCGATGAGCCGCTATGTGATGAAGAGGTCGGCGTCGGTCGTGCTGCTCGCCCGCATCATCCCGGGCGTCAGCCTGCTCGTTCCCTGGTACATCATCTTCTCCAACCTGAAGATGGTCGGCGGGTTCGAGGTGCTGATCCTCTCGCACATGTTCGTGGCGCTGCCGCTCGTGGTCTACATCATGATGTCATTCTTCGACTCGCTTCCCCTCGAGCTCGAGGAGCAGGGCCAAGTCGACGGGCTCACCCCGATCGGCGCCTTCCTGCGCATCTCCCTGCCGCTCGCCGTTCCCGGTATCGCAACGGCCGCAATCCTGTCGTTCATCTTCTCGTGGAACAACTTCATGTTCGCGCTCGTGCTCTCCGGCGCCGACACGAAGACCCTCCCCGTGGCGATCTTCGACTTCGTCGCCTACGCGAGCATCGACTGGGGCGGGCTCATGGCCGCGGCGGTGGTCATCACCGTGCCGATCATGGTCATCGCCCTGTTCACGCAGAAGTACATCGTCTCTGGCCTGACCGCCGGTGCGACCAAGGGGTAGCAGCATGACCACGACAGTTCCCCCCATCGTCGTGATGGGGGTGCAGGGGGCGGGCAAGTCCACGATCGGTTCCCTCCTCGCCGCGCATCTCGGGCTGACCTTCGTCGACGGCGACAACCTGCACTCGCCCGAGAACATCGCGATCATGGCCGCGGGAAACGCGCTGACCGACGCCGAGCGCGACCCCTGGCTGCGGGAGGTGGGCAGTGTGCTCGCCGCCCGCAGAGAGGAGGGCATCGTGATCGCATGCTCCGCGCTCAAGCGCTCGTATCGCGACCTGCTGCGCGAATCGGTTCCCGAGCTCTTCGTCGTCGATCCGGAGGGTTCGATGGAGCTGGTCTCCGCACGCATCGGTGCCCGTCGACACGAGTACATGCCCGCCGGCCTGCTGAAGTCGCAGTTCGACACACTCGAGCCGCTGCAGGACGACGAGCGCGGCGTGATCGTCGACATCGCGCTCTCACCCGCGCAGATCATCGACGCCATCGACGCCGTGCTCGAACATCCGAGGGAACAACGCCATGCTGATTAGCGCCGTCGAGACCTTCGCGGTCGCACCGCGCTGGCTGTTCGTCCGCATCGAGACGGACGACGGCGTGGTCGGTTGGGGCGAGGGCTCGCTCGAGGGTAACTCCGGCATCGTGCGCACCGCGATCGACCAGTTCGCTGAATACCTCGTCGGCACAGACCCGTCGCGCATCGAAGACCACTGGCAGGTTCTAAGCAAGGGTGGCTTCTACCGCGGTGGGGCGGTGCTCGCGAGCGCGATCTCGGGCATCGACCAGGCGCTCTGGGACATCGCCGGCAAATCGCTCGGGGTGCCCGTGCACCGGCTCCTCGGCGGGGCTGTGCGTGACCGCATCCGCGCCTACGGCTGGGTGGGTGGCGACGACCCCTACGAGGTCGGCGACCACATCGCCGCCCAGATGGCTGTCGGGCTCACCGCAGTGAAGATGAACGCGAGCGGTCGGATGAGCCGTAACGGAAGTGTCGCGGAACTCGACGCGGTCGTCGGCCGGGTCGCCGCCGCGCGCGAGGTGCTCGGCACGCACGGCGACGTCGCAGTCGACCTCCACGGGCGCTTCACGTTGGCGACGGCGCGACGGGTCGCACCCCTGCTCGAGCAGTTCCATCCGCTGTTCCTCGAGGAGCCCGTGGTGCCCGAGAACTCGCACCTTATCGGCGATATCGTTCGGTCCACCAGCATCCCCATCGCCACGGGGGAGCGACTGTACAGCCGCCAGGAGTTCCTGCCGGTTCTGCAGGCCGGAATCGCCGTCGCACAGCCCGACCTCTCGCACGCCGGGGGAATCTCCGAGGTGCGTCGCATCGCCGCGCTCGCCGAGGTCTACGACGTGCAGCTCGCGCCGCACTGCCCGCTCGGCCCGATAGCGCTCGCCGCGTGCCTCCAGGTCGGTTTCGCGACGCCGAACTACCTCATACAGGAGCAGAGCATCGGCATCCACTACAACCGGGGTGCCGAGGTGCTCGACTACGTCGTCGACACGCAACCGCTGAGGTTCGTCGACGGCCACTTCGAGCTGCTCACAGGTCCGGGCCTCGGCATCGAGGTCGACGAGGTGGCGGTGCGCGCGGCCGACAAGCTCGGCAACGCCTGGCGCACCCCTGTCTGGCGCCACTCCGACGGCTCATTCGCAGAATGGTAGAGAACCGACAATGACGAAACAATTCTTGGCCGGCCTCTCCGAGGCCCGCCTGCTCGCCATCATCCGCGGCGAGAACGCGGAGAGTTCCGTCGCCGCGGCGCTCACCCTGTTCGAGGAGGGCTTCCGCTACCTCGAGATCTCGCTCAACACGGAGAACGCGCTCGACGTGATCGCCCGGGTCGCCCGCGAGGCTCCCGAGGGCGCGTTCGTCGGCGCGGGCACCGTACTCACCGTCGACGACGTCGCGCGGGTTCGCGATGCGGGGGCGGTCTTCGTCGTCACACCCGCCGTATCCGACAGCGTGGCCGAGGGCGCTCGCCTCGGACTGCCGGTGATCGCCGGCGCGCTGACGCCGACCGAGGTCGTGGCCGCGGTGCACCGCGGAGCGACTGCGGTGAAGCTCTTTCCGGCATCCATCGGCGGTCCCTCGTACCTCAAGGCGCTGCGTGACCCGCTGCCAGACGTGCCGTTCGTCGCGGTGGGCGGGGTGGATGTCGCGAAGGCGGAGGAGTACTTCGCGGCGGGCGCGATCGCGGTAGGCCTCGGGTCGCCGCTGCTCGGCGACGCCCCCCAGGGCGGTGACCTCGGCGCGTTGCGCGAACGCGCGCGGGCGTTCCTCGCCGCGGCGGCGCACACCGGCATTCGCTGACCACTCACCACCGACAGGAGTCACCACATGAAGATCGAGTCCGCCGAGGTCATCGTCACGAGCCCCGACCGCAACTTCGTCACGTTGAGACTGACGACGGATGACGGCATCACGGGACTGGGCGATGCGACGCTGAACGGGCGTGAACTCGCCGTCGTCGCGTACCTGAAAGAGCACGTGGTGCCGCTGCTCATCGGCATCGACGCGCACAGGGTCGAAGACACCTGGCAGTTCCTCTACCGCTCCGCATACTGGCGGCGTGGCCCGGTGACGATGGCGGCGATCGCGGCTGTGGATGTGGCGCTCTGGGACATCAAGGCGAAAGCCGCGGGCATGCCGCTCTATCAGCTGCTCGGCGGGGCGTCGCGCACCGGGCTGCTCGCCTATGGCCACGCGTCGGGCAAGACCAACGAGGAGCTGTTCGACAGCGTGCGGAAGCACCAGGAGGAGGGCTACAAGGCGATCCGGGTGCAGACCGGTGTTCCGGGGCTCAAGTCGATCTACGGCATCGCCTCCAACGCCACCTTCGAGGCGAACACGGGCGTGCGCTACGACCACGAGCCCGCCCAGCGCGGCGCGTACCCGGCGGAGGAGGACTGGGACACGCGCTCCTACCTGCGTCACGTGCCGACGGTTTTCGAGGCGGTGCGCAACGAGTTCGGCCCCGAGATTCCGCTGCTGCACGACGGCCACCACCGGATGACGCCGATCCAGGCCGCGAAGCTCGGCAAGTCGCTCGAGCCCTTCGACCTGTTCTGGCTCGAGGACTGCACGCCGGCGGAGAATCCGGAAGCGCTGCGGCTCGTGCGGCAGCACACCACCACTCCGCTGGCGATCGGCGAGATCTTCAACACGGTGTGGGACTACCAGCAGATCATCCGCGAGCAGCTCATCGACTACGTTCGGTCTGCCGTCACCCACACCGGCGGCATCAGCCACCTGAAGAAGATCCTCGACTACGCCAGCCAGTACCAGATCAAATCGGGCATGCACGGGCCGACCGACATCTCGCCGGTGGGCATGGCGGCGGCGATGCACCTCGGTCTCGCCATCCACAACTTCGGCATTCAGGAGTACATGCGCCACGGCGACAGGACGGACGCCGTGTTCGAGCAGTCGTTCACCTGGAGCGACGGGATGCTGCATCCCGGAGACAAGCCCGGAATCGGCGTCGACCTCAACGTCGACGAGGCCGGCAAGTACCCCTACGAGACGGCATACCTCCCCTACAACCGCCTCGCCGACGGCACCGTCCACGACTGGTAGACGGGCCTGCGCGTGCGGTTGCCGGTATGCGTCAGCGCGCTACCGGCTCCCGCGCCGTCAGGCCGTCGAGCTCGGAGCGCCGGGGGAGTCCCTCCCAGTCGCCGTTGGTGAGGCACGCGTACGCGCCCGTCTTCACGGCCGTCGACAGTCGTGTCGTCGCATCCTCGCCGGCGAGAAGCTCTGCGAGGTAGCCGGCGACGAACGCGTCTCCCGCGCCGACGGTGTCGAGCGCGGTGATCGGCACGGCCGGCACCGAGAAGTCGGTGCCGTCCACGCTCGCGACAGCGCCCTGTGCGCCGAGCTTGATCACCGCCTGGCCCGCGCCGAGCGAGACGAGGCGGTGCGCGAGCTCGACGGGGTCGTCTGCGGCACCCACGGCGATCGCTGCCTCGTCGTCGCCGGCGAACACGACGTCGACGAGCGGGATGATCGCGCGGTACGCCTCGGCGGCGGCGGCCGTCGACCACAGCTTGCCGCGGTAGTTCAGGTCGAACGACACGAGCACGCCCGCCTCGCGTGCCGCTGCCACCGCCTCGGTGATGACCTCGGCCATGCCCGGTGACAGCGCGAGAGAGATGCCGGTGACATGCAGGAGGTCGGCGCCGCGCACGAGGTCGAGGTCGACCTCGTCGACGCGCAGACGCGAACCGGCGTGATCGGCCCGGTAGTACCAGACCTTGGTCTGGGTCGACGAGCGGCGTTCCTTGATCATGACGGCGGTCGCGGCATCCGGGTCCCTGATCGCGGCAACGGTGACGCCCTCCGCCGTGATCTCGCGTACGACGAGGTCGCCCAGCGAGTCGGCCCCGACCTTGCCGATCCACGTGACGTCGACTCCCAGGCGTGCGAGCCCGATGGCCACGTTGCTCTCCGAGCCGCCGATGCCGAGTGCGAGCGATCCGGCGTGGGCGAGCGGCCCCACCGTCACGCTCGACATCATGCCCATCGTCTCGCCGATGGTGACGACGCGGCTCATCGAGCGGCCCGCCAGTCGGCGACGATCGCCATCGTCTGTTGCGCGCGCTCCGCAAGGGCCGTGAGCGACCCTCCCGTGAGGGCGTCGCCGACGAGCGGGCCGCCGAGGCTGACGGCCGCCGCCCCCGCGCTCAGCCAGGACGCGATGTCGCCCCGCTCGATTCCCCCCGAGGGCACGAACTCGAGGTCGGGGAACGGGCCGCGCAGGTGCGCCCCGAACTTCGGCCCGACGGTCTGGGCGGGGAAGATCTTGACCGCCGTAGCCCCGGCCTCCCACGCGGCGAACAACTCCGTGGGTGTGAAGCCGCCCGGGTAGACGGCGACCCCGTTCTCGACGGCGCGGCGGATCACGTCGAGCTCGAGCACCGGCGTCACGAGATAGTCGGCGCCGCCCGCGATCGCGGCGGCGGCCTGCTCGTCGTTCGTTATCGTGCCGACCCCGATCTCCGCGCTGTCACCGACGCGCGCGATGAGCGACGGCAGATGCTCGAGCGTGCCCGGGGTGCTGAGCGTCAACTCGATCGAGCGCACGCCGTTCTCGATGAGCACGTCGACGACGGCGTCGTAGTCGCTCGGGTGGCTTGCGCGCAGCACCGCGATGATCGGATGGTCGCGCAGCACCCGCGAGGGGGCGATGCGGCTGGCGGTCGTTGTCATGCGTGCTCCTTGGATCTTCAGGACGATACGGATGTCGCCGGGGCGGCACCCGTGGAATCGCGGGCGATGAGGCGGGTCGGCACCGTCTCGCTCGGGGCGGCCGACTCGCCGACGATGGACGCCGCCGCGAGCTCTCCGAGAGTGCTCGACGAACCGTGCACCGTGGTGAGGTGAGGCCATGCCAGGCCGGGTGGCAGGGAGTCGTCGCAGCCGACGATGCTCACGCGGCCGGGAACGGAGACGTCTTCCTCGCGCAGCACCGACAGCAGGCCGAGCGCCACCTGGTCGTTGAAGGCGACGATCGCGGTCGCATTCTCGAGGTCGATGGAGTCGAGCGCGCGTCGACCGCCGGCGAAGTCGGGGCGCGCGACCGCGGTCACGGTGAGTCGCATGCCGAGACGCGCGCACGCGCGCGTGAGCGTCGCGCGCTTCTGGCGGCCCGACCACGACTGCGGCGGCCCGTCGATGTAGACGATGCTCCCGTGGCCGAGCGAATGGAGGTGCTCGACGGCTTGCGTGAAGCCCGGCCCGACGTCGAGGGCGACCTGGCTGAGGGTGGCCGGCGCCACAGCCGCATCGTCGAGGCGCCGGTTGGCCAGGACGATCGGCAGTCGACGGGCGGCGGCGATGATCTCGGCATCGGGCAGCCGGCTCGAGGCGAGCACGAGGGCGTCGACCTGCGTCGCCATGCGCCCGATGAGTGCGCGCTCCGCGTCGAGGCTCTCGTGCGAGTCGCCGACGAGGATGCCGAGGTCGCGTGACCCGAGCGTGCTCTCGAGGGCTGCGAGGAACGAGGTATAGAAGGGGTTGGTGACGTCGGGGAGGATGACGCCCACGTTTCCGCTCGACCCGGTCGCGAGACTGCGTCCGAGACGACTGGGCGTGTAGTCGAGTCGCGCGGCGACGCCGAGCACGCGCTGGCGCGTCGCCTCGACGACGGCGGTCGACCCGCCGAGAGCACGCGACGCCGTCGCGATGGAGACGCCGGCCTCGGCGGCCACCTGGCGGATCGTCGTTGCCATCGTGACCTTTCACCGCAGCGAGCGAATAAATGATCCGGAATGTAACCGGTTACATCACCCTAGCCCAACTCGAAAGGTCGCACTACACGACAATCACCGTCGCTTTGGGCCGGCTCGCGGCATCCGTGTAGACTGACCGCTTGTACTTCGGCGAGGGATGCCTCCCGTGTTCACTCGAACACGGCGCATCCGTTATCGACGCGGTGGAGCGGGCACCGGCTACGGCCTCACGTCTTCCTCACGCTGACATGCGTTCGAGTTGAAAATCCACGTGGGCCCGAGGGTCCCGGTTCTTTAGGAGATATCACCATGGCCCAGGCCGAAATCAGCAACCACCTCGTCACCGAGGTCCGCGAGTCGTTCGGAAAGGGTGCGGCTCGCAAGATCCGCGCCGTCGGCAAGATCCCCGCCGTCATCTACGGTCACGGTACCGAGCCGCAGCACGTCACGCTGCCCGGCCACGAGATCAGCCTCATCCTGCGCAAGTCGAACCAGATTCTCGAGCTCGACATCCAGGGCAAGGTGCAGCTCGCGCTCGTCAAGGACGTGCAGAAGGACCCGGTGCGCCAGATCATCGAGCACATCGACCTCATCGTCGTGCGCAAGGGCGAGAAGGTCACCATCGACGTGCCCGTGCACCTCGAGGGCGAAGCGGCGCCCGGAATGAGCGTCAACCAGGACGCCAACACGATCTCGCTCGAGGCCGAGGCAACCAACATCCCCGAGTCGATCGTCGTCAGCATCGAAGGCGCCGAGGACGGCACCCAGATCTTCGCCCGCGACCTCACGCTGCCGGCCGGCTCCTCGCTCATCACCGACGAGGACACGCTCATCGTCGCGGTCTCGAACGCGGCCGAGCAGGACCTGGGTGAAGAGGGCGAGTCCTCGACCGGGGAAGAGCCCGCTTCCGACTCCGAGTAACACCGCTGGACGAGAACCCCTGGCTGGTAGTCGGGCTCGGTAACCCCGGGCCCGGCTACGCCGGGAACCGCCACAACGTCGGCCAGATGGCCCTCGACGAATTGGCGCGCCGAATTTCCGCTCCGTTCAAGAGCCAGAAGACCAACGCCACGGTGGCCGAGGGGAGGCTGCCCGCTGCCGGCCCGCGACTCATCCTCGCCAAGCCGAACAGCTTCATGAACCTCTCCGGCGGTCCGGTCGCCGCCCTGCTTCGCTTCTACAAACTGCAGCCCGCCAACGTCATCGTGTTGCACGACGAGCTCGACATCCCGTTCGACACGATCAAGCTCAAGACCGGTGGCGGCCACGGCGGCCACAACGGTGTGCGCGACATCGCAGCGGCCATCGGGAGCCCCGACTTCATCCGCGTGCGCATCGGCATCGGGCGCCCTCCCGGTCGCCAGCCGGCCGCCGACTTCGTGCTCAAAGACTTCTCCGGCGAAGAGCGCAAGACTCTCCCCAACCTGATCTCGGATGCCGCGGACGCCGTCGAACTGGTCGTCGGCGAGGGTCTCACGGCCGCCCAGTTGCGCTTCCACACTGCACAGCCGTAACCGCCGCCACATCGTTATCAAGGGTGATTTCTGGCGAAGCCCGCTCGCCTAGGGTTGATGTCATGCGCGTACTACTGGCCGGAGCCTCGGGCGACCTGGGGCGCCACCTGCTCCCTCTTTTGGCGTATGCCGGACACACCGTGACGGCCATCACGCGTCGCGCCTCCACCGCGTCTGCGCTGGGTGTTCAGAGCGTCGTCGCCGACGTGCTCGACCGTCCGTCGCTGCTGGCCGCCGTCGACGGCCTCGAGTTCGACGCCGTCATTCACGAGGCCACCGACCTGCGCCGCGAGCCCCGGCGCTACGCCCACATGCGCGCCACCAACCGGCTGCGTACCGAGGGCACGAGCGCGCTTCTCGCGGCCGCACGGGCCACCGGCGCGACGAGATTCGTCACCGCGTCCATCGTCTACGGCTACGGCTTCGATGACTTCGGCGATCGACTGCTCGACGAGGACGCGGCGTTCGGCGAACAGCCGGGAGGGCCGGTCGACGCCGTGCTGCGCTCACTGCTCAGCAACGAGCAGCAGGCGCGCGCCTTCGGTGGTGTCGCGCTGCGCTACGGACTGCTCTACCGTGGTCGCGGCGCCATTCCGACCGTCCCCTCCGACTGGCGCGGCGAGCTGCCATTCGTGCACGTCGACGATGCCGCGGCGGCGACCGTCGCCGCGCTCGCCGCGACCCCCGGCTCGGTGTACAACGTCGTCGACGACACGCCGGCGTCGTGGCGCGAAGTGCACGAGGCGCGCGCGCGGGCGTTCGAGCTGCCCGACCCCGCACGTGTTCCGTCGTGGCTCATCCGCCGCGCGGCGCCCTTCGGCGCTCACCTGCTGACCGAGACATCCATGCGGGTGTCGAACGCCAGGGCACGCGCCGACCTGGGCTGGGCTCCGGCGTACCCCTCCTACATCGAGGGAATCGCCGACGCTGTTGCGGATGCCGCGAGGGCACGCGCTGTGGTCGCGAGCACTCCCGTGCCGGCGCGAGCGTCCGGTGCGGCGCACGGCTCGGCCTGACCGGGCGACGCCGAACTGCCGAGGGCCCCGCCCGATCCGCCCCCGGCGGGTGTCGGTGCCAGCGCCTACACTTAACCGGTGATACTCGAAGGTTTGATTTCGGCGCTTTCGCGCGCCCGCACGTTCGAGGACGCCCTCTCGTACGCCACCCGCAGTGCCGAATTCTCGCTCGTCGACGGCCTCCGGGCGCCGCTGATCGCGGGGCTTCTCTCCCGTCGGAAAGACGCGCGGGCGCTGCTCGCGATCGTGTCCACGGGGCGCGAGTCGGAGGCGCTGCGCGAGTCGCTCTCGTCGGTGATGCCGAACGCGGAGATCATCGAGTTTCCCGCCTGGGAGACCCTGCCGCACGAGCGCCTCAGCCCGAGCAGCGAGACCGTCGGCAAGCGAATCGCCGCTCTGCGCCGCCTCGCCGACTGGGACCGCTCGCGACCCATCGTCGTCGTCGCGAGCGTGCGGGCCGCGCTGCAGCCGCTCGCCGACAACCTCATCGAGACCCCGACCGTCGACCTCAAGGCGGGCGGTCGCGGCTACAGCCTTCCCGGAATCACGACCCAACTCATCGACCTCGCGTACTCTCGCGTCGACATGGTGACGCGACGCGGCGAGTTCGCTGTGCGCGGCGGCATCCTCGACGTGTTCGCTCCCACCGACGAGCACCCGCTTCGGTTGGAGTTCTTCGGCGACGAGCTCGAGCAGATCCGACCCTTCTCAGTCGCCGACCAGCGGTCGCTCGACACCACGGTCGAGCATGCGCAGCTGCCCCCGAGCCGTGAGCTGCTGTTGAGCCCCGCCGTGCGCCAGCGGGCCCACGAGATGCAGCACGAGTTTCCCGGCCTCGCGCAGATGCTCGCGAAGATCAGCGAGGGCATCCCCGTCGACGGCATGGAGTCGCTCGCGCCCGCCCTACTCGACCGGCTGGTGCCCCTCACCCACTACCTTCCGGCGGATGCCGCGATCGCGGTGCTCTCACCGGAGAGGGTTGCGACGCGCGCCGTGAGTCTCGTCGAGACGAATCGCGAATTCCTCGCCGCCGCGTGGAACGCCGCGACCGCGGGCGCGGAGGCGCCGATCGACCTCGACGCGGGCGACTTCGTCACCCTGAGCGCCCTGCGCGAGTCGGCGGGCAAGCGGTCGTGGTGGACGATGAGCTCGTTCGACAGCGGTGCCACGGTGCCCGAGGACGCCCTCGCCGCGCAGGTCGCCGCCACCCTCGCCGCCGACGACGCCTACGTCCGCGTCGACGCGCAGGCAGTGCCGAGCTTCGCCGGCCAGCCGACCGGGGCGATCGACCACGTCGCCGAACTGCTGCGCGACGGCTGGTCGCTCGCGATCGTCGCCCGCGGTCAGGGGCTCGTCGAGCGAGCCGTCGACGTGCTCGCCGAGCGCGAGCTCTCCGGGCGCCTCGTCGAGGAGTTCCCCTCCGCAAGCTCAGCGACCGGGCTCGACCCCGGCGTCGCCTACCTGCTCAAGGCCTCCGTCGAGCACGGCTTCGAGCTGCCGGAGATCAAGCTCGCGGTGATCAACGAGAGCGAGTTCTACGGCCGCGCGGTCGGCTACGACGCCCGCCAGGTGAAGAAGCTCGCGAGCCGGCGCAAGAACGTCGTCGACCCACTGCAGCTCAAGTCGGGCGACTTCGTCGTGCACCAGACCCACGGCATCGGCAAGTTCGTCGAGCTCGTGCAGCGCGAGGTCAGCTCGGGCGGGCGCAACGCGGTCAAGCGCAGCCGCGAGTTCCTCGTCATCGAGTACGCGCCCAACAAGCGGGGGCTGCCCGGCGACAAGCTCTACGTGCCCACCGACCAGCTCGACCTGCTGAGCCGCTACGTCGGCGGCGAGGCGCCGTCGCTCAGCAAGATGGGCGGCAGCGACTGGTCGAATGCCAAGAACAAGGCGCGCAAGGCGGTGCGAGACATCGCGGTCGAGCTCGTCAAGCTCTACTCGGCGCGCATGGCGTCGAAGGGCCACGCGTTTCCGAAGGACACCCCGTGGCAGCGTGAGCTCGAAGACGCGTTCCCGTTCGCCGAGACGGCCGACCAGCTCACGACGATCGACGAGGTCAAGGCCGACATGGAGCGGCCGATTCCCATGGACCGCCTGCTCAGTGGCGACGTCGGCTACGGCAAGACCGAGGTCGCCGTTCGTGCCGCGTTCAAGGCGGTGCAAGACGGCAAGCAGGTCGCGATGATCGTGCCGACGACCCTCCTCGTGCGGCAGCACATGGAAACCTTCGCCGAGCGTTTCGCCGGCTTCCCCGTGCACCTTCGCGCGCTCAGCCGGTTTCAGAGCGACAAGGAGGCCAAGGAGACCCTGGCCGGGCTCGCGGATGGCACGGTCGACGTCGTCATCGGCACCCATCGCCTCCTCAGCCCCAGCATCGTCTTCAAAGACCTTGGTCTCGTGATCATCGACGAGGAGCAGCGCTTCGGTGTCGAGCACAAGGACGCGCTCAAGAAGCTCAAGACGAACGTCGACATCCTCGCCATGACGGCGACACCGATTCCCCGCACCCTCGAGATGGCGGTCACCGGCATCCGCGAGATGTCGACGCTCGCGACACCGCCGGAGGACCGGCATCCGATTCTCTCGTTCGTCGGCCCCTACAGCGACAAGCAGGTGTCGGCCGCGATCCGTCGCGAGCTGCTGCGCGAGGGCCAGGTGTTCTTCGTGCACAACCGGGTCTCGTCGATCAACCGCGTCGCTGCCCACCTCGCCGAGCTCGTGCCCGAGGCGCGCATCGCCATCGCGCACGGTCAGCTGCCCGAGGCCGTGCTCGAGCGGGTGATGGTCGACTTCTGGGAGCGCAAGTTCGACGTGCTGGTCTCCACGACCATCGTCGAGACCGGCCTCGACATCGCCAACGCCAACACGCTCATCATCGACCGCGCCGACAAGTACGGGCTCAGCCAGCTGCACCAGTTGCGCGGCCGGGTCGGGCGTGGGCGCGAGCGCGCCTACGCCTACTTCCTCTACGACGAGATGAAGCCGCTGAGCGAGACGGCGCACGAACGCCTCTCGACGATCGCCGCCAACAACGAGTTGGGCGCCGGAATGCAGATCGCGCTGCGCGACCTTGAGATCCGCGGTGCCGGCAACCTGCTCGGCGGCGAACAGTCGGGCCACATCGCGGGCGTCGGCTTCGACCTGTACCTGCGGATGATCGGCGAGGCGGTATCGACCTTCCGTGGTGACGTGGCGGAGGGGCAGACCGAGCTGCGGCTCGAGCTGCCCGTCGACGCGCACATTCCCGAGGAGTACGTCGAGAGCGAGCGGCTGCGGCTCGAGGCGTACCAGAAGTTGTCTACGGCGTCGGCGCCCGCATCCACGCCCGAGCAGATCGACTCCGTGCTCGAGGAGCTCGCCGACCGCTACGGGGAGCCGCCCGAGCAGGTGACCAACCTCATCGCCGTGTCACGGTTGCGCCGGATGGCGGTCAAGGCCGGCCTCAGCGAGGTCGTGGCGATGGGCGGCAACCTGCGCATCGCGGGCGTCGCGCTGGCCGACTCGATCCAGATTCGCCTCCAGCGGATGTATCCCGGGTCGAAGTACTTCGCCGCGACGGCCTCGGTCGCGCTGCCCATGCCGCGCGTCAACGGGGAGCCGCTCGCCGACGCCGATCTCATCGCCTGGACGAGCGACCTGCTCGTGGCGATCTTCGGCGCCGAGCTCGCCGAGTCGCCGGC
>JAODMO010000053.1 GCA_025464995.1 Microbacteriaceae bacterium
CGTCTCCCTCGACGCCGTTCCCGAGGCGGTGGCCGCGCTCAAAGCGAGCGGGTTCTCCCCGATCGAGAAGGGCAAGCTCACCGTCGTCACGAGCCCGTTCGCGGCCCCGCTCTCGCTATACGCCGACGACGACACGACACTCATCGGCAACGAGACGGATCTCGCCTCACTCATCGCCGACGGGCTCGGCCTCGAGTTGAACCTGCAGGCGGCCGCGTGGGCGGACTGGCCGCTGGGAATCCAGTCGGGCAAGTACGACCTCATCCTCTCCAACGTCACCGTCACCGAGGAGCGCAAGGAACTCTACGACTTCGCGAGCTACCGGCAGGATCTGCTCGGCTTCTACGTGAAGAGCGACTCCGCCATCGACTCGATCGAGGAGGCGAAAGATGTCGCGGGACTCAAGGTCATCGTCGGCTCCGGCACGAACCAGGAGAAGATCCTGCAGGCATGGGACGCGGAGAACATCGCGGCGGGGCTCGAGCCGGTGGAGTACCTGTACTTCGACGACACGGCGAGCGGCTCGCTCGCGCTCAAGTCGGGACGCGCCGACGCCGACTTCGGCCCGAACGCCACCTCTGCGTACGCGGCGGCTCTCACCGGCGAGACGAAGCTCGTCGGGACGGTGAACGGCGGATGGCCGGAGACCGCACCCATCGCGGCGGCGACGGCCAAGGGCAACGGGCTCATCGAGTCCGTGGGCCTCGTGCTCGACTCGGCGATCGAGAGCGGCGACTACGCCGCCGTGCTGAAGCGCTGGGGCCTGGAGTCGGAGTCGATCGACACGGCGGAGATCAACCCGCCCGGCCTGCCGAAGAGCGAGTAGTCGACCGGCGCCGGCGCCGGTCAGCGCGAGAGCGCGAACAGCGGCGGCGCCGGAATCCCGTCGACAAGATCGGCCAGGATGCGCCCCACCGCCGGCGTGAACTTGAAGCCGTGGCCGGAGAACCCGGCGCCCACCACCACCGGTCCGACGCGGTCGAGCACGAAGTTCGAGTCGGGCGTGGTCGTGTAGGTGCAGCTGATCGGCACGAACCGGTCGGCGTCGACACCCGGCAGCCACTCCCGCGCGTACCGCTGCAGGGCGGCGAGCTGTTCGGCCTCGGGCAGGAACGAACGCCGGTCGGGATGCGTGCGCGGGCCCACCCCGTGCCATCCGGCCTTGACGCCCTCGCCGGGCGTGACCATGCCGTAGACGGGCGAATACCAGTAGTCGTAGCGGGGGTCGCCGGCGGTCGGCGCGTGGTTGAAGCCGGGCCAGGCGGCAGAGTCGGCGACGACCGCGAAGTGTGCGGGCTGCTCCTGCGTCACCACGAGCCGGGGGTGTCGCGCGACTCCGGCGAGCAGCGACTCGGTCCACGCCCCGGCCGTGACGACGACGGTTCGAGCACGGACGGTGGTCGAGACACCGGATGCCTCGAACTCCACGTGCACCTCTCCGTCGTCGACCACCCGCACGTCGGTCACCCGTGCCTCGTGTCGCACGTCGGCGCCTCGGGCGACCGCGCCGGCCTGCAGCGCCGCGACCGACCGGTCGGCGTGCAACCGCCCCGCCCCGGGCGTGAACAGCACCCGCGAGTCGAAGCGCATGCCCGTCCAACGGCGCTCGGCCTCGTCGGCCGGCAGGAACTCGGAGTCGACACCGGCCGCCGCGAGGGCGTCGTGCACCGCGTCGAACGCGGGATGGGCACCGTGGTTGACGATCCCGGTGGTCTCGAGCAGGGCGAGGCCGCTCTCGGCCTCCAGCCGCCGCCACAGCCGCTGCGACTCGACAAGCATCGAGACGTAGGTCGGGTCGGAGTAGGCCTGGTTGAAGTTGCGCGATGCGCCGTGCGATGCGCCGTTCTTATGGCCCGGCGCGAACCGTTCGAGCAGCAGCACGTCGCGCCCTCGACCGGCGAGGTGCCCGGCCGTGGCCGACCCCATCGCGCCGCCACCGACGACGACGACGTCGACGGTCTCGCGCGGTGGCGTCACAGGCCCTCGGCCCGGAGGGCCTCGAACCCGCCGTCCACGTGCGAGACGGCCGTGAACCCGTTGCTCTCGAGGTAGTCGGCGACCGGCCCCGACCCCGCGGTCGTGCCGCAGAAGATCACGAGCTCGCGCTGCTTGTCGACGGTCTCGGCGAAGGCCGCGACATCCGCCTTCGCAACGACCGTCGCCCCCTCGATGACGCCGCTCGCCTCGCGGCCGGCGTCGCTGCGCACGTCGATGAGCAGGGCGCCGCGCTCGACGCGGTCGCGGGCCTGATCGGCTGTGGACGGTGTGACGTGAGACACGTGGCGCTCCCTAGATCTGGTGCGAGATGGCGGCGGTCTCGACGACGCTGCGCCGGATGAGGGGCAGGGCCCGGCCGATGGCGAGGTCGATGCGCTCCTGCAGCTCGAGCGAGGAGACCGTGTAGTTCGTGAAGTCGGAGTTGTTGGCGTAGATGCCGATCGGCAGCGTGAGCGCCTGGAAGAAGCCGAAGAGGGGCCGAAACTGGTGCTCGATGATGAGCGCGTGGCGGTCGCTGCCGCCCGTCGCGACGAGCAGCACGGGCGTGTCGACGAGTGCGTACTGGCCCACGAAGTCGAAGAGGTGCTTGAAGAGCCCGGTGAACGAGGCGCGGTAGACCGGGCTCGCGACGATGAGCAGGTCTGCGGCCTCGATGCGACGCAGCTCCTGTTCGACGGAGTCGGGCAGTTGGTCTCGAGTGAGCGCGCCCGCGAACTCCGGCCCGATCTCGGTGACCTCGATGACGTGGGCCTCGATCGGCAGTCGGGTGCCGAGCGACGCGAGCACTTCGCGCACGAGCGCGGTGGTCTTGGACGGCGCGTGCAGGCTGCCGGAGACGGCGACGACGTTGAGCGGCTGGATGGTGCTGGTGACGGTCATGTGGGGTCCTAGAGCGGTTGGAGTTGGACGCGGAGGTGGCTGTTGGCGACCGCGGGGAGGTCGAGGTGGTCGCGGAGGGTGCTGCCCCCGTACCCGGTGCGGAACAGGTCGCGGCGCTGCAATTCGGGCACGACGAGGGCGAGGAATGCGTCGAACGAGCCGTCGCCCGTGCCGCTGAACGCGGAGAGGACGGTGAACCCGTCGACCGCCCCCGCGCGGTACCAGGTCTCGAAGTGGTCGGCGATGTCGGTCGGCGATCCGACGAGCACGGGCGCCGGCACGGCGTGTGCCACGAACAGGTGGCGGAAGGTCGTCGCGCGCTCGCCGCCGACCGTTCGGCCGGATCGGGCGCGCACCGCCTCGACGAGCTGCTTGCCGAGCGAGCCGAACCGACCGGCGAGCCGGGCGGGCACGGCGTCGTCGAGGTCGATCCCGTTGAGCGGAACGCCGAGCACGCTCGCGAGGGTGCGCGCGCCGCGGTTGGCGGGAAGGGACAGGGGCGGTTGGCCGACCGGCCCATCGTCGGGCAGCGGCACGAGCGCGACGAGGTCGTCGTAGACCCCCCACGCGCGCTCGCGGGTTGGCGCGACGATCGGCAGGATCGGCGTCACGGTGCGGAAACGGGATGCGTCGCGCCCCTCGGCAGCCACGTGACGCAGGGCCGCCGCGTTCTGCTCGACCGCCTCCTCGAACGTGCGCGGGCTCGCGAAGAGCAGGTCTGCGTCGCGGGCGGCGAGCTGGCGGGCGTTGACCGACCCACCCACGACCGCGATCGGGAGGTGGCCCTGCGGGGGTCGCACCACGTTGAGCGGCCCGCTCGACGCTCGGTACGCGCCGACGTAGCCGAGAGCGTGCAGCTTGCCGGGGTCGATGAGGCGGCCGGTCGCAGCATCCGACACGAACGCTCCGTCCTCCCAGCTGTCCCAGAGACCGCGCAGGATCGCGATGAACTCGCCGGCGGCCGCGAAACGGTCGGCGTCGCTGTGCACCGTCTCCCAGCCGAAGTTGCTCGCCGATCGCGCTTCGGCGCCGGTGGCGATGCAGAGGGCGACGCGTCCGCCGCTGAGCAGGTCGATGGAGGCGGATGCTCGAGCCGTCGTATAGGGCTCGGAGTGCGCCGAGCTCACCGATGCCACGAGGCCTATGCGTTCGGTGACCGCGGAGAGGTAGGCGATCGCGGCGAACGGCTCGATCCGCGCAAGGAGGTAGGGGTCGGTGTGCTCGAACTCGGCAGCCGTCGCGAGCCAGTCGCCGAAGAACAGGAAGTCGAGCCCGGCGGCCTCCGCGGCGAGCGCGGTGTTGGCCAGGACGGCCGGGTCGTGGTGGGGGTCGCGGTGAGCGCCCGGGTAGCGCCATCCCGACGGCCACGCCCCGAGGGTGCGCACGGTGGCGCCGAGCACGAGGTGCCCCTCGCGCTCCGTCGGCAGTCCGCTGGCATCCGTCACGCTTCGACGCTAGGCACACCGTGCCCCCGGGTCGAGCGGCCGAGTCACACGGGGTAAAGATGCGACGCTTTTCGCAACGCGGCCCGGGCCGGCCTCTCGCCGGCGGCGCCCGCACGACCAGTGGCGCGAGGAATCGACGCCCGCAGTGCCCTTGAGGGACGGAAGCCTGCCCCGCCGCACTGCCGGGCGGGCCCGGACGCGCGGAATCGCGGCGAATTGCTGTTGCCGGTATGCCGGAACAGCAATCTGCCGCGACTCGAGGGGATGATCTCGCCTGGGGCCGCGCGCCTACTGCCCGAGGCCGGCCTTGTCGACCTTGCGGTGGAAGCGCATGCCGCCGAGCCCACCGAGCACCGCGCCGATGAGGCTCACGACGAGCGCTCCGACAGCGGTGAGCACGCCCGCGGTGGTCAGCGTTCCCTCGCCGATCGGCAGGCGCGGGAAGGTGTTGAGGTTCTCGAGCACGTTGAATTGCGCTCCGGCGAGCACGCCGATGATGGCCACGACGATCGCGATGACGACGGCCCAGATCCAGACGGCGACTCCCTGCTTCGCGCCACTGAAGCGCGCCATCCGCCCGGCGACGTATCCGCCGCAGTAGTACGCGATCAGCAGGATGACGAGCACCGCGATGATGCCGACGAGGCCGATCGTGTCGGCGTTGTCCTGGGCGACCTGCGCCGCCTCGTCCGAGGAGCCTGCGGAGCCGAGCCCGAGTGCGGCGCCCGCGCCGGCGACGAGTGCGGTGAGGATGACGGTGGTTCCGGTAGCGGTGAGCCAGCCGAAGAACGCCGAGCCGAACTTGAAGCCGCCGAACTCCTCCTTCTCCCGCGCCACGACGTCCTGGCGCGTGGTGCGGTTGTTCTCGGCGCGCACCGCGTTCGTGTCGACGTCGGAGTCTCGGACGTCACCGACGGGCGCGGCCGCGACGGGCTCGGAGCGCACCGGCTCCGAGCGAAGCGGCTCGCTGCCGGCCCGGTCGCGATCGAGGTTCTCGTCCTCGAGGCGTTGGCTGCGGCGGGTGGGCTCTGCGGGAATCTGTGGGTCGCTCATGGTCATGTTCCTCTCGTGAACATCAGATCGATGCCACAATTCAAGCCCTCCCCCGTGCTGGTGAACAACGTTTAGGCATCGCTTGCCAAACGCCGCGGTATCGCGTAGCGGGCGCCTCAGCGGCAGCGGCGGCCTTCGTCACGACGGAAGAACAGGAGCGCGAGGGCGAGCAACAGGGCCGTCCAGACGGGGAATCCGAGAGGATCGGGAACACGCTCAGCGAGAGTAGGCGCCGGACATGGCGGCTGCCGAGCGCGGGCGGCGGCGCACCAGCGGTGTCGCGCCGTAGCATTGAGGGCCGATGCCTGACGAACCCCTCATGATCACCTTCCCGCCCGAGCTCCCCGTGAGCCAGCGACGGGAGGACATCTCCCGCGCCATCAGGGAGAATCAGGTCGTTATCATCGCGGGCGCCACCGGCTCGGGCAAGACGACGCAGATTCCGAAGATGCTGCTCGAGCTCGGGTACGAGAGCATCGGCCACACCCAGCCGCGGCGCATCGCCGCGCGCACCATCGCGGAGCGGATCGCGGAGGAGCTCGGCCAGGAGGTCGGCGAGCTGGTCGGCTACCAGGTGCGCTTCACCGATCGCGTGGGTGCCGGCACGAAGGTCAAGCTCATGACCGACGGCATCCTGCTCAACCAGATCCACCGCGACCGCGACCTCACGAAGTACGACGCCATCATCATCGACGAGGCGCACGAGCGCAGTCTCACCGTCGACTTCCTCCTCGGCTACCTCAAGCAGCTCATGCCGCGGCGCCCCGACCTCAAGATCATCATCACAAGCGCGACCATCGACCCCGGCAGCTTCTCGCGGCATTTCGGCGACGCGCCCATCATCGAGGTCTCGGGACGCACGTATCCGGTCGGGGTGCGGTACCGGCCGCTCGTGGCGGAGGTCGCGACCAGCGGGTTGAGTAGTCCGTCCATGGCCGCATCGAAACCAGGCGATGAGGACGACCGTTTCGATACGCGTTCCCCTTCGTCGGGCCCTACTCAACCTGCCGACGCACCCGCCGTCGACCGCGACCCGATCGAGGGCATCAACGCCGCGATCGACGAGCTCGCCCGCGAAGGCACGGGCGACGTGCTCGTGTTCCTCTCCGGCGAGGCGGAGATCCGCGACGCGGAAGACGCGATCCGCGGACGCAACCTGCCCTTCACCGAGGTGCTGCCGCTCTACGGGCGGCTGAGCAGCGCCGATCAGCACCGCGTGTTCCAGCCGTCGTCGACCGCCGGCACCCGCCGCCGCATCGTGCTCGCGACGAATGTCGCCGAGACGAGCCTCACCGTGCCCGGCATCAAATACGTCATCGACGCCGGCACCGCCCGCATCTCGCGGTACAGCGTGCGCTCGAAGATCCAGCGGCTGCCGATCGAGGCCATCTCGCAGGCCTCCGCCAACCAACGATCCGGTCGGTCCGGACGCACGAGCGACGGCATCGCCATCCGGCTGTACAGCGAGGAGGACTTCCTCAAACGCCCGGAGTTCACCGAGCCGGAGATTCTCCGCACCAACCTCGCGGCCGTCATCCTGCAGATGATCTCTCTCGGGCTCGGCGACATCGCGAGCTTCCCCTTCCTGCAGCCGCCCGATTCTCGCGGCATCAAGGACGGGCTCGACCTGCTGCGCGAGCTCGGTGCGGTGGACGGAGCCGGCGAGATCCCGCGGCTCACCCAGGTCGGCAAGCAGCTCTCGCAGCTGCCCATCGACCCGCGCCTCGCGCGCATGATCATCGAGTCGAAGAAGCACGGCACCACGCGCGAGGTCATGGCGATCGTCGCCGGCCTCTCCATCCAAGACCCCCGCGAGCGCCCGCTCGAGAAGCGCCCCCAGGCCGACCAGGCCCACGCGCGCTTCGTCGACCCGACGAGCGACTTCCTCACCCTCCTCAAGCTCTGGGACTACCTCAAGGAGAAGGAGAAGGAACTCAGCGGCAACCAGTTCCGGCGTATGTGCCGCTCCGAATACCTCAATTATCTGCGCATCCGTGAGTGGCAAGACGTCTACCGGCAGCTCACCCGTCTCGCCAAACAGCTCGGGCTCCACGTCGGAGAGCCGCACGCGAACCCCGACGGCATCCACCGTTCGTTGCTCGCCGGACTCCTCAGCCAGATAGGCCTCAAGGATGCCGCGAAGCGCGACTATGTCGGAGCCCGGCAGTCGCGGTTCGTCATCTTCCCCGGCTCGGCACTCGCGAAGAAGCAGCCGAACGCGATCATGAGCGCGGAGCTCGTCGAGACCTCGCGGCTGTTCGCGCGCGTCAACGGCGCGATCGATCCCGCGTGGGCCGAGCCGATCGCGGGCGACCTCGTCAAGCGCAGCTACTCCGAGCCGCACTGGGAGAAGCGCCAGGGCGCCATCGTCGCCTACGAGCGGGTCACCCTCTACGGTGTGCCGATCGTGCTCAAGCGGCGGGTGCAGTTCTCCCGGATCGACCCGGCCTACGCTCGCGAGCTGTTCATCAGGCACGCCCTCGTCGAAGGCGATGTCGTGCCCGAGACGATGAAGGGCCGCGACTGGGACTTCGACCGCGCCAACCGCGCCCTGCGCAAGGAGCTCGCCGAGCTCGAGGAACGCACGCGCCGCCGCGACATCCTGTTCGACGACGAGGCGATCTTCGAGTTCTACAACCGCCGGCTGCCCGCGGATATCGCGTCGACCAGGAGCTTCGAGGGCTGGTGGAAGAAGGAGCGCGCGACGCGCCCCGACCTCCTCACCATGACGGCCGAGAACCTCGTCGACGAGCCCGAGGCCACCGTCGACGAGAACGCCTTCCCGAGCGTGTGGCAGCAGGGCGACCAGCGGCTCGCGCTCACCTACCGCTTCGAGCCGGGCGCCGACGACGACGGAGTGACGGTCAACATCCCGATAGCACTGCTCGCCTCCCTGCGCCCGGACGGCTTCGACTGGCAGGTGCCCGGCTTCCGTGAGGAGCTCGTGACAGCGCTCATCAAGACGCTGCCGAAGGAGATCCGCCGCAACGTGGTGCCCGCGGGCGACTGGGCGCGGAAGCTGCTTGCGTCGGTCGCCACGCCCGACGAAGCGCCGCTCGCCCAATACCTCGCCGACGAGATCCGCCGCCAGACCTACACCGCCGTCGACCCCGGCGACTTCGACGTCGAGCGCGTGCCGCCGCACCTGCGCGTCACGTTCGCCGCGATCGACGAGCGCGGCCGCGTCACCGCCTCGTCGAAGGTGCTGAGTTCGATGCAGCTGCAGCTCAAGTCCACGGTGCGCGCGAGCGTCGCGAGGGCGTCGGTCACCCCGAAGAGCGACCTCGAACGCACGGGCCTGACCACGTGGGACTTCGACGAGCTGCCCCGCGTGCTCGACACGAAACACGGCAGCGGCGTCATCCGCGCGTACCCCTCGCTCGTCGACGAGGGCAAGTCGGTCGCCATCCGCCTGCAGAGCACCCCCGGCGACCAGGCCCGCGCGATGAAGGCGGGCGTCCGCCGGATGCTGCTGCTCGCGATCCCCGCACCGACGGCGTACGTGCAGCAGCACCTGACCGCGGGCGAAAAGCTCACCCTGTCAACTAGCCCGTACCGCTCCACCGCCGAGCTGTTCGCGGACTGCATGGCGGCATGCATCGACGACGTGCTCGGTTCGACCGAGATCTATACGAGCGCGGAGTTCGAGGCGGCCCGCGACCGGGTCTCGGCGACGATCGTCGATGCGATGTTCGGCACGGTCGCGCAGGTCAGCGCCGTGCTTGTCTCGGCGCGGGCCGCCGAGAAGCTCATCTCGCAGACCTCGAGCATGGCGCTGCTCGGCCCCCTCGCCGACGCCCGCGAGCAGCTCGGCAACCTCGTCTACCCGGGATTCGTGTCGGCGACCGGCGTGAAACAGTTGCGTCGACTTCCCGTGTATCTCGCGGCGCTGTCGCACCGGATCACGCGCCTCGCCGAGAACCTCGGCCGCGACCGCGTCTGGCTCTCCGAGGTGCAGCAGGCGACCGAGCGCTACGTGTCGGCGGGCGGCGACCTCCCGCTGCAGGTCGACGCGCCCGAGCACCTGCGTCACGCGCGCTGGATGCTCGAGGAGCTGCGCGTCGGACTCTTCGCCCAGCACCTGCAGACCGCCGAGCCGGTCTCGCTGCAGCGCATCACGAAGGTGCTCGGCGGGGGCTAGAGCACCTTCGAGAGGAACGCCTTGGTGCGGTCCTGTTGGGGGTTGCCGAGCACCTCGTCGGGCAGTCCCGCCTCGACGACCACGCCGTCGTCCATGAACACCACCGAGTCGGCCACCTCCCGTGCGAAGCCCATCTCGTGGGTCACGACGATCATCGTCATGCCCGACTCCGCGAGACCCTTCATCACGTCGAGCACCTCGCCGACGAGCTCGGGATCGAGCGCCGACGTCGGTTCGTCGAACAGCATGAGCTTGGGGTCCATCGCGAGCGCGCGCGCGATCGCGACGCGCTGCTGCTGACCGCCGCTGAGGTGCGCGGGGTACGCGTCGGCCTTGTTCGCGAGCCCGACCCGGTCGAGCAGCTCCCTGCCCCGCGCCTCCGCCTTGGCCCGAGAGGTGCCGCGCACCGTCGTCGGCGCCTCGATGATGTTCTCGAGCGCCGTCATGTGGGGGAACAGGTTGAACTTCTGGAAGACCATCCCGATGTCGCTGCGCTGCTTCGCCGCGACCTTCGGGCGCAGCTCGTAGAGCTTGTCACCGCGCTCCTCGTAGCCGACGAGCGTGCCGTCGACCGCGAGCCGTCCCGCGTCGACGCGTTCCAGGTGGTTGATGCAGCGCAGGAACGTCGACTTGCCGGAGCCGCTCGGTCCGACGAGGCAGAGCACCTCGCCGCGGGGCACCACGAGGGAGATGTTGCGCAGCACGCGGTTGCTGCCGAAGCTCTTCGACACGCGGTCGGCGAGCACCATGGGGACGTCGGTCATTTGCTGTGCTCCGAACCGTGCAGGTCTATCGGTGTCGCGCTCGGCACCGGGGTCGAGGGCTTGTCGGGCCTGGCCTGGCCGACGCCGCGGGAGAAGCGCTTCTCGAGGAAGTACTGCCCCACCATCAGGATCGACGTGAACAACAGGTACCAGGCGGAGGCGACGAGCAGCAGCGGGATCGGTTCGAAGATCGCCGCCGAGACATCCCGCGATCGTCCGTAGAGATCGAAGCTGTACGGCACGGCGGCAACGAGCGAGGTCGTCTTGAGCATCGAGATCACCTCGTTGCCGGTGGGCGGGATGATGATGCGCATCGCCTGCGGAATGACGATGCGGCGCATGGTCTGCAGCCACGACATGCCGAGTGCGGTCGCCGCCTCATCCTGGCCCTTGTCGACCGAGAGGATGCCGGCGCGCACGATCTCCGCCATGTAGGCGGCCTCGTTGAGAGCCAGCCCGATCACGGCGAGCCAGAAGACGTCGAGCACGTCGTCCGTGGTGAACGTCGCCCAGGGTTCGGTGAACGGGATGCCGAGCTCGATCGTCTTGTAGATTGTGGCGAACAGGCCCCAGAAGACGAGCTGCACGTACACCGGTGTGCCGCGGAAGATCCACAGGTACAACCACGAGACACCCTTGACCACAGGGTTCGGGGAGAGCCGCATCACGGCGAGGGTCACTCCGAGTACCACCGCGATCACCATTGAGAGCACAGTGAGGATGAGGGTGTTCAGCGCCGCCTGCGAAATGCGCTGGTCGAAGAGGTACTTGCCGAAGGTTCCCCAGGAGTACGCCGGGCGCTGCGCGGCGTCGAGGATGAAGAGCGCCAGCGCGAGCAGTACGACGACCGCCAGAACGTTGCGCCACGGGTGCCGCAGCTTGATGGCCCTGATGACCTCTGCTTGTTCATCGGCAGCGTCGCTCGCGGCTACCTTCGCGGGGATGTGGGCGGCCACGGTGGCTAGCTGCCTGCGCCAGCGTTGAGGGTGATCTCGTCGACTCCGCCGGCTTCGACACCCCACTCGGCGAGGATCTCGGTGTAGGTTCCGTCGTCGACGAGCGACTGGAGCGCGGCCTGGATGGCGGCGGTGAGCTCCGAGTTCTTGGCGACGGCGATGCCGTACGGGGCGACGTCGAATGCCTCTCCGGCGAGCTCGATCTTGTCGTCGACCTTCGACACGGCGTACTGCGTGATGGGCGAGTCGGCGCTCATCGCGTCGGCCCGTCCGAGAGCGAGGGCGTTGGTCGCCTCATCCTGGGTCTCGAACTTGAGGATGTTGATGGCCTCGAGCCCCTGGTCGGTGCACGCCTGCGACTTCGCGGGCAGCTCCTCGGTCTCTTCGTAGGTGGTCGCCTGCACGGCGACGGTGAGTCCGCAGGCGTTCGCGGGGTCGACCGACTTCCCCACCGGCTGTGCCCACTGGATGCCGGCGTTGTAGTAGTTGACGAAGTCGACGATCTGCTCGCGCTCGGGGTTGTCGGTGAAGGAGGAGATGCCGATGTCGTACGACTCGCCCGTGATGCTCGGGATGATCTTGTCGAAGCCCGAGGGGCGGTAGTCCATCTTCACTCCGAGCTTCGCGGCGACGGCATCCCCGAGGTCTACCTCCCAGCCGATGGGATCGCCCGCGTCGTTCTTGTACTCGTTCGGGGCGTAGTTCGGGTCCATGCCGACGATGATGACGCCGGCCGACGCGATGTCGTCGGGCAGCAGTGCGGCTGCGGCGGCGTCGACCTCGACCGCGGGGGCCGAACTGCCGCCAGCGTTCTCCTCCGGGGTGCTGTTGTCGACGCAGCCTGAGAGGGAGAGAACCGCCGCCAGGGCGATGGCGGAGACGGAGAGGGCGGTGCGCATGATGCTCCTTGGGAGGGCTCGGGCCGGAAAAGCCAATTCGGCGAGTTTACTCCAGCGCTGCGCCACAGGCACGTGACGAACTGTGTTGACCGCGGTTGGCGCAGACCCCCCTGGTCTTCTAGCGTCGAGGCATGTCGATCAGCTTTCTCTACACCGGCGCCGACGACCCCCTCGCCCGACCGCTCGTCGACGAGCTGTCGCGGGAGTACGACGAGCGGTACGGCCTCAACGACGGCATCCCGTCGTCGGTCGAATTGAGTCGGTACCCGGCGAGCCTGTTCGCCGCGGAGTCGGGTGGCGCATTCCTCCTCGTCACGCGCGGCGACGAGGTCGTGGCGGGTGGGGCGTTCAAGCGTGTGGATGCCACGACGGCGGAAATCAAACGCGTCTGGACGTCGTCGCTGCATCGCAGGCAGGGCCTCGCCCGGATCGTGATGACCGAGCTGGAACGTGAAGCGGCCGAGCGCGGCTACCGCGTGGTCGAGCTCACCACCGGTGCACGGCAGCCGGAGGCGGTCGCGCTCTACCTCGGCCTCGGCTACGAGCCGCTGTTCGACCTCGACGGCGACCTCGAGGCGATCGGCTATCTGGGCTTCCGGAAGCCGCTGCCGCAGCCGCAGCCCGTCGAATCGCCCGGTCGCTGAGCCGAGCCGCCGCCAGAGCAGAGGGGCAAGCATCCGACGCTCAACGCCTCTGTGAACGTCGATTCATTGCCCCACTGGTCTTCGGCGAGACGAAGGGTCAGCGGCCCGACGTGAGGAGCGCCAGCACCGACCGCACGCGCTCGTCGAGCGGCACCTCGCTGCGGAGGACCCGCCCGACCGCCCCGGCGACCGGGGCGAGGACGACGCCCGCATCGGCGGAACCCACCTCGACCAGCTCGACCGCGCACGCCGCCTCGATCGCGAGAATCGATCCGAGAAGTTCGGTCGACCGCTCGAGCGCCTGCAGCGCGATCGCGGCGTTCGAGGAGTGGTCTTCCACCCCCTCCGAGAGCGAGCTCCCCGACAGTGTGACCGAACCGGCGAGGTGCCGCAGCTCGCCGAGCTCGGCGGCTGCCGAGTACCAGAGCAACCCGGGCACCGTCGATCCACCCGACCGGCGCAGCCCGGCTCCGAGCGTGGAGAGTTGCGAGATGCGCCGCTCGGCCATCGCGGCGACGTGCCCGATGACGACCCGCAGGTTCTCGAAGGCGAGCGCGAGTTCGAGCGCAAAGAAGTTGCCGCCCGAGACGAGCGACCCGGAGGGCACGTCGACGAGCGGGTTCTCCGTGCGCGAGTTGAGCTCCAGGTCGAGCGCTGACGCGAGGCGGGCGAGCGCGACACCGAACGACCCGTGCACCTGCGGCACCGAACGGAACGAGATCGCGTCTTGCGTCGACGAGACACCGCCCGCGAGCGACGACGACGAGAGAAGCGAGCGGATGCGGCCCGCCGACGCCGCCTGCGGGCCGACAGCGTGCGCGGCCTGCACCCGTTCGTCGAACGGCGAGAGGTTGCCGCCGGCTCCGTGTCCGGCGATCGCCACGAGCGACAGCGCGGCCGCGAGGTCGGCCGCGCCCCCCAGCGCGCGGAGGTCGGTGAGCACGAGCGAGCCGACGCCGATGCTGTAGCTGTTCGCGCTCAGCGCGGCGACCGCCTCGTGCGGCTGCAGCACGACGGGCTCGAGTCCGACCGCGGCGAGGGCCTCCGCTCCCGCGACGACGACGCCGTCCACGATCGCGAAACCGGTGCCGGTCGCGACCGCGGCGATCGCGGCGAGGTGCGTCAGATCGGCGGCGCCCACCGAGCCGGTGCGCGCAACCAGCGGATACACGTCGCGATTCAGCAGCTCGCGGTACTGCGCTGCAAGGGCGACGGTGACGCCCGCGCCTCCGCGGCTGAACCCGGCGAGGCGCGCGAAGATGACGGCACGCACCTGCTCGAACGAGAGCGGTGCACCGACGCCCCCGAGGCTGTTGCGGATGGTGCGCCGCTGGAACTCCTCGATCGCCGAACTGGAGACGACGACGTTGCGCCCGGCGCCGAGCTCGGTATTCAACCCGTATACCGGCTCACCGCGAGCCAGCACCGCCTCGACGACGTCGCGGGAGGCCTGCAGGTCACGTTCGAGGATCGAGGCGAAGCCGACGCGTTCCCCGTCGCGGGCGACGGCCGCGACATCCGAGACACCGACGGCCTGGCGGGAGAGTATGGGCACGGCTAGAAGTCTGTCAGGTTGGCGCGGAGTCCCCCGTCGCCGAGTTCGTCGCGCAGCAGCCCCCGACGGCGCAGGGCGGGAACGAGCGGGTCGAGCGTGTGGTGCACGTGCGCGGGGTGCACCTGGCCCGTGAAGAGGAACCCGTCGCCGCCGACCTCGTCGGCGAGCGTTCCGAGGTGGTCGGCGACCTGCTCGGCCGTGCCGATGACGGCGAGTCCGTCTGTGCGGGCACGGGCCTGCAGGATCTCCCGCAGTGTCGACCCCGCGGGCGCCGACTTCACGAAGTTGTCGAGCGTTCCCTGGTTGCTGTTGGTCGTCAGCTCGGGCAGCGGCTCGTCGAGGTCGAACGTCTTGAAGTCGACGCCGGAGAGGTACGACACACCCTGCAGCGCCTCGTCGATGGTCGCTTGAGTCAGTTCGGCGCGGCGGGCGCGCACGGTCGCGCTCTCCTCGTCGTTCGCGGTGACGATGGGGTTCACGACGAAGAGCACCTTGATCGCGTCGGGGTCACGCCCGGCCGCCGACGCCACGGCCCGGATCGACTCGCGGTAGGCCCGCATCCGCTCGGGGGTCGACGCCAGTTGCAGCACCACGTCGGAGTTCTGTCCGGCGAAGTCCTGTCCACGACCGGATGCCCCGGCCTGCACCATCACGGGCTCGCTCTCGAGCGGCGCGGTGTTGAGCGGGCCGCGCACCTGGAAGAAGCGCCCCTTGTGGTCGATCGTGTGCACCTTCTCGAAGTCGGCGAAGCGGCCGCCCACCGTGTCTTCGAGGATCGCGTCGGGCTCCCAGCTGCGCCACAGCGCGCGCACCACGTCGACCCATTCCTGGGCGCGGTCGTAGCGGAGGTCGTGCTCGATCTGCTTGTCGAGCCCGTAGTTCTGCGCGGCGATGTCGCTGCCGCTCGTGACGACGTTGAACCCGAGCCGCCCTCCGGCGAAGTGCTGGAGGGTGGCGAGCAGCCGGGCAGCGGTGAAGGGCTCGTAGAAGCTCGCGCTGAGGGTCGGCACGATGCCGAGCTTCGAGGTCGCCGCGAGCAGGTACGGCACGAGCGGCAGCGGGTCGTGCTTCGGCACGAAGCGGGCGTCGCGCAGGTTCACCTCGGCTGTTCCGCCGTACGTGTCGGGCACGGTCACGCCGTCCTCGATGATGAACAGGTCGAGCCCGCTCGCCTCGAAGAGCCGGGCCGCGTCCTGGTAGACGGGCGGCTGCTTCCAGTCGTAGCCGATGCCGTAGGTCGGGTCGCCCCAGCCCTGCACGCCGAACCCGGCGCCGAGGAACCATCCGAAATGCTGCAGCGCCATCAGTCGCCCGATCCGTCGGCGAAACCGTCGGCGTTGACGCCCACGGTGTCGAGCCAGTTGCTGCTGAACGCCTTGCTGAGGTAGTTGCCGCCGCCGTCGGGCGCGATGACCACGATGACCGAGTCGGCAGGGGCCGTGCGCGCCACTTGGAGGGCCGCAGCGACAGCCAGGCCGGATGACGGCCCGAGCAGCAACGACTCCTCCTCCGCCAGCCGGCGCACCGTCGAGTAGACCTCGGTGTCGGGGATCGTGAGGATGTCGTCGGTGACTCCCTTGTCGAAGATCGACGGCCAGTTCGACTCCGGCCACCGGGTGCCGACGCCGTCGACGATGATCGTTCCCGCATCCGCGCCGCCGTAGGTGGAGCCCACCGGGTTCGCCCCGATGACGCGTACCCCGCCATCGCTGATGCCCTTGAGGAAGCGGCCTGTGCCGGTGACGGTGCCGCCCGTTCCGATGCCGGCGACGAAGTGGGTGACCTCCCCGGCGGTCTGGTCCCATATCTCGGGACCCGTCGTCGCGAAGTGCGCCTGCGGGTTGGCCTGGTTCACGTACTGCGACGAGCGCCAGGCGTTCGGGATCTCGGCCGCGATGCGGTCGGCGATGGCGCGGGCGTTCTGCGGGTTCTCCGGGCCCGCCTCCCAGTCGGCCTCGACGAGTTCCGCGCCATAGGCGGTGAGCAGTGCACGCTTCTCGTTGGAGATGAAGGCGCTGTGGATGATGATGACCGGATGCCCCGTCAGCCTGCCCACGAGGGCGAGGCCGATGCCGGTGTTGCCGGAGCTCGACTCGACGATCGTCGCGCCGGGCAGGAGCGAACCATCCGCCTCGGCCGTTCTGATGAGGTTCACGGCGATGCGATCCTTCGACGAGCCGCCCGGATTGCGGCTCTCCAGCTTGACCAGTACGCGACAGTCGAGACCCCGGGTGAGGTTGTGCAACTCGACGATCGGGGTGTTGCCGATCAGGTCGGTCACGGAGGAAAGGATGCCGGCATGGTGAACCGGTCGCACCCCTCTGGAGTCTCCGACAATGGTCATCCGATGACACTAGGCGGGGCGGGTCGCGCCCCGGAGCTCTGTTGCCCCGCGTGACGCCGCGTGACCGCCGGCGTCACATTCGGGCACGACGCACGCGCAGCTAGAGGCTGTCGGCCGTCTCCCGAACCTCGTATTGCGCGACCAGTTCACGCTTGAGCACCTTGCCGCTTGCACCGAGAGGCAGCGCCTCGACGAGCTCGATGCGGCGCGGGTATTTGTAGGCGGCGAGCTTCTCCTTCGCGAACTCGAGCAGCACGTCGGGTTCGACATCGGAGTCGGCGGCGAGCACCACGCAGGCCATGATCTCCTGGCCGTGCGTGTCGTGGGTGACCCCGAAGACCGCCACGCTCGAGACTGCGGGATGCCGGCTCAAGACCTCCTCGACCTCGCGCGGGTACACGTTGTAGCCGTTGCGCACGATCATGTCTTTCTTGCGGTCGACGATCGTGAGGTAGCCGTCGGCGTCCTTCGTGCCGAGGTCGCCGGTGCGGAACCAGCCGTCGACGATCGCCTTCTCCGTCTCCTCCGGCTGACCGTGGTAGCCGGTCATCAGATTGTGCCCGCGGATGACGATCTCGCCGAGCTCGTCGGGGGCGAGCAGCTCGATCCGCTCCTCGAGGTCGGACCTCGCAACATCCACGTCGACACCCCAGATCGGCTGCCCGATGGTGCCAGGACGCGGCTCACGACCGACGTGATTAAAGGTGGCGACCGGGGAGGTCTCCGTGAGGCCGTAGCCCTCGTAGATCTCGACGCCGAAGACCTCCTTGAAGCGCTCGATGACCGCGAGCGGCAGCGAGGCGCCGCCCGACACCGCGTACCGCAGCCGCGGCCGCTCCTCGATGGTCTTCGCCGCCTCGAGCAGCGCGATGTACATCGTCGGCACACCCATCATGATCGTGCACTCGCTGTCGATCAGGGCGCGCAGCGCGAGTTCGCCCGAGAACTTGGGGAGCAGCACCACGCGCGCACCGGCTCGAAAACTCGTGTTGAGCGCGCACGTCTGGCCGAAGGTGTGGAACAGCGGCAGGCATCCGAGCACCGTGTCGGACGGCCGCAGATCGAAGGTGTTGAGCAGCAGGGTGTTCGCCTGCTCGACGAGCGCGAGGTGGCTGCCCTCGGCGCCCTTCGGTCGCCCGGTGGTGCCACTCGTGTAGAGGATGGTCGCGATGTCGGATGGCGCGCGCGGCACGTAGGTCTCGATCGGCTCGGCATCGTCGCCGAGCGCCTCGAGCTGCGGGATGCCCTCAGACGGCCCCGGCGACATCACGGAGAACACGGGGACGCCCGCCTGCACGGCGCCCCATGCGCCCTGCGACAGCAGCGGTTCGGCGCAGACGAGAATGACGGCGCCGGAGTCGCGCAGCACGAACTCGATCTCGTCGGCCTTGAGCAGCGCGTGCACGGGCACGACGACCGCGCCGAGGCTGAGGATGGCGTAATAGACGCGGGGGAAGTCGGCGACATTGGGCACGAGCATCGCGACGGCATGCCCCGGGCGCACTCCCCTGCTGCGCAGTCCGCCGGCGTAGGCGCACACCTGCTGCCACAACTCCGCGTAGGTCAGCCGCTCCTCGCCCACCGCGATGGCGATCGAATCCGGAGTACGTGCGGCCGATTCCCTGAGAATCGCGGCAACGGACATCGTCTGGGGCGTCGGGTTCATTCTGATTCTCCTGTCGGGGAACACCGGGTGCTGCTTCGCACCGTACGCTGCCCTGCGCGCGCGGGTCAACTGCGCTTAGAGTGCTTGCTATGCCGACCGCAGTCATCGTTGACGCCATCCGTACGCCCTCCGGGCGAGGAAAGCCGGGCGGGCAGCTGGCGCGCCACCATCCCGTCGACCTGTTGGCCCACGTGCTCGAGACGCTCGTCGGACGAAGCGGCGTCGACCCCGCGACGATCGACGATGTCATCGCCGGATGCCTCTCCCAGGTCGGCACGCAGGCGGTCAACATCGCGCGCAACGCCGTGCTCGCTGCGGGCTTGCCCGAGGCGGTGCCGGCGACGACGATCGACCGGCAGTGCGGCTCGAGCCAGCAGGCTGCGACCTTCGCGGCGCAGGGTGTGATGGCCGGGGCGTATGACGTCGTCATCGCGTGCGGCGTCGAGCTGATGAGCAGCCATCCGATCAACGTGGCGACGTCGGGCGACGACCCGTTCGGGCCCCGGGTTCGTGCGCGTTACCCCGAGGGACTGGTCGGGCAGGGCGTATCCGCCGAGCTCATCGCCGCGACGTGGGGCCTGGAGCGGGAGGCCCTCGACGCGTTCTCGGCGCGATCGCACCGGCTCGCAGCATCCGCCGACTTCTCGACCGAGGTCATCGCGGTCGACGGCGTCACGACCGACGAGACGGTGCGACCGACCACCACGGCCTTGTCGCTCGCGGCCCTCAAGCCCGCCTTCCGCGACGAGGAGATCGCGGCCCGCTTCCCGCAGATCGACTGGCGCATCACCGCGGGCAATTCCTCACCCCTGACGGATGGCGCGTCGGCGGTGCTCATCATGAGCGAGGATCGGGCGCGGCAGCTGGGGCTCACGCCGCGCGCCCGGTTCCACTCCTCCGCCGTCGTGGGCTCCGACCCCGTGGAGATGCTCATGGGCGTCGTGCCCGCGACCCGGAAGGTGCTCGAGCGCGCGAGGCTCACCGTCGACGACATCGACACCTTCGAGGTCAACGAGGCGTTCGCGTCGGTGCCGCTCGCGTGGCAGGCCGAGTTCGGTGCCGACCCTGCCCGCGTGAACCCGCGCGGCGGGGCGATCGCGCTCGGCCACGCCCTCGGATCGAGCGGAACCCGCCTGCTGGGCACGATGCTCAATACCCTCGAGCAGACCGGCGGACGCTACGGGCTGCAGGTGATGTGCGAGGGCGGCGGCATGGCCAACGCGACGATCATCGAGCGGCTGTAACACGGCGTAAGCGCGGGTCACACTGGGGAGGAAGCACCCGATCGATGCCTAGGGTTGGTCAACATCGCGGCGTGCCCAAGTGGTCAAAGGGAACGGACTCATAACCCGTCATTCGCAGGTTCGAATCCTGCCGTCGCGTCCAGGTCAACGCCTCAACCCGCCGCGACGCCGAGCAGCCACCGGTTCGCCTCCAGGAACCTCCGCACCCTCCGCGACTGCACGACCCAGAGCGCGACGCTCCCCGCAATGGCGACAACCACCAGCACGGCGCCCACCAAGGCCAGACGGTTCGGCCCGGTCGAGGCACTGATCGCCATGGTGAGCTGCGACAGCAGGAGGCCAGCACACAGCAGCACCAGCTGCGCCTGCTGAAAGGCGAGGTACGGCAGCAGCGCCACGGCGCACTTCGTCGCGAGCACCCGGTCGTCGAGGCTGAGCTCCCCGTCGCGGCCTTTGACGACGACATCCGTGACCGGGTCCCCCGGCGGGAAGGCGCCGTGGATGCGTGCGCGGGCACACCTTCCCAAGCGGAGCAGCGCGACGAGGCAGGCGAGGGAGGCCGTGAGAGCCGCGAACATCAGCGAGAAGCCGAGGATCACGGGCGCAGATACCGGCGCGTCGTCGAGCATCCGGAAGGCGACGACGAGAAGCGGGAAGGCGATCGCCGCCCCGACGCCGAAGGCCAGAACGACCATCCGCACCTGCCTCGCGACATATCGCCGCGGGTACGGGTGCCAGATCATGCCGTCATGCAACCACGCTGCGGGGTCGAGCGTCAGTACTTGACAGGCCGCGCGGCCGTCAGCCCCGCAACCACTCGGTCAGCCGCTCGAGAGGCCACGTCGTCACGATCCGGTCGGCCGGCACACCGGCCGAGGCCGCGCGGGCGGCGCCATACGGCAGGAAGTCGAGCTGGCCCGGCGCGTGGGCGTCGGTGTCGATGCTGAACAGGCAGCCGGCATCCAGCGCCTCGCGGATGAGTCGGCTGGGCGGATCGCGTCGTTCCGGCCGGGAGTTGATCTCGACGGCGACGCCGTTCTCGGCGCAGGCCGCGAACACGGCCGCGGAGTCGAACTGCGACTCGCCCCGCGTGCCGCGCGACCCCTCGACGAGCCGCCCGGTGACGTGGCCCAAGACGTTGGTGTGCGGGTTGCGCACGGCGGCGAGCATCCGTGCCGTCATGAGGGGCGCGTCCATCTTGAGCTTCGAGTGCACGCTCGCTACGACGACGTCGAGGCGCTCGAGCAGGTCGGGCGTCTGGTCGAGCTCGCCCTCGTCGAGGATGTCGACCTCGATGCCGCTGAGCAGGCGGAATACCTGCGAACCGGCGTTGATGCGCTCGACCGCCTCGAGCTGCTGCTCGAGGCGCTCGACGGTGAGCCCGTTCGCGACCTTGAGGTGCGGCGAGTGGTCGGTGAGCGCGAGGTAGTCGCGGCCGAGACGACGGGCGGCCGCGACCATGTCGCCGATGGGCGTCGTGCCGTCCGACCACTCGCTGTGGCTGTGCAGGTCGCCGCGCAACTGCTCCAGCAACTCCTCGCCGCCCGTGGCGAGCGGCTTCGCGCCCTTCCCGCGCAGGGCCGCCAGGTACTCGGGCACTCCGCCGTCGAGAGACTCGCGGATGACCTCGAAGGTGCGCCCGCCGATGCCCTTGGTGTTCTGCAGCCGGCCGTCACCCGCTTGCGCCGCGAGCTCGTCGGCGGGCAAGTCGGCGATCGCCCCCGCCGCGGTGCGGAATGCCCGCACCTTGAAAACGGGGGCGAGCTCCCTTTCGAGCCAGAAGGCGATCTCGGTGAGCGCGTCGTGGGCTTCCATGACGTCATTCTGCCCGAGGCGGCCGCGCGGCGCGCGCCCTCGAAGAGCCCGCCCGCCGGGTCAACGCACGAGGGGCGGCATAGTGCTGCTGCGGCGCACCGCGAGAACAATATGCCGCCCCTGGAGCGGTGCCGCTAGGCGGTGCCGCTAGGCGTTGGCGGGCGCCTTCGACGTGGCCGACGCGTTCGACTCGTACGACGTGTTGGTCGACTCGAAGAAGTTGACGAGCTGCAGTGTGTCGTTCGCCGCGGCCATCCACTTCGCCGGGTTGGAGACGTTGTAGTGCGCGTCGAACCCGAGTTCCTCGAGACGACGGTCGGCCAGGTATTTCACGTACTGGTTGATGTACGTGGCGTTGAGGCCGAGGATGCCGTTGGGGAGCAGGTCGCGGTTGTACTCCTCCTCCATCTCCACGGCGTCGAGGATCATCTGCTTGATCTCCGCCGCGAACTCCTCGGTGCCGACCTCGGGGTTCTCCTCGAGCACGGTGAGGATGAGGTTGATGCCGAACTTGAGGTGCAGGCTCTCGTCGCGGACGACCCAGTCCATGAGCGAGCCGAAGTTGCGCAACAGGTTTCGCTGGCGGAACGACAGGGCCACCATGAAGCCCGAGTAGAACCAGACGCCCTCGAGGATGACGTTGTACGCCACGAGGTTGCGCACGAAGTCCTGCTTGCCCTCGACGGTCGTGATGTCGAGAGTCTGCTCCGTCATGCGACGGATGAACTTCATCTCGAACTCCTCCTTGCGCGCCATCGAGGGGATGTCGACGTGCGAGTTGTACGCCGCCTCCCGGTCGATGGGGAAGGTCTCGAGCACGTACTCGAAGCTCATGCAGTGGTTCGCCTCTTCCCACATCTGCTTCGCGAGGTAGATGCTGCACTCGGCGGCGGAGACGTACGGGTACACGCCGAAGGCCAGCGCCTTGTTGACGAGCAGTTCGTTCGGGTTGAAGTAGCTCATGAGGAAGGTCACCGCGTGGCGCTCTTCATCCGACATCTTCTTGAAGTCGGCGATGTCTTCGCCCAGCTGGATCTCGTTCGGGAACCAGGTGTTCGCCACGGCCTGGTCGTACAGGTCCATCGCCCACTGGTACTTGATCGGTTTGAGGAGGAGGCCGTCTTGCAGGCCGGTTCCGAGTATTCCCATTGTTGTGTCTTCTTCCTAGATCTGGCGGGCCGCTACTGGCAGCTGTCGCACTGCAGGTCGTCCATCGGGTCAACGGGCACGTAATACTCTTCGTTCATTACTTCGCTCCTCCGAATCCGAATCCCTTGCGCGGAGCGGCCGCGGCAACCGGCTCGGCCGCCGCCGGAGCGGAACCGAAGCCCTTACGAACGCCGCCGGACGCGTCCTCCGACTTGTTCACCTTGACGGTGGACTGCTCGGCGGTGTGGCGCGGCTTCATGTGCAGGTAGTAGGTGGTCTTCACTCCACGCTCCCACGCCCCCATGTAGATCTCCATCATGTCGCCGATGTCGCGCGTCTCGAGGTACATGTTGCGGCTGATCGCCTGGTCGATCCACTTCTGGGCGCGAGCCGCGACCTCGAGGAACGAGTACGGCGACAGTTGGAAGCTGGTCTTGTACGTGGCCTTGATGTCGTCGGGGATCGACGCGATGTTCTGGATGTCGCCCTGACTGCGCAGGATGGTCTCCTTGGTCGAGTCCCAGATGCCGAGGCGCTGCAGGTCGGTCACGAGGTTGCGGTTGACCTCGAGGAACTTGCCGTTCGAGGTCGCGCGGCTGAAGATCTGCGAGAACTGCGGGTCGAAGCCCGGCGTCGTTCCCGCAACGAGACCGATGGATGCTGTCGGCGCGATCGCCATCAGGGTCGCGTTGCGCATTCCGCCCTTGACCTTGAGGCGCAGGGCGTCCCAGTCGAGGCGGGTCTTGCGGTTGACCTTGATCTCCTGGCCGCGGTCGGCTTCGGTGAGGGCGATGGTGTCGATGGGAACGAGTCCCTGCGCCCAGCGGCTGCCGGCGAAGTTCGCGTAGGCACCACGCTCCTGGGCGAGGTTCGCGCTCTCGTCGATCGCCGCGTAGGAGACGTGCTCCATGATCTCGTCGATCAGGTCGTACGACTCTTCGCTCTCATAGCTGATGCCCATGCGCTCGATGATGTCGGTGAAGCCCATGACTCCCAGCCCGACGGCGCGGTTCTGCTCGTTGGAGAAGTCCGCCTCCTTCACGCTCGAACGCGTGATGTCGATGAGGTTGTCGAGCTGGCGCACGGCGAGGCGGGCGCTCTCCTCGATCTTCGAGAAGTCGAGCTTCGACGAATCATCCAGGTGGCGCGACAGGTTGATCGACGCGAGGTTGCAGACGGAGACGTTGTCTTCGTCCTGCGGCAGCGTGATCTCGGTGCACAGGTTGGAGAGGTGGATGGTGCCCGTGTTGTTGTTGAGCGCACGGTTGTTGATCGTGTCTTTCCAGGTGAGCCACGGGTGGCTCGTGGTCTGGAGGGAGATGAGAATCGACTTGAACTGCTCGCGAGCGCCGATCTTCTTGAACATGCGCATCTGGCCGGCCTCGGCCTTGGCCACGTACTCGTTGTAGCGGGTCGAGAACGCCTGGCCGTACAGCTCGTTGAGGTCGGAGACCTCGAGCGGGTCGAACAGGTACCAGTCCTGGTCGTTCTGCACGCGCTTCATGAACTCGTCGCTGATCCAGACCGCGGTGTTGGCGGTGCGCGTGCGGCGGTACGGGTCGCCGGAGTTCTGGCGGAGGTCGAGGAACTCCGGGAAGTCCATGTGCCAGTTCTCCATGTAGAAACAGAGAGCGCCGAACTTCTTACCGCCGCGGCTCACCGCCCGCAGGATCGAGTCGATGGTGTGCATGAACGGGATGGGACCCGTCGACGTCGTGTTGTTCGACCGGATGGGCGAACCCTGAGCACGCAGCTTCGTCACCGAGAGCCCGATTCCGCCGGTGCCCTTGGTGAGCCACATCACGTCGCGAGTCGTCTTCGCGATGTGCTCCATGTCGTCCTGCATCTCCATGACGAAGCAGTTCGCGAGCTGGGGGTAGACGGTGCCCGCGTTGACCAGCGTGGAGCCGGCCGCGAGGTACTCGAGCTTCGACATCTTCTCGTAGAAGGCGATGGCGTGCTCGGTGGGGTTCGCCTCGTTGAGCGAGAGGCCCATCGCGATGCGCATCCAGAAGTACTGCGGAACCTCGAGGGAGTCGCCGTTGCGTCCCTTGATGCCGTAGCGGTTGTTGAGCGTGACGACCCCGATGTACTTGAGCAGCTCGTCGTGGGCGGGCTCGAGCGCGGCGGAGAGGGCTGCGAAGTCGAAGAGCGAGGTCAGGCGGGAATCGAGCAGGCCTTCTTCGACGCCACGACGCACGTTGGCCTCGAAGTGGCTGGCGTGCAGCGACTTGAGCTCGTCGGCGCCGGAGTAGTCGCCGAGCACGCGCTTGTAGATGGTCTTCAGCAGCAGGCGGGCGGCCACGACGTCGAACGCCGGGTCGTCTTTCACGTTCTGGAGTGCGACCTGGATGACCGCCTCGTCGAGCTGCTGAGTGGTGATGCCGTCGAACAGCGTCAGCTCGAGCTCGGACGCTATCTGCGTGACCCAGGTGATGTTGTCATCGAGGCCGTACGTGGCGTGCTCGATGGCGAGGTTGATCTTGTTGGCGTCGTACGGCTCCCGCTCGCCGTTGCGCTTTACTACTGTGATTCCCACGAATGCTCCTAAAAAGTACCCCGGATGGCCATGACTCTCGTACGCCGACCCGGCTGTTCCACCACTATATATGGGGCCACTCACGAAAGCGATCCCCATATGTAGTGGGCGTGTCCTCCACAGGTGTGGATAACTTTGTCCACAAGTGCACAGGCTAAAACGGGCCGCCGACATGGGTTTCGATGCCATCCGCCTCGCCGCCCGGGGTTCGGCCGACTCCCTAGAATGGGCCAGTGAGTAGCTACGCCGAACTGCTGAAGACCCCCGGGGTCGCCCGAATCATCGCGGCGCAACTCACCGCCCGATTCCCCTCGGGCATGCTCTCGCTGGCGTACCTGCTGCACATCGAACGCATCCACGACTCGTACGGCGCGGCCGGCCTCGTACTGGCCGCGACCAGCCTGGGCCAGGCCATCGCCGGCCCGCTCACGAGCCGGTGGATGGGCGTGTGGAGCATGCGCAAGGTGCTCGTGCTCACGATGGTGGTCTGCGCAATCTCCATCGGCGCGATGGCCTTCCTCGTGCTGCCGGTCTTCCTCTACATGATCATCGGGTTCATCTCCGGGCTCTCCACTCCCCCGATCCAGCCGGCCGTGCGCACCATCTACCCCAAGATGGTCAATTCGCGGCAGCTCACGCCGCTGTTCTCCCTCGACGCGTCGGCCCAGGAGATCATCTGGGTGCTCGGACCCGTCATCACCACCTTCGTCGCGGTGCAGATCTCGACCACGCTCGCCATCTCGCTCGCCGGCATCCTGCTCATCGGCGGCGGACTGTGGTTCATCCTCTCTCCCGAGGTCGGCCGGGTGCGCATCCCCCGCAGCAAGCGCAGGCTCGGCGTCGTGCTCAAGCGGCCCGCCGTGCTGCTCTCGACGATCGTCGGCTTCCTACTCATCGGCGCGTGTGCCGCGCTTGAGGCGAGCGTCGTGGCAACCTTCGGCGACCACGGGCCGGAGTCAGGCGTCATTCTCGCCATCTTCGCCACCGGATCGCTCGCCGGAGGCCTCGCGCTCGGCCACCTCCCCGTCGGGCCCTGGGCGATGGCCCGCCGGATGTTCATCGTCTTCGCCGGGATGGCGCTCGCCCTCGTCGCCCTCGACTTCTGGTGGCTCGCCGTGACGCTGTTCATCGCGGGCATCGGCATCGCGCCCGCTCTCGCCGTGATGTTCGCGATCGTGTCGGCGACGGTGAAGTTCAGCGATACCGCCGAGGCGTACGGCTGGGTCGGCACCGGCCAGCTGATCGGGGCCGCGATGGGGTCCGCGCTCGCCGGCTTCCTCATCGACGCCGACGGGGCGACCGGTGGATTCGCGGCCGCGGCGGCGCTCGCCTTCATCGGCTTCCTCATCCCGCTCTTCCTGCGCGGCTGGCACCCCGACCTGCGCGGGCGCGAGCTCACGTCGCTGCCCGACACGGCGCCCGTGCCGATCCAGCCCAGCTAGCGAGCCAGGGGCGGCGGCGCCCGAAGCATCCGAGCCCCCTCTCGCACCCCGACTCGCGGCATATTGCTGTTCGCGGCGCCCGACGACAGCAATTCGCCGCGAACGGACCGCTCGGCACGTGTGACCTGCCGCGAATTGACCGCCCGGAGGCGCGAATGCCGGTAACGTGACCGGATGCCCGAACTCCCGACCACCCGCTGGGGCGACCCGAGCGCCTCCCGCCGCGCCCTGCTCGTGCACGGCCTCACGTCGAGCGGCGCCACCTGGTGGCGCGTCGCGGAGGCCCTCGCCGACGACGGATGGTACGTGACGGCCGTAGACCTGCGGGGCAACGGCGACGCGCCGACCGCGGAGAGCTACACCTTCGCCGACTACGCGGGCGACCTGCCCCGTGGCGGCTGGCAGCTCGTGGTCGGCCACTCCCTCGGCGGTGCGGTAGCGGTCGTCGCCGCGAACGAACCGGGCTTCACCGAACGGCTCGTCCTGCTCGATCCGGCGCTCGAGGTGGCGGGCGACGACCTGCGCGCGTTGCTCGTCGGCGAGCTCGACGAACTCCGGCTGGATGACGCCGGGTTCCGCGCGCTACGTCCGACGTGGCATCCGACCGACGTCGCACACAAGGCCTCGGCGGTGCGACGGGCCGGCGCGCGGATGATCGAGCGCACGGTCGCCGACAACACACCGTGGACCGTGCTTCGGGATGCCACGACCCTCCCCGTGCGCACCCTCCTGGTCGGCGGCGACCCCGCCGTCTACAGCATGCTGCCCGCCGAGTCGGCGGCCGCCATCACGGCCGCGAACCCGCTCGTCGACTACCGCGCGATCGCCGGGTCGGGCCACTCGCCGCACCGCGACCGTCCCGTCGAGACGATCGCCCTGCTGCGCGACTGGCTCGGTTGATCTACCAGCGCCCGTGCACGGCCTCGCGGAAGTAGCGGCCGTAGATGTCGCTGACGCTCGCGCCGAACGACTCGGGCAGAGCGGCGATGGAACCGGCCGAGGCGTTGTTACGGGCCTGGTCGACGTTGCGGGCGCCCGGGATCACCGTCGTCACGCCGTCGAGCTGTGCCAGCCACGCGAGGGCGGCGACGGATGGTGCGAGGCCGACGCCGCTCGCGAGCTCCGAGAACTCCGTGGCAGCTGCCACGCCCTGCTCGAAGTCGACGCCGGAGAAGGTCTCGCCGACGTCGAAGGCCTCGCCGTGGCGGTTGAAGGTGCGGTGGTCGTTCGCGGCGAAGGTCGTGTCGCGGGTGTACTTGCCACTCAGCAGGCCCGACGCGAGCGGCACGCGCGTGATGACGGCGATTCCCGCCTCCCTCGCGGCGGGAAGCACGCGCTCGAGCGGCTTGAGACGGAAGGCGTTGACGATGATCTGCACGCTCGCGATTCCGGGGCGCGCGATCGCGGCGAGGGCCTCGTCGACGGTCTCGACGCTCACGCCGTAGCGGGCGACGGCACCGTCGGCGACGAGCGTGTCGAGCGCGTCATAGACAGCGTCGCTTGAGAACACCGGCGTGGGCGGGCAGTGCAGCTGCACGAGATCGAGGGTGTCCACGCGCAGGTTCGTGCGCGAGCGGTCGGTCCACTCCCGGAATCTCGCGAGGGTGAAGTTCGCGACATCCTGCTCC
The DNA here is from genome assembly GCA_025464995.1 of Microbacteriaceae bacterium. GTDB lineage: Bacteria > Actinomycetota > Actinomycetes > Actinomycetales > Microbacteriaceae > Conyzicola. The sequence goes on from JAODMO010000053.1 coordinate 28,162, forward strand.
TCACGGCGTCCCATCTTGGTGGCGACGAAGATGTCGAGGCCGGGGTTGTCGGCGAGGTAGCCGCCGATGAGCTGCTCGCTGCGGCCGTCGCCGTAGACGTCGGCCGTGTCGAAGACGGTGACCCCCGACTCCACGGATGCGTCGAGCACGGCCCGCGCGTCCGCCTCCGTCACGTCACCCCAGTCGGCACCGAGCTGCCAGGTGCCGAGTCCGATGACCGAGAGGTCTCTGCCGATGCGCGCCGCGTTGCGAGTTTCCATGCCTCGAGCCTAACCGGGCGACCGACGACTGAATCGCGGGGAACGTTGGCTAGCGACGCCCGACACCTTCTGGACCGGCCTCGAGACCGGTTGGGCAGCGTTCGTCGGCTTCGTCGGATTCCTGCTCGTCACCGCCGGGGTGCTGCTGCCGTGGGTCGTGCCGGCGGCCGTCGCCGCAGGCATCGCGGCGCTCGTGGTGCGCCGGGTGAGGATGCGGCGGCTCGCGACGCTGCCGGCCGGTTCCACGCCGGCAGCAACGGAATAGCGGCGGGAAACCCGAAACCCCCGCCGGAGACCGGCAGGGGTTTCGTTACAACAGCTGTGGACCCTAGGAGATTTGAACTCCTGACCTCCTCGATGCGAACGAGGCGCGCTACCAACTGCGCCAAGGGCCCGTGTTGCGTTGCTACGTTACCACGCTCTAGGGGCCGATTCGATTCGAGAGGAGGCTAGCTGGCGGTGCGACGGCGACGCAGGACCGCGTCGAGGTCGGGCGTCGCGGTCTGCCCGGCATCCACGATTCCCATGGCGGCGAAGCGGCTCGGCCGACTGATCGGGATCGGCTCGACCGGGGGCTTCGCGGCGGCGGCCCGGGCGGCGCGAAGCTCGCGTTCGGCACGAGCGGCTGCCGCGCGCAGCTCGGCCGCAACCTCGTCGGCGACGATCACGACGGGCTGGGGGGCCGGCTTCGAGAGGTAGAGCGGCTTGGGCAGCGGGACGGGCGTCCACGGCTTCGCCGTCTCGACCACCGGCTGCTGCTGGTGCTGGTGCACGACGGGTGCGCTGGGGCGAGCGGCGACGCGCGCGCCCGGCTGCGCGAAGGCCGCGGCTCGCGCACGGCTCACCGTCGCGAGGCGGCCGAGCATGGCGAGGGAGGTGATGCCGCCGATCGCGGAGAACGCGACAACCGCGATGGTGCCGGCGGCGAGACCGCTCGTGAGCAGGAGGGAGACCTGAACCACGAGCGTGGCGAGGGATGCGAAGAGCACAGCGGATGCCGCGACCCGTGTGCGGCGCAGGCGTCGTGAAGCGGTCGATCGTGAGGCGACCACCGCGGCGAGAGCGGGTTGGGCCTGGGCGAGCTGGCGTGTTGCCGCACGGGACACCGCGGTCTCGCGCGCCCGTTCGACGGCCTCGGCGAGCTGCTCCTGCTTGAGCAGGCTGCGCTGGAGGGCGGCGACGCTTCGAGCCGTCGTCTCGGCACGAACCGCGACCGGCACCTCGGCGCTCTCGGCAAGGATCCGCAGCGTCTGCTGCAGACGCACCGCGTTGCGCTCGGTCGCGAGGTACTCGCGCCGCTTGAGCCACGTCGGAACGAGGTAGACGAGCCACAGTCCCGCGGCAAGCGCGAGCATCACGCCACTGCTGAGACCACCCGTTATGTTCATGTGCCTACGGTACGAGTGCCACGTCGCATTGTCGTGGATGACCGGGGGGTGTGTTCGACGCGTCGTCGAGCATTCATCCGGTGGTGATGGGCTTCTGCGCCTTGAGGCGGTCGGCCTCGGGCACAACGGCATTCTCGGCGGGAACGCGTCCACCCTTCCAACGCGCCAGCACCCCCGAGGGCACCTCCTCGACGGTCAGCGCGAAGCAGAAGTGGTCGCGCCAGTCACCGTTGATGTGGATGAATCGCCGACGGAGCCCCTCGTAGCGGAAGCCGAGCTTCTCGACCACGCGGAGGGACGGCTCGTTCTCGGGCCGGATGCAGATCTCCATGCGGTGCAGGCCCACCGTGAAGAAGCAGTGATCCGTCGCGAGAGCCACCGCGGTCGGAGTCAGCCCCTTTCCCGCGAAACGCTCGGAGACCCAGTACCCGATGGTCGCCATGGAGACGGAACCGTAGCTGATCGACGAGACGTTGAGCTGGCCCGCCAGCTCGCCCTGATACTCGATGATGAACGGCAGGCCGAGGCCCGCGCGAGCATTCGCCTGCAGGTGTCGGATGCTCGCGCGCACGTCGAAGCTCATCGGGCCCACCGGGTTGGTCGCCTCCCACTTGCGCAGCCAGGTGCGGTTCTCGATCAACTCGCGCTCGAGGGCGCGCGCGTCCCTGAGGCGCACCGGACGGATCGCGATGTCCCCATCGCGCAGTGTGGGGATGAGCGTGGCCATGATTACTCCAGTGTGTCGGAGAATTTCTTCAGCCACGGTCGGAGCTCCGGGCCGAGGTCCTCGCGCTCGACCGCGAGCTGCACGATCGCCTTGATGTAGTCGAGGCGGTCACCGGTGTCGTACCGACGGCCGCGGAAGACGATGCCGTACACGCCGCCCGCGATGTTGTTCTTCGCGAGCGTGCGGAGAGCATCCGTCAGCTGGATCTCGTTGCCCTTGCCGGGCGCCGTGTTCTCGAGCACGTCGAAGACGTCGGGCTGCAGCACGTAGCGACCGATGATCGCGTAGTTGGAAGGCGCGGTGCCCGCCGCGGGCTTCTCGACGAGGTCGAGCACCTTCACGACATCGGGGCTGCCCGTCGCTTCCACCGTCGCAACACCGTACATGTGGGCGACCGACGGGTCGACCTCCATGAGGGCGATGACGGTGCACTCGCGCTTGTTCTGCTCCTCGATCATGCGGGCGAGCAGCACGTCGCGGGAGTCGATGAGGTCGTCGCCGAGGAGAACGGCGAACGGCTGGTTGCCGACGTGCATCTGGGCCCGCAGCACGGCGTGGCCGAGACCGCGGGGGTCGCCCTGGCGCACGTAGTGCATGTCGGCCAGGTCGTTGGAGTACTCGACCTTGTGCAGGCGATCGGTGTCGCCCTTCTGGTTGAGCGTGAACTCCAGCTCGGTTGCGCGGTCGAAGTGGTTCTCGAGCGCGGTCTTGTTGCGGCCGGTGATGAGCAGCACGTCGGTCAGGCCGGCGGCGACTGCCTCTTCCACCACGTACTGGATGGCCGGCTTGTCGACGACAGGAAGCATCTCCTTCGGCATTGCTTTCGTGGCGGGAAGGAATCGTGTTCCAAGACCCGCGGCGGGAATTACAGCTTTAGTGATTCGGAATGCCATACCGGCAAGGCTACCGGGCCACATCGTATGATTACGGAATGTCCGACGACGTCACGAATGAAAAGCGGGCACTTCGCGCGGAACTCCGGGAGCGCCGCCGCACCATGACGACCCCCGAACGCGACAAAGTTAACCTCGCCGTAACATCGAATCTGATCGAGCTGACGACGAGGCTTGGCGTGTCGTCCATGGCTGCGTATCTCTCGACCAACGACGAGCCCAGCACGCGCGAATTCCTGCACTGGGCCTGTGACCACGGCATCCGCGTGCTTCTCCCGATCTCCCGTGAGGACGGCCTCCTCGACTGGGCCCCCTATGACGGCAAGGACGAAGACGAGGACGTCTTCGGCATGCCGACCCCCACGACCGAGGTGCTCGGCCCGATCGCGATCAATGGCGTCGATCTCATCATCGTGCCCGCGGCAACCGTCGACCGCACCGGGATGCGCATGGGCTGGGGCCGCGGCTACTTCGACAAGACCCTCGGCAGCATGGAACGCTGCCCTCCGGTCTATGCTGTGATCTTCGACAGCGAGCTCGTCGACTCAGTGCCCAGTGAGGTGCACGACCAGCGAGTCAACGGCGTGGTCGCGCCAGGCGGCATCACCACCTTCTAGAGCCGCGCACCCCTTTCAGGAGTTTCTACTTGCCTACGTATTCCTACAAGCACCTCGATGACGGAACGACTTTCGAGGTCTACCAGTCGTTCACCGAACCAGACCTGACGGTGTCGCCCACCGATGGTCGCCCCGTGCGCAAGGTGTTCTCGCCCATCGGCGTGAGCTTTTCGGGCAGCGGCTTCTACCGCAACGACTCCCGCTCCGAGAACAAGACATCGGATGCCGCGGGCAAGAAGGCCGCACCCGCGGAGTCGTCGTCCACTCCGGCGGCCGCGACCGCTGCTCCCGCCGCGGCGCCGGCCGCAGCATCCACGCCCTCCCCCTCGGCGCCCTCGGCCAAGCCAGCCGCATGAAGGGTTTCAAGGAGTTCCTCCTTCGCGGGAACGTGATCGACCTCGCGGTCGCCGTCGTCATCGGCGCCGCGTTCACGGCGATCGTCACGGCGATCGTCTCGGGGATCTTCAATCCGGCGCTCGGCGCCCTGTTCGACGCCCAGACGCTCAATGATGCATTCGACGTCGACATCCCGACCATGGGCGGCGGTGTCGCCACGCTCAAGTTCGGCGTCGTCGTCGCGGCGATCATCCAGTTCGTGCTGGTCGCGGCCGTCGTGTATTTCGCGCTCATCATCCCGATCAACTACCTCAAGAAGTCGTCGTTCCTGAAGAAGAAGGAGCAGATCGCGGCGGGCGTCGAAGACCCCGCGAAGGAGCCCACGCAGGTGGAGCTGCTCATCGAGATCCGCAACCTGCTCGCCTCGGGTTCGTCGTCGTCCTCCGCCGTGAGCGACCCGACGGGCAAGCACAGCGACGTAACCGGCTGACGCTTCCGCGGGTTGAGCAGGTCACCCAGCGACCGCATCGAAACCGCGGGTAGCGACACGGGTTTCGATACGGGCCACGGACGGCCCTGCTCAACCAGCGGGTTCGCACCGGGTCTCGCGCGTCAAAATCACGCTCGCGTGTGAACGTTCGACAGCGAGCGTCACTTTCGGGCGCGAGACTGTGCAGCCGGGTTGAGCAGGTCGCCCAGCGACCGCATCGAAACCGCGGGTAGCGACACGGGTTTCGATACGGGCCACAGACGGCCCTGCTCAACCGACGAGAGAGGTCACCCCCAGTGCGGCGGCTTGTCGGCCTTGAGCCGCGCGTCGTTCTCGGCGCCCGAGCCGCGCGGCGGCTCCGGCGCTGGGTTCGGGTCGGAACCCGGCACGGGCTCGGTCGTCACCCGGCGGCGCTTCGGGCGACGCGGGGCGGCAGCATCCGGTTCAGCCATCGCTAGTGCGCAACGACCGTGATCGGCTCTGTCACCGGCGAGGTGTCGACTCCGAGCGTCTCCATCACGCGGCGGGCAACCGCGTCGGGGTCGCTGAACAGCTCGAACGCGTGCACGCGCAGGTAGTGCCAGCCCAGACGACGCAGCAGCTCGGGTCGCAGGCGCAGCGACTCGCGCAGCGTCGTTCGGTTGAGCACGGCGTCGGTCTCGACGGTGACGCAGACTCCCCCGTGCGAGGCGACGAGTCCGAGCTTTCCGCGGTGACCGAGGGCCACGCGGATGCCGCGGTGCTGAAGCCTGCGAGCGAGATCGACGAGCATCGGATCGCTGTCGTCGGGAAGCGGGATGTCGGCGAGCCGGGCGTCCACCTCGGCGAGGATCTCGGCGAGAGCGACCGCGCCGTGGCTCATGCGCGAGTCGTCGATGTCGTCGGGCTTGAAGCACGTCACGATCACCATCGAGCGGCGCGCGCGGGTCATCGCGACAGCGAGCAGGCGCTCACCACCGGGGTGGCCGAGCACTCCGAAGTTCGACAGCACCCGGCCGTGCGGCGTGCGACCGAAGCCGATCGAGAAGATGACGCGGTCGCGGCTCTCGGCGACGGCCTGGTCGATCGTCATGACGGCGAAGGGCTCGGGGCGGTCGCCGATGATGAAGTCGTTGAGCTCGGGACGGGTGGTGACGGCGGTGAGCACGGCCTGCTGCACCCGCACCGCGTGCAGCGGGCTCGCCGTGATGACCATGAGCGACTCGCGCGAACGCTCGGCGGCATGGGCGAGCACGAGCTCGACGACGCGGTTGACCTCGGCGTCGACGCTCTCGACGGCCCCCGTGTAGCTGTCGGGCAGGCCGTGGCCGTCGGCGACGAAGTCCATCGCGAGGCTGCCGTGGCCGAGGAAGCTGCCAGCCCACGGTAGCGACTGGATGCGCCCGCCGTAGAAGCGGCGGTTGACGAGCTCGGCGAGGTCTTCGCCGCCGGGACGGTAGCTGCGCGTGAGCGAGAACGTGGTGAGGGTCGAGCCGAGACGCGAAAGCGCCGAGTTCTCGTGCAGCCGCTCGAGGGTCTCCTCGTCGGCGACGGATGCGGCATCCTGCTGCTTCTCGTCGATGGCGACCTCGAAGGCGGCGGGTGTCTGCGTCACGGGGTCACCGAAGGCGACCACCTGCTTGGCACGACGGATTGCTCCCGCGTTCTCCGCGATCGTCGTCGCGCCGGCATCCACGAGGATCACGGTGTCGAACGGCATGGTGTCGGCGATGCTGGCGACCTCGTAGGGCGAGGCCAGCCAGACGGGCGCGACGGCGCGGGAGAGGTGCGGCGCGGTCGTCTGCAGGTCGTAGGCGTCCATCTTCTCGCGCAGCAGCAGCTTCTTGAGCAGGCGGCCCTCGTCGGGCCAGTCGACGAGACCGATCTTCCAGTTCTCGGCAAGCTGCCACGCGAGCAGCTGGGCGCTGCCCGCGGCATGCGCCTCGTCGACGAGGCGGAAGTCGGCCTCAAGACGGTCGAGCACAGGGGTGTTGGCGCCGAGCAGCGCACGGTCGGCCGCGAGCAGCGACTCGAGCGCCGACTGCCACCAGGCGAGTTCGAGTTCCGCGCCCACGTGCTCCTCCGGAACGTGGCGCTGGGCCAGGTCGGTGATCAGCGGGTCGAGCTCGAGGTCGGCGAGCGTCTTCATGAGCGCCGTGCGCTCCTGCAGGTTGTGCAGCACGTCGGAGTCGGCGGCGAGGCCGCGCAAGTCGTCGAGCAGCGCCGCGATCGGCTGGTTCGACAGTGCGGTCTCGCGCGTGTCGAAGCCGAGCGGCTCGTCGAGCTTCGCGAGGTCTTGCTCCACTTCCTGCAAGGCCACGCGCACGTCGGCGATGCCGACCGGCACCTCGGGAGTGACTCCCTCGGTAACGAAGCGCTGCCAGAGCACGCGCTGCTGCTGGATGCGCAGCAGGGCGGCGTTCATGTCGCTCACGTGCACCCCGGGGCGCACATACTCGCGCGCCAGCTTCTTCAGCCGACGGCGGTTGGACGCCGACATGTTCGGGCTGTCTTTGCGGGCCGACGTCGCCATGACGAGCTCGCCGATCGAGCGGTCGAACACCATGGGCAGAAACTTGTCGAGAGTGTCGCGCAGGTCGGTGAGCAGGCGCAGGTACACACCGAGCTCGTGGATGGTGGCGAACGGACGCATGCGCGTCGAGCTGATGACCGCGTTGGCTCGTTCGAGCAGGCGCGGCAGGGTGTCGTTCGAGAGCTTCTTCGCGAGCTGGTGTGCGTGCACGGCGTCTTCGCTCGAGTCGAAGCTGGCGCCATACCAGGGCGAGTCGCCTGGTCCGTAGCGGAACTCGCCGAGCTGGGCGGCCTGCACCATGGTCTCGGCGGCGCGGCTGCGGTCGGTCGCGAGCTTCTCGACCGAGGAACGCGAGAGGCGAGCCGTCGTGGCCGGCGGGTTCGGAAGCAGAGCGAGCCGCGAGAGCTCGGTGACGCATTCGAGCACGGAGATGCCGAGCACCGCGTCGGGCTTTCCGAGGGCGCCACGGTAATCGAGCAGCACCTTGCGCAGGCGCACGAGTGCATCATCCACCTCGTCGACCTTCGACTGAGCGGCGCGCTCGTTTCGTGAGATCGAGCGGATGATGTCGCGCCGGAGTGTGCGGGGCGCGACGGCGACACCGGGCAGGCCGACGTCGGTCAGCCGCTGGGAGATGCCGTGAAGCGTCGCGCGGCGCGCGCTCACCACGAGCACGCGCTTGTTCTGACCGACGAGGCTGCCGAGCGCGTTGACGATCGTCTGCGTGCCGCCGGTGCCGGGGAGGGTCTTCACGACGACGGAGTTGCCCGCGGCGATCTGCGCGATGACGTTCTCCTGCTCGGAGTCGGCGTCGAGCAGCAGCGTGTCGGTCTGCGGCGAGCGCTCGTCGGCGCTCTGCACCTCGACCTCGGTGAAGGCCTCCTGCACGGTCCACTTGGCGGCCGGGTTGCCGGCGATGGCATCGAGCACGGGATGCTCGAGATCGTCGACGTCCGCGAGCATCGAGGTCGCGACATCCACGAATGTCGACACGATGAGCCGCGGGCTCACGTTGAACCACTCGAGGTGGCTCGTCAGTCCGCGCAGTCGGTCGATCACGGGGTTGGGCTTGAACGTGCCGTCGTCGTCGGTGAGCGCGACGAACGCCTCGGCGTCGAGCTGCAGGCCGAACTGCGCGTTGAGGGCGCGCGCGAGCTCGGGGTTGAGAAACGCGGGACCCTTGAGCTTGACCTCGAAGTCACGACCATGGCGACGGATGGCGAGCGGCCGAAGCAGCACGGGGGCGCGGAACTCCGTGCCCTCGAACTGCCATTGCGCGATGCCGATGCCGAGGTGCACGGCGTCGATGCCGCGGGCGGTGGAGAGCTCGACGCCCTTCGAGGCGATGAGGCCCGCGGCCACCTTCGCGCTGCGCAGTGCGAGGTCATCCCGGATCAGGCTCGACAGCAGCGTCGTCTTGCCGGTGATGAATTGGGCGAGACCGCCCGGATGGGTCGTGCTCAGTTCGATCCGGGTGCGCGGGGAGTCGACGAAGTGCAGCAGCGGGGAGCGTCCCCCGATGCCGGCCAGTTCGGTGCGCCACTCGGCCCATGTTGGTTCAGCCACGTTTCCTGCCTCGAAACTCGGGTGCCCCAGACTCAGCGCGTGCGGCGCCGTGACCTGGGGGCGGGCATGGGCAGACCCAAGGTCCGCCTCCCCTGGGAAGTCGGTATCTGTTCTGTCAGCACGCCACACACGAGCAACCTTAAGCGCCGGTTGCTGCAAATGTGGGGAGGATACGCCGGTTTCTTCCAGTCTGCCCCCCGTAGGATTCCCTCGTGTCCCTCACGAAAGTCCTGTTCGAGACCGCTGTCTCCGGCGACGATGTGACGCGAGGAGCGACCGTCGCGGTGGTCACCGCCTTCGTCGTGGTGGGCCTCGTTCTCGCGGTCGGGCTCCTGCTGCTGTTCCGTCGTCGCTCCGGCGCGCAGCCCTCGAGCTCCACCGGGCTGCCGGCGCTCCGCACGCGGGCCAACATCCTGCTCGTGCGCGCCGACGAGGCCGTGGCCCGGGGCGACGACGAGCTCGGGTTCGCGGTCGCCCAGTTCGGTGACGCCCGCACGACCGCGTTCGCGGCCATCATGGCCGGTGCCCGCTCGACGCTCGCCGAGGCGTTCCGTCTCCAGCAGGCGCTCGACGATGCCGTGCCGGAGTCGGCGCAGCGGCAGCGGGAGTGGACCCTGCAGATCGTCGCGCTGTGCGAGGCAGCGATTTCCGCCGTGCGCGATCAAGACCGCGACTTCAACTCCCTCCGCTCGGCCGAGGCCGACTCCCCCGCCCGCATCGCCGCGCTCGAGGCGCGCGTTCTGGCAGCCCGGTCGCGTCTAGGGCCGGCAGGTGCGACGGTGGCGCGCATCGAGGCGGCGTATGCACCCGCACTCGTCGCGCCGGTGGCGGGGCGGATCGAGCTCGCCACGACGGCACTCGACGAGGCGCGGGCGACCCTCGCGGATGCCTCGACCCGGCTGTCCCCGTCGGGCGTCAACACCGTGGCCGGGCTGCTCGAGGATGCCGAGGGTTCACTGCGGCGGGCGACCGTGGCGTTGGATGCCGTCGACCGCACCGCCGCGCAACTCGATGCTGCCGCATCCGCGCTCGACGACCTCGTCGCGTCATCGCTCGTCGATGTCGAGGAGGCGAAACGGGGTCTGGACTCGGCTCCCGACCCTGAGACGGGAGCGGGCATCCTGCGTGCCATTGCGGATGCCGAGGCCGCCCGCTCGGCCGTGGGAGGGGACGCGCGCCGCGACCCGGTCGCGGGGCTCGACGCGATGTCGACCGCCATCGCGTCGCTCGACACCGCCCTCGCACTCGCCCGCAACCAGACGCAGCGGTTGGAGCACGCGCGCGCCGCCCTCGTCGGCACGCTCGTCTCCGCACGGAGCCAGATCTCGCTGTTGCGCGAACTCGTCTCGTCGAGCGGCCGCACCGTCGGCGCCGAGGCGCGCACGCGGCTCGCCGAGGCGGAGCGGCAGCTCACGCTCGCTGAGGCGGAAACGAATCCGGTGGAGGCGCTCGACGCCGCGCGCCGCGCCGTCATCCACGCCCGAGACGGTGACGCCCTGGCGCACTACGACGCCATGCAGCGGGGCCGCTGAGCGCGCGGGCCGCTCAGCCCGTGCTCAGCCCGTCGTCAGCTCGACCGCGCCCCACGCGAGAGCGGCGACGAGCACCCACGACGCGAAGCCGACGAGCACGGATCGGCCGCTCGTGCGCACGAGCGACACGATCCGGATCGACGACCCGAGCGCCACGAGGGCGAGCCCGAAGAGCACGGTCTGCACGAGATCCGCGGCGGCGAGCGCTGCCTCGGGCAGCGGCACGAGGGTGCGCACCAGCATGGCCACGAGAAAGCCGACGACGAAGAGCGGCACGATGGGCGGTCGGGATGCGGCATCCGACGCTCCACCCGGAACGGCCGACGCGGCCGGCCGGTATCGCCGGTACGCACCCACGCCGGCGACGAGCGGAGCCAACAGCACCACGCGGCTGAGTTTGATCGCGACGGCGAGCGCGAGGGCGCCGGTTCCGGCGGTCTGTGCCACGGCCACGACCTGCCCGACGTCGTGCACGCTCGCCCCCGCCCATGCACCGAACTGCAGGTCGGTGAACCCGAGCGGCACCCGCAGCAGCGGCAGCACTCCGATCGCGAGACTGCCGCACAGCGTCACGAGCGCGGCGGGCACCGCGACCTCGCTCGCCTTGCTGCGGGTGACCGCCGCCATCGCGCCGATGGCGGAGACTCCGCAGATCGCGAATCCCGCCGCGAGCAGCAGCGGTTCGTCGCCCGGCAGGCGCGCGAGACGGCCCATGAGCAGGGTGCCCAAGAACGTGAGCACCACGACCGCGAGCACGGCGAGGAGCGTCGGTCCGCCGAGGTCGACCACGTCTCCGAGGCTGAGCTTGAGCCCGAGCAGCACGACGCCGAGGCGCAGCAGTCGACGCGACGCGAGGGCGAGACCGGGCTTGAGCGTGCGGTCGAGAGCGCCCTGCGCGAAGGGCAGCTGCCCGAGCACCAGCCCGGCGAGCACGCACAGGGTGAGCACCGGCACGACGGGCACGAGCAGGTGCGCGAGAGACGCGAGCAGCAGGCCGCCCGCCGCGACGGCGAGTCCGGGGAGGAGCGTCACCGCCCGAGGGGCTTCAGCGCCGCCTTCTTCGACACGGGTTTCGGCACGCTGCGTGGCGGCACCGCCGGGGTGCCCGGTCCGTTCCACGTCTTCACGATCGCCCACGCAACCGCCGCGATCGGCACCGACAGCACGGCGCCGACGATGCCGCCGAGGATCGTGCCCGCGGTGAGGGCGAGCAGGATGACGAGCGGGTGCAGCTTGAGCGACTGCGCCATCACGACGGGCTGCAGGAAGTTGCCCTCGAGTTGGTTCACCGCGATGACGATGATGACGACGATGAGCGCGGCGCCCGGCCCGTTCGCCACGAGGGCGACGAGGGCCGCGAGGATTCCTGCGACGGTGGCTCCGATGAGCGGAATGAATGCGGAGAGGAACACGATCACGGCGAGCGGAAGTGCGAGCGGCACACCCAGGATGGCGATTCCCGCGCCGATAGCGACGGCGTCGACGAGGGCGACGGTGGCGGTTCCGCGCACGTATCCGCCGAGAGTCGAGACGCTCGTGCGGCCGATGCGCTGTCCGCGCGCGAGCGCGTGACCGCGGAACGGGGTGAGGAAGAACGCCCAGATGCGGTCGCCGTCTTTGAGGAAGAAAAACAGCACGACGATCGCGAGAACCGCGCTCGTGACGATCTCGCCCGCGACAGACACCCCGGCGAGCGCGCCCGATCCGAACTGGCTGCTCGTGAGGAAGTCGACGACCGAGTCACGGAGACCGTCGATCTGCTTCTCATCGACGCTGAAGGGGCCGGTGACGGCGTAGTCGTGCAACTGGTCGATGCCGTCCGTCGCCGACTTCGCGAGATCGTCCCACTGGCCCTGCACCGCGATCACGATCAGCGTGAGGAGACCGCCGAACACGACGATCCCGGCCAGCAGGGTGATCCAGGTGGCGAGGATCGCCGAGAGCCCGCGCCGGCGCAGCCATCCGATCACCGGGCTGAACGCCGCGGCGAGGATCAGGGCGATGATCACCGGGATCACGACGAGCTTGAGCTGCACGAGCGCGAACACGGCGACGGACGCCAGCACGAGCACCAGCAGAATCTGCCCGCAGCGGAGACCGAGAATCCCCAGGCGGTCGGTCAAGACGTCTCGGATGGCGGGACGGGGCGAGGTGTCGGCAGGCATGGTGACCACACTAAGTTGCACCGGCGACCGCGGGCTAGCACACGCGGGAGAACCCGGATGATCCATTCGCCCACCCTCGAGTCGGTCGTTCTCGTGCTCGCGACACGACACGGGCGCGATCTCGCGGCCGACCGTGTGCGTGGTGGCCATGGGCGGCACAACGGGCGTCGCCCGGCTCGTGAGAAGTTACGGGCCGACGGACGAGGGGGTGCGGCTCGCCGGGTTGTATGACGCCGCGAAGGAGTGCTTCTTCGCGCGGTCGCTGGAGGCCGCCGGACTCGGCGAGCGCCTCGACCGTGGAGGGCCGGAACGGCAGGTTCGCGGCCCGGCGGCGGGCAGCAGGAATGCCCCGCCTCGCGGCTGCGTCAGGCGCGTTCCCGTGGCGGCGACCCGCGCGCCCGGGTCGGATGAAACGGCGCGCACCGGCGTGGCCGGCGTGACCTCGGGGGTGATCGTCGCGGCACGAGGAAGGCGTCGGGCACCCCGGCGATCACCTCGGCCTATGCCTTGGGGCTATGCGGTCGGGAACTGGAAGGTGGAACCGTTGCCGAAGCGCTCGGAGATGGCGAAGTCGAAGTCGGCTTCGGAGATGTCGTAGATGCCGTGGATCGCGGCGTTGTCGCGGATCGCCGAGAGCTCGCGTGAGCGCGAGTAGAACATCGGGTCGGTGGCGAGGATCGAGTAGCCGCCGACGATGAAGTCGACGTTCTTGCGGGTGAGTGTGGTGTTCATGCTGTGTTGCTTTCGTTTGGTGCGCTGATTCGCAGCGTCGTTGTGTCGCGGATGTTCCGCGCAGGCGGTCGTCCGGCGCTCGTTACGAACGCGGAGACCGCGAGGATTGTGCCGACGTATCGGCGAGGGTGTCACGCTGTTCGGCGGATGCCGACGTAGCGCTGTGTAGTGAAATCTGAAGGCGGCCGTGGTGTCAGAGCGGCGGCGGGGGCAGATTTCTCGATGCCCAAGATGACCACAGTACACGAAGCCGAACGAAACTTCAGGAACGTGTTGCCAACCGGACGCGCTGACCGCTACGGTCATGCCTGCGCCACTACGACGCAAGGAGCCCGACGTGTTCGATAAGGAAGATGCAATCGCATTCCCCGCCGGCTTCGTCGGCGTCTTCACCGCTTGATCGGCCGATAGCCCACCGGTCCAGTCGGTGGTTACGCTCTCGAAGCTCGACCTCGCAGCAACCACACCTCCGTGTGCCCGCTCGCCCGCAGGTCACCCACCAGGCACACGCAGACGGTCCCACCACAACCCGTACGCGGTCTGGAGGCGCACGCCGTGCGTCGCGTGGGCCCGCTCGATCGGGTCGCGCTGCACGTCGGCGGCGCCCTCATCAGCAGCAGGCCGCGAACCTCCCCCGCGTCCTCCAAGAGCGGATGTGTGCGCAGGCCGGATGTGATGGACTCGAGGGATGGCACACACCTACCGCAGCTACGTCGCAATCGGAGACAGCTTCACCGAGGGTGTCGGCGATGACACCCCCGACGGGGGTGTGCGCGGCTGGGCTGATCTCGTCGCACTCGGGCTCGCGCTGGCGACTTTGCAACCGGTCAGTTACGCGAATCTCGCGATAAGGGGCCGGCTTCTCGCGCCGATCGTCGGCCCGCAGCTCGACGCCGGCATCGCGCTGAAGCCCGAGCTGATGAGCATCAACGGCGGAGGCAACGACATCATGCGCCCTCGGGTATCGATCGACGCCATCACCGACAGCCTGGTCGCCGCGGTCGAGCGGGCGACGCAGGGCGGCAGCCACGTGCTGCTGGTCAGCGGAGCGAACCCGACCCGGCACATCCCCCTCGGCAGCCTCGTCGAGGCACGCGGCAATCGGTTCGCGCAGGGTATCCGCGACAGGCTTCCGCTCGAGAACACGACGTTCGTCGACAACTGGGCGGACTCCGAGCTCGCCGAGCTGCGCTACTGGTCGCGCGACAAGCTGCACCTCGGACCGCTCGGCCACGAGCGTGTGGCGGCGAATGTGCTCGCTGCACTCGGCGTGGAGTTGGACGACGGATGGAGCGGCGGGGCGGAGAGCATCCACCACTCGCAGCGCACCGCTGCCTACTGGCGCCAGTACGTGCTGCCGTGGATCGGCCGCCGGCTCACGGGTCGCTCGTCCGGCGACAACCGCGTGCCGAAAATCGCGACGCTGCAGATAGTCGCGGTGCCGCCGACGAGCTGACGCGCGGGGTCGCCCGCGCAAGCCCGAGGCCGACGACGCCAACCTGACGAAGCCGAGGCATCCGAACACATCGAGCGACTGCAAGACACGAGCGACGGTCGTGAAGTTGTTTCCGCGAGTGTTCTCACGGTTGTCGTCTCGCCATAACAAGCAGACGCCGCTGCTGCTGGACTCCGCGGCATCCCGCGCACTCCTCGCCTGGTGAGGGAGGAGGCGTCCTCGGCTGTTGTTGCCGCATCCGCCCGAGTCGATTCCACGACGAAGGTGATCTGATGGCGAGCCACGACGACCTCGAAACCCTGGTGGGCAAGCTCAAGCGGTCCGCCATCGACGCGTGGCTGCACGACGAGGATGGCAGATCTACGCGACAGGCCGCGCTCTTCGCCATCCTTTGGTCCGTCGACTCGCTCGTCGAGCGGTGGACCGACCTGCCCGACCCCTCGATCATCGGTGACATCGTCGAGTCGAGCCGGCAGATCACCCGCCGCCTCGCGGGCGCCGCGGCGTCGGTCGACGGCACCGCCTGACCCAGCCGCCGAAGTTGGCAAGAGCAGCACCTGGGGCCCCTGACACTGACCCAGCGACCGCGAACTAGGCGCTGAGGTAGGAGGGGTCGGTCTTGAGGGCCGGCCCCTTTTCTAGCGCTCGGCCCGGCGAACCATCCATAGGAGCGTTGCGATCAGGCCCACACCGATCAGCGCCGCTCCGCCAAGCATGAGTATCGGCTTCAGCGCGACATAGAACATCGGCGCGAAACAGGCTAACGGCGACGTGCAGGGCTGATTCGCGATGTGACGGAAGAGGAGGAAGCCTCCGACCACAATCGCGATGGTGAACCAGAGAGTGATCAAGTCACCGAGAGCCGCCTTCTTCCCCTTCGCAGCGCGCTTCGGCTGCCGGTATGGCGCTCGATCCGGCTCTCGGCCGGGCGCTCGATAGGGCGCTCGGCTACCGGAGAAAGCGCGCGCGCGCGACGGCGACGCCGACCGCTTCTTCGAATC
>JAODMO010000015.1 GCA_025464995.1 Microbacteriaceae bacterium
CGCCTGTCGAATCGCGCCCTTCGACGGGTTCCGGGAACGCGGCGGCCGACACCGCCCGACTCGTGCAGTACGCCGTGATCTTCGACCGCATCTTCCGGTTCGCCATCACCGGCAGCCGGGTGCGCAACTACGACGGCCTCGGCGGACAGCTGCTCTTCGCGTGGATGCACCAGCACCACGTGCTGCACTGGACCGACACGGCGCTCACCATCGACTGGGACGAGGTGCAGGACGTGGTCATCGCCCTCTCCGACGCGATCAACGACCTCTACTGGAAGTCGATCGACCGCCCGAAGACCGCCCACTGGCTCGCGGCGTACGATCTCATCGCCACCACGCTCACGCCGCACCCGGCGTCGAAGTGGGCCGTGCGTGACCTGCCGCTCGACGGTCCGCCGCGTGGATTCACCGATGCCGTGCTCGACGACGAGTTTCCACTCTCGATGTTCTACGAGGCACTCTCGAAGAAGATGTCGAGCGTGATCGAGTCGACGGCGGGCATCACCGCCTGACCGGATCATTCCCCCGGCCGACGGATGCTGCGGCTCCGCCCGGTCGATGGCGTCGATCTTCGCCACGGTGATCGCGCTGGGCTCCGTGCTGGCCGGCGGCCTCTTCGGGGTGACTCGCCCACGAAGGTGGCCGCGGTCGGTTCGCCCGTGTCGATCGCGGAGGAGACCGGCGACTTCGACGTCACTGAGACAGACAGCGTGGAGCAGGCGGGGCAGGACGCTATCCCGCTCGCCACCGGCCGCGCGCGGTACGAGAGAATGGAATGGTGACCCAACTCCATGACAGCTCCTACCGCGGATTCGCCTCAGACAACTACGCGGGAGCGCATCCCGAGGTGATCGCGGCCATCGCCGAGGCGAACGGCGGCCACCAGGTGGCGTACGGCGAAGACGTCTACACGGCGCGGTTGCAGGAGGTCATGAAGTCGCACTTCGGCGAGCAGGCGGAGACCTTCCCGGTGTTCAACGGCACGGGCGCGAATGTGACCGCACTCACCTCGATGCTGCCCCGCTGGGGTGCCGTGGTGTCCGCGCGCACGGCGCACATCAACACCGACGAGGGCGGGGCCCCCGAGCGGGTCAGCGGCCTCAAGCTGCTCACCGTCGAGGCACCCGACGGCAAACTCACCCCGGAGCTCATCGACCTCGAGGCGTGGGGCTGGGGCGACGAGCACCGCGCACAGCCGCTCGCCGTGAGCATCACGAACACGACGGAACTCGGCACCCTCTACACCGTCGACGAGATCAGGGCGATCGCCGACCACGTGCACTCGGTGGGGATGAAGCTGCACCTCGACGGCGCCCGCATCTCCAACGCGGCCGCGGCGCTCGGGGTTCCCTTGCGCGACTTCACGACCGACGCCGGTGTCGACGTGCTGAGCTTCGGCGGAACCAAGAACGGCGTGCTCTACGGCGAGGCGGTCGTGGTACTCAACCCCGGCGCATCCGAGGGTCTCACCTACCTCCGCAAGCTCAACATGCAGCTCGCGTCGAAGATGCGTTTCGTGTCGGCGCAGCTCATCGCGCTGCTCACCGACGACCTGTACCTGCACTCCGCGGGACATGCCAACGCCATGGCGGCGCGGCTGCGATCGTCGCTCGACGCGGCCATCGCTGCGGGAACCATCTCCGGGATCTCCTTCAGCCAGCCCACCGACGCCAACGCCGTCTTCGCGGTGCTGCCCCCCGGCGTCGCCGACACCCTGCGCGAGTCGTTCCGTTTCTACGACTGGGATGCCGCGGCCGACGAGGTGCGCTGGATGGCCTCCTGGGACACCACGGAGGATGACATCGACACCTTCGTGGCGGCTATCACGGCCGAGCTGTCTCACTAGGTCTCGATACGCGCCCGGGAAGGCGCTACTCAACCCGCAGATCGCTGGTCGAGTAGGCCGCCTCGCGACCGCATCGAAACCCCGCCGAGCATGGACTCATGACCGCGACCGACCGTGCGCTCGGACACTCCATCCGCCGGCTGCTCGCGGCTCCGGCGCTTCGCTCGACCACCGTCGGATGCCGCGCGAGCCGTGTCGCCCGACGGGTGGCGGAAGCCGATGGAGCCCGCTGTCAAGGGGCCCATCCGCATCCGTCGCCGCCCGCCGATTCAGCCGGTTGAGTAGCTCGCTCCAGCGGCGCTACTCCACCAGCTGGTTGCCGCGGCAGCGCCCTAGTCCGCGAGCGGCTCGGGAACGACGACCTTCGAGACGCTGAGCCCCTCGCCGTGCGACGCCATGTCGACGAGCACGGTGTCGCCGTCACGGGTGTCGCCCGCCAGCAGCGATCGCGCGAGCTTGTCGTCGATCTCGTGCTGCATGAGCCGGCGCAGCGGTCGGGCTCCGTACACCGGGTCGTAGCCGCGCTCGGCGAGCCACGACCGGGCATTCGGAGTGACCGCGAGCTCGAGGCGGCGGTCGGCGAGACGGCGGCCGAGGCGGTCGACGTACAACTCGACGATCTGGGCCAGCTCGATCTCCGACAGCGGCGAGAAGATGACGATGTCGTCGAGGCGGTTGAGGAACTCCGGCTTGAACGACTGGCGCACGAGAGCCTGGACGGCCTCCTGCTTCGTCTCCCAATCGAGGGTCTGGTCGACGAGAAACTGGCTTCCGAGGTTGCTGGTGAGGATGAGGATGACGTTGCGGAAGTCGACCGTGCGCCCCTGGCCGTCGGTCAGGCGGCCGTCATCCAGCACCTGCAGCAGCAAGTCGAAGACCTCGGGGTGCGCCTTCTCGACCTCGTCGAGCAGGATCACCGAGTACGGTCGACGCCGCACCGCCTCGGTCAGCTGCCCGCCCTGCTCGTAGCCGATGTACCCCGGAGGCGCACCGACGAGGCGCGACACAGAGAACTTCTCGCCGTACTCGCTCATGTCGATGCGCACGAGGGCCTTCTCGTCGTCGAAGAGGTATTCGGCGAGGGCCTTCGCGAGCTCGGTCTTTCCGACACCCGTGGGGCCGAGGAACATGAATGTGCCGGTCGGGCGGTCGGGGTCGGAGACGCCCGCACGCGTGCGGCGAACCGCCTCGCTCACGGCACGCACCGCGTCCTTCTGCCCGATGAGACGCTTGCCGAGCTCGCCCTCGAGGTTGAGCAGCCGCTCGGTCTCACCCTGGAGGAGCTTGCCGACGGGCACGCCGGTCCAGGCGGCGATGACCTCGGCGATGTCGCCGGCGGTCACCTGCTCGCTCACCATGCGCGGCCCCACCTCCTCGTCGCGTTCCGCCTCGTCGAGGGCCCGCTTGACCTCGGGGATCTCGCCGTAGAGCAGCCGCGACGCGCGCTCGAGGTTGCCCTCGCGCTGTGCGCGCTCCGACTCGGTCTCGAGGTTGTCGAGGCGCTTCTTGAGCTCACCGACCCGGTTGATGGACGCACGCTCCTGCTCCCACCGCGCCTGCAGCCCCTTGAGGTTCTTCTCGCGCTCACGCAGGTCGGTGCGCAGCCTCTCGAGTCGCGCCTTGGACGCGTCGTCCTTCTCACGCTTGAGCGCGAGCTCCTCGAGCTTGAGCCGGTCGACGCTGCGGCGCAGCTCGTCGATCTCCACGGGCGAGGAGTCGATCTCCATGCGGAGCCGGGAGGCCGCCTCGTCGATGAGGTCGATCGCCTTGTCGGGCAGCTTGCGCCCCGTGATGTAGCGGTGCGACAGGGCGGCGGCGGCAACGAGCGCGCCGTCTTCGATCGTGATCTGGTGGTGCGCCTCGTACCGGCCCTTGAGCCCGCGGAGGATCGCGACCGTGTCTTCGACGCTCGGCTCCCCCACGAAAACCTGCTGGAAGCGACGCTCGAGAGCCGCGTCCTTCTCGATGTACTGGCGGTACTCGTCGAGGGTCGTCGCGCCGATGAGACGCAGTTCGCCACGCGCGAGCATCGGCTTGAGCATGTTGGATGCCGCGACCGAGCCCTCGCCCCCGCCGGCGCCCATGAGGGTGTGCAGCTCGTCGATGAACGTGATGATCTCGCCATCCGCCTGGTTGATCTCGGCGAGCACGGCCTTGAGGCGCTCCTCGAACTCGCCGCGGTACTTCGCACCGGCGACGAGGGCGGCGAGGTCGAGGGATACGAGGCGCTTGTTTTTCAGCGAGTCGGCGACGTCCCCGGCGACGATGCGCTGCGCGAGCCCCTCGACGACAGCGGTCTTGCCGACGCCGGGCTCGCCGATGAGCACGGGGTTATTCTTCGTGCGTCGCGTGAGCACCTGGCTCACGCGCCGAATCTCCGCGTCGCGGCCGATCACCGGGTCGAGCTTTCCACTGCGAGCGATGGCGGTGAGGTCTACTCCGTAGCGTTCGAGAGCGGTCTTCTGTTCATCGTCGGTGCCGGGCGCACCTTGGAGGTTGGCCATGATTCCTGCACTTTCATTCAGGTCTCGGTGAGCGGTTTCTCGGCTAGGGTCACCGTGAACTTGTCGTTTCGGCTGATGGGAGTGGTCGGGCCGACGAGTCGGCCCATCTCCGCTCGGTATGCGAGGTGCGTGTTGTAGACGGCCCACAGTTGGCCGCCGGGTTTGAGCACCCGGCGCGCGTCGCCCAACAGGTTGATGGCCGCGCCCGCGTGCACCGCGCCACCGATGTGGAACGGGGGGTTGACCACGATGACGTCGGCGCTCTCGTCGGGCTGGCTCGAGAGTCCGTCGTCCCGCACGACCGACACCCGGTTCTCGAGCCCGTTGGCCTTCATTGTGGCGATTGCGGATGCCACGGCCGACGCCGACTGGTCGGTGGCGATGACGCGCAGCCCCGGTCGCTTGCGCGCGAGCGTTGCGGCGAGGATGCCGGTGCCCGCGCCGAGGTCGATCGCGGTCTCGGCGTCGGGCTTCACCCGGTCGAGAGCGGCGAGCAGCGCCCGCGTGCCGATGTCGACCTTCGTGCCGGCGAACACCGATCCGGTCGCGACCACGGTGAGGTCGATGTCGGAGTGGTACTGCGTACGCGGAGCGGCGGCGGGAGCATCGGGGCGCGGCTCCCTCGCGATGAGCCCGCGCGACTTCTGCTGTGCGCGGGTCACATCGACCGTGCCGAAGTAGCGGGCGAGCACCTCGTTCATCGCGAGCGACATGTGCTTGATGCGGCCGGCGGAGAACACCACGACCGACGGGTCGGCCCAGCGAGCGATGGCGCTCGCGATGTCGTCGAGCTCCTCGAGCGATCGAGGAAGCTGCAGCAGCACGACTCGTGCTCCCGCCAGCAGCGACTCGTCGAGGGGCAGGTTCTCGTAGGCGTCTGCCAGGTTCTCGGCGCGAGCGTTGAATCCGAGGGCGAGCTCGCCCGAGAGCACATCCTGGTGGACACGGATGCCCGTGAGCCCGTGCTTGTGGGCGGCGCCGAGGGTGAGGGCTCCGTAGTCGTCGCCGATCACGGCGACCTCCCCCGGGGCACTCGAGGAGAGCGCCTCGGCCGCCTCCGCGAGGATGAGCCGATCGCTCGGGTCGAATGCGAAGAGATTGGGCGCCTCGACGTCGGGGTAGCGCCGCAGCGCCTCGAAGTCGAACTCGCGTGTCGTGTCGCTCATGGTCTCCACACCACCATTTCGTTGGCACGGTGTGCCCGTGTTCCCGCGCGCAACGAGACGACGTCTCCCGCCGAGCCGGCGGCGAACACGCGACGGCCCGAGCGGTTGAGCATCTCCTCGGCGAGCGCGTGCTCGAGCTCTCTCACGCGGCCCGCGAGGGCCGCGACCTGGTTCTCCAGTGTCAGTATGCGGCGGATCCCCTCGAGGTTCAGCCCCTCGGCGCTCAACGCGGCGATCTCGCGCAACTGCACGATGTCGCGCATCGAGTAACGCCGCGACTTGCCGGCCGTGCGTGTCGGGCTCACGAGCCCGAGCCGGTCGTACTGGCGCAGGGTCTGCGGGTGCATCGCTGCGAGTTCCGCCGCGACGGCGATCGCGAAGACCGGGGAGAACTCGTCGACCATCAGCCGCGCGCCTTGTCGATCAGTTCGAGCCGCGGGTTCTCGGCAGGCATCGATTGCGCGAATGCCTCGAGGTGACCACGCGCCTCGGCAGTCAAGTGGCTCGGCACCGCGACCTGCACGGTCGCGAGCAGGTCGCCCACGCCCTTGCTCGTCGTGACGCCGCGCCCCTTGACCCGCAAGACGCGGCCGCTCGGCGTGCCGGGCGCGACGCGGAGTCGCACCGGCTCGCCGCCGAGGGTCGGAACCTCGATCGTCGCGCCGAGGGTCGCCTCGACGAACGTCACCGGAACGTCGACCCGCAGATTGAGGCCGTCACGCTCGAACACGGGGTGCGTGCGCACCGTCACGGTGAGCACGAGGTCGCCCGGCTCCCCACCATCCGGACTCGGTTCTCCCTTGCCCTTGAGACGGATCTTCTGGCCGTCGCTGACGCCCGCCGGAACCTTGACGTTCATCGGTGAGCCGCCGGCAGGCTGCAGCTTGATCGTCTCGCCGCGGATGGCGGTCAGGAAGTCGAGCGTCGTCGTGGCGCTGAAGTCGCGGCCACGCGTCGGGCCGCCCGCCCCCCGGAATCCACCGGTGGACGAGCCGAAGCCCGAGTCGCCGCCGCCGAACATGCCGCCGAGCAGGTCTTCGAAACTCGCGCCCTGTGAACCGGATCGTCGCGTGTTCGACTGGCCGAACATCCCACCGAAGACGTCTTCGAAGCCGCCGCCCTGCCCGCCCTGCCCCGGGCGCCCGGGCGCGGTGAACCGCGCTCCGGACCCCATGGCGCGGATCTGGTCGTACTCCTTGCGCGTCTCCGGGTCGGAGAGCACCGAGTTTGCCTCGCTGATCTCCTTGAATCTCGACTCCGCCCTGGCATCACCCGGATTGGAGTCGGGGTGATACTGGCGGGCCAGCTTGCGATAGGTCTTCTTCAGGTCGGCCTGGGAGATGTCTTTCGACACCCCGAGCACCTTGTAGAAATCCTTGTCGAACCAGTCCTGACTAGCCACGGTCGCCCCCTACTCTGGGACGGATACCGCGACCTTGGCGGCGCGGATCAGGCGCTCACCCAGGGCATAGCCGGGATCGATGACATCGGCGACGGTCTGCTCGGTGGCTCCTGCTGTCGGCAACTGCACGACGGCCTCGTGGAAGTGCGGGTCGAAGACCTCGCCCTTCTCGCCGACCGAACGCAGTCCGTAGCGCTCGAAGGCGCCACGGATCTTCGCCGCGACGAGCTCGAGGGGGCTGCCCTCGAGGTCGCCGTGCTTCTCGGCCCGTGTCAGGTCGTCGAGCGCGGGCAGCAGCGAACGGATGACCTCGGCGATGACCGATTCGCGGTTGGCGACGCGGTCACGCTCGACGCGCGTGCGGAAGTTGACGAGCTCCGCCTGCGCGCGCAGCATGTCGCTGCGCATCTCCGACACGAGGTCGACCGCCGCGAGGTCGAGCAGAGCGGCGTCCGCCTCGGTCAGCGGCTCGGTCTCGACCGGCACGTCCTGCGCGCCTACCTCGTCTGCGGCGCCTGCCTCGTCTGCGGCGTCCGCCGTCGTCGAGGCAGCCGACTCCGGGGAGCCGGAGGCCGCGGTGGCCTCCGGCTGCTCGTCGTCGTTGGGCCGCTCGGCATCCGATGGGGTGTTCTTATCGGCTGTCATGGCTGTCTACTTCTTGGTCTCGGGCTCGTCGTCCACGACCTCGGCGTCCACGATGTCCTCGTCGCTGCCCGTCGCGGTCGGCTCCTGCTCGGCAGACTCCTCGGCACCCGGCGTCGAGTCGGCCGTCTCGCTCTGCGAGTAGAGGGCTTCGCCGATCTTCGACTGGCTCTCGGCGAGGGTGTCGAAGGCGGTCTTGACGGCCGCCTCGTCGTCGCCCGCGAGCGCCGTCTTCAGCGCGTCGACATCCGACTGCACCGACGTCTTGACGTCGGCGGGCAGCTTGTCAGCGTTGTCGACGAGCAGCTTGTCGGTCGAGTAGGCGAGCTGCTCGGCCGTGTTGCGGATCTCGGCGGCCTCGCGGCGAGCCTTGTCTTCCGCTGCGTGCTCTTCGCCCTCGCGCACCATGCGCTCGATGTCGTCCTTCGAGAGCGACGAGCCACCCGTGATGGTGATCGACTGCTCCTTGCCGGTTCCCTTGTCCTTCGCGTGCACCTGCACGATGCCGTTGGCGTCGATGTCGAAGGTCACCTCGACCTGCGGGATGCCGCGGGGGGCGGGCGCGATGCCCTGGAGCTCGAACGTTCCGAGGTTCTTGTTGTCGCGCGTGAAGTCACGCTCGCCCTGGAACACCTGGATCGCCACGGAGGGCTGGTTGTCGTCTGCCGTGGTGAACGTCTCGCTGCGCTTAGTCGGGATGGCCGTGTTGCGCTCGATGAGCTTGGTCATGATGCCGCCCTTCGTCTCGATACCGAGGCTGAGGGGGGTGACGTCGATGAGCAGCACGTCCTTGCGCTCACCCTTGAGAACGCCGGCCTGGAGAGCGGCGCCGACGGCGACGACCTCGTCGGGGTTGACGCCCTTGTTGGGCTCCTTGCCGCCGGTCAGCGACTTGACGAGCTCGACCACCGCGGGCATGCGGGTGGATCCGCCGACGAGAACGACGTGCGAGACATCCGCGACACTCACGCCTGCTTCCTTGATGACGTCCTGGAAGGGCTTGCGGGTGCGCTCGAGGAGGTCCTTGGTGAGCTCTTCGAACTTGGCGCGGCTGAGCGTCTCGTCGAGGTTGGCCGGGCCGTTCTCCGTGAGGGAGAGGTAGGGGAGCTGGATCGACGTGCTGGTCGAGGAGGAGAGCTCTTTCTTGGCCTGCTCGGCGGCCTCCTTGAGGCGCTGCTTTGCGATCTTGTCGTTCGAGACGTCGACGCCGGTCGTCTCCTTGAACTTCGTGATCAGGTAGTCGACGACGCGCTGGTCCCAGTCGTCTCCACCGAGGCGGTTGTCACCCGCGGTCGAGCGCACCTGGATGGTGGAGAAGTCGTCGTCCTTGCCCACTTCGAGCAGCGACACGTCGAACGTTCCGCCACCGAGGTCGAAGACGAGGATGAGCTCGTCTTCCTTGCCCTTGTCGAGGCCGTACGCGAGGGCGGCGGCGGTCGGCTCGTTGATGATGCGCAGCACGTTGAGGCCGGCGATCTCCCCGGCGTCCTTCGTGGCCTGGCGCTCGGCGTCGTTGAAGTACGCGGGAACGGTGACGACGGCGTCGGTTACGGGCTCACCGAGGTACTGCTCGGCGTCACGCTTGAGCTTCGCGAGGATGCGGGCGGAGATCTCCTGGGGCGTGTACTTCTTGCCGTCGATGTCGACGGTCCAGGTGGTGCCCATGTGGCGCTTGACAGACGTGATGGTGCGGTCGACGTTGGTGACGTTCTGGCGCTTGGCCGTCTCGCCGACGAGCACGTCGCCGTCCTTGGTGAAGGCGACGACCGACGGGGTCGTACGGAATCCTTCCGCGTTGGCGATGACGGTGGGTTCTCCACCTTCGAGAACGGCAACCACCGAGTTGGTGGTTCCGAGGTCAATTCCTACTGCTCGAGCCATGTGCTCTGTCTCCCTTGTGAAAAAAATGCGCTGTAAAAGTACAGGGGCGGCGGCCAAACCCGAGAGTTGAGCCGCGCTGTGTCAAGTTTGAAACCATCGGAAAACTTTGTCAAGCCGGGAGCCAGAAACTTGAGCCACTCCGACTCAACTCTCAGCTTCGCGGCGCTGCGGAGTCTGTCTGCCGACGACCATTACCCTGAGACCATGAGCGACATGTCACCCGACGAACCGCGCGTGCCCACCTCGCGGTCGGTGCCGACGATGGCCAACACCGGAGCGGTCGCGGCCGTCGGACTCGACCTCCAGGAGGGCAAGGCCGTGCCGCGTAAGCAGGTCGTCGCATGGGCCCTGTGGGACTGGGCGACACAGCCGTTCAACACCGTCATCCTCACCTTCATCTTCACCGCCCTGTACCTGACCGAGAACTACTTCCTGCCCGCCGACATCGCGTCGCTGCCCGAATCCGACCCGGCCTACCAGCGGGGCATCGCCGATCTCGGTGCGGGCCTCGGCTACGCGGTGGGTGCAGCCGGGCTCGCGATCGCGCTCCTGGCCCCCGTGCTCGGTCAGCGATCCGACGTCTCCGGCAAGCGCAAGCTGTGGCTCGCGGTAAACACCGCGATCGTGGTGCTCTGCATGGCCCTGATGTTCTTCGTCGAGGCGTCGCCCGACTTCTACCTGCTCGGCATCTCGCTCGTCGCCATCTGCAGCGTCTTCAACGAGATCGCCGGCGTCAACTACAACGCGATGCTCGTGCAGGTCTCCACGCCGCAGACCGTCGGCAAGGTGAGCGGCCTCGGCTGGGGACTGGGCTACATCGGTGGAATCGTGGCGCTTGTCATCGTGGTCGTCGCCCAGGGGGCCGACTGGTTCGGGCTCTCGAGCGACAACGGCCTGCCGTTCCGCGTGATCGCGCTCGGCTGCGCCGTCTGGACAGTCGTCTTCTCCATCCCGATCCTGCTGTGGGCGCCCGACGCCGCGCCCGCGGCGAACAGGCAGCGCGTCGGCTTCTTCGCCAGCTACGGGCTCCTCATCACCGACATCAAGCGCCTCTACCGCGACTCCCGCCCCACGTTCTGGTTCCTCGCGGCGAGCGCCGTGTACCGTGACGGTCTCGCCGGCGTCTTCACCTTCGGGGCGGTGCTCGCGACGGGCGCCTTCGGGTTCAGCTTCACCGAGGTGGTCACCTTCGGCATCGCGGCGAACCTCATCGCGGGAGTGTCGACTGTGGTGGCGGGCCGCTTCGACGACCGCTTCGGGCCGCGCGCCGTCATCCTGCTCTCCCTCATCGGCCTCGTCGCGGCAGGCATCGCGACGTTCGCGCTGCACGACTTCGGCAAGACGATCTTCTGGGTGTTCGGCCTCCTCCTCTGCGCCTTCGTCGGCCCGGCGCAGTCCGCGTCTCGGTCGCTGCTCATGCGCGTCACGCCCGCCGGGCACGAGGGGGAGATCTTCGGCCTCTACGCCACGACCGGACGCGCGGCGAGCTTTCTGTCGCCCGTGCTCTGGGGCCTCTTCATCTCGATCTTCGGTGCCATCTACTGGGGCGTGCTGGGCATCGTGCTCGTGCTCGCGGTCGGCCTCGTGCTCATGCTGTTCGTCAAGGCGGCACCGAAGGCGCTGTAAGAGTGCGACATGCGCGTGTGCATTCCTCTCCCGGCGCGCAGAATCGGGAGATGACAACGACAGCCGACAAAGCCGAACTCCTCCGCTCGCTCCACATCCCCGGGACACCCCTCATAGTCACCAACGTGTGGGATGCCGTGACCGCCCGCATCGTCGCGGGTGCGCCCGGCGTGAAGGCGCTCGCCACCGCGAGCCACGCCGTCTCGTTCGCTCACGGAGTGCCCGACGGCGAGGGCCTCACCGTCGACCAGGCGCTCGAGGCCGCCAGGGTCGTCATCGACGCGGTCGACCTGCCGGTGTCGATCGACTTCGAGAAGGGTTATGCCCCCGACATCCAGACCCTCGAGGCCAATATCGCCCGCCTCATCGAAGTCGGCGCCGCCGGACTCAACATCGAAGACAGCGTCGGCACCGAGAAGGCACCGCTCTTCCCCGTGGATGATGCAACCGAGCGCATTGCAGCCGTGCGCCGCGCCTCCGACGCGGCCGGTGTTCCGCTCGTGATCAACGCGCGCGTCGACACCCTTGCCGGTGGCGGCGAGTGGGATGACGCGGTCACCCGGGCCAACGCGTACCTCGGTGCGGGCGCTGACGTCGTCTTCGTGCTCGGTCTCGGCACAGAGGAGCTCGTGGCACGCGCCCTCGAGCAGATCAACGGCAGGGTGTCGGTCATCTCCGGGCCGTCGTCGGTGCCGCTCAAGCGGCTCGCCGAGCTCGGCGTCTCGCGCGTCAGCTTCGGACCGGGCGTGCTGGGCCTGACCCTCGCGCATCTGCAGGCGGCCGCGACCCGGCTGACCGCGCTCGGCGAGTACCCGGAGGAGCTCGGCTTCTCCTACTGAGCCGCCCCTGCGGGCGGCAGTGTCTGCGGCGCTGCGGGACGATTGCGCAACGGCGCGCTGCCGCGGTCGTCCCGCGACTACGCAGACGCCGAGGGCGCGGCCGCCGCGGTTGCCCCTCCCAGACGGTTGGCGTAGCGTCTCGAGCATGTCCGATCAACGTCCGATAGGTTTCTGGCTCAAGCTCGTCGACCGGCTCATCGATGACCAGTTCGCCGAGACCCTCGAGGAGCACGGCATCACCCGCCGGCAGTGGCAGCTGATGAACGTCCTCTCGCGTGGCCCGGCGACCGTGGTGCAACTCGACGCCGAGATCGCGCCGTTCCTGGCGGCGGCCACCGATGAGTCGGAGGCCGAGTCATCCGTCGAGCACCTCTCCGAACTCATCGACAGCGGATGGGTGGACGCGACGCCCACCGGGTACGAGCTGACCGAGCGAGGTGAGGCGGCCCTCGAACGGCTCGCCGTCGTCGTGTCGGAGCAGCGCACAGTGAGCACGCGAGGTGTGACGGAGGAGGAGTACCTCAATACCGTCGCGGTGCTCGAACGCGTGGCCCGCAACCTCGGTTGGTCTGACGGGCTCTAGCCCCTCGACGCCGCGCCATTACGTGCCCGCGGCGGCACGCGCCAGCCCACGACACGAGGGTTGCGTGCGGCTAGCCTCTATGGGTGATTATTTTCGGAACCACCGGTCGCCTGACTCTCCTCGCCGTCGTCACGTTCGTCTGTGCGAACTGCAACACGGCCGCCGCGCAACGGGTCATCGAGCGAGCGACCAAGTTCTCGCTGTTCTTCATCCCGCTGTTCACCCTGGGCCGCTCCTACTACGTCGAGTGCTCACACTGCGGGCGCACGACCCGCATCGACCGGGCGCAAGCCGACCGCTACGTCGCATTCAGCGCCAACAACCCGGTGGCCGAGCCCCGGCCGTCGACCGAGCCGCGGCCGTCGGCGCCCATCGACATGGGCCACCTCGACGCCAAGCGTGTATCGGATGATTCGTCCCGCTGATCGACGGAACTGCACGAGCCCTCCCGGCTGCGGTTCCCCGGCGGCGGGTTCAGCGCACGATGAACGCGTAGGCGATGAGCACCATCGTCACGAGGAACCCGCTGACGAAGTTGAGGGCGAGAAACTTCCTCCAGCCCCGGTTCGCCGTCTCGGCCTCGGCATCGGTGATCGACCAGAATGGCGCGCACACCAACGCGTAGGGCAGCGCGAGCACCGCGGCGAGCGGCCCTGGCCATTCCGTGAAGAGCAGCAGCACCCCGGCGAGGAGGTAGGCGACGACCGCGAGCCGCGCGGTCGCGCGCGCCCCGATCACCGTGGCAATCGACGAGATGTCCGCCTCACGGTCGGCGATGACGTCTTGCACGGCCCCGAAGGCGTGTGAGGCGATCCCCCACAGGAAGAAGCCGACGAGAAGCATCCACAGTTGCGGCGTGAATACCGCGCCGGCGAGCACCAGCCCGTAGATTGCCGGAGACACGAAGTGGGTGCTCGACGTGACCGAGTCGAGGAGGGGTCGCTCCTTGAAGCGCAGCCCGGGAGCCGAGTAGGCGATCACGGCGAAGACACTCACGGCGAGCACCAGCCACGAGAGGGGGCTGCCGCTGATGACGAGGTAGGCGAGGAACGGGACATTGGTCGCGGCCGCCGCGAAGAGGGTCGGCCGGTGCATGCTGCGATCGAGCAGCGCGCCCTCGACGCCGCCCTTTCGTGGATTGCGCAGGTCGCTCTCGTAGTCGAAGACGTCGTTGATGCCGTACATCGCCAAGTTGTACGGCACGAGGAAGTAGACGGTGCCGAGCACGAGCACGAGGTCGATCTCGCGCGTCGTCATGAAGTACGCCGCAGCGAACGGGAAGGCGGTGTTCACCCAGCTCAACGGACGGGAGGAGACGAAGAGGGCCTTAAGCACGGGGCTCACCGCTTCCGGTTGCCGAGCTCGCCGAAGGTCCCGCGCTCGCCGAAGGTGCCGAGCTCGCCGAAGGTCCCGAGCTCGCCGAAGGGCGAACCGTCGCAGACCCGAGTAGATGCCACAGCGACGGCAGCAGCACGACGGCGACGACGGCGTAGGCGAAGTCTTCGAGCGGAGCCCGCCCGATGAAGGCGCCGCTGATCAGCGCAGGGTTATAGTCGACCAGGCCGATGCCGATCATGACGTTGTCGAACACTGCGGTGGTGAGCAGCAGCACGATTGCGGCCACAAGCAACGCCCTCCAACCGGGGGCGCGCCGGCGAAGCGCCGCCGCGACCGCGACGAGTGCGGCGACCGCGAGAAAAGCGGCGTTCAGCGCCCAGTACGTCATGGTGCGCCCGTCCCCGACGGAGCGTGCGTCGGCGATTGCACCCTCGGGCCGAGCAGTCTCGAAGCGGCGCCGTACACGTTCATCGTCACGTAGACGAGGAGGGTGAGGAAGAACAGCTCCTCGACCGGCAGCTCAGGCGAGACCTGGAGTCCGGTCATGAACGACGTCTCGCCGCGGAAGAAGATGCCGAGGCTGACGCCGAAGAGGTCCCAGAGCACGAAGAAGGCGATGCCCGCGCCGAGCACGATCGCGGCCCGGCGCGCGTCGGCCCAGAAGAACAGCCGGAACCTCCGGTCGAGCATCACCATGCCCGTGAGCGAGACGAGCAGCGCCCCGAGGTAGAGCAGGCCCATCAGACGGTGGCCACAAGCGGTTCGGAGAGAGCCTCCGTGCTGGTGTCGCCGCGGAGTCGCTTGACCAGGATCTCCGCGCTGATGAGACACATCGGCAACCCGATGCCCGGGATGGTCGAGCCGCCGACGTAGTACAGGCCGGCGACCTTCTTGCTCTTGTTGCCCTCGCGGAAGAACGCGCTCTGCTTCAGGATGTGCGCGGGCCCGAGAGCCGTGCCGCGCCACGTGTTGAGGTCGTCGACGAAGTCGCCGGGGCCGACCGTGCGCCGCACGGTGATGCGGGAGGCCAGGTCGGGGATGCCCGTCCAGTCGGCGATCTGCTCGATGACGACATCGGCGAGCGCCTCGATGCGTGCGTCGCCACCGCCGTCCACTCCCCCACGACCGACGGTCGGGTCGGCCGGGATCGGCACGAGCACGAACACATTCTCCTGGTCGTCGGGTGCGACATCCGGATCGACACCACTCGGCTTGCAGACGTAGATCGACGCGGGATCGGGCACAGAGCTCGGCGTGCCGAAGATCGCCGCGAAGCCCCTCTTCCACTTGCGCGTGAAGAGCAGCGTGTGGTGCTCGAGCTGCGGCAGTTCGCCCTTCACCCCCAGGTAGATGAGCAGCGCGCTCGGCCCGGGCACCCTCTTCTCCCAGTGTGAAGCCGGGTAGCTCTGGCTCGCCGGCGGCAGCAGGGTCGTCTCGGTGTGGTGCAAGTCGGCGGCGGAGACCACGATGTCGGCCCCGAGGGTGACGGTCGAGCCGGAGGCATCCGTGTATTCGACGCCCGTCGCCGTTCCGTTCTCCACGACGATGCGGGTGACGGATGCCCCGGTCGCGATGTTCACACCTTCGGCTCGTGCCAGCGTGGCGATGGTCTCGACCACACGCGCGAATCCGCCCATGGGATACAGCACTCCGTCGCTCAGGTCGAGGTGACTCATGAGGTGGTAGAGGCTCGGTGTGATGTAGGGCGACGAGCCGAGGAAGACGGCCGGATAGCCGAGGATCTTGCGCAGCCGGTCATCGCGCACCGTGCGTGCGACCAGGCGCGAGAGCGGCTGCGTGAGGAGCACCGCGAGTCTGCCGGAACGCCGCAGGACGTCTCTCGTCAGCAGCGGGCGCAGGTCGGCGAAGGTCGTGTACAGGAACTTCTTCTTGGCGATGTCGTAGGTGTCGAGGGCCGAGTCGAGGTAGGCGGCGAGGCGTCTGCCGGCACCCTTCTCGACGCGCTCGAACACCTCGAGGTTCTCCTCGCGCGTCGCGGCGATATCGATGGGCTCGCGCTCGCCCTCGAAGTAGACGCGGTAACCGGGATCGAGGGTTACCAGCTTGAGCTGCTCGTCGGCCGACGTGCCGAGCAGCCTGTAGAAGTGGTCGAACACTTCGGGCATGAGGTACCACGAGGGGCCGGTGTCGAATCGGAATCCGCCGGTCTCCCAGAGCCCGGCGCGCCCGCCCAGCGCGGCGCGCTTCTCGAGCACGGTGACGCTGTGCCCATCGCGAGCGAGCAGCGCAGCAGCGGCCAGGCCGCTGATGCCGCCGCCGATGACGATCGCGCGGCTCACGCGCGTGCCTTCCGCCCGGCCAGTGCCGCCGTGGCGATGCGCAGCTTCACGGGGTTCGGAACCCGCACTCGCACCCGGCGCAGCTGCTCCGCCGGGGTGGCGCGTAACCGGATGGAGAGCTCGGCGAACAGGCCCTGCGCAAGGGCAACGGCCTTGCGGCTGCTCGCGGGGAGGTCGGGAATGACGGATGCCGACCTCCGCAGGTCGTCGTCGATGTCGTCGAGCAATCTGATCTTGTCCTCTTCGGTGAATGAGTCGACGCTGACGCCGGGGAAGTAGCTGCGCCCCAGAGTCTCAAAGTCGGCTGCGAGGTCGCGCAGAAAGTTGACCTTCTGGAAGGCGGCGCCCAAGGACCGTGCTCCGAGCACGAAGCGCTCCTGCTCTGCCGTCGTCACCGGAACGCCGAGCAGGAACGCGTGCAGGCACATGAGCCCGACCACCTCGGCCGAGCCGTAGACGTAGCGGTCGAAGCTCTCCCGGTCGTGCTCTGTCGCGGTGAGATCGGTGCGCATCGACTCGAAGAACGGGGCGGTGTAGTCCCGGCCGAAGCCGGTCTCGCGCGCGGTGAGCGCGAAGGCGTGGACGACGAGGTTGGCGCTGAAGCCCTCCGCGACGGCGGAATCCGTCTCGCGCTCGAGTTGGTCCAGCTGCCGGGCAGCACCCGCGGCGTCGAGCCCCGATTCGACGGCCGCACCATCCACTATCTCGTCCGCCACACGCACGAGCGCGTAGATGTTCTCCACATGCTGGCGCACGCCGGGGCCGAGCAGTTTCGAGGCCAGCCCGAACGACGTCGAATAGCGGCGGATGACGACGCTCGCTGTCTCCTCGGCGACCCGGTCGTAGAGCGCCCGCCGCGTCATTTGACCCTGCCGAGCACGGCATCCACGACGGGGTGCAACTCGATGCGCAGCTCCAAGGGGATGTGCGGCTCGGCCAGCCGGGCGAGAGCGCGATTGGCGTAGTAGCGGGCGAGCCCCTCGGCGAACGATCGGGCGCCGCACGACGTCAGCACGTCGCGCACCCGCTCCGCCTCCTCGTGGGTGAGATCGTGCTTGCCGATGAGCGGCGCAATCCCCTCCCATCCGGCGGTGCTCGTCGCATAGGAGATCATGACCGTGCGCTTGCCTTCTCGCAGGTCGCCGATCGTGGTCTTGCCCGTCTCCGCCTCCTGGCCGAACACGCCGAGCACGTCGTCGACGAGCTGGTAGGCGATGCCGATCTCGCGGCCGAAGTCGCCGAGGGTGAGGATGACCTCCTCCGCCGCCCCCGCGAGAATGGCTCCGGCCTGCAGCGGGCACTCGAACGAGTAGACAGCCGTCTTGAGGCGCTCCATGGTGAGGATGTCGTCGACGCGAGGCACATCGACGGCGGTCGAGAAGTCCACGTCGATGAGCTCGCCGGCGGCCGAGGCGAAGAGCGCATCATCCATGACCTCGAGCAGTCGACCCCGCACGACGTCGGAGACTCCGCTGCGGTCGATGAGCCGGTACGAGTTGAAGAGCGCGAGGTCGCCCGCGATGACGGCGGCGGAGATACCGCTGTGCTCGGCCACCTTGTCGGAGCGGCCACGAGCGGATGCCGCATCCCGGTAGCTGCCCGAGATGTTGGCGACGCCGCGGCGGACGAAGTCGTGATCGATCACGTCGTCATGCACGATGAGGGCCGTGTGCAGCAGTTCGAACGCGGCTCCCACGTACGCGGCGGCCTCGAAGTCGGTGCCGCCGAGCGACTGGTAGGCGGCCATGACCATCCGCGGCCGAAATCGCTTGCCACCGCGGGTGTTCGCCTCGAGCGTCTCCCACAGCGTGACGTACTGGGCACCGAAGGCAGTCGCGCGGTTCTTGGCTAGGCTGAAGAAGCGTTCGAGCACAATATCGACCTGTGCTTGCCTCGCGAGCGAGACCGAGTGAAGGTCGACACCAGTCATTTGAGCAGAATACCGCGGGCATGAGCCAAACCGAACAGGTCGTCCTCCTCTCGGACGACGGTCACCCCATCGGCACCGCCGACAAGCTGACGGTGCACACCGTCACGACTGCGCTGCACCTCGCGTTCTCCTGTCATGTCGTCAATTCCCGCGGCGAAGTGCTGGTCACACGGCGAGCGCTCTCCAAGCTGACGTGGCCCGGAGTGTGGACCAACTCGTTCTGCGGCCACCCCGGCCCGGGCGAGTCGATGGAACACGCAATCGGGCGACGCGCCGACCGCGAATTGGGAATCACCGTCACGCGCATCGAGCTGGTGCTCCCCGACTTCCGCTACCGCGCCGTCGACGCGTCGGGAATCGTCGAGAACGAGGTGTGCCCCGTGTACCGCGCGTACACCGACGACGAGATCGCTCCCCGGGCCGACGAGGTGTCGGAGTTCCAGTGGGTGAACCCCGCCTCCCTGCGCGACGCCGCCGCCGCCGCCCCCTTCGCCTTCAGCCCGTGGCTCGTCTGGCAGCTCGACGAACTCGCCGCATCATCCGCTTCGCTGTCGACCTCGACACCGTAGATTCGCCCGACAGCAATAAGGAACGCACATGACCTCCCTCGCCGGCATCATCGACCACACCCTCCTCAAGCCCGAGGCAACAGAGGCGGATGTTGCGGCTCTCGTCGCCGAGGCCGTCGAGCTCGGCACCTACTCCGTGTGTCTCTCGCCGAACATGCTGCCGATCACCGTCCCCGCCGGCTGCGACCTCAAGGTCGCCGTCGTCTGCGGCTTCCCGTCGGGCAAGCACACCACCGCCGTCAAGACCGCCGAGGCGCGAGAGTCGATCGCGCTGGGCGCCGACGAGGTAGACATGGTGATCGACGTCGGGGCCGCCAAGGCCGGACGCTTCGACGCGGTACAGGCCGACATCGCGTCGGTGCGCGCCGTCATCCCGGCCCCGAACGTGCTCAAGGTGATCATCGAGTCGGCCGCGCTCACCGACGACGAGATCGTCGCCGTGTGCCAGGCAGCGGTCGCCGCGGGGGCCGACTTCGTGAAGACGTCGACCGGCTTCCACCCGGCCGGGGGCGCGAGTGTCGCCGCCGTGGCGCTCATGTCGCGCACCGTCGCCGGTCGCGCCGGCGTCAAGGCCAGCGGCGGCATCCGCTCGTTCGAGACCGCACAGGCGATGGTCGCCGCGGGCGCGACACGTCTTGGCGTCTCGGGCTCGCGCCAGGTGCTCGCGGAGGAGGCCGGCGTTGCCGCTGCCGTCCCGGCGGCCGGCGCGTACTAGGGTTACCGCTCGTGAGGGCCGGCTCGACCGTTTCGAAACCGCTCCCACGAGGCGGCCTCGATACGCGGACTCGCCTGCTACTCGACCAGCGAATCCCGGCCTAGTTGCCCGGGCGTCCGGCCTCGGTGTCGCTGACGTCGGTGTGCACGAAGTTCTGGAACGAGCGGCTCGCCGTCGGTCCGCGCTGCCCCTGATAGCGCGACCCGTAGACACCCGACCCGTACGGGCTCTCGGCGGGGCTGGTGAGGCGCATGAAGCAGAGTTGGCCGATCTTCATGCCCGGCCACAGCTTGATCGGCAGAGTCGCGACATTGCTGAGCTCGAGCGTGACGTGCCCGCTGAAGCCGGGGTCGACGAACCCGGCGGTCGAGTGCGTGAGGAGGCCGAGGCGACCGAGCGAGCTCTTGCCCTCGAGCCGCGCCGCGATGTCGTCGGGCAGCGTGACCATCTCGTAGGTCGACCCGAGCACGAACTCTCCGGGGTGCAGGATGAACGGCTGCCGCGCATCGACCTCGACGAGGTGCGTCAGGTCGGGCTGGTCCTCCGCAGGATCGATGTAGGGGTACTTGTGGTTGTCGAACAGCCGGAAGAAGCGGTCGAGCCGCACGTCGACACTCGACGGCTGCACCATCCCGAGCTCCAGCGGATCGAGCGCGATGCGTCCGGAGGCGAGCTCCGCCTTGATATCCCTGTCAGAAAGCAGCATGGCCACAGTCTATTTACCCCGTGCGGATGCCGCGGCCACCGTAGTGACGCTCGACGCGTGAGCCGCTAGAATTGCTGTCGAGCCGCGTAGCCGCGGTCGCGCGAATGTAGTTCAATGGTAGAACTTCAGCTTCCCAAGCTGATAGCGCGGGTTCGATTCCCGTCATTCGCTCCATATATTCCCGTCATTCGCTCCATATGTCGACCTCCGCGTTCTCGTCATGCCGCTATCGCTGCAGCAGCGCGTCGAGCCCGACGGCCATCGCCGCCGCGAGCCGGAAGTCGAGTCTCGGGTCGGGAACGGTGACCGTGTAGCGGTCGCGCAGCGAGAACTGCCGCTCGCTCGAGAGCACGACCGCGCCCGACTGCTTGTCTGTGAAGTCGAAGTGGAAGGAGAAGGGCAGGTCGACGAAGCGCCGGATGATGGCGATCAGCGAGTTGCGCTCCTGCCCGTACGCGTCCAGCCCAGGGCCGGCCAGGTGGAAGCTCGAGCGCAGCAGGCTCGCAGCGAAATCCTTCTGGAAGGTGCCGAGGGGTTGGCCCGCGCCATCCACCACATCGTAGACGGCGGCGAGGTCCATCGCCTGCCGGGCCGTGAACGAGAACACGGGCTGTGTGCGCGCCTCGTCGGCATAGAACGTGACCTGCTCCTTGAACGCCATGCGCTTCTGCTGTGCGATGGCCACGACCCGGCCCTCGGTGCCGTCGGCGTTGGCCTCCCGGATCTCGTAGCGATTCACCAACATCGTGATGCGCTGCTTGACGAAGAATTGGTCGAGGTGCTGGGGTGCGGGGGTGTCGTTCACCCGCCGAGCCTAACGCGCGGGTGTCCGCGAGCTCCAGATTCCCCGGGATCCCCATGACCTCGCATCCCTGCGGTGAGCGGGCAAGTCCCCAGCCCCGGCCGCTTCACTGCCGGTAGTCTCGGTCTCAAAGTCGAAGGGGGCATCATGGCCGAGTTGGTACCGATCCCCTCGCCCGGCCTGCCGCTCTATTACGGGCTGCCGGGTGCCCCCCTCGTCGTCGTGGCGCATGACTGGTACGGACGACTGCCCTGGCTCGACCCGTTCGCCGACGCCCTCTCCAGCCAGGGCTACCGGGTCGCGGTTCCCGACTTCTACGACGGGGTCTGCACGGTGGATGCTGCGAGCGCCGCCGAGCTCCGCGACGGGCTCGACTACGCCCGCGCGCTGTCGATCATGGACGAGCTCGTCGCCGAGGCGAAGTCTGAGGGCTCGACGAAGGTCGGGCTCGTGGGCTTCTCCATGGGCGGCCAGCTCGCGCTGCTGCACGCGCAGGGGGGCGAGGCCGACGCGGTGGTCGCGTATTACGCCACACTCGGTGTCGAGGAAGACAGCATCATCCCGTGTCCCGTGTTGATGCACCTCGCCGAGAACGACGAGTGGTCGCACGGTGCCGAGCCCGACTCGTTCGTCGCCCGCCTCGAAGACCACGGCACTCCCGTGACCGTATTCACCTACCTCGGCACCGAGCACTCGTTCGCCAACGCGAGCGCGCCCGCGACCGTCGACACGCGCGCCGCGGCGCTCGCCTTTGCCCGCACCGCGTCGTTCCTCGCGAGGCACTTGGCCGAGTAGCGCCCGCTACCGCGTCACATCGCGCAGGTGATGGATGGGATCGTGCACGAAGTAGAGCGCGAATGTCGCCACCGTGAACGAGACGCCGTCGCTGCGCCTGCCCGGGCGCTGCCAGTCGTCGCCCGACACGGCCTCGAACGCGCGGGCCATCTCCTCGGCGGCCGACAGCAGCTGCTCGCCCACCACGGCCGGGTCCTGCTCGTCGTAGCGCTCGGCGACGGCCGTCGCATCCTGGTCCCAATTCGGGTACAGCGGGTCGTCGGTGTCTATCATGAGCGCCAGCCGCGTGCGGTACAGGCGCAAGACGTCGCGCACGTGCGCCGCGTACTCGAGCGGCGACCATGTCGAGGGATCGGGTCGTTCGCGCGCGTCGGCGCGCTCGAGCACGGCGGGCCAGGCGTCGGCGTTGCGCCGAACGAGGGCCGCGACATCCGTCGGCTCGATGGTCGACGCGTCGTAGCCGCACTCGTCGCACGGGCGCTCGATGACCCAGGTCCAGTCTTTTGTGTCGGGGGTTATAGCCATGCACCATGGTTGCGCGTCATGGCCAACGGCTACCGTAGATTTCGTGCCAATCTTCGAACAGCCTGTCGTCTCCGCAGTGCTCGCCCACATGAACGACGACCACCCGGACGACAGCCTGGTGATCGTGAGGGCATTCGGCAGGGCGGATGCCACGGCCGCCGTCATGACCGGGCTCGACCACCTCGGCGGCACGTGGGCCTACACGGCAGGCGACGAGAGGGGCGAACTCACCGTTCCGTGGTCCACCGAGATCAGCGAGCGGATCGGTATTCGTCGCGAAATTGTGGGCGTCTACGCTACCGCGTGCGCCCGCTTAGCGACAGGGACTCGGTATTCAGACCAATCCAACTAGCCTTTCGTCTCGAATAAAGATCGCGACGGGCACGGTGCCCGCGCAGGGAGGCGTTCTCATGTCCAAGTCACCAAACCGTTTGCTCGCGACCATCTTCGGTGTGGTCTACATCCTCGTCGGCCTTCTCGGCTTCACCGTGTCCGCGGGATCGCCGTTCTTCGCGACTGACAGCGGCGCGCTGCTGCTCGGCATATTCGAGGTGAACAACTTCCACAACGTGGCGCACCTCATCATCGGAGCGGCCCTGCTCTTCGGCGGCATCTCGTCGGTCAGCGCGGCCAAGTCGGTCAACACCATCGTCGGAGCCGCTTACCTGCTCCTCGGCCTCGTCGGGCTCTTCCTCATCGGAACCGCCGCGAACATCCTGTCGCTGAACGGCGCGGACAACGTGCTCCACTTCGGTAGCGCGATCATCCTGCTCGCTGTCGGCCTTGGTGCAGACAAGCGCGTCGCCCGCACCGAGCGCGCGTAACTACCAGCGGTAGAGAGGCACTCATGTCGACCATCACTCGCGGTTGGATCGCCTTCGCGGCGATCGGCACCGGTTTGATACACCTAGCAATGGTCATGGGCTCCGCTCTTCCGTTCGGGATCGCCCTCCTGGCGATCGGCTCTGCCGAGCTGGTGTGGGGCGTGTGCGCCATGGCGCGCACACGCCTCCCACTGCCCCGAGTGGCATTCGCCGGGGCGCTCGCCCCCGTGCTGCTCTGGGCCGGGGTGCTCTCGGTCGCGGTCGTGCTCGACGCGCCCGCCATCGCCGCCCCACTCCCCTTCTTCCCGCTCGCCATCGCGACCATGTTCGAGCTCTTCGTCGCCGCCGTCCTCGGCGCGCACCTGCGGCGTTCCGTCGAGCCGCGGCCGGCTCCCGGCGCGGGCAAGTACCTTCTCGGCCTCCTCGTCGGCAGCATCACGGTCGCCGCCCTCACGACACCGGCACTCGCGGCCACGGCCTCGGGTGCAGTCGCCGTCCCCCACGGCGAGCACACCGGACTCCTCCTCGAGAACGAGCACGGCGGCCACCGCTAAGTTCGCACTCACTAGTATTAGCGTCACCTCGCTCGACCCTTGGAGTGTCACCGTGCCCGTCGTTCTCCCCTTCTCGCAGGCGCTCCGCGAGCGCACCCGCACCGGGCACAGCGACAGCGAGGGTGCCACCTTCATGGAAGACCTCATGTCGGGCCGAGGGTCGCGCGACGACTACATCGCGCTCGTGGCGCAGCACTTCTTCATCTACGAGGCGCTCGAGGCCGCGGCCGAGAGCATGCGGCTCGACGCGGATGCCGCCGCCTTCATCACCCCGCAGCTCACCCGGCTGCCCGCGCTCGAGGCCGACCTCCTCTTCCTGATCGGCGACGACTGGCGCGACGCGATCGCGCCTCTCCCCACCACGGTGCGCTACGTCGATCGCATCCGCACGGTCGCGGCGACGTGGAGCGGCGGCTTCATCGCCCACCATTACACGCGCTACCTCGGCGACCTGTCGGGTGGCCAGATCATCCGCACCCTCATGCAGCGCCAGTTCGGGTTCGAGACCAACGGCGTCGGCTTCTACCTCTTCGACCAGATCGCGAAGCCGAAGGAATTCAAGGACGTGTACCGCTCGCAGCTCGACCGGGTCACGTGGAACGCCGAGGAACGTGAACGCGTGATCGACGAGGTGATGATCGCGTACCGATTCAACACCGACCTGTTCGTCGACCTGGCGACCGCGAAGGACGCGGCGGCGTAGAGCCTGCTACGCCTCGATGCCCGGAACAGCGGTCGCCCGCTCCATGAACCGCTGCACGTGCTCGTCGACGATGATGTCGCTCGGGCGCAGCGCCCGGCTGAGGTACAACCCGTCGAGGGCGCTGATCCGGCTGAGCGCCACGTAGGTCTGACCGGGAGCGAATGAGCGCTGGCCGAGGTCGACGATCGCGCGCTCGTACGTCTTGCCCTGCGACTTGTGGATGGTGACCGCCCACGCCAGCCGCAACGGGAACTGCGTGAACTCGGCCACGATGTCTTTCTTCAGCGCCTTCGTGACCGCCGAGTAGGAATACTTGTACTTCTCCCACACGGCCGGCTGCACCTGGTGCTCCTCGCCGTCGACCTCCACGTGGACGAACTGGTCGATCTTCGTGACGCGGCCGACCGATCCGTTCACCCAGCGCTGGTCTGCGTCGTTGCGCAAAAACATCACCTGCGCCCCGATCTTCATCTCGAGCGCCTCGTCGGCGGGGTAGGCCCGGCCGCCGAACTCACCCGACACCTCGGCCTTCGCGGTGAGCACGCGCCCCGGCAGCCGCGCGAGCTCGGTCGCGTTGATGCGGTTGACGGCGGCGTTGGTCGTGGCGAGCGTGATGATGTCGTCGACCGGGGGCGTTCGCGCGCCCGTCGTGTTCAGCCGCTCGGCGATCTCGGCGGTGACCCGCCCGTGCCGCACGGCGTTGAGCATGTACTTGAACTCGCCCTCGTGCTGGCGGTGGATGGTGGTGAGCTCGTAGATCTGCAGGTCGGCCTCGTTCCAGACCTTGGCGTCGAAGAACCACATCGACCGGTACTGGTCGTCGAAGTAGGCGCGTTCGTCGGCGTCGCCCGGCACGGGGGCGAGCTGGTACGGGTCGCCGAACAGCACGACCTGCACCCCGCCGAACGCCTCCCGCTTACGCTGACGCGCCTGGCGCAGGCTGCGGTCGAGGGCGTCGAGCAGGTCGGCGTTGACCATAGACACCTCGTCGATCACGAGCGTGTCGATGGTGTTGAGCAGCTTGCGCACCTCGGCCGTGTGCTCGATCTCGTGGTCGGCGATGACCCCGATCGGAAGCCGGAAGAGCGAGTGGATGGTCTGCCCGCCCACGTTGAGCGCGGCGACACCGGTCGGGGCGCAGATGACCACCTGCTTGGACGTGTTCCACGAGAGATGGTTCAGCAGCGTCGACTTGCCGGTTCCGGCCCTGCCGGTGACGAAGATGTTCTCCCGCGTCGTCTCGATCGCCGCGAAGACCGCCGCCTGCTCCGGGGATAGCTCGGGTGCGGTCACACCCTCCAATCTACCCGCTCGCCCCCCGTCGGCAGCTGCCTGTGCACAGCGGTGCCTAGGATGTGAGGATGCGCCGCACCCTGATCACCTGGTCGGCGGTCTTCGCCCTGCTGTTCGTGGGCTTCGGCGCGTCCGTGGTCGCGCTCAATGCGAGCCTGTACAGCGCCAACGGTTTCGTCGGCCGCTACCTCGAGGCACTCGCGCGGCATGACGCCGCCGGTGCCCTCGAGTTGCCGGGCGTGCACACCTCGAACGACGCCGCGGCCGACCTGCTCACCGGCGACGCCATGGGAGACCTCAGCGACGTGCGCGTGCTGAGCGACTCCGAGACATCCGATGGCGAACACGAGGTCGTCGTCGAGTACTCGCTGAAGGCTCCCGGATCACGGTCCGCCACGTCGCGTACCGAGTTCGTGGTCGCGCCCGACGGCATGAGCTTCGGGCTCTTCCCCCGGTGGCGCTTCGTGCAGAGCCCCATCAACACCGTCTCGCTCACGGTGCTGCACGACAAGCGCTTCTCCGTCAACGGCCACGACGTGACGACCGCCGCCGAGCCCGACTCCCCCGCCACCTACCTGGTCTTCGCCCCGGGCGCCTACGTCTTCGGCCATGACAGCGAATACCTCACGGCGAAACCCGTGCCGGTCGGCATCGACAAGGTCGGCGAGATCACGGATGTCGCCGTCGACGTGCAGGCGAACGAGACGTTCGTCACCGAGGTGCAGAAACACGTCAGCGCGTACCTGCAGGACTGCACGACGCAGACGGTGCTCATGCCGACCGGGTGCCCGTTCGGGCAGAAGATCTCCAACAGGCTCACCGCCGATCCGAAGTGGACGATGGTGACAGACCCGGCCATCACCATCGTGCCG
The DNA here is from genome assembly GCA_025464995.1 of Microbacteriaceae bacterium. GTDB lineage: Bacteria > Actinomycetota > Actinomycetes > Actinomycetales > Microbacteriaceae > Conyzicola. Next base: position 26,416 of record JAODMO010000015.1, read on the forward strand.
GGCACCGAGCCGGGCACGTGGGCCGTGCCCCGGCTTCCCGCTACCGCCCATCTCGTGGTCGGCGTGCGCTCGCTCTTCGACGGGTCGACATCGACGTACGACGAAGACGTGCCGTTCGACGTGCAGTACAAGCTGACCTTCGAGGCCAACCGCCAGCTGCTGATTACGGCCGTGTACGAGTAGTGGCGCGCGCCGCAAGCATCTCGTTGTAGGCCTCGAGCTCGGCGTCTCCGTCGCGCTCCGCCTTGCGGTCGTAGCGCTTCGAGTCGCGTTCGTCGCTGCGAGACCACATGATGGCCACCGCGATGGCGAGGGCGACCGTCGGGATCTCGCCCACGCTCCACGCGATCCCGCCGCCGGCCTGCTGGTCGGCGAGCGCGTCGGTACCCCATCCCATCGACCCGTACCAGTCGGCAAGCAGCAGCCCCGTGCCGGTCATGAGCGACAACCCGAAGAAGGCGTGGAATGCCATCGTCGCGAGCAGCACCAGCAGCCGGATCGGGTACGGCGCGCGGTGCGGCGACGGGTCGACGCCGATGAGCGACTGTACGAACAGGTAGCCGGTGAGCAGGAAGTGGATGATCATCCACTGGTGCCCGAGGTGATCGGTCGTGGCCCAGCGGAAGAGCGGCGAGTAGTAGAAGAGCCAGAGCGACGCGACGAACAGGGCGGCGGCCACGAGCGGGCGCGAGAGGAAGCCGAAATACCTCGAGTGCGTCGCGAGCATGATCCACTCGCGCGGGCCCCGGCTCCCGTCGGTGCGCTTGCGGATGGTGCGGAGCGCGAGCGTGATCGGGGCCCCGGGCACGAGCAGCACCGGCACGAGCATGCCGAGCGTCATGTGCGCCAGCATGTGGCTGCTGAACAGGTACTTCTCGTACGCGTTGACTCCGCCATTCGTGATGTAGAACAACACGACCATGCCGCTCACCCAGAGGACGGTGCGCAGTACGGGCCACGAGTCACCGCGTCTCCGCAGCCGCCACACGCCTGCGAGGTAGAAGAAGACCGCGAACGCGCAGAAGAGCACCCACAGCAGGTCGAAGTCCCAGAGCGTGAACATCCGCGCGATCGTCACGGGCGGAGGCAGCGGCGCGCCCGTGAGCAGCTCGGCAGGGCTCGAGCCTCCGGCATCGGATGCCGCGACCTGCGCCTGCGGGGTCGCCGTACGCGCGAGCGTCGCCGCGACGCCGGAGGCGAGGCCCATGAACGCCAGTTCGGCGGTAACCAGCCACCAGAAGTACTTGCGAGCCCCGGTCGTCTCCATGCGACCGACGAGATAGCGGCGCTGCACCACGCCGAAGGCGCCGAGGGCGACGAGCGCCGTCACCTTGACGAGCACGAGAATGCCGTAGGTGGTGAAGAGGTTGTCGAGGGTGCCCACGCGGATCTCGGCGCTGACATAGCCGGATGCCGCGACCACGACGAAGCTCACGATGGCGAGTGTCGAGTACCGGGCGATGAGCGGCACGATCCGGCCGCCGTCGAGGGTACGCGCGCCGAGCGCGAGAACGAGCAGCCCGCCGAGCCAGACCGCCGCGAACACGATGTGCAGCCAGATGGCGCTCGTGGCCGCATCGTGACTCGCGGTGCCACCGGCGTGCCCCTGCAGCGCCATGGGGATGAGGCCCATGATCGAGCCGACGGCCATGACGAGCACAAGGGTGTGGTTGCGCACCGCGAAGCACAGAACCGTGAGGGCCGCCGCCACGAGCGCCGTGATGAGCCAGGACTGGCCCAACTCGTTGTCGGTGAGGAACTGCGCGAGGAGCTCGCCGAAGCGGTCGTCGAGCGAGATCGGCTGGAGGTAGATCGTCATGAAGCTGAAGAACGCGGTCGCAGCCGAGGCGACCGCCCAGACGCCCGCGGATGCCGCGGCGATGTCGAGCGCTAGGTCGAACTCGGGCTTCTTCGGGGCGAGGGCGAAGGCGGCGAGCACGAGCGCGCCGATGGTTCCCGCCGCACCGATATTGACGAGGAGCTTGCCGAGGGGGAGTCCGTATCGGACCACGGCGCCCGGGTCGGCGATGGGCTCGGCGGCTGCGCCGCCACCGAACCGCAACGCCGCGACAGCGGAAACGAGTGCCACGAGGAGCAGGAGCGCGGGCCCCACTATCCGAACGATCCGTGGCATCATCCCAGCCTATTCGCTCGTGGCTGGGTATTGAGCGAGGGTCTCCACCACTCGGGGTATGCGAAAGGGCACGAACCGTGTAGTTCGTGCCCCTCGTGCGCTAAGCCGTGAGGCTAGGACTACTTGGAGTCCTTGGCGGCGGCCTTGAGCTTCGAGCCAGCGCTCAGCTTGACGCCGTAGCTCGCCTTGATCTCGATAGCCTCACCCGTCTGCGGGTTGCGACCGGCGCGAGCTGCACGGTGAGTGCGCTCGACTGCCAGCCAGCCCGGGATGGATACCTTCACGCCGTCGGCCACCGAGGTGGACAGCACGGAGAAGAGAGCGTCGACGACGCCGTTGACGGCGGCCTGGCTCTGGCCGGATGCTGCGGCAACTGCCGCTACGAGCTCGGTACGGTTTAGTGACTTGTCAGCCATGAATGTCCTCCTCGGACGTTGTGCAGTTAGGTGATTCAATCAACCAAAAGGCGGTGAACCGGAAGAAATCTACCAGCTTGACTTGGTAATACCGGGCAATTCGCCCCGGTGAGCCATATCGCGGAAGCGAACACGGCTGACACCGAACTGCGCAAGGTAGCCGCGGGGGCGGCCGTCGATCGCGTCGCGACCACGAACGCGCACCGGAGATGCGTTACGGGGAAGCTTCTGCAGGCCGATACGGGCCTCTTCGCGTGACTCGTCGGTACCCGCCGGGTCGACGAGTGCCTTCTTCAGCTCCAGGCGCTTCGACGCGTAGCGCGCGACGATGACCTTGCGCTGTTCGTTCTTCGCAATCTTGCTCTTCTTGGCCATGTTTAGCGCTCCTCCCGGAATTCGACGTGCTTGCGGACCACGGGGTCGTACTTCTTGAGCACGAGGCGGTCGGGGTCATTGCGACGGTTCTTCTTGGTCACGTAGGTGTAACCGGTGCCCGCCGTCGAGCGGAGCTTGATGATCGGACGTACGTCCTGAGCCTTAGCCATTAGATCTTCACCCCACGAGCGAGGATGTCCTTGACGACAGACTCGATGCCACGAGCATCGATGGTCTTGATGCCCTTCGCGGAAAGCTGAAGCGTGACGTTACGGCGCAGCGAAGGCACGTAATACGTCTTCTTCTGCACGTTGGGGTCGAAGCGACGCTTGGTGCGCCGGTGCGAGTGCGAGATGTTGTGCCCAAAGCCGGGTACGGCTCCGGTCACCTGGCAGGTTGCTGCCATGATTTCCTCCATTAGTCTCCGCAGCCGCGACCCACCGAGGTGAGCCGTTGCTGCCCAAGAATTACTTGTCGGCGCGCATGGACCCGCTTCGTTTCCGGGGAAAGAGGGGGGTCGGCGCACATGCGAGTGTAGATACCACTCAGCCAGCGTTAAACACTACGGGTCGGCGGCGCGTCACGCAAGCTGCGGGGCGGGCGCTCAGGCCCGGCCGGCCGCGGGCAGGAGGGTGCAGGCGGCGCAGAAGCCGAAGACGTCGACGATGTGGTTCGGCTGGGTGAAGCCGTGTTCGGCCGCCACCGACTTCGCCCACTGCTCTACCGCGTCGGCCTCGATCTCGACCGTCAGCCCGCAGTTGCGGCATATGAGGTGATGATGGTGACTGCCAGGGGTGCAGGCGCGGTACAGACTCTCGCCCTCCTGCTGCAGCGAATCTGCCTCGCCCTCACCCGCGAGGTCGGCGAGCGCGCGATACACCGTGGCGAGGCCGATCGGGGAGCCGCTGTCACGGAGGCTGGAATGAAGCGACTGTGCGCTCACGAATCCCTCGGATGAACCGAGAGCCTCGCGCACGGCTTCGCGCTGCCACGTGTTGCGCTTCATGGTGTGATTCTACCTTCCGGCTGCACGGCGCTCCCTGGCCGGAACCGCCCCGCGCGCCCCCCGTCGTGCGCCGACGATGCGGCATGCCACGTAGATGGCGAACGAGATGGTCGTGATGTACGGGCTGATGGGCAGGGAGCCGCCGAGGGCCAACAGGATGCCGCCGACCGCCGACACGAACCCGAACGCCATGCTGAGCAGCGGCACCGCGACGGGCGACGACGAGATGCGCAACGCGGCGGCGGCGGGGGTGACGAGCAGCGCGAGCACGAGCAGTGAGCCGATGATCTGCACGGATACGGCCACCGTGAGCCCGAGCAGCACCATGAAGCCGAGGGAGAGGGTGCGGGATGGCACGCCCCGGGCGGCCGCAACGTCGGAGTCGAGGCTGTCGAACGTGAGCGGACGCCAGATGAGCAGCAGCGAGACGAGCACCACGGTCGACAGGGCGATGAGGAGGCCGAGCTGCGGCACGTCGACGGAGATGATCTGCCCCGTCAGCAGGCCGAACTTGTTGCCGCTTCGACCGGGGTAGAGGGCGAGGAAGAGGATGCCCAGCCCGAGGCCGAAGGGCATGAGCACCCCGATGATGGAGTTGCGGTCGCGGGCTTTCGCGCCGAGCAGTCCGATGAGCACCGCCGCGATGAGGGAGCCGACGAGCGACCCGGCGACGACGTTCACGCCGAGCAGCAACGCCCCGGCCGCGCCGGCGAACGAGAGCTCGCTGATGCCGTGTACGGCGAATGCCATGTCGCGCTGCATCACGAAGACGCCGATGAGCCCGCCGACGATGCCGAGCACGGCCGCGGCGACGATGGAGTTGTGCACGAGGCCGAGGAGCTCGCCGTAGTCGGCGAAGTTGAACAGCCTGCCCCAGAGGTCGTCGCTCACGCGTGCACCTCGTCGTGGTGGTCGTGGGCGTCGGGCACGCCCGCGACGATGACCCGACCCCGGCTGCGGATGACGTCTACGGGTGTGCCGTAGAGGTCGGTCAGCACGTCGGAGCGCAGCACTTCGTCGGGGGTGCCCTGCAGGAATCGCCCCTCCGCGAGGTAGAGGATGCGGTCGACCACGTCGAGCACGGGGTTCACGTCGTGGGTCACGAACACGACCGCGGTGTCGTGGGTGCGCCGCCGCCGGTCGATGAGTTCCGACACGGCCCGTTGGTGCTGGAGGTCGAGGCTGAGCAGCGGCTCGTCGCAGAGCAACAGCACCGGGTCGCCCGCGAGCGCCTGGCCGACACGAAGCCGCTGCTGTTCGCCGCCCGAGAGCGAGCCGACCGGCCGGTCGGCGAACGAGGTGGCGCCGACGTCGGCGAGCAGTGCGTCGACGCGCTGCCGGTCGCCCCTCCGCGAGACGGGCGGCCCGAACCGGTGGCCGTTCACGCCGAGCGCCACGAGATCGCGCCCGCGCAGCGGCGTACCGGGAGCGACGAGCTTCTGCTGCGGGATGTACCCGACGCTGCGGTCGCCGCGACGGATGGGGCGGCCGGCCAGCCGCACGGTACCGGAGTCGAGCCGCTGCTGGCCGAGAATGGTCTTGAGCAGGCTGGTCTTGCCCGAGCCGTTCGGCCCGAGCACGGCGAGGAACTCACCGGGCCGCACGCTCAGGTCGAGTCCGCTCCAGAGCGTCCGGTCGCCGAAGCCGAGCGAGCCGTTCTCGAACTGGAGCACGGGCTCGTCGGCGGCGGGGCGAGAGTCCGTCGCGGAGGGCGCCGTCGTGGCCGCCGTCATTCCAGCGCCGCCGAGATCGCGTACAGATTGTCGGTCATCCACGCCACATAGTCTGTGCCCTCGGGCAGCGTCTCGGTGAATTCGACGACCGGGACACCCGCCTCGTCCGCGGCAGTACGCACTCGCTCGGTCTCCGAACTGGCCGTCTGCCCGTTGTAGGCGAGCAACGACACCGCCCCGTCCGGGAAGAGGTCGAGGGTATCGGCAAGGGCGGCGGGGGAGACATCCGCGCCCTCCTCGATCGCCTCGGAGAAGTCGGCCGGCGTGCGGTTCGTGAAGCCGGCCGCCTCGAGCAGGTACAGCGGAACCGGCTCCGTGACCGCGACGCCGAGGCCGCGGGTGCCGGCGCGCATGCCCTCGGCGAAGGCCTCGAGCTGCGCCATCTCGGCGGCGAACGCGGCGAGGTTCGTCTCGTAGGCGGCGCTGTTGTCGGGGTCGACCGTGCTGAGCTCGCGCGCAATCGCCTCGGCGACCCGCTTGACACCGCCCAGGCTGTACCAGACGTGCTCGTTGAAGTGCTCGCCCGCCTCCTCCACGAGGCCGGATGTCTCGCTCGCGTCCAGCACGGCGGCGTCGCTCGGTGAGGCGGCGAGCAGGGTGTCGATGAACGGGTCGTATCCGCCTCCGTTCTCGATGACGAGGTCGGCTCGAGACACCGTGAGCTGGTCGCGGGCCGACGCCTCGAAGCTGTGCGGGTCTTGCGCGGCGCCCGTGATGAGGCTCGTCACGGTGACGAGTTCACCTCCGATGGCCTCGGCGATGCTGCCGTAGACGTCGGTCGAGGCGACAACGGAGACGCCGTCGCCCTCGGCGGGGGCCGACGTCGAGGCGGCGCATCCGGTGAAGGCCAGAGTGGATGCGGCCAAGCCGGCGATGAGGGAGAGGGTGGGGGTGAGGCGGCGCATACGTGTCGTTTCTAGATAACCGTAATGAGATTCGTTATCAAGAGTATGGCACACGACGACCGAGCTGGTTGAGCAGGTCGCCCAGCGAGCGTATCGAAACCCGGCTCGATACGCCCGTCAGCGCGAGCTGCTCGACCGCGCGCGTCAGTCGAGCAGCAGCGCCGGCTCCTCGAGCACACTCGCGACGTCGGCGATGAAGCGGCTGACGACATCCCCGTCGACCACTCGATGGTCGAAACTGCCCGCGAGCGTCGTGACGAAGCGCGGCCGCACCTCGCCGTCGACGACCCACGGCTTCTGCTTGATCGTGCCGAGCGCGACGATGCCGACCTCGCCCGGGTTGAGGATGGGCGTGCCGGTGTCCATGCCGAACGATCCGAGGTTCGTGATGGTGATCGTGCCGTTGGCCATGTCGGCGCCGGACGTCTTGCCGTCGCGGGCCGTGAGAGTCAGCTGCTCCAGGGCGACCGCGAGCTCTTTCAGCGACAGCTCGTTCGCGTCCTTGATGTTCGGCACGACGAGACCGCGCGGCGTGGCTGCGGCGATGCCGAGGTTGACGTAGTGGTGCACGGTGATCTCGGCGGGGGTGAAAGTGCTGTTCACCATGGGGTTACGGCGCACGGCCCAGATCACGGCCTTGGCGGCGATGAGCAGGGGGGACACGCGGATGCCCGCGAAGTCGGGGGAGTTCTTGAGGCGCTTGACGAACTCCATGGTGCGGCTCGCGTCGATGTCGACGAAGACGCTCACGTGCGGCGCGGTGAAGGCGCTCTGCGTCATCGCGGTGGCGATCGCCTTGCGCACTCCCTTCACCGGGATGCGCTCCTCACGCTCATCCGACCACTCGGGCGTCTGGATGTTGCGGAAGACGCTCGCCTGGCTCGCTTGCCTGATCACGTCGTCGCGCGTGATCTCGCCGGCCAGGCCGGTCGCTGTCACCTCGGCGAGCGTGACGCCGAGGTCTTTCGCGAGCTTGCGGATCGGGGGCTTGGCGATGATGGCGGATGCTGCGGCCGCCGGCACCGACGCGGGACGGGTCGACGGCACGACGGCGGGAACAGCCGCGGCCGCGGGAGCGGCGCCGGGCTTGCGGCGGCGCGAGTTCACGTGGCCCTTGATGCCGTATCCGACCAGCACGGCGCCCGGCTTCTCGGAGTCGACGACGGGGGGTGCGGCGGGCTCCCCGGAGATGCTGCTCGCGGTGTCGGCGATCGCGCCGAGGGCGTCGACGTCCGCGACCGGTACCGGCGCGACATCCGCACCGTCGCCGGCGGAGGCGCGGATGATGACGGTGCCGACGTCGACGGTCTGGCCGGGCTCGACGAGCAGCTCGGTGACAATGCCGGCGAACGGCGAGGGCAGTTCGACGAGCGACTTGGCTGTCTCGATCTCGACGAGAATCTGGTTGACCGAGACGGCGTCGCCCGGTTTCACCCTCCACTCGACGATCTCGGCTTCGGTCAGGCCCTCGCCCGCGTCGGGGAGGGTGAATTCGAAGGTACTCATGAGCCCTGCTTCTTCGTGCTTAGTAAGCCATCGCCCGGTCGACCGCTTCGAGAACGCGGTCGACGTCGGGCAGGTAGGTGGTTTCGAGCTTGGCCGGAGGGAAGGGCGCATCGAACGCGTTGACCCGCAGCACGGGGGCCTCGAGCGAGTAGAAGGCCCGCTCGGTCACGGTCGCGGCGATGTCGGAGCCGACACTCGCGAAGCCGGGGGCCTCAGCGGCGATGACGAGGCGGCCGGTCTTCTGCACGCTCGCGACGATCGGCCCGTAGTCGACGGGGGAGAGGGAGCGCAGGTCGATGACCTCGATGCTCGTGCCCTCCTCGGCGGCGAGCTCCGCCGCCGAGAGCAGCACGTTGACCATCGGTCCGTAGCCGAGCAGGGTGATCTCGGTGCCCTCGCGGGCGACGCGCGACGCGTGCAGCGGCGCATTGCTCGACGACAGGTCGACCTCGCCCTTCGGCCAGTAGCGGCTCTTCGGCTCGAAGAACATCACGGGGTCGTTGCTCGCGATCGCCTCCTGGATCATCCAGTACGCGTCGTGAGGGGTGCTCGGGCTGACGACGCGGAGCCCCGGGGTGTGGGCGAAGTATGCCTCGGGGCTCTCCTGGTGGTGCTCGACGGCGCCGATGTGCCCGCCGAAGGGAACGCGGATGACGATCGGCATCGAGATGGTGCCCTCGTGCCGGTTCGTGAGCTTGGCGAGCTGCGACGTGATCTGGTCGAAGCCGGGAAAGATGAACCCGTCGAACTGGATCTCGAGCACGGGGCGGTAGCCGCCCATCGCGAGACCGATCGCGGTTCCGACGATGCCCGACTCCGCGAGCGGCGTGTCCATGACGCGGGTCTTGCCGAACTCGGCCTGGAGACCCTCGGTGATGCGGAAGACGCCACCAAGCGGCCCGATGTCCTCACCCATGAGGAGCACCTTGGGATCGTCGGCGAGCGCCTTGCGGAGGCCGGCGTTGAGCGCCTTCGCCATCGGCATGGTCTGGATCGACTGCTCAACCATCGTCATGAGTCACTCCCGAAAGACGCGTCGTATTGCTCTAGCCACTGCTTCTGTGCCGCAAGCACCGGATGCGGCTCCGAGTACACGTGATCGAACATGAGGTCTGTAGACGGCACCTCGAGCGCGAGCGTGCGCTTGCGCACATCGGCGGCGAAGTCCTCGGCCTCCTCGGCCACCTCGGAGAAGAAGGCGTCGCCCTCGCCTCGCGATCGGAGCCAGGTCTCGAAGCGCGTGATGGGGTCGCGGGCGAGCCAGTACTCGACTTCGCTGTCGAGGCGGTACTTGGTGGGGTCGTCGCTCGAGGTGTGCGCGCCCATCCGGTAGGTGAGCGCCTCGATGAGGCGGGGCCCTTCTCCAGCGCGCGCGGCGTCGAGGTTGTGCTTCGTCACCGCGAAGCTCGCGAGCACGTCGTTTCCATCGATCTGGATCCCGGGGATGCCGAAGCCGCTCGACCGCAGGTACAGCGGCGTGCGCGACTGCGTGGAGACCGGCACCGAGATGGCCCAGTGGTTGTTCTGGAGGAAGAAGACGACGGGGGCCTGGTAGCTCGCGGCGAACACGAACGCCTCGCTCACGTCGCCCTGGCTCGTGGCGCCGTCGCCGAAGTACGTCATGACCGCGCCATCCGTCTCGGGATTGCCCTTTGCGGTGGTGCCGTCGAGAGTCATGGCCATCGCGCGCCCGGTGGCATGCAGCGTGTGGGAGCCGATGACGAGCGTGTAGAGGTGGAAGTTGTTGCTGAGGTCGGGATTCCAGCCGCCGTGCGTCGTGCCGCGGAGAAGCGCGAGGATGCCGACGACGTCGACGCCGCGGATGCGGGCCACCGCGTGCTCGCGGTACGCCGGGAAGATGTGGTCTTGGGGGCGTGCCGCGAAGGCCGATCCGACCTGTGCCGCCTCCTGGCCGGTGCTCGGCACCCACAGGCCGAGCTCACCCTGCCGCTGCAGGTTCGTCGCCTCCTCGTCGAAGCGTCGGATGACAACCATGTTGCGGTGGAATTCGCGCAACTGCTCGTCGCTCAGGGCTTCGATGTACGGCAGGTACTCGGCTGAGGCGTCGCTCTCGACGAGAGTTCCGTCCTGCGAGAGCAACTGGACCGTCGCGGCGGTGTAAGACATTTGACTAATCTAACGTGGCTTCACCTGCCTCCGTTCGTAGCTTGCGCACAACCTCCTGCGACGCCTTTAGGAGTTTCTCGACAGATTCGTGCTCGCCGATGCTCACCCGCAGACCGTCGGAGCCGAGCGCTCTCACGACGATCCCGTTGTCGGCGAAGACCTCTGCGGCCCAGGCGGTGTGCTCGAGAGTGGGCAGCCAAATGAAGTTGCCGTGCGGGCGCGGCGCCTGCCACCCCTGCTCCACGAGTGCCTGCCAGATGCTGTCGCGCAGCTCGGCGAGCCGTGCGACCCGCTCGAGCAGCTGCGGGAGGTGCTCGAGCGACACGATCGCTGCACGCTGCGCCGACTCGATGACGGAGAGCGGAATCGCCGAGGCGCGCGCGGCGTCGAGCACGTACTCGGCACCGAGTGCGTAGCCGACGCGGAGGCCCGCGAGGCCGAATGCCTTCGAGAAGGTGCGCAGCACGACGAGGTTGGAGTACCGCGCGAGCAGCTCGGGCCCGCGCACGGCGGTCGCGTCGGTGACGAACTCGATGTACGCCTCATCGAGCAGCACCAGCACGGTCTCCGGGATGGTCGTCATGAAGTCGGCGAACTCGTCGGCGGTGACGACCGAACCGGTCGGGTTGTTCGGGCTGCAGACGATCACGACGCGGGTGCGTTCCGTCACGGCGGCCGCCATCGCGGGCAGGTCGTGGCGGTGGTCCGCGGTGTTGGGGATCGCGACGCTGGTCGCTCCCGCGACGGTGACGAAGCCCGGGTAGGCCTCGAAGCTGCGCCAGGAGTAGACGACCTCGTCGCCCGGCCCCGCGGCCGCCGTGATGAGCTGGCTGAGGATCGACGCGGACCCGGCGCCGATGTGCACGTTCTCCGGGGCGAGCGCATAGTGCGCGGCGAGGGCGGAACGCAGGGCGGTGGCCGCGCCATCCGGGTAGCGGTTGACGCTCGACGCGGCGATGGCCTCCAGCACGGCCGGAAGCGGCTCGAACGGGTTCTCGTTGGATGACAGCTTGAATGAATCCACCGCCGCCGCCCTGCCCTGGCGGTAGGGCACCATCTTCTCTATCTCCGGTCGCAGTCGTACTCTGGGTGCGTTCACAAGCACCAAGCCTAATTGCGGGCGCAAGATCGACCGGTGCATAGTGGTCACCATGCACCGCTTCCTCGTGCGCCTGGTCATCAACGCCGTCGCGCTCTGGCTCACCACACTCGTCGTCGCCGGCATCCACGTGAACGCCTACCCGCCGGCCGGATTGCTCGAGACCGTGCTGACGTACCTCCTCGTGGCCTTCATCTTCGGCATCGTGAACAGCGTCGTCGGCAACGCGATCCGGGTCGTTGCCTTCCCGCTGTACATCCTGACGCTCGGTCTCGTAGCGTTGCTCGTCAACGGCCTCCTCCTGCTCATCGTGCACTGGGCGTCGGGCCTCATCGGTTTCGGACTCGTCGTCGACGGCTTCTGGTGGGGCGTGCTCGGCGCGATCGTGCTCGGCTTCATCGGCTGGGTACTCGGGATCGTCACGCGCCCGCTCACCCGGAGCGAGCACCGCCGCAACCGCAGGTAGCTCCGCCGCGATCGTCACTCGAGCGCCCGCTCGGCGACATAGGTCGTCGAGGTGACCGATGTGGCGCCGACACCGAAGTCGTCGAGCCGGTCGATCGTAGAGGCGAGCATCGCGCTGCGCGCCCCGTCAGCGAGCGCCGCGGTTGCCCGGTATTCTTCTCGACCGTGGGCGGGAACGGCCACACCGGGAGGGGTCTCCCGTCCCGCGAACGCTTCGCGCTCGACGACGACGGCGTCGACATCGGTGCGCATGCCGCCGAGCGCCGGCACGATGTCGTCGGTGTGCTCGAGCTCGACCACCGGGATGCCCGGGGGCATGTCGACCTGCGCCGTGGGGGAGCCTGCCGTGAACACCCCGTGGGTCGCGTAGTCGCCGGACGCGGCGAGAATCACGGCGATCAGACCGCCCTGCGAATAGCCGTTGAATTGCACCGGCGTCTCTGCGGTCACGCCCGCCTCCACCATCGCCTGCTCGACGGCACGTACCGACCCGGCAGGCAGCCCCGCCATGCCCGCCACATCGCTCGTCAGGTCGAACGCCTCGGTGCCGGCCCCGGCCGAGAAGTCGGCGGTGCCCGCGATGTAGACCTCGAAGCGGTCGGGGGAGTGCGGCGTGCTGTACCGGTCGATGCGGATGTGCGCGCCGCGCGCGACCCCGTTGCCATCACGGAAACGCTCAGGCATGCGGTCGAACCGCTGCGCGAGGCCCCGGGGCGACGCCGCGATGATGCGCTGCGTGCCGGCCCTCGTGGTGACAGCACTCTCGACGAGCAGGCCGGCCGGTGCCGCGAGGGCGAGGATGGCGGCGGCCGACGTGTCGAGCCCGACGACACCCGCGCCCTCGTCGCCGAGTGCCCGCACCACCCCGGGCGGAAGGCCGATCGCGCCGCCGACGACGTCGTCGATGCTCATGACACTCGTGCGCACGAGCGCCGCCGTCACCGGGTTGGTGAGCAGCCGGTTGTTGCGCGTGAGGAAGTCGCCCGTCGCGACACCGGCACGGTGCCGAAGCCCCGGTACGAGCAGGCCGGCCACGAGCGCGGCGGCGACCAGGGGCGGCAGCGCCGGCACGACGAGCGCGGCGAAGACCGGCAGCATCCGCCCCAACCCGAATCCCAGTGTCGCCGCCAGCTCCTGTGCAACGCGCTGGCTCGCCCGTTCGGCGCGGCCATAGCCCTCCGCGGCGGCATGCAGCGACAGGGCGAGCGCGGCGGCCTTCCACCGCGTCGCGGCGAGCAGCCCGACCGCGCGTTCGATCTCCACTTCGGCGGCGAAGGCACTCGCCGGAGCACCCGCACGCCGCAGCGCCCCGTCGCCCGTGCGGCCGTCGATACGTGCCACCGACTCGGCGACGACCGCGACCCCGTCGCGCACCCGCTCGAGCGCCTCGGCGTCTGCGAAGAGCGCGTCGCTCGCGACGGCGTACGAGCCGCCGCCCGAGATCGTCAGCCCGTCAGGCACGAGACGCCAGCACCGTGAGCGCGTGAGAGGTGCTGCGCCGAGCGTCGCGCACGGCCTCCGTTGCCTCGTCGAGTTGACGACCGAGGTCAGCGACTCCCGCGCCGTACGCGGAGTGCGCCGCCCCGCGCCAGCCCGATCCCCGTTCGGCCGCCGGCATCGACGTGCGGAGGCTCTCGAGGCGCGCGAGGGCATGTGCGAGCCCGGCGAGCTGGGTGCCGAGGGCAGCGCGAGCCTGCGCCACTTCGGGCGAGGGGCCGTGGGGTGCGGCGAGGGCGGATGTCGGATCGAGGTTCACGCGACCATGGTGCGCCGCCGCTGCGGGCCACGGGGCGGTCGACGTCGGCCCGTGGCATCCGCCGTTGTCCTCCCGGCTGTGGGGGAGGTGAATCTACGCGACAATGGGCGCATGAGTTTTGAGCGCATGTTCGACGAGTCTGCGCTCTTCAGACTCTGTTTCGTGTGCACGGGCAACATCTGCCGCTCACCGATGGCCGAGGTTGTCTTCCGCGAGCGCGTGAAGAAGGCCGGGCTGGAGAGCAAGATCGGTGTGATGTCGGCGGGAACGGGCGACTGGCACGTGGGGGAGCGGTCGGACGAGCGCACGCTCTCCTCGCTCGCCGACAGGGGCTACGACGGTGCCCACCACAGGGCAAAGCAGTTCGACCCCGACTGGTTCGCCGAGCTCGACCTCGTCGTCGTCTTCGACCACAGCCAGGAGCGCATCCTCAAGGCATGGGCCTCGACGGAACATGACCGGTCGAAGGTGCAGCTGCTGCTCACCTTCGACAAAGACCAGTCGGCCCAGCTCGACGTGCCCGACCCGTATTACTCGGACGCCGCCTTCTTCGACCGGGTGCTGCTCATGATCGAGCACGCCAGTTCAGCACTTTTCGACCAGATCAAACCAGGAATCCAGGGTGTCAAATGAGTCCACTGCCAGAACAACCGCTCAGCCCGCTCGACGGCCGCTACAAGGCCGCGGTCGTCGGCCTCGGTGAGTTCCTCTCCGAAGCCGGACTCAATCGAGCGCGCGTGCACGTCGAGGTCGAGTGGCTGCTGTACCTCACAGACCGGGAGCTCTTCGGCTCCCAGCGACTCACCCACGAGCAGGCGCACGCGCTGCGCGCGTTCGCGGCCGAGTTCGGCCAGCCCGAGATCGACGAGCTGGCCACGCTCGAGGCCACCACGCGTCACGATGTCAAGGCCGTCGAGTACCTCGTGCGCCGCAAGCTCGCCGATCTCGGCCTCAACGACGTCGCCGAACTGACGCACTTCGCCTGCACGAGCGAAGACATCAACAACCTCTCGTACGCCCTGACGATCGGAGCTGCGGTTCGCGAGGTCTGGCTTCCCCGCATCCGGAGCATCGTCGAGAAGTTGCGCGCGCTGGCGGTCGAACACCGTGACGTGCCCATGCTCGCGCACACCCACGGCCAGCCTGCGACGCCGACGACCGTGGGCAAGGAGTTCGCCGTCTTCGTGCACCGACTCGAGCGGGTCGTGGCGCAGGTCGAGGGCACCGAGTATCTCGGCAAGTTCAGCGGCGCCACCGGAACCTTCGCGGCGCACGTTGCGGCAGACGCGAGCCAGGACTGGCCCGTCATCTCCCGTGACTTCGTCACCACGCTCGGTCTCGACTGGAATCCGCTCACGACCCAGATCGAGTCGCACGACTGGCAGGCCGAGTTGTATCAGCGCATGAGCCACGCCAACCGCATTCTCCACAACCTGTGCACAGACATCTGGACCTACATCTCGATGGGGTACTTCTCGCAGATCCCGCAGGCAGGCGCGACGGGCTCGTCGACGATGCCACACAAGATCAATCCGATCCGCTTCGAGAACGCCGAGGCCAACCTGGAGCTCTCGAGCGCGCTGCTCGAGTCGCTCGCGCAGACGCTCGTCACCTCGCGGCTGCAACGCGACCTCACCGACTCGTCGGCGCAGCGCAACATCGGTGTCGCGATCGGCCACTCGATGCTCGCCATGGACAACATCGGCCGCGGCCTCGGCGAGTTCAGCGTCGACACGGTGACGCTCGCCGCCGACCTCGACTCCAACTGGGAGATCCTCGGCGAGGCGATCCAGACCGTCATCCGCGCCGAGATCACGGCGGGGCGAAGCGGTATCTCCGACCCCTACGCGATGCTCAAGGAGCTCACGCGCGGACGCCGCATCGGCCAGCCGGAACTCGTCGAATTCATCGACCGGCTCGACATCGGCCAGGACGCGAAAGACCGCCTGCGCACCCTCACGCCCGCCGGATACGCGGGCCTCGCGAGCGAGCTCGTGCGGTACATCGAGAAGAAGTAGGGGCTCGGCGGCGTTCGCAGCTCAGGCGGATCCGGCCGAGCGGATGCGACGGGGCCCGGGTTCGCGCGGGCGGGGGCGCACCATCCGCGATTCTGCCGGAGTTGCGTGCGACGCCGCCGGTCGAGAGCACCCCGCGGTGGCCGGTGGCCGCGAACGTCGCCCGACAAAGCGACGCCTCGAGGCGTCAGTGACCGCCCGGGTGATTCTGCTCGTCGAGGTCGGTGAGCTCGTCACCGTCGGGGCGCACCGCGAGCACCAGCATGGCGAGCACCACGAGCACCACGATGAACGCGATGCCGAGGAAGATCACCGACAGCACGATGTCGCGCGTCGCCATCAGCACGATGAGACCGGTGAATACGGCCATGACGGCCGAGAGGACAAGGAGTTCGACCGGCTTGGTGCGATCTTTCCTACTGGGTTTTACCACGATTGGTTGCCGCTTTCCGCGGCCGACGCCGCTACCGCCCGGCGGGCCCACTTGAGGCTCAACCCGGCTATGACGAGGAAGACACCGAGTACGGCGCTGTAGGCGCCGAGAAGCCCGACGAGGATGATGGAGGCGGTGAGCGCGCGATCGACGCCGTCAGGTCCGGCGAAGGGCTGGTTGTAGTCCGCCGGAACGAGCAGCACCACGATCGCGAAGACCACGGTGAGTCCGCCGACGAAGAGCCAGTCTTTCGAGGAGTCGAGGCGGCCCCTGCTGCGCAGCCCGCTGTACAGCTCGAGGAAGCCCGTCAGCACCGCCCAGGCGCCGATGAGGAGGAGCAGGAAGCCGAGACCGGCCGAGGGGAACACGAGGGCGACCGCGCCGAGCACGATTCCGATGGCCCCCTGGGCGAGCAGACACCAGCGCACGACACCGTCGCCGAGGGCGAGAGCGGATGCGAGCACCAGCACGGCCCCGGATGCGGCGGCGAGCGCACCGAACGACACGAACCCGAGCGCCGTCGAGTGGTCGGCGCTGAAAGTGATGATCACGGCGATGACGGCGGCCACGAGGGCACGCACAAGCACCCACGGCCAGTACCTGCTGGCGTGCGCGACGTTGTCGTGAGGGGAAGACACGGGAGCGACCTCTTTCCGACGGGCTCACCTCAACTTTACGCCACCCGTGCCGGGGCCTCCTGTGTGCGCGTCGGCGCCCACCCCAGCACCCGTGGTCGCGAGCGAGCGGCCACCGCACAGAGTCGGATCAGGTCACGGCGCAATCTGCGTGGGCCGGTATCGCATGGCGACTGCCCCCGACCGGAATTCATGGCGGTTCACGAGTTCGAGCTGGATGGGTTGGCGCAGACCGGCGAGCAACGTCGGTCCGTGTCCGGCGACGACCGGCTGCAC
>JAODMO010000036.1 GCA_025464995.1 Microbacteriaceae bacterium
ACCGGCTCGGAAAGGGTATATCCCGGAGTGCGGGGTGCCGTGCCGCCGTCTGTTTCTGGAAAACTCCGCGGAATTCACGGCAACCCCTGGCCAGGCTCACCACGGGCGATGACCGGACCGATTAGGCTTAACTCCAACGTGACCAGAGCGGGTCGCGTGCACGCGCAATCGAGTGAAACGAAAGTGGGCGGTCGGCTGTGTCTAGCCAGATAACCGGTGTCACCCCCGAAGACGGAACGACGGGTGAGTTCGGCGCAAACGAGTGGCTCGTCGACGAAATGTACGAAAGATTTCTCGTAGACAAGAACTCCGTCGACCAGTCGTGGTGGCCCATTCTTCAGAGCTACCACCCCGTCGACATTACCGAGGCCGAGGGATCGGTCGATCCGACGCCCACCACGTCCATCCCCATCCAAAGGACGCCGACGTCGCCGTCGCCGTCTCTCTCCGCGGCACGCACAGCGGTCACCCCGCCACCACCCGCACCGCCAGCGCCGGAGGACCAGGCCCAGGGCGGGGAAGCTCAGATTCCCGTCGAGATCACCGAGCCCGCTGCATCCACCTCCGCTTCGCGCCCCAGCACCGGTTCCATTCCCACCAGCGGCGCGGGGCCGCTCAGCGGTACCCAGCCCATCGCCCGCACCACGTCGGTGCAGGCCAAGCCGCAGCCGATTCCCGCCCAGGCCCCCGCCGATGCAAAGCCGAAGACAACGGGAACCCCGCCGGCCGAGGACGAGAATGTCGTCTCGCCCCTCCGCGGAATGTCCAAGAGCCTCGCGGCGAACATGGATGCCAGCCTCACCGTGCCGACGGCGACAAGTGTGCGCACAATCCCCGCAAAATTGATGATCGACAACCGCATCGTCATCAACAACCACCTGAAGCGGGCACGCGGCGGCAAGGTGTCGTTCACCCACCTCATTGCGTGGGCCATCGTCGAGACGCTCAAGGAGTTCCCGAGTCAGAACGTCTTCTACGACGAGGTCGACGGCAAGCCGTCGGTCGTCACTCCGGCGCACATCAACCTGGGCATCGCGATCGACATCCCGAAGCCCGACGGCACCCGCTCGCTCGTCGTGCCCGGCATCAAGCGCGCCGACACCATGGAGTTCGGAGAGTTCCTCGCCGCCTACGAAGACGTCGTCTTCCGTGGTCGCAACAACAAGCTCACCGGTGCCGACTACGCGGGCAACACCATCTCGCTCACCAACCCGGGCGGCATCGGCACGGAGCACTCGGTGCCTCGCCTCATGCGCGGCGCCGGCACGATCGTCGGCGCTGGAGCCCTCGAGTATCCGGCCGAATTCCAGGGCGCCTCCGTGCGTACCCTCGCCGAGCTCGGCATCGGCAAGACCATCACCCTCACGAGCACCTACGACCACCGGGTCATCCAGGGTGCCGGTTCGGGCGAGTTCCTCAAGAAGATCCACGAACGCCTGATCGGGCAGCACAAGTTCTACGAGAGCATCTTCGCGGCGCTGCGCATCCCCTACGACCCCATCCACTGGGCATCGGACATCAGCGTCGACGTTGCCGACAACGTCGACAAGACGGCCCGCGTGCAGGAGCTCATCAACTCGTTCCGCGTGCGTGGCCACCTCATGGCCGACGTCGACCCGCTCGAGTACCGTCAGCGCTCCCACCCCGACCTCGACATCTCCAGCCACGGCCTCACGTTCTGGGACCTCGACCGGGAGTTCGTCACGGGCGGCTTCGGCGGCAAGCGCTCCGCGCTGCTGCGTGACATCATCGGCCAGCTGCGCGACTCGTACTGCCGCACGGTCGGCGTCGAGTACATGCACATCCAAGACCCGGTGCAGCGCAAGTGGTTCCAGGACCGCCTTGAGATGCCGTACTCCAAGCCCGGACACGACGAGCAGATGCGCATCCTCGGAAAGCTCAACGAGGCCGAGGCCTTCGAGACCTTCCTGCAGACCAAGTACGTCGGCCAGAAGCGCTTCAGCCTCGAGGGCGGCGAGTCGACCATCGCCGTGCTCGACGCGATGCTCCAGGGCGCCGCGGAGGATGGGCTCGAAGAGGTCGCGATCGGCATGGCGCACCGCGGTCGCCTCAACGTGCTCACCAACATCGCGGGCAAGACCTACGGCCAGATCTTCCGCGAGTTCGAGGGCACTCAAGACCCCCGCACGGTGCAGGGCTCCGGCGACGTGAAGTACCATCTCGGCACCGAGGGCACCTTCACCGCCGCCGACGGCACCACCATCCCCGTCTACCTCGCCGCCAACCCCTCTCACCTCGAGGCCGTCGACGGTGTTCTCGAGGGAATCGTGCGCGCCAAGCAAGACCGCCGTCCCATAGGCAGCTATACCGTGCTGCCGATCATGGTCCACGGCGACGCCGCGATGGCGGGCCAGGGCATCGTCGTCGAGATTCTCCAGATGTCGCAGCTGCGCGGCTACCGCACGGGTGGAACCATCCACCTCGTCGTCAACAACCAGGTCGGCTTCACGACGCCTCCCGGCGAGGGACGCACGTCGATCTATTCGACGGATGTCGCAAAGACCATCCAGGCGCCGGTGTTCCACGTGAACGGCGACGACCCGGAAGCGGTGGTGCGCGTCGCGCAGCTCGCGCTCGCCTACCGCCAGGAGTTCCACCGCGACGTCGTCGTCGACCTCGTCTGCTACCGCCGACGCGGGCACAACGAGGGCGACGACCCCTCGATGACCCAGCCGCTCATGTACAACCTCATCGAGGCCAAGCGCTCCGTGCGCACGCTGTACACGGAGGCTCTCGTCGGGCGCGGCGACATCACGGCCG
>JAODMO010000060.1 GCA_025464995.1 Microbacteriaceae bacterium
CGCTCGTACGCGTACAGAAGAGTCTCTAGGGCATGAAAATTCTCGCCGTTGATGACAGTGTGGAAGGGTTTGGTTGGGTTGCCGTTCTCGTCGACCGCACCCAATACGTCTTCGCTTGACTTGATAAGGCCAGGGAAGATCGGGTCGCCGAAGCGGGCAACCGGTACCAATTCGCCAAGAGGCGCCGTGGTCATCTGTCCGAACGAACGGAAGTTCTCGTCCACCGGCTGAAGCGTCGCGGCACCTTCATCAATGGACAAGACACGGAACGCGTTTTGCGGGCTGGGATCCGAGCGCGGCGTGGCGTAGCGGTCTTCTCGGACTGTCTGACCGTGCAGCACGACAGACTCCGGCTTGTGTCGCTCGAAGACGAGGCCATACTCGGTCTTGGTGCGTAGGCGCTCGAAGGACGCCGCGATTCGACGCCGAAGGTTCGGATCTTCTATGGAAGCGATGTCCATATCGATCGCGTTTGTGGACTGGCGGACATCACCCGCTGCGTCATCGTGCTGCAGGCCCTGTTCGTCTGGCATATCGCCGTCCTTAGTGTGCATTTGAAGACATACTCTCATCTCCGGCCGTGTCGTCTGCACATGGGAGCACTCGCAAACGGGAGTCGGATTGTAGTCGGATCCCCGTCACTAACTACACCAAAGGCCTCGCATCCCCAGTGTTTCCGGGGGACGCGAGGCCTTCAAAATGGCGGAACCGGTGGGATTTGAACCCACGGTGGGCTCAACACCCACACAACTTTTCGAGAGTTGCACCTTCGGCCGCTCGGACACGGTTCCGAGGACGATCCTAGTACAGGATCCGTCCGCATCTGAATCGAGCCGGCCGACCGCCAGCACCGCCGTTTCCCAGTCTCGCCATCGAGCCCGCATAGAGCGCCCCGTTCTCATCAACACCGTCCTGTGGGTCGTCATCGCCGGCACGGTCGGCGCGAGGTCGCCACAGACTTTGCCGTCTCGGGCACAATCGCATCGGTCGACGCCGGTCTCGGCACCAGCGTCACTTCAGGCCAGCAGCTTGGCACGCTCGTGACCACCGACCTGAGCGAGGGGCGGGCTTCGGCGGGCGCGGGGGCAGGGCCCCGCCGACCGACGACACGACCGCCGCTTGAGCAGGCGGCTGCGGCCGTGTGCACAGGTCGGCGGCACCTCCCCGGCCGTGACGGTGGCCTCACCTAGGCTGGTGGAATGGCCAAAACCACCACGAACTTCCGCTGCACCGAGTGTGGCTGGTCGAGCGTCAAGTGGGTCGGACGCTGTGGCGAGTGCCAGTCGTGGGGCACGGTCGTCGACCAGGCGGAGACCCTCGGGCTGGCGAGCCGGGGCGTCACCCCGGTGAAGATCGCCGACGGCCGCATCGCTCGCCCGATCACCGAGATCGGCGCGGAGTCGGTCGCCCACTGGCCGAGCGGCATCGCGGAGTTCGACCGGGTGCTCGGCGGCGGCATCGTGCCCGGCGCCGCCATCCTGCTGAGCGGCGAACCGGGTGTCGGCAAGTCGACGCTCCTGCTCGAGGTCGCATCGCGCGCGGCCGCCACAGGCCAGCGGGTGCTCTACGTGAGCGCCGAGGAGTCGGTGAGCCAGGTCCGGCTCCGCGCCCAGCGCACCGGGGCGCTCCAACCCACGCTGTATCTCGCCGCGGAGACCGACCTCGCGACGATCCTCGGCCAGATCGACCAGGTCGAACCCCAGCTCGTCATCGTCGACTCGGTGCAGACCGTCTCGTCGTCACTGTCCGAGGGCCTCGCCGGCGGACCGTCTCAGGTGCGGGAGGTCGCATCCACCCTCATCCGCGTCTCGAAAGACCGCAATCTGCCCGTGCTGCTCGTCGGCCACGTGACCAAAGACGGGTCCATCGCCGGGCCGCGACTGCTCGAGCACCTCGTCGACGTCGTGCTGCAGTTCGAGGGCGACCGACAGACGGCGCTGCGCTTCGTGCGCTCGCACAAGAACCGCTTCGGACCGACCGACGAGGTCGGATGCTTCGAGATGACCGGCGACGGAATCGCGGAGGTGTCCGACCCGTCGGGCCTGTTCCTCTCGCGCGCACGCCAACCCGTCAGCGGAACGTGCGTGACCATCGCCGTCGAGGGTCGCCGCTCGCTCCCCGTGGAGGTGCAGGCGCTCATCGTGAAGAGCAACGCACCGCAGCCGCGCCGCATCGTCAACGGCGTGGACGGTTCGCGGGTGGCGATGCTGCTCGCCGTGCTCGAGCGGCGTGCCGGCCTCAAGCTCTCCGAGGTCGACGTATACGTGTCGACGGTGGGCGGCATCCGGGTCACCGAACCGGGCGCCGACCTTGCGATCGCCCTCGCCATCGCGAGCGCGTTCAACGACAAGGCGTTCCCGGTCACGCAAGCGGTCATCGGGGAGATCAGCCTTGCCGGCGAGATCCGCCCAGCGTCGTCGGCGAAACAGCGAGTGGCCGAGGCCCGGCGCCTCGGCTTCACGACGATCATCGACTCGGATGCCGTGCACCTCCGTGAAGCGTTGCGCCAAGCATTCACCGGCCTGGCCGTCGAGCGCGTGACCGTGCCGGAATTCTGACCGGTACCCGCGGAGGCTACTCCGGCTGCTCGACGTCTTCGGCGTCGCTGCCGTCGCGCATGCCCCAGTCGGCGAGCGGGGCGTTCGGCGCCTCGCCCTCGTAGCCAGGAGACCCGCCCTTCTCGGGGCGGTCGTCCGAGACATCCGCGGGGTCGGGCACAGAGGTGCCCTCCGACGAATCCATGTCTTCGGCGGTCGCCACCCTGTTGCCCTCGACGAGTGCGTTGGGGTTCTCGCCCTTGGTGAAGGGATTGCCGGCGTTGCCGAGCTGTTCGTAGGCCGGCTGGTCTGCCGGATCCGTTCCGGTGGTGTCACTCACGATTCGTCTCCTGTCGGCTCGGGCGCGCCGCCCGACACGGTGTCTGGCTGCTCTTCGGTGGCCGAACCGCTCGCATCGCCCGTCAGGGCGTCTTCAGAGGCGGAGCGGGAACCTGTGGGCTCGGGAGCGGGCTCGCTGCCGGGGTTGCCGCTCACGACGTCGCCCCGGGAGTGCCGTCTGGGCCGGCTGTTTCTCTGCTCGGGGGTGTGGGCTTGGGTGCCGAGTCGCCCGACGTCTCGTCGCCCGGCTCGTTGACGCTCTCCACGAGGGCCGCGCCCAAGTCGTGGACCACGGGCACCTTGTCGCCCACGAAGTCGTCGACCTTCTTCACGGTGCGCTGCACCTCCGGGCGCTCCCAGAGATCTTTCGCCGTCGACCTTATGCGCTCGTACTGAGCGCGCCCGGCGGCCGATCCGAGAACGTAGCCGGCGGCGAAACCGACGGCTATCCACAATTTCTTTGCCATGAGAATCCTGCCTTCTTCGTTGTTGTTGCTGGTGCTGCTGCTGCTGCTGAGGGGAGGGGGTTGGCGCCGCTGGGGCGGATGTCGCTCGAGTCAGTGTCGGGGTCGTCTTCGGCCTCATCGAGCCGACCGGCTCCGGGGAGGGCACCGACGACCTCGCCGCCCTCGGGGTTGAGGTCGGCGTCGGCGGGAACCCCACCGTCTTCGTACGGGTCTTGGGCGTTGCCGGTGTCGTTCATGCGCCTCCTGTCGGGGTCAGCACCACTTTGATGCAGCCGTCTTGTTTTTTCTGGAAGATCTCGTACATCTCGGGAGCCTGCTCGAGGGGCACCCGGTGGGTGGTGAGGTCGGTCACGCCGAGCGGGTCTGCTGGATCCTCGACGAGGGGCAAGAGGTCGTCGATCCAATTCTTGACGTTGCACTGCCCCATCCGCAGCGTCACCTGCTTGTCGAACATCGACTTCATCGGCAGCAGGTCGGCCTCGCCGGCGTACACGCCGCTGAGCGACACCGTTCCGCCCCGGCGCACGACGTCGAGCGACGCGTGCATCGCCGCAAGACGGTCGAGGCCCGCGGTGTCCATCGCCTTGCGCGCGATCACGTCGGGCAGGATGCCCACCGCGGCTTGAGCGAACGAGGCCATCGGGCTGCCGTGCGCCTCCATGCCGACCGCGTCGACGACGCCGTCGGGTCCGCGTCCGTCGGTGCGGTCGCGCAACGCGGCCACGGTGTCGCCGGTCAGGTCCCACGTCTCGACGCCGTGACGCTCTGCCATCACGCGGCGCTCCGGCACGGGGTCGACAGCGAGCACCTCGTAGCCGAGGTGCTTCCCGACCCGGGTCACGAACTGGCCGACCGGGCCCAGTCCCATGACGACAAGCGAGCCGCCATCCGGAACGTTCGCGTACTGCACGCCCTGCCACGCGGTCGGCAGTATGTCGCTGAGGAAGAGGTAGCGGTCGTCGGGCAGGTCGCTACCGACGGGGATGGTGTTGTAGTCGGCGAGCGGAACCCGCAGGTACTCGGCCTGCCCGCCCGGCACTTGGCCGTAGAGCTTGGTGTAGCCGAAGAGCGCCGCACCCGTTCCCTGTTCGCGATTCTGGGTCGTCTCGCACTGGCTCTGCAGCCCGCGCGTGCACATGAAGCAGTGGCCGCATGCGATGTTGAACGGCACGACGACGCGGTCACCGACCTTGAGCGACGACACCTCGCTGCCGACATCGACGATGATGCCCATCGGCTCATGCCCGAGGATGTCGCCCGCGTCGATGAACGGACCGAACAGCTCGTAGAGGTGCAGGTCGGAGCCGCAGATCGCCGTCGAGGTGATACGCACGATCGCGTCGGTCGGCTCGAGCATGACGGGATCGGGCACCTCGTCGACGCTGAGCTTGCGTTTTCCCTGCCAGGTCACGGCCTTCATCGTCGCATCTTTCCGGCGCACGTCACGCACTGGGTGGAGTACGGGCGCACCTCGAGTCTCGCGATCGGTATGGGCCGGGCGCAGGTGGAACACACCCCGTAGCTGCCGTCGTCGAGGCGCGCGAGCGCACTGTCGATCTGTACGAGGTGGTCGCGCGTCTGCCCGAGTATCGCGGTCGACTGCGATCGCTCGAAGGCGAGTGTGGGGCCCTCGGGGTCGTGCTCGTCGTCGGCGACTGAGTCTTTGACGGAGTCCTGGAAGGAGGCGATGTCGGACATCAAGCGGGCGACGAGAACCGCGGTCGCCTCGCGGTCTTCAATGAGCCGCGAGCGCAGCGTCGACCGCTGGCGGCTGGAGAGCGCAGCGGCTTCTTCGGCTATCCCTGTCATTGCACCAGTCCACACCCGACCCCGCTGACCTGCCACCCCTATCGCGGTTCCGGTCTATTTGATAGGCCGTGCCCCGGTCAGTCCCGGAGGGCGAGCAGGTGAGCGTTGAGCGCGCCGGTGAAGTCGGCGTCGACCGCCATGGGGCGCCCGTCGATGGCCCGCACGGGAGCGGCGAGCCGCACGCTCGAGACGAGCCACGCGGCATCCGCCTCGCGCAGGTCGTCTTCCCGTGCCAGCTCAAAGCCCGTCTCGAGGCCGAGCCCCTCGGCGAACCGGAAGACGTTGGCCTGGGTGGTTCCGTCGAGGATGCCGAGGCCGGTGCCCGGCGTCAGTATCCGGTCGCCGCGACGATACACGACCGACGACGTGGGCCCCTCGAGAACGAACCCGTCACTCGAGACGAAGATGACGTCGTCGGCGTCGCGCCGCTTGGCCTCGCGCAGCACGGCGCGGTTAACGGCGTAGCTGAGCGTCTTCGCGCCGGCCAGCAGCCACGGCGCAGTGTGCTCGATGTCGTGCCGATAGCCGCGGTCAAGCATCACGACGCGCACACCCTCGGTGCGCACCTTCGAGAAGTCGGATGTCGGGGCGACATACACCCACCCCGTGGGCTGGTCGTGCCCCTCAATCCCGCGCGTCATCACGGTCTTCACCCATGACTCGGAAACCGGGTCGAGTTCGTCGATGGACGCGAGGATGGCGGCGCGCCAGGCGTCGAGGTCGGGGGCCGGCAGCTCGAGCTTGGCCGCCGACGACGCGAACCGGCGGAGGTGGTGCTCGAGCGCTTGTGCGCGGCCGTTGCCGACGCTGATGGACTCGAAGATGCCGTCGCCGCGCGTGGCGCCGAGATCGAGCACGCTCAGCTGCGGCTCGCCGGGATCGGCGAAACGGAACGCGGGTGCACCGGCGGCGTGAGGCGCGGCGTCTGCTGAGGGTTGGTTGAGAATCGCGAGTACGTGGAGAGCCATTTGTTCCATTCTGCATCCTGCGGTGCAAGCATGAAGCATGTCCGACACCCAAGACCAGCCCATGCAAGACGGCAACCACGCCACCGACGACGAAAAAGTGCAGGGAGTGATCGGCCAGGTTCGCGCCGATGTGGGTCTCGGCAACGTCGACGACCCCCGCACTCTACTGCAGCAGCGCCTCGCCGACGCGGGGCTCGAGATGCCCGCCGACGAGTTCGAATCGGCGCTCGCATCCATCACGCGGAGCGACTGACCCTACCCCGCCGCCCTACTGGATGGGGATGCTCGCGGTGTCCTCGTAGGTGCGCTTCCGGCGCGGGATGAAGAACGCGATGAACACACCGACGAGGGCGACGGCGGTGCCGAGGCCGAACGTGAGCTGGAACGCCTCCGTGGTCGGGATCGCGATGTCTTGCGAGATGACGACCTGTGTCGACAGGATGACCCCCACGATCGTAGCCGCGACGGTGGAACCGAGCGTGCGCATCACCGAGTTCAGGCCGTTCGATGCTGCCGTCTCCGACGGCGGGACCGCGTTCATGATGAGCGTCGGCATCGCCGCGTAGGCGAAACCGACACCCAGCCCGACGAGCGTCGAGATCAGCACGATGTGCCACACCTCGCCCGTGAGGAAGATGGCCGCCGCGAATGTGCCGGCGATGATCGACGCCCCGAGGATGAGGCTGGTCCGGGGCCCGCGAGCCGTCGACAGCCGCGCGGCGAACGGCGACGTGAAGAACATGACGATGCCGAGCGGCATGAGGCACAGGCTCGCCGCCAGAAGGGGCAGGCCGAACGCCACACCGGTCGTCGAAGGTGCCTGCAACAGGATCGGCAGCGCCGCCGAGGTGATGAAGAACGCGAAGCCGACCGAGATTGAGGCGAGGTTGGTCAGCAGCACCGGCCGGCGGGCGGCGACGCGGAGGTCGATGAGGGCGTGCGGGGTGCGCAGTTCGAAGAAGCCCCACGCGACGAGCACCGCGAGGCCACCCGCGAGAAGCGCCACGATACCCGGGCTCGTCCAGCCCCATTCCGATCCCTTCGAGACGCCGAGGAGGATACCGATCAGGCCGATCGCGAGGCCGACCGCACCGACGAAGTCGAACCGCCCCGCCGTGCGCAGGGTGCTCACCGGCACGATCCAGTACACGAAGACCAGGGCGATGAGGCTCAACACCGTGGCGAGCCAGAAGAGGTAGTGCCACGACAGGTTGTCGGCGATGAGGGCCGCGACCGGAAGTCCGACGGCACCGCCGATTCCGAGGGTGGCGCTGACGAGCGCGACCGCGCCGCCGAGGTTCTTCGCATGGATGACATCGCGCAGGATGCTGATACCGAGCGAGATCACGCCGAGGCCGATGCCCTGCAGCGAGCGGCCGGCGATCATCGGGATGACGGAGTCGGAGAGGGCGGCGACGACGGATCCGGCGGTCATCACGGCGAGCAGCACGAGCACGATGCGCCGTTTGCCGTACATGTCGCCGAGTCGGCCGGTGATCGGGGTCGCGATCGCCGCGGCGAGGAGCGTCGAGGTCAGCACCCACGACGTGTCTGCGGGCACGCTGTGGAGGAGGTGCGGCAGCTCCGGAATGATGGGGGTGACGAGCGTCTGCATGAACGCGGCGATGAGCCCCGTTCCGGCGAGCACGGCCACGATCGACCGGTCGCTGCGGACGCGCGTCAGCCTGCGGCGGTCACGGGGTGAGAGGATGCCGTCGTCGTCGGGCGACTGGTCGGAATTGGAGGGCCTGGTCACGCTCGCCTTTCGGGGCCGGCAAGCCATCGGCGGAAGGCGCAGCGTGCGCGGCCCATCCACTCTAACCGCGCTCGCAACCGCGGTCAGGCGGCCGCGGTCACGGTGCGTGGCGTCAAATGCTCGGGTCGATCGCTTCCGGCGCCTCGTCACTTCGGGTCTCGACGTCGGGCTCCTCGCCGAATTCGGCTACCGAGCGGTCGGAGCCTGCCGTGTCGGGCCCGGCCAGACCGAGTTCGTCGTCGACGTCGACCGCGGGAACCTCATCGGGGCTGGGGGTGAGATTGGTGTCGCTCATGGCTTGATCTCCTTCTCTATGGTCGCCGGCTCACGGTGCGCGAGCGGCGGATGGGCGGTCGGGGATGTCCGCTCAGCTGAAGCGTTCCTGGCGGGAACGCCCCAGCCGGTGCGGCAGGTTCATGGCGATGGTGGCGATCCCTCGGTACGACCGCACCGCGAACGACAGCGCCGAGTCGAAGGGCCGACTGGAGATGCGCATGCCGAGCGCATCGTCGTAGGCGACCACCATGCCGGGCGGCACCTGGAAGCTCAAGTCGAGGTCGTCGTGTACCGTCGCGCTCTCACGGTGGAAGGTGATGCGAAGCCGCTGCCAGGCGCGGGCGCGCAGGGCGAGGTTCGACCCGAACAAGGGGGAATGCCCGAGCAGGAGTCCCATGGCCCAGAAGTAGCCGCCTAAATAAGCGACGCGACCGAGCCACTGCACCACCCGCGTGCCGTCGATGAACTCGGCCGTGCCGGTGAGCGCCGAGAGCTCGGGCGACCGCTCGAAGCGCTCCTCGATGTGGTGCAGCCAGTCGACGGGGGGCACGGAGTCCGCGTCCAGTCGGGCGAGCAGGTCGCCCCGGGCCGCGTCGAAACCCGCGGCGGTGGCGGGGGCGATTCCCCGCATGGGCTCCGAGACGACGCGAGCGCCGGCCCTCCGTGCGACGTCGGCCGACGCATCCGTCGACCCGTTGTCGACGACGACAATCTCGTCGGCCTGGCGCGACTGCGCGGCGAGGGCCTCGAGGCAGCGCTGAAGCAACGCAGCGTCGTTGTAGACGGGGATGACGACGGAGATCGTGCTCATGGTGTGACCACCATAGGCAGACCGGCTCATCCGGCCGATGGCCTTGACACCGGGGGATCAGAGCTTAAGCGCGTCGAGCACATCCTGCGGCGCCGCTTGCATCGCGTGGGGGCCGGCGACGTCGAACCAGATCGCCTCGAGCACGCCGATGTTCGTCTCGATGAACTCCAGCAGCGTCGCACGGTCGTAGGCAAGCACGCGGTGATTCGTCTCGTTCGGCAGCATCTTCACGTAGGTCGCGGCTGACGAGAACAGCAGCAGCATGTACTTGTCCGCGTCGTCGCGCCGGAATACGCGCACTTGCGGAGGGCCCTCGACCGGAAGGAGCGGAACGATGACCTTGTCGTTGCGCAACGCGAAGGCTACGGCGGCTGCATCCTGCGCCTTGAGGGCGACCTCGAGAGGTTCGGAGCGGAAGTCGGGGGCTCGCGGTGTGGATTTCTTTGCCATGTTCCTAGTTCAGCAGGAACGGCTTCGATTCGCTCGACTCCACACCGTCGAGCACCACGGCGAGCCGGTACGTTGCGCCGCCGCCGGTGACCTGCTGCCGGTCGGCCGACTCGCACGTGCCCGGGTCGGAACGCGTGCGGTCCCACGGGAACGGGGTCGTCGGCACGGCGACACCGGGCTTGAGGGTTACGGGCGCGGCCACCGCGTCGACCTGGCAGTCTTTCGACGACCAGATGCGGTCTTCACCGCTCGTGATGATGTACTCCTGCACGTCGGAGCCGGCGTTGAAGGTGCACTCGGTCGTGCCGGCGTTCGTGACGGTGAGGGAGAGGAGCGGCTGCTGTTCTGCGGTGTACTCGTCTGCATCGGTCACCGCCGCGACCTTGACGACGGCCGGGGCACACGCGCCCTCGTCGACGGGCGCGTCGGAGGCGTCTGCGGGCGCGTCGGTGCTGGCAGAGGCGGCCTTCGAGTCGCCATCCGTTCCGGTCGAGGCGGGCTTCGCGCCTCCGGGTCGCACCGCGATGAGGAAGATGATGACGATGACCGCGAGTATGCCGAGGCCGACCACGATGCGGCGACGCCAGTAGGTGCTGGTTGGCTGGGGACCAACCGGATTGCGGAACGTCGACATGGTCATAGGTTAAGCCCCGTCGCCCCCAACAACGGGATGATCTCGCGGCGTGTATCGCTCGCGTGTCGTCAGGCGATGATCTTGAGCATGCGGGTGTTGCCGAGAGTGTTCGGTTTGACGCGGGAGAGATCGAGGAACTCCGCGACTCCCTCGTCTGACGATCGCGCGAGCTCGGCGAAGACGCGCGGGTCGACGACGTCTTCGCCGATAGGCAGGTAGCCGTTGCGCTCGAAGAACGGAACCTCGAACGTGAGGCAGAACAGCCGCTTGAGTCCGAGTTGCACCGCGTCGGCCTCGATGCGATTCAGGATGGCGCGGCCGACGCCGTGGCCGAGCCACTCCGCCGCGACCGCGAGGGTGCGCACCTCGGCCAGATCCTCCCACATGACGTGGAGGGCGCCGCATCCGATCGGTCGCCCCGTCTCGTCGTCCTCGGCGATGCGAAACTCCTGCACCGCCTCGTAGAACACGACGAGGTCTTTGCCGAGCAGGATGCGCTGCTGCACGAGCGGCTCGACGAGCGCCTCGATGAAGGGCACATCGGAGGTTCGGGCGGCCCGCACGGAGTAAGTCATCCTCCCGAGTCTACAAACGCCCCGGCACGTCTGGCGCCTTACCCCGAAACGGCCGGGTACGCGAACCGGGGGCCGGGCCTTTCGGCTCGACCCCCGGTCTCGTGGTGACTGCTACCCGGCGCTCGTTACTCCGACGCTCCGGCCTCGACCGCGACCGGCTCGGCCTCGATCGCACCCGGCTGGCGGCCGGTCGTGAAGACGAAGGCGTTGTCGGCGAAGTCGACGTGCACGTGGTCGCCCGAGTTGAGCTCTCCGTGCAGGATCTTCTCGCTGAGCTTGTCTTCGATCTCGTGCTGCACCGCGCGACGCAACGGGCGCGCGCCGAGCGACGGGTCGAACCCGACCTTGATGAGGCGCTCCTTCGCGGCAACGGTGAGCTCGATCGTGAGATCGCGGTCCATCATCCGCTCGCTGAGGCGCTTCATGAACAGGTCGACGATCTGCAGCAGCTCTTCCGGGCTGAGCTGCGGGAAGACGATCGTCTCGTCCACGCGGTTCAGGAACTCGGGCTTGAAGTGCTTCTTGAGCTCCTCGACGACCTTGCCGCGCATCCGGTCGTAGCCGGTGGCGGTGTCGGTGCTCGACGTGAACCCGATCGGGGTGCCCGTGATGTCCTTCGTTCCGAGGTTGGTCGTCATGATGATGACCGTGTTCTTGAAGTCGACGACGCGACCCTGGCCATCCGTCAGGCGTCCCTCTTCCAGGATCTGGAGGAGAGAGTTGAAGATGTCGGGGTGTGCCTTCTCGATCTCGTCGAACAGCACCACCGAGAACGGCTTCCGGCGCACCTTCTCGGTGAGCTGGCCGCCCTCTTCGAAGCCGACGAATCCGGGAGGAGCACCGAAGAGACGCGACACGGTGTGCTTCTCGCCGTACTCGCTCATGTCGAGGGAGATGAGCGCGTTCTCGTCGTCGAAGAGGAATTCTGCGAGGGCCTTCGCGAGTTCCGTCTTACCGACACCGGTCGGGCCCGCGAAGATGAACGAGCCGCTCGGGCGCTTCGGGTCTTTGAGACCGGCACGGGTGCGGCGGATCGTCTTGGCGAGAACGGAAATGGCCTCTTCCTGGCCGACGACGCGCATGTGGAGCGCCTTCTCCATGAAGATGAGCCTGCTCGACTCCTCCTCGGTGAGCTTGAAGACCGGGATGCCGGTCGCCTGGGCCAGCACCTCGGCGATGAGTCCCTCATCGACGGTTCCGCTGGCCCCGACGTCGCCGCTCTTCCACTGCTTCTCGAGACGCAGACGCTCGCCGAGCAGCTTCTTCTCCTCGTCGCGCAGGCTGGCGGCCTTCTCGAAGTCCTGGTCTTCGATCGCGCCCTCCTTCTGCCCGCGGACGACCGAGATCTGGTCGTCGAACTCACGCAGCTCCGGCGGGGCCGACAGGATCGAGAGGCGCAGGCGGGCGCCGGCCTCGTCGAGCAGGTCGATGGCCTTGTCGGGCAGGAAGCGGTCGCTCACGTAGCGGTCGGCGAGGTTCGCAGCGGCGACGATCGCGCCATCCGTGATCGACACCTTGTGGAACGCCTCGTACTTGTCGCGCAGCCCCTTGAGAATGTTGATGGTGTGGGGCAGCGAGGGCTCGTGCACCTGCACAGGCTGGAAACGACGTTCAAGCGCGGCATCCTTCTCGAAGTGCTTGCGATACTCGTCGAGGGTGGTGGCACCGATCGTCTGGAGCTCACCGCGGGCCAGCAGGGGCTTCAGGATGGATGCCGCGTCGATGGCGCCCTCTGCCGCACCGGCACCGACGAGCGTGTGGATCTCGTCGATGAAGACGATGATGTCACCGCGGGTGCGGATCTCCTTCGTCACCTTCTTGAGTCGCTCCTCGAAATCACCGCGGTAGCGGCTGCCGGCGATGAGCGACCCGAGGTCGAGTGAGTAGAGCTGCTTGTCTTTGAGCGTCTCGGGCACATCGCCCTTGACGATCGCCTGGGCGAGTCCCTCGACGACTGCGGTCTTGCCGACGCCGGGCTCACCGATGAGGACCGGGTTGTTCTTAGAGCGACGAGAGAGGATCTGCATGACGCGCTCCATCTCCTTCTCGCGCCCGATGACCGGGTCGAGCTTTCCGTCACGGGCAGCCTGCGTGAGGTTGCGTCCGAACTGATCGAGTACCTGCGAACCCTTGTCGGGTGCCGCGTCGTTGGCGCCCACCGCCACCGCCTCCTTGCCCTGGTAGCCAGAGAGAAGCTGGATGACCTGCTGGCGAACGCGGTTGAGATCGGCACCCAGCTTGACGAGCACCTGCGCCGCCACGCCTTCACCCTCGCGGATGAGGCCCAGCAGGATGTGCTCGGTACCGATGTAGTTGTGACCCAGCTGCAGCGCCTCACGGAGGCTCAGCTCGAGAACCTTCTTCGCGCGAGGCGTGAAGGGGATATGCCCGGTCGGCTGCTGCTGACCCTGGCCGATGATGTCTTGGACCTGCTCGCGCACTGCGTCGAGCGAGATGTTGAGCGACTCCAGAGCCTTGGCCGCGACGCCCTCACCCTCGTGGATGAGTCCGAGCAGGATGTGCTCCGTGCCGATGTAGTTGTGGTTGAGCATCTTGGCCTCTTCTTGGGCCAGGACGACGACTCGACGTGCTCGGTCGGTAAATCTTTCAAACATGTTTACTCCCTAAGCACCAGGCAGGTTTCGGTGCCGATATAGAGAGACTAGCTACCGGATGCCGGATTTAAGGTGCGTGTTCGCCGTGGGCGTTACTGAGCAATGCCCGCGCCCAAACTCACGTTTGCTGCGGCAGCGACGGGCAGCAGTGAGGTCGCTCGAGCCGGTAGTTAAAGCAGAATAGCCAGCCCCGAAGGGCTGGCTATTCTTCAAATTATGTCCGGCGGTGTCCTACTCTCCCACAAGGTCCCCCTTGCAGTACCATCGGCGCAGAGAGTCTTAGCTTCCGGGTTCG
>JAODMO010000062.1 GCA_025464995.1 Microbacteriaceae bacterium
CGCGGGCACAACGAGGGCGACGACCCCTCGATGACCCAGCCGCTCATGTACAACCTCATCGAGGCCAAGCGCTCCGTGCGCACGCTGTACACGGAGGCTCTCGTCGGGCGCGGCGACATCACGGCCGAGGAGTACGAGGCCAGCCACCAGGACTTCCAAGACCGCCTCGAGCGTGCCTTCGCGGAGACGCACGCGGCGCAGACCGGGTCGATGCCGATCATCACGAGCGACACGAACCCCGTCTCCGACCTCGAACGACCCGAGTCGCAGCAAGACGACCTCGTCGGGGAGCCGGAGTCGACGGGCGTCGACGAGAAGGTCATCCAGCTCATCGGCGACGCACACAACAACCCGCCGGCCGGGTTCAGCGTGCACTCCAAGCTGCAGGCCATGCTCAAGAAGCGGGTCGAGATGAGCCGCTCCGGCTCGGTCGACTGGGGCTTCGGCGAGCTTCTGGCGCTCGGATCACT
Organism: Microbacteriaceae bacterium; assembly: GCA_025464995.1. GTDB lineage: Bacteria > Actinomycetota > Actinomycetes > Actinomycetales > Microbacteriaceae > Conyzicola. Next base: position 471 of record JAODMO010000062.1, read on the forward strand.
CCTGCTCGAGGGCACTCCGGTGCGGATGGCGGGACAGGACACGCGCCGTGGAACCTTCGTCCAGCGCCACGCCGTGCTGCACGACCGCATGAACGGCCAGGAGTGGCTGCCGCTCGGCAACCTCAAGGAGGGCCAGGGCCGCTTCTGGATCTACGACTCGCTGCTCAGCGAGTACGCCGCTCTCGGCTTCGAATACGGCTACTCGGTCGAGCGTGCGGACGCCCTCGTGCTCTGGGAGGCCCAGTTCGGTGACTTCGCGAACGGCGCGCAGACCGTCGTCGACGAGTTCATATCCTCCGCCGAGCAGAAGTGGGGACAGCGCTCGAGCGTCGTCATGCTGCTGCCGCACGGTTACGAGGGACAGGGTCCTGACCACTCGTCGGCCCGCATCGAGCGTTTCCTGCAGCTGTGCGCGGAGAACAACATGACCGTCGCACGACCCTCCACCCCCGCGTCGTACTTCCACCTGCTGCGTCGCCAGGCGTATGCCCGGCCCCGCCGCCCGCTCATCGTCTTCACGCCCAAGGCCATGTTGCGTCTGCGCGGTGCGACGAGCAGCATCGCCGACTTCACGAGCGGCAAGTTCCTGCCCGTCATCGACGACAGCCGCGTGGCCGACAAGGCGAGCGTCAGGCGCGTGGTGCTGACCTCGGGCAAGATCTACTACGACATCGTCAACGAGCTCGACAAGCGGCAGGAGACATCCATCGCCGTCGTGCGGATGGAGCAGTTCTACCCGCTGCCGATCGAGGAGATCAACTCGCTGCTCGAGAACTACCCGAACGCCGACCTGGTCTGGACGCAGGACGAGCCCGAGAACCAGGGCGCATGGCCGTTCATCTCGTTCGAGCTCGCGCCTCACCTCAAGGGCCGCACGATCAAGGTCTCGTCGCGACCGTCGTCGGCGTCGCCCGCGACCGGCTCGAACAAGCGAAGCGGCGTCGAGCAGGTCGACCTCATCGACAAGGCGCTCACTCTGTAACGCGCTACCAGCCGCAACGGGCCACCAGCCGGTGGGGTTTGAGCTCTGCGAGCTCGCTACTCGACCGGCTGGTCGCGTCAGCCGACGGTCTGGATCGCGCGGAGCTTGAGCAGCACTTCGGCGCGGAGGTCGACGGGCGCCTTCTCGTTGCACGCGCTCTTCACCTTGTTGGTGAGGGTGAGCCCGACCAGGTGCTCACCGCTGCAGTCTGCACAGTGCTCCATGTGCTCGGCGATGTCGGCAGCTTCGCCCACCGTCAGCTCGTTGTGGATGTACTCCTCGAGCTCGGCCTTCGCCGTCTCGCAACCGCAGTCGGTCATTTGGTTCTCCCATCGGCAGGGGCGGCGACGATTCCTCGGTCGCTCGCGTATTCAGCAAGTAGGCCCCGCAGCAGGCGTCGGCCGCGGTGGAGGCGGCTCATGACGGTGCCCACGGGTGTTTTCATGATGTCGGCGATCTCCTGGTAGGAGAAACCTTCTACGTCGGCGAAGTAGACCGCGAGGCGGAAGTCTTCCGGGATCGACTGGAGCGCATCCTTGACGGCACTGTCGGGCAGGTGGTCGATCGCCTCGGCCTCGGCCGACCGCGTGGAGGTGTGCTGCGTGACGGATTCTGCTCCGCCGAGCTGCCAGTCTTCGAGGTCGTCGATCGTTCCCTGGTACGGGTTGCGCTGGTTCTTGCGGTAGTTGTTGATGAACGTGTTGGTCTGGATGCGGTACAGCCACGCCTTGAGGTTCGTGCCCTGCTGGAACTGACCGAACGCCGTGTACGCCTTGACGAACGTCTCCTGCACGAGATCCGCAGCATCGGAGGGGTTCTTGGTCATGCGCATCGCCGCGGCGTAGAGCTGGTCCATGTACTGGAGAGCCTGCTCCTCGAAGAGCGCACGCACGTCGCCGATGTCTCCGCCGTTGTCGGTTGTCTCGGCGGGGGTCGGCTCTGAAGGCAGGTCGGTAGTCATCGGGAACAATTGTAGGTCTCCGGGAGCACCGAACCCCGTGCCAATCGCCACCGGCATCGCTTCCAGCACTGTCATGCCAGCCTCCAATCGATCGGCGTCAACTGCCGATACTCTGGTAACCGATGTTGGTATCCAAGTATTCCAAGCCAGAGTTCAACCCCTACGGCGACGAGGGGCTCATCGTCGGCGGCGAGCCGGGTCCGTGGGCGGCTCCCGTCGCGACCGGCGAGCTCGCAGCCTCCCTCGGCCTGCCCGGATCAAAGAGTCTGACGAACCGTGAACTCGTGCTCTCGGCGCTCGCGAGCGCACCTTCGGTGCTGCGCGCGCCGTTGCACTCCCGCGACAGCGCGCTCATGATCGAGGCGCTGCGCTCGCTCGGAACGACGATCGAGGAAGTGCCCGCGACCGGCGGCTACGGCCCCGACCTGCGGATCACCCCCGCCGACGAACTGCTCGGCGGCACGACGATCGACTGCGGCCTCGCGGGCACCGTGATGCGCTTCCTCCCTCCGGTCGCCGCGCTCGCGCTCGGCCCCGTCGCGTTCGACGGCGACGAGGGCGCCCGGCGACGCCCGATGCGCACGACCATCGAGTCGCTCCGCGATCTCGGGGTCGACGTCAACGACGACGGACGCGGCTCCCTTCCGTTCAGCCTCTACGCCACCGGTTCGGTGCGGGGTGGCGAGCTGACGATCGACGCGTCGGCCTCGAGCCAGTTCGTCTCGGGCCTGCTGCTCGCGGCTCCCCGTTTCGAGAACGGACTCACGCTGCGCCATACGGGCGAGACGCTGCCCAGCATGCCGCACATCGAGATGACGATCGCGACCCTCGCTGCTCGCGGCGTCGTCGTTGAGAGCCCGGAACCGGGTGTCTGGGTGGTGGCCCCGCAGCAGATCCGCGGCCTCGAGGTCGACATCGAGCCCGACCTGTCGAACGCGGCGCCGTTCCTCGCAGCGGCCATCGTCGCCGGCGGAACCGTGGCCATCCACGGCTGGCCGGCGCAGACCACACAGGTGGGCGCACACCTCGAGAAGCTCCTCCCGCTCTTCGGCGGCTCCGCTCGCCGCGACGGCACCGCGCTCCTGATCGACGGCGGTCGCGGCATCCGCGGCGGCCTCGAACTGCCGGGTGTCGACATCGACCTCTCCCTCGGTGGCGAACTCGCCCCGGTGCTCGTGGCACTGGCGGCCCTCGCGAGCGGCCCGAGCCGCATCACGGGGATCGGCCACCTACGCGGGCACGAGACCGATCGTCTCGCGGCCCTCGCGGCCGAGATCAACGGCCTCGGCGGTGATGTCACGGAGCTCGACGACGGTTTGCAGATCCGCCCGGCACCGTTGCACGGCGGTGCCTGGAAGAGCTACCACGACCACCGGATGGCGCAGGCCGGAGCGGTCATCGGACTCGCCGTCGCGGGCGTCGAGGTCGACGACATCGGCACGACCGCCAAGACGCTGCCCGAGTTCCCGCAGCTGTGGGCAGACCTCGTGCGCGACCCTGACGAGATCGTGACCACCATCACGACCGACACTCGCATTCTGTGACCGCATGAGCTGGATGTCAGACCCCGACGCCGACGACGGCGCCTACGAGGAGTACGACGAGTCGTCGATCCGGACACGCCCCAACCCGAAGGGCAACAAGCCGCGAAGCAAGATCCGCCCGGAGCACAAGAACGCGGTGAGCGGGCGCGTCTTCAGCGTCGACCGTGGCCGATATGGCGTGTGGGTGGCCGAGAACACCCCGGAGGAACGACAGCTCATCGCCACCCGCGCTCGCGAGCTCGGCAAGAAGTCGGTCGTGACCGGAGACTGGGTCGACATCGTCGGCGACACGACCGGCGACGAGGGCAGCCTCTCCCGCATCGTGCGCATCCAGGAACGGTCGACCCTGCTGCGCCGGAGTGCGGATGACACGGACGCCGTCGAGCGGATCATCGTCGCCAACGCAGACCAGATGCTCATCGTCGTCGCGGCCGCCAACCCCGAGCCGCGTACGCGCCTCGTCGACCGGTATCTCGTCGCCGCGTATGACGCGGGCATCACGCCCATCCTGTGCATCACCAAGACCGACCTCGCCGACCCTGCCGAGTTTCTCGCGAACTTCGCGGGGCTCGAGTTCCGGGTGTTCCAGAGCCGCAGCGACGACTTCCCGCTCGAGGAGATCGCCGAGGCGCTGCAGGGGCACACCACCGTCGCGGTCGGGCACTCCGGCGTCGGCAAGTCGACCCTCGTCAACGCGCTCGTTCCCGACGCCAACCGCGCCATCGGTCGGGTCAACGACGTGACCGGCCGTGGCCGCCACACCTCGTCGTCGACCGTGTCGCTGCGCATAGGCAGCGGATGGATCGTCGACACGCCCGGCGTGAGGTCTTTCGGTCTCGGGCATGTCGACCCCGCCAGCATCCTCAAGTCGTTCACCGATCTCGCCGAGATCGCCCTCGAGTGCCCTCGAGGCTGCACCCACCTGCCCGGCTCCCCCGATTGCGCGATCGTCGAGCGCGTCGAGTCGGGAGCCCTGGGCGAGATGGGTTCGTTGCGGCTCGACAGCCTGCAACGCCTGCTCACCACTCTCTCGACCAAGAACAGCCCGGAGAACCGATGACCGACCACTCCCCCAGCGACGACCTCGCCCTCGCCCTCGCCCTCGCAGGCAACGCCGACCTCATCTCCCTCGACAGGTTCACCGCGCTCGACCTCGTCGTCACGACGAAGCCCGACCGCACGCCCGTCACCGACGCCGACCAGGCCGTCGAACGGTCGATCCGCTCGGGCATCCTCGCCGCGCGGCCCGACGACTCGATCCTGGGCGAGGAGTACGGCACGGAGGGCGATTCCGCCCGCCAGTGGATCATCGACCCCATCGACGGCACCGCGAACTTCCTCCGCGGAGTGCCGATCTGGGGCACGCTCATCTCGCTCGCGGTCGACGGGGTGCCCGTCGTCGGCGTCGTGAGTGCACCGGCCCTCGGCAAGCGCTGGTTCGCGGCGCGCGGGCACGGTGCCTTCGCCCAGGCGCACGGCGAGGAGCCGCGTGCCATCCGGGTGAGCGCCGTCGGTGAACTGGCCGACGCGGCGATCAGCTACAACAGCATCCAGGGGTGGGACGGCGCCGGCTACCTCGACGAGCTCATCGAACTGAGCCGCGGGGTCTGGCGAGCCCGTTCCATCGGCGACATGTGGGCGTACATGCTACTCGCCGAGGGTTCGCTCGACGTGGTGAGCGAATTCGACCTCAAGCCGTACGACATGGCCGCGCTCATCCCGATCATCGAGGAGGCGGGCGGTCGTTTCACCTCGGTCACCGGCGAGCCCGGGCCGTGGAGCGGCAACGCTCTCGCGACCAACGGGGCGCTGCACGACGCCGTGTTGGACATCCTCGCGCGCTGACCGGTCGTCGGGAAGAACCGACGGAACGCCGCCGGCGCCCTACTCGGCGTCGAGGTCGGTCTCGAGCAGCGCCACGAGTTCGTCGAGAGCAGCATTCGCCCCCTCGCCCTCGGCACGCAAGGTGACGACTGCGCCGGGTCCCGCGCCGAGGGCCATGATGGAGAGGATGCTCGAAGCGTCCATGCCCGGTCCGTCGACGAGCCCGATGGTCACCTTGACGGGCTGCTTGTTCACCGCCTCGATGAAGAGGGTGGCGGGGCGGGCGTGCAACCCGGCCCGGCTCGCGATGGTTGCGGTGCGTTCTGCCATTGATCTGTCCTTTACGTGGATGGTGGTGGAGGTGCTCAGGCCGCGACGGCGACGTCGGCGACGCCGTCATCGCCGACGGTGGCCCTGCGCGCCCAGCGCTTGAGGGCGATGACCGCGAGTGCCATCGCGACGACGCCGACGAGCAGCGCGACGACGAAGCCCAGGATGTTGCCGATCGCGAAGAGCACGAAGATGCCGCCGTGGGGAGCCTGGGAGGTGACACCGAGCGCCATGCAGAGGCCGCCCGTGATTGCGCCGCCGAAGATCGAGGCGGCGATGACGCGCAGCGGGTCGACCGCCGCGAACGGGATGGCGCCCTCACTGATGAACGACGCGCCGAGCAGCCACGCCGCCTTGCCGTTCTCCCGCTCAACGTCGGTGAAGAGGCCGCGGGCGAGGAGGGTGGAGGCGAGCGCGAGGCCGAGGGGCGCGACCATTCCGGCGGCCATGACGGCGCCCATGATCATCCACGGCGCCTGGTTTTCGGGCGACCCGGCGCCGAGGCCCGCGACCGCGAAGGAGTACGCCACCTTGTTGACCGGGCCTCCCAGGTCGAACGACATCATGGTGCCGAGGATGATGCCGAGCACGACCGCCGACGCACCGGTGAGGCCGTTGAGCCAGTCGTTGAGGCCGGTCGTGAGAGCGGCGATCGGTCCGCCGAGCACGAGCAGCAGCAGGCCCGACGCGAAGATGGATGCGAGCAGCGGGATGATCACGACGGGCATGAGCCCGCGCAGCCAGCGCGGAACGTCGAACCGGCCGATCCACCACGCGGCGAGACCCGCGAGCACACCGCCGACGAGCCCGCCGAGGAAGCCCGCGCTCATGAAGACCGCGACCGCTCCGGCGACGAAGCCCGGTGCGATGCCCGGGCGGTCGGCGATCGCGTAGGCGATATAGCCGGCGAGGGCCGGAACGAGGAAGCCCATAGAGGTGCTGCCGATGATGAAGAACATGGCGCCGAGGTACGCGCCGAGCCCGCCGTCGGGCAGGTTCCACAGGGTGTTCTGCAGCACGATGTCGCTCGCGACCTCGGTGATGCGGAAGCCGCCGAACAGGAAGCCGAGCGCGATGAGCAGGCCGCCACCCGCGACGAACGGGATCATGTAACTGACTCCGGTGAGCAGCACGCGCTTCACCTTCTGCCCCATGCTCTCCCCTGAGCCCTGGCTCGCACCGGCGTTCGCCGCCCCGGAGTCGCCCGCGCCGGGAACGCGCCGGGCGTTCGGGTCGGCGGCGGCCGCGAGCGCGTCGCGGATCATCGCGTCGGGTTCGTCGACACCGCGCTTCACCGGGCTCTGCACGAGCGGCTTGCCGGCGAAGCGGCCCTTGTCGCGCACGTCGACGTCGACGGCGAAGATGACGGCGCTCGCCCGCGCGATGATGGCCGGGTCGAGCGGCGTCGCACCGGCGGAGCCCTGTGTCTCGACGTGCACGTCGACTCCCGCGCGGTGACCGGCCGCGACGAGCGCGTCGGCCGCCATGTAGGTGTGTGCGATGCCTGTGGGGCACGCCGTGACGGCGACGATGGTGCGGCGGTCATCGCCGGCGGCGGCAGCCGTCGCTGGGGGAACCGCGGGAGCCGCGGGAGTGTCGCTGATCGCGGCATTCACGAGCTCGACGATCTCGGCCGGCGTGGTCGCCGATCGCAGTGTCGCGACGAACTCCGGCTTGATGAGCGAGCGGGCGAGCTTCGCGAGGAGGGCAAGGTGCGCCTGGTCGGCGCCTTCGGGCACCGCGATGAAGAAGACGAGGTCGGCACCGCCATCGCTCGCTCCGAAGTCCACGGCGGGCGCCAGCCGTGCCATCGCGAGCGACGGCGTCGTGACGGCGGCCGAGCGGCAGTGCGGGATCGCGATGCCGCCGGGCATGCCCGTCGCCGCCTTGCCCTCGCGCTCGAGGGCGTCGGCGGCGAGGGCGTCGGCGTCTGTCGCCCTGCCCTCACCGACCACGCGGGCCGCGAGCGATCGGATGACATCGTTCTTGGTCGCCCCGACGGGGCTGTCGAGGCTCACGAGCCCCGCAGTGATGAGTTCAGGCATGGTCTGTCTCCTTGGTGTGGGCGGCGCGGGCTTCTCTGCCCGGGTCGCGCTGGACGGTGATGCTGTAACAGTCCGCCTCGAGTCGAGTCGGGACGGTGGACCCGGGAAGGGCCGCGGCGGCCGCTCCGTGGGCGACGGCTTGCGCGAGGCACTCCGCCTCGGTGCGCCCCTCGGCAGAGGCGAGCAGATATCCGGCGAGCGAGGAGTCTCCGGCGCCGACGGTGCTGCGCGCCTCGATGTGAGGCGCCTCGGCGAACCACGTCGCATCGGTCGTGACGAGCGCCGCGCCGCGACCCCCGAGGGTCACGAGGGCGGCCGAGACGCCGCGGCCCAGCAGATCGAGAGCGGCGGACGCTGCGAGCCGGGGTTCGGCCTCGAACGACTCGCCGCTGCCCCGGCCTGTCAACTCGGCGAGCTCCTCCGCGTTGGGCTTGATCAGGTCGATGCGCTCGTCGCTCTCGAGCAGCAGGCGCAGCGGCTCCCCCGACCCGTCGACGGCGATTCGCGGGGCGGCGTCGCCGTATGCACCCACGACCGCCTCGACGACGCGTACGTAATAGCCCTGGTCGATGCTCGGCGGGAGGGATCCGGAGATGACGAGCCACTCCGCATCCGCCACCGCCGCCACGACCGTGGCCGTAAGCGCGTCGAGTTCGCCGGACGACATTCCGGGGCCCGGCTCGTTGACCTTCGTCGTCGTGCCGTCGGGCTCGGTGAGCGCCACGTTCGAGCGTACGGCCCCGGCGATTGGCACGTTGCGGAATGGGAGCCGCGATTCGCGCATGGCCTCGACGAAGGGATCGCCGTCGGCTGCGGGGAACAGGGCGACGGTGTCGAGGCCGGATGCCGCGAGAGCACGGGTGACGTTGATGCCCTTGCCGCCCGGCTCGCGGTGGGCAGCCGCCGCCCGCTGCACCTCGCCGCGGGCCAGCGCTCCAGAGAGCTCGATGGTGCGGTCGATCGACGGATTGACGGTGAGTGTGACGATCATGCGCTCACCACCTCGACGCCGGCGCGCTCGAGCGCTTCGCCCAACTCGCCGCCCGGCCTCGTGTCGGTGACCAGGGTGTCGATCTCGTCGAGGGTCGCGAACCGCGTGAGGGCCTCCTCGCCGTGCTTGGAGCCGTCGGCGAGCACGACCACGCGGCGCGCCGAGCGCACCATGGCCCTCTTTACGGCGCTCTCGAGCTCGTCGGGTGTGCTGAGGCCGAAGCCGGCGCTGAGGCCGTTGGTGCCGAGGAAGGAGATGTCAGGTCGCAGCGCCTCGAGCTGTGCGACGGTGGCGCTGCCCACGAGCGCACCCGTCAGGCTGCGTAGACGTCCGCCGACGAGGTGCACCTCGAGGTGCGGGCTGCCGTCGAGGGTGGCCGCATTCTGCACGGAGTTGGTGATGACAGCGAGCCGCTGGCCGTGGTCGGGCACCCAGGCCGCGAGGCGCTCGGCGAGCAGCGCGGTGGTGGTGCCGGCGTCGAGCAGCACCGATCCGCGGAACGACGGCGGAAGCATGCGCATCGCGAGGCCGGCGATCGACGACTTCGCCTCGTGCCGCTCCGACTGGCGTTCTCCGACGGCCCGCTCGGTGACGCTGCCCCGCGCGGAGGTCACGGCGCCGCCGTGCACACGGCGTAGCGCTCCCGCGAGCTCGAGGGCGTCGAGGTCGCGGCGCACGGTCTCGGCCGTGACGTCCATCTCGGCAGAGAGTTCGGCGACCGAGACCCGGCCCCACTGGGAGAGGGCGCGAGCGATGCGGTCTTGGCGCTCCGTTGCGTACATGGCATCCTCGTCGATGTTCGTTGGTTTTTCTGCGTTTATGTTGTTTTGCAAGTGGTATCCAAAGAATACCAACGAAACGCAGAAGGTCAACCCCCCAATGGAGCGGACCCGGATCATCCGCTACGACGCCGGAGTACGTCACGACCGCGTAGGCGATGCCGACCCGGTCGGCGTGTGCGACGAGCGAGCGTTGCGCGTCGGGGCCTGAATCTCGCGGTCGCGACGATACTCGAGCAGTCCCCCGGCGGCGAACTCCCACGCGCGTGTCGTCGTGGCGAACGCCTCGCCGGGTTCGTCTCGGTGTAGTGCACCGAGAAGAAGACGGATGCTGCGCCCACGAGTACGAGCGCGACGACGACCATCCCCCGCCGGTCGCGCGTGCCCAGCCGTAGCGAGACGAGATCGACGGCGCCGATCAGTATCGGCCAGACGAGGGAGGACTGCTCCTCGGTCGACGGCGACCAGGAGTGCTGCACTGGGTGACGCCACGTTCTCGGCCGCGAGGTAGTCGACGACGCTCGAGGCGACCACCCAGTTCTAGCCGCAGACGGCGCTGGCCGCGATCTGCTTGCGCTTACTTGTCGAGTCATTCATCGCAACGTCGCGGGGGCTCCTTGACGACGAAAGCCCCCGGCGTGACCGGGGGCTACGTCATCCGACAGCGTGCGACAGCGCCCATGGTGGAGATGCGGGGAATTGAACCCCGGTCCACTGCTGTAATTCCACGCCTTCTACGGGTGTATCTTGTGCAGACGTTCTACTCGGCTCTGACCTTTGCCACAAGCACCTAGGTCAACGAGCCCAGCCCGAGTTCAAGTCCCGCGTAGCCCTCAGGCGTAACTACGCAGCAATCTCTCTAAATTGCGCCGGCACCCGGGTAGAGAGCATCCCCGGACCGACGGACTTCATTTAGTGCTTTTGCTTATGCAGCAAGAGCGAAGTCAGCGCGTGAGTTATCAGCACTTATATTTTGCAGAGATCGTTTACGAGATAACCCTGCATCCTCGACCCGCTTCTCGCGGTTTTGCAGGCAATGTCGAAACCGATCATCCCCATGCGTCACCAGAGCGCCGAACTTCCGGCGCGCCCGGCGGGTCATTGTTATACCCTGTTGAATTTTCAATACCGGCCGTCTCACGACGCCCAGCCCTCTAGTATACGACGTATGCACGAAACTGTCATTACCGTCCGTGGGGAATATTCGGATCGATTTCCTGCGGAGCGGGCAACCGTCCAGGTCGAAGCCAATTTCGACGGGAATGACCGGCAGGACGTCGCTTCGCTCG
>JAODMO010000059.1 GCA_025464995.1 Microbacteriaceae bacterium
GCGACGCCTCGGCCCGCGCGACCGCGGTCAAGCCCTCGACGAGGTGGATGCTGGTGCGACCGAAGCGGTCTTCAAAGGTGTCTATGCGGAGAGTGTGGACCCGACCACTGACATAGAGAAAAGCCAGTCGAGAGCCCGTTTCCTGTGGATACTACCTGTTGCGATGTGCCTGTGGGGGAGAGGACGACGAGGGCCGCGAAGGCGCGTTCTGGCGCGCGGTGAACGCGAACGGTCCGCCCGCCACGAGCCGCGTCCTTCCCCCACGCCCTCCCGCCCCGGTAGCGTGTGACCCATGGCAAGCGACGCAGTGCAGCTCCCCGTCGGCGACCGCGAGGTGCGGATCTCGAGCCCCGGCCGGGTGCTCTGGCCGGAGCCCGGCATCACCAAGCTCGATCTCGCCAAGTACATGGTCGAGGTGGGTGACGCGTTCGTCTCGGCGAACGGCGACCGCCCTCTGTCATTGCAGAGATTCCCCGCCGGCATCGACGGCGAGCAGTTCTTCTCCAAGAACCCGCCGAAGGGCGCCCCCGACTTCGTGCGGTCGGTCATGGTGGTCTACCCGAGCGCGCGCTCGCATCCCCAGCTCGTCATCGACGAGCCCGCCGCCGCGGTCTGGGCCGTGCAGATGAACACCGTTGTCTTCCACCCGTGGCCGAGCCGCGCCGAGAACAGCGACAACCCCGACCAGCTGCGCATCGACCTCGACCCCCAGCCCGGAACGGACTTCTACGACGCCATCCCGGCCGCCTTCGAGCTGCGCGCCGTGCTCGCCGAGGCCGGCCTCACGGCGTTCGTGAAGACGTCGGGCAATCGCGGGCTGCACGTGTTCGCGCCGATCGAGCCGGCACGCGAGTTTCTCGACGTGCGCCACGCGGTCATCGCCGCCGCTCGCGAGCTGGAACGCCGCATGCCGAAGCAGATCACGACGGCGTGGTGGAAGGAGGAGCGCGGGGAGCGGATCTTCGTCGACTTCAATCAGGCCAACCGCGACCGCACGATGGCTGGCGCGTACAGCCCCCGCGCGCTCGCGAACGCCCCCGTCTCGACCCCGCTCGAGTGGGGCGAGCTCGAGAACGCCGACCCGACGGCATTCACCATCGAGTCGGTGCCCGCGCGACTGCGCGAGACCGGCGACCCGTGGGCCGACTTCGGGGCCAAGCCAGGTTCGATCGACACGCTTTTCGGATGGTGGGAACGCGACCTTGCGGCCGGCGAGGGTGAGCTGCCGTTCCCGCCCGACTATCCGAAGATGCCCGGAGAGCCGCCACGAGTGCAGCCGAGCCGCGCGAGAAAGGTGGCGGAGTAGCCCGTCGACGGGCTCAGCGACCTTTCAGTCGATGACCCGGCTCAGGTCGTACGCGATCGGCTTCTCGAGCTGCTCGAACGTGCACGAGCGGGCGTCGCGGTCAGGGCGCCAGCGATCGAACTGCACGGTGTGCCTGAACCGGTCGCCCTCCATCTGGTCGTAACGCACCTCGAGAACGCGCGTGGGCTCGAGGCTCACGAACGAGACGTCCTTGCTGCCGGAGAACCGCGAGCGCTCGGTCTCGCCCTTCACGATTCCTCCCGAGTCGTCCCGGCGTACGAGCGGCTCGAGCTCGTCGACCAGCTCCAGCCGGCGCTTGTCGCTGAAGGCCGACGCGCCGCCGACGTTGCGCAGCATCCCGTCGGCGTCATAGAGGCCGAGCAGCAGCGAGCCCACACCGCTGCCGCTCTTGTGCACGCGGTATCCGAGCGCGACGACGTCGGCGGTGCGATGGTGCTTCACCTTGAGCATGATCCGCTTTCCTGGCGCGTACGCGGCGTCGAGGCGTTTCGCGACCACTCCGTCGAGCCCCGCGCCCTCGAACTCGTCGAGCCAGCGTCGCGCCACCTCGACATCCGTCGTCGTGCGCGTCACGTGCACAGGGTCGTCCAGGCGGCCGATGAGCGACTCGAGCTCGGCCCGTCGGTCACCGAACGGGACGTCGAGCAGGCTGCGCTCGCCTCGTGCGAGGAGGTCGAACGCGACGAAGATGGCGGGTGTCTGCACCGACAGGGTTCGCACGCGGCTCTCCGCAGGATGGATGCGCTGCGACAGCGCCTCCCAGTCGAGCCTCTCGTTGCCGGGCTCGCCCGAGCGCAGCACGATCTCGCCGTCGAGCACGCACGGTTCGGGGAGCATCCGGGAGAGGGCATCCGTCAGCTCCGGGAAATAGCGTGTGAGCGGCTTCGACCCGCGGCTGCCGATCTCCACCGTGGTGCCGTCGAAGTAGATGATGCTCCGAAAGCCGTCCCACTTCGGTTCGAAACTCAGCCCGCCCTCGACGCTGGCCGGATCGGGCACGGTGTCGACGGCCTTGGCGAGCATGGGCGAGACGGGATCGGCGAAGGTCGGATGCATCCCTCGATCCTGCCCGCTGTGGACCACGAGCGGAAGATGCGCTCGAGCCTCGCGCCGTACCGCCTGTCGCCAGGGACATCCCAGCGGCGCTTTGTATCCTTGCCGGGTGGACTCTATGGCTCGGTGGTGGACCGGCCGGTGGTGGGCCCTTCCCCTCGCCGTGCTCCTGGTGAGCGGCATCGGCTTCGTCGCCGTGTACTGGGTGGGCGTGCTCACCATCCGCGGCCAGGTGGTGGAGAACCGCGCCCTCGGTGCGTCCGACTTCCTCGACCGTCCTGACGGCCTGCTGTCGTTCGTCAGCATCGGCACGATCGCACTCTCCCTCGGCATACTCGTGCTGATCGGCCTCGCCTCCGGGAGGTATCGCGGCATCGTGCGCGCCACCGGAGTCGTCGTCGTCTCCAACGCGCTCGCCCAGGTGCTCAAGTACGAGGTGCTCTCCCGGCCCGCCTACCTCGACGACTCGTCGGCGAACACCCTGCCGAGCGGCCACGCGGTCGCCTACGCCTCCGTACTCCTCGGCCTCATCATCGTCGTGCCGGTTGCCCTCCGCACGGTCGCGGCGATCGGATCGGCAGCGGTGCTCGGCGTCGTGGTGGTACAGCTGCTCGCCTACGGCTGGCACCGCGCGAGCGACGTGCTCGCCGGGATTCTCCTCGTCATGGGCACCGCAGCTCTCAGCCAGCTGCTCTACAGCGATCGCGGCCGTGAGCCCGGCCCGGCGCGTGGGCGACCCGCCCTGCGCGCCCTCATGATCGTCTCCGTGCTGCTCGTCGTCGCCATCATCGCGATCGGGATCGTCGCCACCGTCGACCGCTCCATAGCCACGACGCACGTGCTGCTGCTGTCGGGCCAGATGCTGTGCGTGGCGGGCGTCTCGGTCGCATCCGTCATCACGGTGCTGTTGCAGCGTTCGGGCACGGGCGTCGTGGTCGCCTCCGGCCGTCTCGCGGGGGCACGGCGATAGGGCAGCCGCACGTGCTCCTCCTGCTCGCCGTCTTCGCCGTGGTCAACGCGACCGTGCTCGTGCTGTGCAGCGACGGGGTCGAGCACAAGCACGTCGGCGCGGGCCCGGTGCTGCCCGTCATCGGAGCGCTTCCCTGCATCCACCTCCTGCTGCCCTGGACCTCCGGCCGTGCGGTCGAGCAGTACGAGATCGCCGGCGTGCTGCTGCTCGGTGTCGTGCTGTGTGTCATCACCTGGGTCGTCGGCCGTCGCGGTGGCGGCAACTCCGCCCGGCGCAGGGAGTTCGGCGCGACCGACGACCTCGGCAGACGGCTCGGCGCGAGATGATGGGATCATGACCGCCACCACCGCTCTCCGTGCCGCCCGAGACCAACTGTTGACCCTGCGCGTCGACCCGGAGCACGCGGCGGTCGAGTTCCGCTGGCCCGACGTCGGCGATCACTTCAACTGGGCCACCGACTGGTTCGACGAGATCGCGACCGGCAACGACCGAACCGCACTGTGGATCGTGGAGGAGGACGGCAGCGAACGGAAGGTGACATTCGACGCGATGATGCGGCGCTCCGACCAGGTGGCCCGCTGGCTTCTCGACCTCGGCGTCGCCCGTGGTGATCACGTCATGCTCATGCTCGGTAATCAGGTGGAGTTGTGGGAGTCGATGCTCGCCATCATGAAGGTCGGCGCGGTCATCCTGCCCACGTCCACCGTGCTGGCGTCGAACGACCTCGCCGACCGCATCGAACGTGCCGCGGTCACGCACGTCATCGCCAACCCCGAGGACACCGCCAAGTTCGCGGGCATCGGGGGCGACTACGCCCGAATCATCGTGGGCGGGGAGGCGACGGGCTGGACTCCCTACACCGACTCCCTCGGCTCCTCCCACGACAAGGTGCGGGTGACCGTGTCGACGGATGATGCATCCATCGTCTACTTCACGTCGGGAACCACGAGCAAGCCGAAGATGGTGGAGCACACCCACGCGTCGTACCCCGTCGGCCATCTCACGACCATGTACTGGCTCGGGGTGCAACCGGGCGACGTGCACCTCGCCATCAGCTCGCCCGGATGGGGCAAGCATGCGTGGAGCTGCTTCTTCGCCCCGTGGATCGCCGAGGCAACCGTGTTCGTCTACAACTACGCCCGGTTCGAGCCCGCAGCGCTGCTGGCCCAACTCGAGCGGGCGGAGGTCACGACGTTCTGCGCGCCGCCGACGGTGTGGCGCATGCTCATCCAGTCGACGCTCGGCGAACGCCCGACACGGCTGAGGGAGATCCTGTCGGCGGGGGAGCCGCTCAACCCGGAGGTGATCGGCCAGGTGCGCACCGCGTGGGGGCTCGTCATCCGTGACGGCTACGGGCAGACGGAGACCACGGCGATCATCGCGAACCCTCCGGGATCCGCGCTCAAGGCCGGCTCGATGGGGCACGCGCTGCCGGGGGTGCACATCGCCCTGATCGATCCGCTGACCGGGCAAACCGCCGACGAGGGCGAGATCTGCCTCGACCTCTCGTACGAGGCAGTCAACCTCATGGCCGGGTACCTCGGCGACCCCGAGCGCAGTGCCGACGTCATCCGCGACGGGTATTTCCACACCGGCGACGTGGCCTCTCGCGACGTCGACGGCTACATCACGTTCATCGGGCGCACCGACGACATCTTCAAATCGAGCGACTACAAGATCTCGCCGTTCGAGGTGGAGAGCGTGCTCATCGAGCATCCGGCCGTAGCCGAGGCGGCGGTCGTTCCCGCGCCCCACGAGACGCGGCTCAACATCACGAAGGCGTACGTGGTGCTCGCGAACGGATGGGAGGCGAACGCCGACACCGCGCGCGAGGTGCTGTTGCACGCGCGCACGGCCCTCCCCGCCTACCTCCGCGTGCGCAGGATCGAGTTCTTCGAGCTGCCCAAGACGACGTCGGGCAAGATCCGGCGGGTGGAGCTTCGCGCGCGGGAGACGGATGCCGCGGCTCACGGCGAGCGTCTCCCCGACGAGTGGCGCGACGACCAGTTCCCCGAGCTGCGCGGCCGGTAGCTCTGATACCGTCTAGCGGATTCCGGGCACGGCGCAGAATGGGTCCCCGGTGTTCGCGCGTTCGGCTTCGAGGGCACGCAGGCGGAGAGCGGCTCCCCGGCGTTGCGCGGTCTGGGCGAGCTGGGCGCTGCACCGCAGGGAGTACTGCGACTTGAGCTCTATCCAGCGCTCGGGTGTGACCGTGTGGCTGTGCCAACCGTGCGATACGGGCGTTCCCATGACTATCTCGCTTCTCCTCGGCGGTGCTGCGGATCGACGACGCTGTCGCAGTCACCCTACGCCCCTCCCCGTCGAGCCGGGCACGCGGGGCGTAACCGAGGTCGGCTGCGCCCGACTCGGCGATTAGCATGGGCGGCGTGAAACCCTTCCTGCTTCTCGCCACCCGCTCGGACGACGAGGTCGCCGACGAGGAGTACGCGAGCTTCCTCGCCGCCGGCAGGCTGGCCCCCGCCGAACTCCGGCGCGTGCGTCTTGAGGCGGCACCCATGCCGGCGATAGACCTCGACGAGTACTCGGGCATCATCGTGGGCGGCAGCCCGTTCAATGCGAGCGATCCCGTCGCGAGCAAGTCGGAGGTGCAGCTGCGCGTCGAGCGCGAGCTCGGTGACCTGCTCGACGTCGTGGTGCCGCGCGACTACCCGTTCCTCGGTGCCTGTTACGGCATCGGGCTGCTGGCGAGCCGCCTCGCCGGGGGCGTCGTCGACGGCGCCTGGCCGGAGGTCGCCGGACCCACCCGGGTGAGCCTCACCGCCGCGGGCGCGGAGGACGCCGTGTTCCGGGCACTTCCACCGAGTTTCGACGCGTACGTCGGCCACAAGGAGGCGTGCTCCAAGCTGCCGCTGGGGTCGGTGCTGCTCGCGAGCGGCGAAAACTGCCCGGTGCAGGCCTTCCGCGTGGGCGAGAACGTGTACGCGACACAGTTCCATCCCGAGCTGTCCCGTGCCGGCATCCTCACCCGCATCCGCATCTACCGCGACAACGGCTACTTCGCGCCCGGCGGCTACGACGACGTGGTCGACGCCATCAACGCCGCGACCGTCACCGCGCCGGCCGCTGTCGTGCAGGCGTTCGTGGAGAGGTTCGCGGTCGCAGACTGAGGCCGCGGATGGCCCGTCGCCGCGTGGGTCAGCGCGCCCGCGTGGCCAGGAAGGCGTGCACCGAGCTGACCACGACGGCCCCCTCGCCCGCCGCGGCCGCGACGCGTTTGATCGAGCCCCGCCGCACGTCGCCGACCGCGAATACCCCGGGCAGCGACGTCTCGAGCGCGGCGGGCGGCCGGTCGTGGGGCCACGCGCGCCTGCCGCCCTCGGTGAGCACGTCCCCTCCCGTCAGCAGGTAGCCCCACCGGTCGCGCATCACCTCGGGTGCCGCCCAGTCCGTGTGCGGCGCAGCGCCGATGGTGACGAAGAGGGCATCGCAGCGCACCGTCGACTCGACCCCGGTGACACGATCGCGCAGCACGATGTGGTCGAGTCCTTCGCCGTCCCCGCCCGCGCCCACCACCCGCGCCTCCGCCACGATGCCGACACCCGTGGCCGCGAGTTCGCCCACCAGGTACTGCGACATGCTCTCAGCGAGCGACGACCCGCGCACGATGAGCGAGACGGATGCCGCGTAGCGGGCGAGGTGCAGTGCCGCTTGCCCGGCCGAATTGCCGCCACCCACCACGAACACGACCCTCCCGGTCTGGCCCCTGGCCTCGGAGGCGAGACGCCGTAGAACACCGACCGGTCGAGGTACGGCTCCAGCCCGGGCGCCGGTCACCGCGCGGGAGGCCGCGAAGTGCGCACCGAAGATCCACGCCTGCTGGTACGACCGCTTGGCGAGCTCCGCTCCCGAGAAGCCCCGCGAGAAACCGAGGTAGTTGCGGATGAGCGAGCTCCACCCGGCCTGGCCGCCGATCGAACTCTGCTCGATCAGAAGCGTCTGCAGGTCCTCGGATGCCGCGGCCGCCGCCGCGGCGAGACCGCCCGGTCCCGCCCCGACGACAGCGAGGTCGACTGCCGTGTCGGGTAGCTCGGTGGACACTCCGTTCGCCCGGGCGACCGTAGCGTCGCCACGGAAGGTGGTCGGGTCGACCGTGGCCCCGCGAGTGGCGCGTTGCCAGTCGAGGAGGAACTCGGCGATGCCGCGGTGGAAGTATTCGTCGGGGGAGGTGCGGGGGCGGACGACGTGGTAGTCGATGTGGTTCGTCGACATGAGGCCGAGCACCGCGTCGGCCGTCTCCCGTTGCTCCCACGAGGCCCACTCGATCACGAGCCCGCGGCGCACGTCGGGGTAGAGGGCGCGCGCCTCGCTGAAGAAGTCCCGGGCTGCCGCGTCGGTCAGCACGACCGCGACCTCCTCACCGTCGAGCGACGACTCCCGCAGCCGCGCTTGCCTCGCCCGGCGCCATGGCGACGAGGATCACCGGCGGACGGCCCGCGGCATCCGCTGCTTCGCTCTCCGACTCGACGGGCACCCGGCCGCCGCGCCGACAGAGGTAGGGCACAAGCAGCTCGGGTTGCGGCCTCTCGACACGTTGGATGGCGTCAATGAGCCGTACGGCCTTCCGGCCGTGCGACGTCGATCGGTACGATGAGGGCGCAGCGCCGGGTCGCGTGCCGGGGCTCGACACCACGATTCGAGGGAGAGTGCGCCGTGTCATCCATCAACCCTTTCCTCTGGTTCGACGACCAGGCAGAGGAGGCGGCAAAACTGTACGTGTCGCTCTTCCCCGACTCCCGCATCGTCGACGTCTCGCGCTACCCCGACGGTGCGCCGGCACCGGCGGAGCCCGGCTCCGCCATGTCGGTCACCTTCGTGCTCGACGGCATCGAGTTCCAGGCGCTCAACGGCGGGCCGCAGTTCCCCTTCACCGAGGCCTTCTCGCTCTTCGTGACGGCCGAGACGCAGGAGAAGATCGACTTCTACTGGCACGCGCTGATCGCCGACGGCGGACGACCGAGCCAGTGCGGATGGCTCGAAGACAAGTTCGGGCTCTCGTGGCAAATCGTGCCGCCCGTGCTGGCGGAGCTGCTCGGCGACCCCGACCGTGACCGGGCGGGGCGGGTGATGCGCGCGATGCTCGCGATGCAGAAGATCGTGATCGCCGACCTCGAGGCGGCATAGCCGACCGCCACGGCCCGTCGCGATCGCGATCAGTCGCGGTGCGGCGGTCCGACCCTGAGCACGTCGTCCGCCGGCAGCGTGACGATCGCGACGGACGACTCCTCCTCGGGGTAGGGCAGCGCCGGCCTCACGATGCAGGCGTCCTCGTCGAGGTCGGCGATGACGACGCGACGCCACTCCCAGTCGGGTTCGGGGTGCCGCAGGTCCGCCCCCGATTCGGGAAGCGGCCGTGGCGCGAGGCACCACCAGTAGTTGGCGAGGGAGATGAGTCCGCGGTCGACGAGCACGGCCTCGGCGTGCGCGCGTGAACCGGCGTCGCCGAGCCGGTGGCCGATGAGATTGAGCGGCACGAAGACGCCGTCCGCGCCCGTCGGCTCGAGGTACCCGGTGAGCTCTCCGTCGCCCGGACGGTGGAAGGCTATCCACTGGTTCGTCACGCGACGAATGTAGCACCGCGCTCGGCGGCGGGGCGAGGGATGTCCAGCACAATCGGCGCATGGCTTCCCAACGCGGATTCGACCGGGTGGTCATCCGGAGCGACGCTGTCGTCGCGATCGCGGCGACCACTCGCTCTTCACTCGGCTTATCGGCTTCACGAACCCGATGCTGCGGGTCGACTTCGCGTGGCTGTTCAGCATCGCCTTCCTGCCCTTCCCCACCCAGCTGGTGTCGTTCTCCGGGCCGCTCACCCAACTCCTCGCGCCGGACGTCGTCGTCGCGGTCGTCGTGCCATCGATCGGCCTGTGGGCAATCCTGTTGCTCGTGCCGAGCGCCGCGGTCGTGCTGGTCGTCCTCATCGTCCTCTTCACCCTGCTGCGGGGCATCAAGGTCGCCAAGCCCGACGAGGCGATCATCGTCACCTCGCGCCAGAAGACCCAGAAGGTGGGGGATGCCGAGACGGAGAACGGCGGCCAGAGGGTGGTCTTCGGCTCGCGCGTCTTCGTGATGCCGATCGTCGAGGCCCACTTCAAGCTCAGCCTGCGCAGCCGACAGCTCAATGTGCAGGCGACCGCCCAGACGAAAGACGCGATCACCATCAAGGTCAACGCCGTCGCGGTCGTCAAGGTGGGCGGATCCGAGTCCATGGTGCGGGCCGCGGCACAGCGCTTCCTCAACCAGCAGGACCAGATCGAGACATCCACCGAAGAGGTGTTGAGCGGCTCTGTACGGTCCATCGTCGGTCAGCTCACGGTGACCGAGATCATCACCAACCGCTCGGCGCTCCAAGGCCAGGTGCTCGAGGCCGTGCGCGAGTCGCTCGACGTGCAGGGGCTCCAGATCGACACGCTCCAGATCAAGGAGATCGACGACGACAACGGCTACATCCGCGACCTCGGTCGCGGCGAGGCCGCGCGCGTCAAGCAGGTCGCCGAGATCGCCGAGTCCGTCTCGCGGCAGGCGTCGGAGGAGGCCCGCATCTCGGCCGACCAGGCCGTCGCCGAGCAGCAGCGCAAGCTCGACCTGCGCAATGCGGAGATCCAGAAGGAGACCGACAAGGCGCGCGCCGAGGCGGCCGCCGCTCGCCCGCTGGCGGAGTCGATCGCCCAGCAGGGAGTCATCGCCCAAGACGAGATCAACGCGGCGTCGCGGGTCGGACTGCGCAAGCAGGAACTCGACGCCGAGATCCGGGCCGTGGCCGACGCCGAGGCGTACGCCGTGCAGAAGAACGCCGAGGCCGCGGCGGCCGCCGCGGTCGCGACGGCCAACTCGAACCGCGACGCGCGCAAGGCCAGCTCGGAGGCCGTGGAGGCCGAGGGTCTTGCCGACCGCAACCGTCGTCGCAGCGCCGCCGAGGCCACCGAGGCTGAGGGTGTCGCGGAGAAGAACCGTCGCATCGCCGCGGCCGAGGCACTGCGTGCCGAGGGCGAGGCGGAGGCCAACTCCATCCGCGTCAAGGGCGCGGCCGAAGCCGAGGCGACGCGCGCGAAGGCCGACGCTCTCGAGGAGCGCGCCGACGACCTGCTGCGCCAGCAGGTCATCTCGCAGCTTCCCGAGATCGTGCGCGCCGCGGCCGAGCCGCTCTCCGCCATCAGCAACATGACCGTCATCTCGTCCGACGGCGGCGGCACTGAGCAGGTCGGTCGCAACGTGGCCTCCCAGCTCGCGACATCCACCCAGATCGTCAAAGACCTCACCGGAATCGACATCGCCGACATCGTCACGGGGCGCGCAACCGGCACCGCGGTCGGCGAGGCGATCGCCGCCCAGCCTCCGCGCAGGCCCGCCGGTGGCAAGATGAAGCCATGAAGTGGCCAACATCCGAACTGCACATCCATATCGAGGGCACGATCGAGTCGGAGTTCCTCGTCGCGGCCGCCCGTCGCAACGACGTGAGCCTGCCGACCTACGATCCGGCGGAGCTCACGGCCCGCTACGTCTTCGCCGACCTGCAGTCGTTCCTCGA
Source organism: Microbacteriaceae bacterium (assembly GCA_025464995.1). Lineage (GTDB taxonomy): Bacteria > Actinomycetota > Actinomycetes > Actinomycetales > Microbacteriaceae > Conyzicola. Next base: position 10,897 of record JAODMO010000059.1, read on the forward strand.
CGTGCACTACTCCAACCTCACGGTGCTGCGCACGGAACGCGACTTCCACGACCTCGCGTTCGGGTACCTGAAGCGCTCCGCGGCCGGCGGGGTGAGGCGTGCGGAGTTCTTCTTCGACCCGCAGACCCACGTGAACAACGGCGTGCCGCTCGAGGTCGTCTTCGCCGGTCTGACGGGGGCAGTGCAGGAGGCCCGCGAGACCCTCGGCATCTCCGCCGACATCCTGTTGTCGTTCCTGCGTGACCTGGGTGCGGATGCTGCGGAGGAGACGTTCCGCGCCGCCATGCCCTTCCGTGACCAGTTCATCGGTGTCGCCCTCGACTCGACCGAGATCGGCTACCCGCCGTCGCTCTTCGAGAAGGTGTACGGGATGGCAGCCGCGGAGGGCCTCCATCGCGTCGCCCACGCGGGTGAGGAGGCCGGGCCGGACTACGTCTGGGAGGCACTCGACCTGCTCGGGGTCGAGCGCATCGACCACGGCAACCGCGCCCTCGAAGACCCCGCGCTCGTCGCCCGGCTGCGCGACGAGCGCATCCCGCTCACCGTCTGTCCGCTCTCGAACGTCGCGCTGCGCACGGCCCCGCCGCGGCTCGCGGACCATCCGCTGCGCCGCATGATCGACGAGGGGCTCGTCGTCACGATCTCGAGCGACGACCCCGCCTACTTCGGCGGCTACGTCGACGACAACTTCGACGCCATCGAGCGGGAGCTCGCCCTCACCCCGGTCGAGCTCGCGAGACTCGCGGCCAATTCGTTCGAGGCGTCGTTCATCGACGACGAGACGAAGGCCGGGTATCTCGCCGAGGTGGGCGAGGCGCTCGCGACGGCGGAGAGCGTCGCGTCAACGAGGGCGTTGCGGGAGTAACGTGCCGCGGGCGGTCAGGCCGCAGCGCTCGGCGCCGCCGCGAGCCGCGCTATGCGGGTGCGCGCGGCGTCTTCCGCGGTCGACGACGAGCCGAGCACGAGCCGCACGCCGCCCAGCACGAGGCCTGTCGCCCAGACGACGGGCAGGCGCGACCGCCGCAGGCCGAGGCGTTCACGGTATTCGCGGGGTATCGACGCCACGGCCCCCGCGAAGAGCACGCGGTAGACCGGGAGCATGGAGCGCCGCAGCGGCGGGTGGCGGATGAACCGCACGGCCTCCGCGACGCGCTCGTCGCTCTTCAGGTCGGGGCCGAAGCCATCGAGTTGTTCACGCAGCTCGACGGCGGATCTCGGTGGTGCCACGACCCCGACGAGTTCGCCTGCCTTCGCCCACTCGCGCACGTAGGCGTCGGCGCCGCCGGGAATGGTGCCACCCCAAATCTCGTGGCACGCCAGGAACGACTCGGTGAAGACATCGTGCACCCAGAGCAACAGCGTCGGGTCTCGCGCGGAATACGGCCGCTCCTCGCCGTGCGCGTCCGTGTAGGTGCCGACGACGCGCGAATGGAAGCGCCCGACGCGTCCGGACTCCGCGACGGCGACGGTCGTGTCGGCGAACGTCACGGTGACGAGCCACTGGATTGTGCCCGAGAGGCGCCCGAGCGGATCCTCGCGGTACCGCGACCAGTCGTGCACCCCCGCCATGGCTCCCGGGTGCAGCGTCTGCACGAGCAGCGCCCGGATGCCCGCGACGAGAGTCGGTATGCCGCCGTGCACGGCCCACGAGGCCGACCCCGGGCCGAAGAAGCCGACGTCATCGCCTTCCGCGATGCGGCCGACCCACGCGGGGCGACCGTCGCCGTCTCCCGAGAACGTCGTGAGGAGGTGCGATCGCCAGCTGTCGACGAGACGACTCACGAATAGTCGGCGCCGGGCACGCCCTCTTGACGATATTCGAAGGGCCCCGAGGTGTCCGCGCCGTCGACGAGCTCCCAGACGACGTCCCCGGCCTCACCGCCGTCGCGCACGATGCTCTTCTGCGGCAGGCCGCCGATCAGCTCGAGTTCCAGGGTCTCGGTTCCCGAAGCGCCGATGAGGTGTGCCGTGTACGTTGAATCGCTCATGCCCCGACGATACGTCGGCGGATTACGCACGCCAAGCCCTTGAGTAGTCAGTCCAGCGGGTCGGAACCCGCGGCGCCGAGCAGCCGGTCGATGTCGCGCCTGTCCTTCTTCGTCGGTCGGCCCGCGCCACGCTCGCGCACGGCCACGAGCACCCGCTCCTCGCGCGCCGGCGGCGGGGGAGTGAGGTCGTGGAAGCACTCGGCGGCGACGGCGGCGCTGACCCGCTTGACGATCAGGCGCCGCACGATGAGCGTGCGCTCACCGCCCTCGGTCAGCACGCGCACCTCGTCGCCCACCCGCACGGGCTGGGCGGCCTTGGATTTCTCGCCGTTGACGCGCACGTGACCGGCCTTGCTCGCGGCGGTCGCCGCCGAGCGGGTCTTGAGCACGCGGACGGCCCACACCCAGCTGTCGACCCGCACCGAACCCGGGGCAGGCGGGACGGCCTTGGGTTCGGTGGCCTTCCCGCGCGCGGCGGCGCTCACGTGAGCGGTCTCGCGGGCCCGCCGCCCTCGGCGGTGCCGCGCGCGGCCGCCGCGGCCTTCGCCGCCTTGCGTGCCTGTCGTTCCGCCTCGGCGATCGCCGCGACCTCCGGGGTGGGCGCCGAGCCGCCGAGCCGCGCCGGCTGCCACCAGGCGCCGGCACCGTCGTCGGGGTAGCCGGCGTGCAGGCCGTCGACGAGGTTCTGCAGCCTCTCGCGCAGCGTCAGGGTCAGGGCGGTGGCATCATCCGTCGGCGCGGGGTAGATCGGTGTGCCGACCGCGAAACCGATCGGCAGCCGGAATTTCTCCCGCAGCGTCGAGCCGGCGGCCTTGGTGAGCAGGCGGTGACCTCCCCAGACGGCGACCGGAATGACAGGCACGCCCGCCTCGGCGGCCATGCGGATGGCGCCTGTCTTGAGGTCGCGCACCTCGAAGCTCGCGCTTACTCCGCCCTCGGGGAAGACCCCGAGCACCTCGCCGTCGCGCAATGCCTGCACTGCGAGCCGGTACGCGTCGGCGCCCGCCTGCATGTCGACCGAGATGTGCCGCATGCCGCGAAGAAGCCAGCCGACGACGGGCTTGTCGAACGCGCCCTTGTGTGCCATGAACCGGATGTGGCGACGGTTGCGCTTCCACGTCACCCACTCGACGAGGGCGAAGTCCATGTAGCCGAAGTGGGTGATGGCGAGCACCGCGCCGCCCGTGGCAGGCAGGTTGGCGCCGCCCGTGACGGTCGGCTTCACCCCGAGCAATCCGAACAGGGTGCGGCCCGCACCGATCGCCGCTCCGTAGATGGGGTCCGCACCGCGACTCGTCATGGGGCAAGAATAGCGGCGGGCAGGCGCGCCTCTCTGGGAACTGACCGGTATTCGCTTCCGTCCGTTGGCGAACGAGGTAAGGCATGCCATACTTAGGTTATGCTTACCTCGGAAGCCACGGTGCTGCGCGAGCCGGACACCCGTCCCGCCTACCGTCCGTTCCGATCCCGCGTGGAGCGGATCCGTCGGCTCAGCCCGCACTTCACCCGCGTCACCTTCACCGGCGACGACCTCGACGTTTTCGGCACCCATGGGCTCGACCAGCGCATCAACCTCATCTTCCCGCTGCCCGACGTCGGGTTGAGCGACTGCGGGTGGGACGACGAGCAGCCGCTCGCCGACGGCCACTGGTTCGGCCGCTGGCGTGAGCTGCCGAACGAATGCCGCAATCCGCTGCGGGTCTACACGGTGCGCGCCATCCGCCCGGTCGAGCGTGAACTCGACGTCGACTTCGTCGTCCACGGCGACGGACCGGCCGCCCGCTGGCTCGCGACCGCGGCTCGCGGCGACGAGATCATCGTCATCGGTCCGGACGCGCTGAGTGTGAACTCGGGCCTCGGCATCGACTGGCACCCCGGCGACGCCCACAACCTCTTGTTGATCGGAGACGAGACCGCGGCACCGGCCATTGCCGGCATCCTCGAGTCGCTGCCCGCCGACCGCGAGGCGCACGCCCTCATCGAGGTGCCTTCCGCCTCTGACGCACTTCCCATAGCCCACTCCGGCCGGGTGCGAGTCTCCTGGCTGCCGCGCGACGGGGGAGACCCCGGAAGCGCCCTCGTGCCCGCGGTGCGCGAGTGGGTGGAGTGCCGCCCGCACCTCGTCGGCACGACGCTCGCCGCGGCCGCCCAGACGGTCGACGAGTCGGCCGACCCGGACGCCATGGTGTGGGACGTCCCGTTCGCACCGACCGGCGCGAACCTCTACGCCTGGGTCGCGGGGGAGGCCGGTGCCATCACGAGTATCCGCCGCTACCTCGTGCGCGACGTCGGCATCGAACGCGGACAGGTCGCCTTCATGGGCTACTGGCGCCGCGGTAGGGCGAACGACTGACCACGCGACGGTCGCTCGGCCTCGCAGCATTCATCGCCGCCCTCGCGGTGACGATCGTGTTGAGCCTCGCGATCGGATCCCGTGCCATCCTGCCGTCCGCCGTGCTGGACGCCCTGTTCTCGCCGACGGACGGCAACATCGACCAGATGGTCGTGCGTGACCTGCGCGTGCCGCGAACGGTGATCGGCCTCCTCGCGGGGGCCGCACTCGGCATGGCGGGCACCGTCATGCAGGGCGTCACGCGCAACCCGCTCGCCGATCCCGGTCTCCTCGGCGTCAATGCCGGGGCCTCCCTGTTCGTCGTGCTCGGCATCTCGGTTCTCGGCGTCACCCAGCCCGGCGGCTTCGTCTGGTTCGCGTTCGCGGGCGCAGCGGCCGCCACGGCCGCTGTCTACGCGATCGGCTCGAGCGGTCGCGGGGGAGCGACGCCGATCAAGCTGGCGCTCTCCGGCGCGGCGCTCACCGCGGTGCTGACCTCGATCATCACCCTCGTGCTCATCACCGACCTCGACACCTTGAACCTCTACCGCTTCTGGGCCGTCGGGTCGCTCGTCGGGCGCGATCTCGGCACGGCGGCGGTCGTGCTGCCGTTCCTCGCGGTCGGTGCCGCGCTCGCTCTCGCCACGACCCGCAGCCTCAACGTGCTCGCGCTCGGCGACGACGTCGCGCGGGGTCTCGGCCAGAACCTCGCCCACGCCCGCGCGACGTCCGCCCTCGCCATCGTGCTGCTGTGCGGCGCCGCAACGGCACTCTCCGGACCGCTCGTCTTCGTGGGCCTCGTCGTGCCGCACCTGGCGCGTCGGTTCAGCGGCTCCGACTACCGCTGGGTGCTCGCCTACTCGGTCGTGCTCGGCCCGATCCTGCTCGTCGCCGCCGACATCGTCGGCCGCCTCGTCGCGCCACCCGGCGAACTCGAGGCTGGCCTGGTCGTCGCGTTCCTCGGCGCGCCCGTGCTCATCGCCTTCGCCCGGCGGTCGACGGTGAGGGCGCTGTGAGCGTCGCGACGGGGCGCTCGGCGATGGCAGACGAGACGAGCGTCGTGCGGGCGGAGCGGATGCGGCGGGGCCGACGCCGGCGCGTCGTGCTGGTCGTGCTCGCTGTCGTCGCCCTGGCGATCGGGGGCGTGTCGCTCAGCGTCGGCGAGTACACCCTCTCGGTGGCCGACGTGGTCCGTACGCTCTTCGGGGGCGGCGACGCGCTCGAGTCGTTCGTCGTGCTGCAGCTGCGCGCACCGCGGCTCGCCCTCGGCGCCCTCACGGCCGTCTGTTTCGGCGTCGCGGGAGGCGTCTTCCAGACCCTCCTGCGCAATCCGCTCGCGAGCCCCGACATCATCGGAGTCTCGGGCGGAGCCAGCTTCGCGGCCGTCTACGCCATCCTCGTGCTCGGACTCAGCGGTCTCGCGGTCTCGCTCTTCGCCTTCGTCGGGGCGCTCGTCGTCGCCGCGGCCATCTACCTGCTCTCAGCGCGCGGCGGGCTCAGCGGCTACCGCTTCGTGCTCATCGGCATCGGCGTCGCCTTCATGGTGAACGCCGCTCTGAACTTCATGATCACGCGCGCGGAGGTGCGCGACGCCCGCGACGCCCTCGTCTGGCTCGTCGGCAGCCTCGGCAGCGCGGGCTGGGACGAGATCCTCCGCGTCGCACTCGGCCTCGTCGTGCTCGTGCCCGCGGTCGCGCTGCTCGCACCACGGCTGCGGATGCTGCAGCTCGACGATGACACGGCGATCGGGCTGGGCGTGCCGGCCGCGCGGGTGCGGCTCGCGCTGCTCGTGCTGGCCGTGGCCCTCGTGGCAGTCGCGACGGCAGCGGTCGGACCGATCGCGTTCGTCGCCTTCGTCGCGGCGCCCATCGCCCGCCGTCTCGTTCCGGGCGGACTCGCCCTCCTGGCGAGCGGTCTCGTCGCGGTCATCATCGTGACCTTCGCAGACCTCGTCGCGCAGCATCTGCTCGGCGACGTGCGCGTTCCGGTCGGCGTCATCACCGCCGTCATCGGCGCCCCCTACCTGCTGTGGTTGCTGGTCACGGCCGACCGACGAGGCCGAGGAGCCTGATGTCCACTGTGCACGAACTCCGCGCTGCGGGCCTCCGGCTCGGCTACGACGGCCGGGTCGTCATCCCCGACCTCGACCTCGTCGTGCCCGACGGCAAGGTCTCTGTCATCGTCGGTGCCAACGCCTCCGGCAAGTCCACCCTGCTGCGCGGCATCGCGCGCCTCATGAAGCCCGAGGCCGGCAGGGTGCTGCTCGACGGCCGCGACATCCACTCGCTTCCGACGGCGAAGGTGGCGACCGTGCTCGGGCTCCTCCCACAGCAGCCGCTCGCTCCCGACGGCATCACCGTCGCCGATCTCGTCGGCCGCGGTCGACACCCGCACCAGGGCTGGTTCAGCCAGTGGTCGCCGGCGGATGATGCGGCCGTCGCTCGAGCGCTTGGTGCGACCGACACGCTCGCACTCGCCGACCGCCGCGTCGACGAGCTCTCGGGCGGGCAACGACAGCGGGTCTGGATCGCGATGGCACTCGCCCAGGAGACCGACATCCTGCTGCTCGACGAGCCGACGACGTTTCTCGATGTCGCGCACCAGATCGAGGTGCTCGACCTTCTCGTCGAGCTGAACCGAGAGCGCGGCACGACGGTCGTCATGGTGTTGCACGACCTCAACCTCGCCGCCCGCTACGCCGATCATCTCGTGGTGATGGCCGAGGGGCGCATCACGATGTCTGGACGCCCGGCCGACGTGCTCACGCCCGCCGTCGTGTTCGACGCCTTCCGGCTCGACTGCCTCGTGATCGACGATCCGGTCTCCGGAGCGCCGCTCATAGTGCCGCGCGGCAGGTTCCACCGCGGTGGCGCGGAGAAATGATTAGGGTAGGCTTGCCTTATCAAGCGCGAGTTCTGCGCCCCACGCAGCGTGCCGCACGCCGGACGCATCATCCAGGGAGTACCACGTGTCCAAGAGAATGACAGCCCGCGCCGCGGCAGCGGTCGCCATGGTCGGAGCCCTCGCGCTATCCGGCTGCTCGGCAGACCCCGCCGCCGACGAGCCGACCGCGGCCTCCAGCGACGGATCGTTCCCCGTCACCATCGAGCACGCCTTCGGTGAGACCACCATCCCCGAGGCGCCGAAGAACGTCGTGACGTGGGGCTGGGGCAGCACCGAGGCGTCCATCGCCGTCGGTGTCGTGCCGGTAGCGATCCCCTTCCAGAGCTACGCGGGCGACGACACGGGCATGCTGCCGTGGGTCGACGAGGAGCTCACCGCGATGGACGCCGAGACGCCCACCATCCTCACCGACGACGGCGAGGCCCCGCCGTACGAGGAGATCGCTGCCGCAGACCCCGACGTCATCCTCGCGGTCTACTCCGGCGTCACGGAGGAGCAGTACGCGTTGCTCAGCGCGATCGCTCCCACGGTCGCGTATCCGGACAACGCCTGGACAACCCCGTGGAAAGACGTCGTGACGACCGTCGGCAAAGCTCTCGGCAAGAGCGCCGAGGCAGAGGAGGTGCTCAGCGGAATCGATGACGTGCTCGCAGAGGGTGCCGCCGCGCATCCCGAGCTCAAGGGCAAGTCGATCGCCGCGGTCTGGGACACGTCCGGAACGTTCTACGTCTACCGCGCCGCCGACCCGCGGGTCTCGTTCCTCCTCGACCTCGGCCTCGTCAACGCGCCGGCGGTCGACGACCTGGCGACCGGTGACGCGACGTTCTTCTACACGCTCAGCTACGAGCAGCTCGACAAGCTCGACAGCGACATCGTCATCACGTACGCCGACTCGCAAGAGGCACAGGACGCATTCCTCGCCACCTCCTACGCGCAGGCGATCCCTGCGGTGAAGGCGGGCGCCGTCGCACCGGTCGTCGGCAAGGAGCTTGTCTCCTCCGTGTCGCCGCCCACCGCGCTCTCGCTCACGTGGGGGCTCGACCGCTACCTCGACAGCCTGTCGACCGCGGCGAAGGCGGCCGACGCGGCGAAGTAGCGCGGCGAAGTAGCGCGGCGGGCAGCGCGGCCGGCGCCTATTCGGCCAGCGCCAGGTCCGACTTCCAGCGCACGAGGCTGCGCACCGTGTCGTCGCTGTCGGCTGCCAGCTCGTCCATGACGTCAGCCGGCACGAAGAAATTGACGGCGAGCCATCCGCGCACCGTCGCTGACTCGTCGGACGCGAGGGACCGCAGGATGTCGCACGGCACTGACTCGTTGCGGGCGAGGCATGCCCGAACGCTCTCGGCCGGGTCACGGGCGAGCTGAGCGAAGAGGTCCTCGGGGGCGTGGTGACTGCTCGCCACGCTCTCGCGGATCTTCGGGTTCTCGTGGCGGGCGAGCAGGCGCAGCCGCGCGATCTTCGACTCGGTGACCGCCGGTGCGGGATGCAGCGCCGCGGCCTCCTCGGGAGACAGCATGACGGGCGCGTGGTCGCGCAGGGCCTGGCGCTGTGCCGGAGTGTTGAATCGGATGCAGGACATGTCTCCACGCTACCCGCCGCCGCCGCCGCGAGGCCTCGGAATCGGCGGCATCCACCGGCCTCATTTATTCGCCTCGGGGAGGGGCCGTGATCGGATACGCTGGACGTTCAGCGGAATGGGCCTTTCCGGTCATTCGTGCTTGTTGCTAGGTAAAAGAGGGAGGTTCACGATGGCCGATTCCGGATCACAGGATGGTGTCGCCGGAAGCTCCCCCGCGGAGAACCCCGACGTGCAAGAGGAAAACGCCAACGTGCCCCACGAAAATGACACGACGCTGACATTCGGAAACGAATTCGGCGCGCAGCTTGCCGCCCTCGAGGGTGAAGTCTCGGTCGAGGAGCAGGAAGCCATCGCGGCGCTGCCCTCCGGCTCCGCTCTCCTCATCGTCCGTCGCGGGCCCAACTCGGGCGCTCGCTTCCTCCTTGACGCGGATGTCACGACCGCCGGTCGACACCCCGAGGCCGACATCTTCCTCGACGACGTCACGGTCTCCCGTCGTCACGCGCAGTTCCTCCGCCACGGCACGAGCTTCGAGGTCAGGGACCTCGGCTCGCTGAACGGCACCTACCTCAACGGCGAACGCATCGCCACGGCCCCGCTCGGCGACCGCGGAGAGGTGCAGGTCGGCAAATTCCGCCTCACCTTCTACGCGTCGCGCGTCGACCTCGCCAGCGCGGCTGGCAAATAGTGGCTCGAGCGGCTGCCCAGGCACGTGTGCCTGGCGTCGGCGGGCTGCTGAGCATCGGACAGGTGCTCGCCAAGCTCAACCCGGAGTTTCCCGACCTGAGCCCGTCGAAGCTGCGCTTCCTCGAGGAGCGGCAACTGATCACGCCGGCGCGCACCGACTCCGGATATCGCAAGTTCTCGGCGGCCGACATGGACCGCTTGCGGTTCGTGCTGACCATGCAGCGCGACCACTACCTGCCGCTCAAGGTCATCCGCGGGTACCTCGACGACCTCGACGCCGGTCGGCAGCCGGAGCTGCCCGGGGGAGCCCTCCAGGCGCCGTCGATGCTGAACTCCGAGCGCCGACTCTCGCGCGACGAGCTCGTGCGCGAGGCGGGCGCCAACGCGATGCTGCTCAACGACGCGGTCTCCGCTTCTCTCATCGTCGCCGCGGACACGTTCGGCGAAGACGTGCTCGCTGTTCTCAAGTCGCTCGTCGAGCTGCAGCGATCGGGAATCGAGCCGAGGCATCTCCGCGGATTCCGCGCGGCGGCCGAACGCGAACTGGGTCTCATCGAGAACGCGCTGATGCCGGTCGCGCGCCGCAAGGACGCCTCGAGTCGCGCCAAGGCGGCCGAGATGGCGCGCGAGATCGCGAGCCAACTCGAGGTAGTTCGGAGCAGTCTCATCCGCTCCGCCCTCACCCGACTCGATTCGTAGTACCGTCGAATACCAGCACGTGCGACACGCCGGGCAGTTTCGCCGGATGTGCGGCGCGAGCATCGGGTGTCTCGGTACCGTGGAGTTCGACAACACTAAGCGTCAACTGCACGATGAAGGTTAAGAGGACAGAGCCATGAGCGATCTCAGCCGTAGCGAGGAATCCCGCTACGACCTCGGCCTCCTCTTCACCGACGGCATGCCGAACCACAACGACGACAGCGGCTATCGCGGCGCCGTCGCCGCTCGCGCAGCCGGCATCAGCTACCGCCAGCTCGACTACTGGGCACGCACCGAACTCGTCGAGCCCACCGTGCGCGGTGCGGCGGGCAGCGGGTCGCAGCGCCTTTACGGCTTCCGCGACATCCTCGTCCTCAAACTCGTCAAGCGACTGCTCGACACCGGGATCTCGCTCCAGCAGATCCGGATAGCCGTCAACCAGTTGCGCGAGTCGGGCATCAACGACCTCGCCCAGACCACGCTCATGAGCGACGGGGCGAGCGTCTACCTGTGCACGAGCAACGACGAGGTCATCGACCTCGTCAGCCGCGGCCAGGGCGTCTTCGGCATCGCTGTCGGCAAGGTGCTGCGGGAGGTCGAGACGAGCCTCATCGAGCTCGACTCGGTGCTGGCCGAAGACCCCGCCGACGAGCTCGCCAAGCGCCGGGTGAGCAAGGCGTCCTGAGCCTCAGCCGGTCGAGCAGGTCGCTGTGGCGACCGCATCGAGCCCTCGGGCCTATGCTTCGGCGTCGAGGGATATCGACAAGCCCGCTCAGGGCGTCAGCGAACTTCGCTGTAGTCGCCGATGCGCGCCGTGCGCATGATCCGGTCGAGCAGCTGGTCGAAGTTGTGCGACATCTCCTCCGCGCTCTCGCCCGGCCAGACGTGCAACGGCTTGGCCGCACCCTGTGCCTGCTGGAGCGACGTGCGCTCGGGAAGCTGCGGGCTCAGCACGAGCGGCCCGAACATGTCGCGCAGCTCCTTGATCCTGAACTGGTGTTCGAGCGACTGGATGCGCACGCGGTTGACGATGATGCCGAGGGGCTGCAGCCGCGGGGAGAGGCCACGACGGATCTCCTCGATGGCACGCAGCGCGCGGTCGGCGGCGGCGACGGAGAACAGTCCGGGCTCGGTCACGACGGTGACACGGTCGCTTGCCGCCCACGCAGTGCGGGTGAGGGCGTTGAGCGAGGGTGCGCAGTCGATGAGCACGAGATCGTAGTCTTGCTCGACGTTCGCGAGAGCCTCCTCGAGCTTCCAGATCTCGCGGATGCTCGGGTGCGGGCCGTCGAAGTTGATGGCGGATGGCGAGCCGATGAGCACGTCGATCTTGCCGGGACGGCCACGCGTCCATCCGCTGGGTGCGATCGCGGCTCGCACAACCTTCTCCTTAGGAGACGCGAGCACATCGGCGATGTTGAGGTGGCCGGTGACGTCGATGTCCATGCCCGTCGAGACGTCGGCTTGCGGATCGAGGTCGACCACAAGCGTTCGCAGGCCTTTTGCGAAGGCGGCAGAGGCGAGCCCAAGGGTGACCGTGGTCTTGCCCACACCCCCCTTGAGGGAACTGACGCTGAGTACATGCACGAGTAACGACGATACCTTCACTAGTCTTAAAGCACCTAAACGTCCGCGGTGTGCCGAAAGGGCTCAATTGTTCACAAAGATTCTCGTCGCCAACCGTGGTGAAATCGCCATTCGCGCATTTCGTGCAGCCTACGAACTCGGTGCGAAGACCGTAGCCGTCTTCCCCTTCGAGGACCGCAACTCCATGCATCGGCTCAAGGCCGATGAGGCCTATCAGATCGGCGAGCCGGGGCATCCCGTGCGCGCCTACCTCGACGTCGACGAGATCATCCGGGTGGCGGTGGAGTGCGGCGCCGACGCGATTTACCCCGGCTACGGGTTCCTTTCGGAGAATCCCGATCTCGCCCAGGCGGCCGCCGCAGCGGGCATCACCTTCATCGGCCCCCCGACCAAGGTGCTCGAGATGGCCGGCAACAAGGTCACCGCAAAGGAGCACGCGATCGCCGCGGGCGTCCCCGTGCTCAAGTCGACGGCGGCGTCGAAAGACATCGAACTGCTGCTCGCGGAGGCGGCCGACATCGGCTTCCCGATCTTCGCCAAGGCCGTCGCAGGCGGTGGCGGGCGCGGAATGCGTCGTGTGAATACACAGCAGGAACTCAGGGGGGCGCTCGAGGAGGCGATGCGCGAGGCCGACAGTGCGTTCGGTGACTCGACCATGTTCCTCGAGCAGGCGGTCGTGCGGCCGAGACACATCGAGGTGCAGATTCTGGCCGACTCCCAGGGCGAGACAGTGCACCTCTTCGAACGCGACTGCTCCGTGCAGCGCCGCCACCAGAAGGTCATCGAGATCGCCCCGGCTCCCAACCTCGATGAGAAGACCCGCCAGGCCATGTACACCCACGCGATCGCCTTCGCGAAGTCGATCGGCTACGTCAACGCCGGAACGGTCGAGTTCCTCCTCGACACCGCGGGCGAGCGGGAGGGCCAGCACTTCTTCATCGAGATGAACCCGCGCATCCAGGTCGAGCACACCGTGACCGAGGAGGTCACCGATGTCGACCTCGTCTCGTCGCAGATGCGCATCGCGTACGGGCAGTCGCTCGCTGAGCTCGGCCTCCAACAGGGCGACATCCACCTGCGGGGAGCTGCGCTGCAGTGCCGCATCACGACGGAGGACCCGGCGGCGGGCTTCCGCCCCGACACCGGCAAGATCACCACCTACCGCTCGCCGGGCGGCGCCGGCATCCGTCTCGACGGCGGAACCGTGAGCGCGGGAGCGCAGATCTCCCCGCATTTCGACTCGATGCTCGTGAAGATGACGTGCCGCGGCCGTGACTTCGCCGCCGCCGTCACGCGGGCCCGTCGTGGTCTCGCCGAGTTCCGCCTCCGCGGCGTCTCGACCAACATCCCCTTCCTCCAGGCGGTGCTCGACGACCCCGACTTCATCGCCGGCAACCTCAGCACCTCCTTCATCGACGAACGGCCGGGCCTCGTCGACTCGCACCAGTCGAAGGACCGCGGTACCCGCATCCTGAACTGGCTCGCCGACGTCACCGTCAACCAGCCAAACGGCGACGGCGAGGGGCTCATCAGCCCGCAGGTCAAACTGCCCGTCGTCGACCTGCAGGCCCCGGCGCCCGCCGGCTCGCGCCAGAAGCTGCTCGAGCTCGGCCCCGTCGGGTTCGCGAGCGCACTCCGCGCGCAGAAGGCCCTCGCCGTCACCGACACGACGTTCCGCGACGCTCACCAGTCGCTGCTCGCCACCCGCGTCCGCACCCGCGACCTCGTCGCCGTGCTTCCGCACGTCGCGCGGCTGACGCCGCAGCTGCTGTCGGTCGAGGCCTGGGGAGGCGCGACCTACGACGTCGCGTTGCGCTTCCTCGGCGAAGACCCGTGGGAGCGTCTCGCCACGATGCGCGAGGCACTGCCCAACGTGAACCTGCAGATGCTGCTCCGCGGCCGCAACACCGTCGGCTACACGCCGTACCCGACCCAGGTGACGGATGCCTTCGTGCGTGAAGCCGCGTCGACCGGCGTCGACATCTTCCGCATCTTCGACGCGCTCAACGACGTCTCGCAGATGCGCCCGGCCATCGACTCGGTTCTCGCGACCGGCAGCTCGCTCGCCGAGGTCGCCGTCTGCTACACCGGCGACCTCCTCGACCCGAACGAGAAGCTCTACACGCTCGACTACTACCTTCGTCTCGCCGAGCAGATCGTCGAGGCCGGCGCGCACGTGCTCGCCATCAAGGACATGGCCGGACTGCTGCGCGCGAGCGCCGCCGAGAGGCTCGTCACCGCGCTGCGCGAACGCTTCGACCTCCCGGTGCACGTGCACACGCACGACACCGCCGGCGGGCAGCTCGCCACCCTCCTGGCGGCCGCACGGGCGGGTGCCGACGCCGTCGACGTCGCGAGCGCCCCGATGGCCGGCACGACCAGCCAGCCCTCCGCCTCCGCGCTCGTCGCTGCGCTCGCCCACACCGAGCGCGACACCGGCCTGTCGTTGCAGGCGGTGAGCGACCTCGAGCCCTATTGGGAGGCCGTGCGCCACGTCTACAAGCCCTTCGAGTCGGGGCTCGCGGGCCCGACCGGCCGCGTCTACAATCATGAGATTCCCGGCGGCCAGCTCTCCAACCTGCGCCAGCAGGCGATCGCGCTGGGGCTCGGCGACCAGTTCGAGAAGATCGAAGACCTCTACGCGGCGGCGAACGTGATGCTCGGCCGCCCGCCCAAGGTCACGCCGTCGTCGAAGGTCGTCGGCGACCTCGCGCTTGCTCTCGCGGCGGCCGACGCCGATCCGGCCGACTTCGAGGCCAACCCCTCCAAGTACGACATCCCCGACTCGGTCATCGGCTTCATGGCGGGCGAGCTGGGCGAGCTGCCCGGCGGCTGGCCCGAGCCCTTCCGCACGAAGGTGCTCGAGGGCCGCACCGTCAAGATCGGTGTCGAGGCGGTCGGCGCGGATGACGCGGCCGCACTCGAGGGCGACTCCGCGTCTCGCCGCACCACGCTCAACCGGCTGCTCTTCGCCGGCCCCGCCAAGACGTTCGAGTCGGTGCGCGAGGCGTATGGCGATCTCTCGGTGCTCGACACGACCGACTACCTCTACGGGCTGCACCAGGGCGCCGAGCACGTCGTCGAGATCAGCAAGGGAGTCAGCCTCTTCGTGGGGCTCGAGGCCATCGGCGACGCCGACGAGAAGGGTATCCGCACCGTCATGGCGACACTCAACGGCCAGCTCCGCCCCGTCTTCGTGCGTGACACGAGCATCGCGGTGGTCTCCGCGACGGCCGAGAAAGCGGATGCGGCAAAGCCGGGCCACGTCGCGGCGCCGTTCTCGGGCGTCGTGACGGTGCAGGTCGAGGTCGGTAGCGTCGTGTCGGCCGGGCAGAGCGTCGCGTCGATCGAGGCGATGAAGATGGAGGCGGCGATCACCGCCTCGGTGGCCGGAACGGTGACGAGGCTGGCCATCCCGAAGACCCAGCAGGTCGACGCGGGTGACCTGCTCGTCGAGATCACCCCGGCATAGGCCGGGCGAGGGGGCTGGGCAGGGGCCGGCGGTGCCTTCGGCGGTAAAGTGAAAGTTGCACTGCATCGAAAGGGAATGCCGCCGTGGCTATTAGACGCAAGAGGGACGACGGGTCGATTCGGGTTCTCGACGAGACCGTAGGTTCCGCGACCCCGGATCAGCCCGACAGCGGCGAGCTCGTGAGCGAGCTGCCCGAGGACTCGGGGCCCGATCTCGCCGCGGCCCTCCCCGAGAGCCTCACCATCAACGTCGCACTGCCCGCGCCGGTGCGAGCGGCCCCGGAACACGAGATCGCCGTCGCGATCGATGAGAGCACGATCAACCCGGGCGAGGTCGTGCTGACCGCCGACACGACGACCACGACCATCTCGGTCATCGCCGAAGAAGTCGCCATCCACCCGGCGCCGCCGGTCGAAGAGGCACGCGTCATCCCCGAGCTGCCCACGGCGGATCGCGCCTTCAGCCGTCGCGACCGCCTGCGCGGCACCGCCCCGAGCGCCCCGGAGACCGCGGCGATGCTCACGGCCGACCGCCTGCTCGAGTCGAAGGGCAAGCGCCGTCACGCCCCCGAAGGCCGCTGGCCCGCTTTCGTCTACGCGACTTCGCTGCACAGCATCAACCTCGGCGACTCGCAGAAGGTGCGCGACCGCAAGGCCGTCGACGCCAGGATCGACCGCCAGTGGGAGGGCTCAGCCCGATTCGTGCCGGTGCTCACCCGAAAGGGCGGGGTGGGCAAGACCACGATCACGACCATCATGGGCATGGCGTTCGCCGACGTGCGCGAAGACCGGATCGTCGCCATCGACGCCAATCCCGACCGCGGAACTCTCGCCGAGCGCATCAGCAAGCAGACGCGCGCGACGGTGCGCGACGTCGTCACACGCGCGCCATCCGTCAACGGCTTCACCGACTTCTCCACGCTCGTCTCACGCGACGAGACCCGCCTCGACGTGCTCGCGTCGGACACCGATCCGCTCTTGTCGGAGGCCTTCGACGAGAACGACTACAACGTCGTTGCCGACCTCACGGAGCGCTACTACTCGCTCGTGCTCACCGACTGCGGCACGGGAATCGTTCACTCGGTGATGCGTGCGACGCTGCAGCGCGCCGACTCCATCGTGATCGTCTCGGGCGGAAGCGTCGACGAGGCGCGCCTCGCGTCGGAGACGCTGACGTGGCTCGAGGCGAACGGCTACGGCGACCTCGTGCGCAATGCCGTCGTCGCGCTGAACACCGCGACCCAGGGCACCAACCTGATCAAGCTCGAGGAGATCGAGGCGCACTTCCGTTCGCGGGTGCGGGAGATCGTGCGCATCCCGTACGACCCCCAGCTGGCAGCGGGTTCCGTCGTGAACTACCGAGAGCTGCGACCGATCACGCGCGACGCCGCCCGCGAGCTCGCCGCCCTCGTCGCCGACGGCCTCCCCGTGCGCCGGGTCGTCTAGCGCCGTGGCCGTCCGACCGATCCGCCTCTTCGGCGACCCCGTGCTCCGCTCCGCCTGCGACCCCGTCGCGCCCGGCGACCCGAGGGCCGCGGCCCTCATCGCCGACCTCATCGAGACCGTCGCGGTGCCCGGCCGCGCCGGCGTCGCCGCCAACCAGATCGGTGTCGGACAGCGCGCCTTCAGTTACAACGTCGACGGGGTCGTCGGCTACATCATCAACCCGGTGCTCGCCGAGGTGTCGGGCGCGCCCGAGCTCGTCGACGAGGGATGCCTCTCGGTGCCCGGGTTCTACTTCCCGCGCCTGCGCTACCCGTTCGCCCGCGTCACCGGTATCGACCTCGACGGCAACCCCGTCGAGCTGAGCGGCGAGGGGCTCATGGCCCAGGCGCTGCAGCACGAGACCGATCACCTCGACGGGCACCTCTTCATCGAGGGGCTCGAGCCCGAGGCGAAGCGCGACGCCATGCGACTCATCCGCAAGTCGGAGTGGTGGTCGTAGCGCCGACCACCACTCCGGCGCGACGGCCAGCCGCGCTGGTCCTCAACCGAGCGAGAAGCCGGCCGTCGCGGGGGCGTCGCTGTACATACTCTCGATGGCACCCGCGAAGTCGTTCGTGATCACGGCGCGCTTGATGCTGAGCTTCGGCGTCAGGTGCCCGCTCGCCTCCGTGAGCTCGGTCGGGAGGATCTGGAACTTGCGGATGGACTCGGCGCGCGAGACGAGGGTGTTGGCGGCGTCGATCGCCCGCTGAACCTCGGCGATGACGACCGGGTCCTGTGCCGCGTCGGCGAGGCTCAGCGTCGCGTCGAGACCGTTGTTCTTGAGCCAGGTCGGAAGCATCTCGCCGTCGAGGGTGACGAGTGCCGCGATGAACGGCTTCTTGTCGCCCACGACGACCACCTGGCCGACGAGGGGGTTCGCACGGATCGGGTCCTCGAGCGCGGCGGGGGCGACGTTCTTGCCGCCCGCCGTGACGATGATCTCCTTCTTGCGGCCGGTGATGGTGAGGTAGCCGTCGGCGTCGACGGCGCCGATGTCGCCCGTCTTGAACCAGTCGCCGTCCATGACCTCCGCGGTCGCCTCCGGGTTGTTCCAGTAGCCGCCGAAGACGTTGACGCCCTTGACGGAGACTTCGCCGTCGTCGCCGATGCGGATGCCCACGCCGGGCAGTGCGGGCCCGGTCGTGCCGATCTTGAACTTGTCGGGGAGGTTCACGGTCGCCGGAGCGGTCGTCTCCGTGAGCCCATAGCCCTCGAGGATGCGCAGGTCGAGGCTGCGGAAGAAATGCCCGAGGCGCGGGCCGAGCGGCGCCGAGCCGGAGACGGCGAACTTCACCCGGCCGCCGAGGGCCGCGCGGATCTTGCTGAGCACCAGCCGGTCGTAGAGCGCGAACTGCAGCTTGAGGCCGAGCGGCACGGCACCGGCGTCGAGCGCCTTCGAGTGGGCGATCGCGACATCCGCCGCCTTGCGGAAGATCTTGCCCTTGCCGCCCGCCTCCGCCTTCTGCTCCGACGAGTTGTAGACCTTCTCGAAGACGCGCGGCACCGCGAGCAGGAAGGTGGGGCGGAACGACGCCATCGACGGCAGCAGGAGCTTCGTGTCGGGCTGGTGGCCCACCTTGACGCCGCCGTGGATGCACAGCAGCGAGATGAACCGCGCGAAGATGTGCGCCGTCGTGATGAAGAGAAGGGTCGATGCACCGGGGGAGACGACCTCGTGCATGACGACCGCGGCGTTGCGGACGAGCTCGACGAAGTTGGAGTGGGTCAGGATGACACCTTTGGGGCGACCCGTGGAGCCCGAGGTGTAGATGAGGGTCGCGACGTCGGAGCCGATCGCGAGGGAACGGCGCCGCTCGATCTCCTCGTCGGTCACCGCGGTTCCGGCGGCTGACAGCTTCTTCAGGTCGCCGAGGTCGACCTGCCAGACATGGCCGATCATGGGGATGTCGCTGCGAATCTCGTCGAAGCGCGCGAAGTGGTCGGCGGTCTCGAGGATGATCGACGTCGCGCCCGAGTCGGTGATGTTCCACTGCATCTGGGCGGGGGACGACGTCTCGTAGATCGGCACCATGACCGCGCCGGTGAACCAGAGCGCGAAGTCGACGAGGGTCCACTCATAGCGGGTCTTGCACATGAAGGCGACTTTGTCGCCCGGCTCGATGCCGTTGGCGGCGAAACCCTTCGCGAGCGCGACCACCTCGGCGAGGAACTCGGCGGCCGTGACATCCGACCATCCGCCGGTGGCGGTGGGCACGGCGAAGAGGGCCGCGTTCGGCGATGCGGCGACGCGGGCGACCAGAAGGTCGGTCGCGTTCGCGTCGGGATCGGCGTCCACCACTGGTGGGACGAAATATTCGGTCACGGTAACTCCTTTGGCACCGGGCGGACTCAGTTAGGCCAGTCTAACCGGGCGGGTGCGGCGTCCGGCCGCCAAGTCGCGCGGTGTTGCGGGTCAAACTAGACTCAGCCCTTGTGCATGCCATCGGAATAGACATAGGCGGAACCAAGATTGCGGGCGCTCTCGTGAGCGAGACGGGCGACATCGTCGCCGAGCTGCGCGAGCCGACGCCGGCGGGCAGTCCCGCCGAGATCGTCGCCCTCGTCGTCGGCATGATCGACCGGCTCTCGGCCGGGCACGACGTCGTCGCGGCGGGTGTCGCGGCGGCCGGGTTCGTCGACGCCGCACAGTCGACCGTCTACTACGCGCCGAATATCAACTGGCGCAACGAGACGCTGCAGCGGCACATCTCCGATCGGGTCAGCCTCCCGATCACCATCGACAACGACGCAAACGCCGCGGGGTGGGCCGAGTACCGCTTCGGCGCGGGTCGCACGATGTCCGACATGACCATGCTCACGATCGGAACGGGCGTCGGCGGCGCGATCGTCACGCAGGGGCGCCTGTTCCGCGGCGGCTTCGGCGCCGGCGCGGAGCTCGGGCACCTGCGCGTCGTGCCCGATGGGCTGCCGTGCGGTTGCGGTGCGCGCGGATGCATCGAGCAGTACGGGTCCGGACGCGCGCTGTTGCGCATGGCGAACGCCCTCGCCGACGCGGGCGGCATCGGGCTCGCCCTGGCCGAGGCGCGCACGCTCAACGGTGAGCTCAACGGACGCATCGTGGGCGAGTTCATCGCGGCCGGTGACCCGGGCGCCGTGCACGCGCTGCAGGAGCTCGGCCGATGGCTCGGCCAGGCGTGCGCCTCGCTCAGCGCCGTGCTCGACCCGCAGCTGTTCGTCTTCGGCGGTGGTGTCGCCGTCGCCGGAGACCTGCTGCTCGATCCCATCCGCGAGGCCTACCTCCAGCACCTGCCGGCCCGGGGCTACCATCCGGAGCCCGGATTCGTCATCGCCGAGCTCGTCAACGACGCGGGTGTCGTCGGAGCGGCGGATCTGGCACGAATCCACGCGACCGCGCGCTAGAGTGACCATCTCGCGAAGCATCGCTCCTTCGTGTTCACGTGGAATTTAGGCGGAGGCAATAACGATGTTCTACTGGTTCATGAAGAACCTCGTGGCAGGCCCGATCCTCAAGACGGTCTTCCGGCCGTGGGTCACCGGACTCGACAACATCCCCAAGACCGGCGGCGTCATCCTCGCCAGCAACCACCTGTCGTTCATCGACTCGGTGTTTCTGCCGCTCGTGATCGACCGCCGCATCTTCTTCCTCGCCAAGAGCGACTACTTCAGCGGCAAGGGTCTCAAGGGCTTCTTCACGAAGGCGTTCATGAACGGCACCGGGATGCTGCCCATCGACCGCTCCGGCGGCAAGGCCTCGGAGGCCAGCCTCAACACGGGCCTCCGCGTGCTGCACGAGGGTGAGGTGCTCGGCATCTACCCCGAGGGGACCCGCAGCCCCGACGGAAAGCTGTACCGCGGTCGCACCGGCGTCGCACGCATGATTCTCGAGGGCGACGTTCCGGTGGTTCCCGTGGCGATGATCGACACCGAGAAGGTCATGCCCATCGGTACCCGCATCCCGAAGGTGCGGCGCCTCGGCATCGTCATCGGCGAGCCTCTCGACTTCAGCCGGTTCAAGGGCATGGAGGGCGACCGGTTCATCCTGCGCTCGATCACCGACGAGATCATGTACGAGCTCAATCGCCTCAGCGGCCAGGAGTATGTCGACGTCTACGCCTCGAGCGTCAAAGACCGTCTGGGCGCGAAGACTCGCTGACCCGGGCACGGTGGCCGAGCCGTCGAGGCGCGGTCGCCGAGCTGTTGGAGCACCGACCGGCGTGCAGCGACCAGCCGCCCCCCTCCCGAGCCGATAAGCTGGTGAGTCGGGCCTCAAGCCCGTCGCAGCATCCGCCTTTCCACAAAGCTAAGGGAGTACCGTGGTAGACCCGTCAGAGCAGGTCGTTCTCGCAGATCCAGCAGTGATCGCGGGGCTCGACTATTGGCGCGAGCTACCCATCAAGCAGCAACCCTCGTGGCCGGATGCCGCGGCCGTCGCCGCAGCGTCGAAGCAGATCGCGAGCTTCCCGCCGCTCGTCTTCGCGGGCGAGGTCGACGACCTCCGCGAGAAGCTCGGGCGTGCCGCATCCGGCAACGCGTTCCTGCTCCAGGGCGGCGACTGCGCCGAGACCTTCGCCGGTGCCACGGCCGAGCAGATCAAGAACCGAGTGAAGACGATCCTGCAGATGGCGGTCGTGCTCACCTACGGCGCGTCGATGCCCATCGTCAAGATGGGTCGCATGGCAGGGCAGTTCGCGAAGCCCCGCTCGACCGACACGGAGACGCGGGGAGACGTGACCCTGCCCGCCTACCGCGGAGACATCGTCAACGGCTACGACTTCACGGCCGAGGCCCGCACGCCCGACCCGAGCCGCCTGGTGCAGGGGTACCACACGGCCGTGTCGACGCTCAATCTCGTGCGCGCCTTCACGCAGGGTGGTTTCGCCGACCTCCGGCAGGTGCACTCGTGGAACAAGGGCTTCGCCGCCAACCCGGCCAACAAGCGCTACGAGATCCTCGCCCGCGACATCGACCGAGCCATCAAGTTCATGGAGGCGGCGGGAGCCGACTTCGACGAGCTGCGCCGCGTCGACTTCTACGCGAGCCACGAGGGCCTCCTCATGGACTACGAGCGCCCCATGACGCGCATCGACTCCCGCACGGGCACGCCGTACAACACGAGCGCGCACTTCCTCTGGGTGGGGGAGCGTACGCGCGACCTCGACGGCGCCCACATCGACTACTTCTCGCGCGTGCGCAATCCGATCGGCGTCAAGCTCGGCCCCACGACGAGCCCGGACGACATGCTGCGGCTCATCGACAAGCTCGACCCCGATCGCGAGCCAGGACGACTCACGTTCATCACGCGCATGGGTGCCGGAAAGGTGCGCGACGCGCTGCCGCCGCTGCTCGAGGCGATCAAGGGACACGAGGCGACTCCGCTCTGGGTGTCCGACCCGATGCACGGCAACGGTCTCACCACGTCGACCGGCTACAAGACCCGTCGCTTCGACGATGTCGTCGACGAGGTGAAGGGATTCTTCGAGGCCCACCGTGCCGTGGGAACACACCCGGGCGGCATCCACATCGAGCTCACGGGCGACGACGTCACGGAGTGCCTCGGCGGGTCGGAGCACATCGACGAGGCGACTCTCGCGACGAAGTACGAGTCGCTGTGCGACCCGCGCCTCAACCACAAGCAGTCGCTCGAGCTCGCGTTCCTCGTGGCCGAGGAGCTTGCGGCGGTCTGAGCCGGGCGGTGGAGGGCGGTCCGCGAGCGCGGGCCGCCCTCACTCCTTGCGCGGCCTCTCCCGGCGAGAAACGCGCCGAGCGCCGCTGACTCGGCGTCGTGCCGTGGCGCGTGGCATTCGCTAGTAGTTGGAGACGACCGTGATCTCGCTGCCGCGCAGCGCCCTGTCGTCCGTGGGGCGCACCGACTGCACCTGGGCCTGGCTCTGGAAGGGGCCCGGCACGTTGGTGACCACCTTCACGGTGAATCCGGCCTCCTCGAGCATGGCACGAGCGTCCGGGAGCTCCTCCCCGATGACGTTCGGAACCTCCACGAGGTCCGGGCCCTTCGACACGACCAGGTTGACGCTGTCGCCGGGAGCGATGGGCGCGTCCTTGCTGGTCGGACGGAGCGTGATCACCTGACCGTCGGGAACGGTGTTGTCGAACACCGGGTCGAGCGGAATCCCTGTGAGACGCACGGCCTCGAGCCTCTTCTGCGCGTCGGCGACGCTGAGCCCGGCGACAGCGGGCACCGGCCCCGCCGACACGAGGAACGTGACGGGGCGCTGGTCGAAATAGGTCTGGCCCGTGACGAGCGTCACGCGCGCATCGGAGTCGTCGACCCCGTACGACTCGAGCACGACGCCGGCGGCCACATCCGGGCTGAATCGCTGTTCGCTGTCGGTGGGAGGGAAGCCGGTCGCTGTGGCCAGGTCTCTCGCGGCCTGTTCGGAGAGGCCGGTGAACTCGGGCACGACGATCGGCTCGGGCCCCTTGGAGACGTTGAGGGTCACGACGGTAGCGCGCGAGATCGCGGAGCCGACGGCCGGGTCGGTGCCAGCGACAGTTCCGCGGGCGACGAGCGGGTCGAACACCTCGACGGGCGCCTCGGCGACCGCGAGTCCGAGGTCGGCGATCACCGCTCGAGCGGCATCGGGTGACTGCCCGATGATGCCCTCCTCGGGGATGGTGACCTGCGAGCCGGGACCCGCGCCGAAGTACCATCCGGTGCCGCCGGCGAGACCGGCGACGAGGATGAACAGCACGACCCACCACCACGCCCGGGAGTGGCGCTTGTTGGTCGCGAGAGTGAGTGCCGCCGTGGCATCGGAGATCGGTGCGACCGGGCCGGTCGGCTTCACGGGTCGGATGACGGTCGTCTGGTCGCCCGTTCCGGAGAGGGCGACGGGGAGCACGCTCGTGCGCTGGATCACCGACGTGGATCCTGTTGGCAGTGCGGTGCTCAGCTGGCTCTGCGTCTCGATGACCTGCTCGAGCATGACTCGGGCGTCACGAGGTCGCTCGTTCGGCTCGCGCGCGGTCGCCCACAGCACGAGCTCGTCGAGCTCTGCCGGCACGTCCGGGTTCTTCGTGCTCGGTGTCGGCACCGAGTCGTTGGCGTGCTGGTATGCGATCTGCATGGGCTGCTCGCCGCGGAACGGCTGCTCACCGGCGAGCATCTCGTACATCATGATGCCGACTGCGTAGATGTCGCTTCGGGCATCCGCGATGCCGCGCGTGACGAGCTCGGGGGAGAGGTAGGCGATGGTGCCGAGGAGGGCGGCGCCCGTGGCGGTGTTGGCGCTCGCGGCGCGCGCGAGACCGAAGTCGCCGATCTTGATGCGGCCGTCGTCGGCGAGCAGCACGTTCTCGGGCTTGAGATCGCGGTGCACGATGCCCGACTTGTGGGCGGCCGCGAGGCCGGACAGCACCGCCTCGAGGATGTCGAGGGTCTGCTCCGGGGTCAGCACCTTGTGCTCGGTGAGCAGGTCACGCAGGGTGATGCCCGACAGGTACTCCATGACCAGATACGCCATGTCGCTGTCCTGGCCCTGGTCGAAGACGTTGACGACGTTCGGGTGGGCGAGGCGGGCCGCGCTCCGCGCCTCCTGGATGAAGCGTTCCTTGAACTGGCTGTCGTCGGCGAGGTGCCCGTGCATGATCTTGATCGCGACGCGGCGCTCGAGGCGCAGGTCGGTCGCGAGGTAGACGGTGGCCATGCCGCCGCGGGCGATGCGCGATCTGACCTGATAGCGGCCGTCGATGAGACGGCCAATCATCGGGTCGGTAGTGTTCGTGCTCACCGGGACAGTCTAAAGTTCGCGCGGCGGGAGTCCCGGTTGAACACGGGGTGGTTCGACAACCGGGGCGACTCTCCCGTGTATCGGTTTGGTTACGCGAGCTCTGAGAGCCAGAACCGGGCCGAGTTCTCCCACTTCGCGTACGCGTCGGGGAAGGCGGAGATCTGCACCCGCTGCGCCGCCTGCGTGACCGTGAGCGACGACCAACCGGGAACGTCGAGCAGTCCGGCCGTCACCCCGCGGTTCGGGTTCGACGGTCCGCCGTAGAAGAGCCGCGCCGCGTGGGCGGGGTCGGTGAGCTGCGCGGCGGTGCCCCAGCCCGAACTCGGGCGCTGCTGGAAGAGACCGACCGAGTCGAGGTGCCCGTAGTCGATGTTGCGGAGGCTCGACTCCTGCATAGCCGCGGAGAGCGCGATGATGATTCCGTATTTGCTGACGCCGAGGCTCTTGCCGACCTGGATGATGGTGCGGGCGTTCGCGGTCATCTCCCCGGTGAGCAGCGTGACCGCGCCGTTCGTCGAGGTGGGGGCGGATGGCGCCGTCGATGCGCTGGGCACGACGAGTGTGCGGCCGGCGTAGATGACGCTCGTGATGGTGAGCTTGTTCGCTGCGAGCAGCGCCTGCACCGACACCCCGACCTTCGTGGCGATCCTGGAGAGCGTGTCGCCGGAGACGATCGTATAGCTGCCGGTGCCTGCCACCGGCGCGGCCGGTCTGGGCGCCACGGGGGCGGCCGCGCGCGCGGCGGTTGCCGCACCGGGGATCGCGAGTTTCTGGCCGGGGTAGATGATGCTCGATGCGCTCAGGCCGTTGGCCGAGAGAACGGCCTGGGTGGAGACCCCGAAGCGGCTCGCGATGCGGCTGATCGTGTCGCCCTTGACGATGGTGTATCCGCCGGTGGGCTGTGTCGGCGCGGAGACCGGAGCGGGGGCGGCGGAGACGGCACCGCCGACGAGCTTGAGCACCTGGCCGGGGAAGATGGTCGACTTCCAGCCCAGGCCGTTCAGTGCGAGAACGGATGCGGTGGACAGCCCGTAGCGGCCGGCGATGCTGCTCACCGTGTCGCCCGACGCGACGCGGTAGGTGCTCGGGGCGGCCGCGGTCTCGATCTCGCCCTCGGGTAGTTCGGCGGCGGCGGGGACGCCGGCATCCCGTACCGTCGCGGTGGGGCGCTGCGCCTTCTCGGTCTTGTCGCCGGACGGTGCCTTCGACTCGAGGTGCTCGATCGGCCCGGTGAGGTTCATCGACACGGCCATCGATCCGACGAGGATGATCGGCATGGTCGCGAACATCGTGCGGCTGAACTTGCCGGTGTCTCGAGCGGGCTGGCGGTCACCATCTGGCGTGAAGGACGACGACTGTGTCGGCGTCAGTCCGGAAAGTGCGGTGCCCGCGGTCGTGCGTGCGTCGTGCTCAGAAAAGCTGGTCATGTGATTCCCCGTCTAACTCCCGGCCAGGATGACCGCACACCGGTGGTGCGATCGTCCCAACGTGTCACAGTTGCCTATCAGAGTCAATCAATGTGACTGATGTGACTCCGGTTAATCTGCGTGAAACATTCACGTATCCGCCAGTCAATCCCACGAAAGGCACGGCGTCGTGTCACGCTTGTTGGGTGACTGATACTCCCGATGCCACATGGCTGACCGTTCCTGACCTGACCGAGATCCTCGGGCTCAAGGTGAGCCAGGTGCGACGTCTTATAGAGGACCGCGCGCTTCTGGCCCGCAAGATCGACGGGGTCTGGAAGGTTCCCGCCTCATTCATCGTCGATGGCGAGCCGATGAGCGAACTGCGCGGCACGCTGATCGTGCTCGGTGACAGCGGCTTCACCGACGATGAGGCGATGCGCTGGCTGCTCAGCCCGGAGGACAGCCTGGGCGTGAGTCCCATTGACGCGTTGCACGCCGGCCGTAAGGCGGAGGTTCGACGCGTCGCTCAGGCCCTCGGCTAGAACCAGGCCCTCGGCTAGAGCGCGGGCGCTCGGGGGCGCGCGAGCCCGTAGGTGGTGCGCCCTCAGGCGGTGCGTCGGATGACGGTGTCCGCAAGCTGCGTCAGTTGTGTTCGCGACGACGTGCTGAGCGGAGCATCCGCTATCGCCGCCGTGGCGAGGCCGACATTGTGGGCGATGATGCGCTCTACTCGCTCGATTGCTCCGCTATCACGGATGATTCCCTGCAGCACGTCCACTTGACGCGAATCGAGCTCGGGGTCGCCGAGCAACTCGTCGAGGAGCGACCTCGCGTTCGAAGGAAGCGACGGCCGGGTAAGCGCGACGAGCACGGTGCGCTTTCCCTCCCTGAGGTCGTCACCCGCGGGCTTGCCGGTGACGGCCGGATCGCCGAACACGCCGAGCATGTCGTCGCGCAGCTGGTAGGCGATGCCGAGGGGAAGCCCGAAGGCGCGCAGCGCCGCGACCTGATCGGCGGTGGCACCGCCCAGGGCGGCACCGATCGCGAGCGGCGCCTCGACGCTGTACTTCGCCGACTTGTAGACGATGACGCGGTGGGCGCGGGGGAGCAGTTCGCTCTCCGGGTGGTTGCGCCAGGCGTTCTCCTCGACGATGTCGAGGTACTGCCCGACGGTGACCTCGGTGCGCATGTGGTTGAACTCCGCGCGCCCGGCCGCGCTCGACAGCGGGTCGGCGAGTGCGCGGAGGCCCTCGTCGAACAACTCGTCGCTCCATCCGAGCAACAGGTCGCCGAGGAGCAGCCCGGCCGACTCGCCGAACGACCCGGGGTCACCGAGCCAGCGGCTGTCGGTGTGCAGGCGCTCGAAGCGCTTATGGACCGAGGCTCGTCCGCGTCGGGTGTCGGAGTTGTCCATGATGTCGTCGTGCACGAGCGCCGCGGCGTGGAATAGCTCGAGGGCGGCGGCGGCCGAGACGACGGCGGGGAAGTCGCGCTGCGCGGAGTCGTCAGCGAGGTCGAAGCCGGTTCCCGGCGAGCTCACAGACTGCCATCCCCAGTAACAGAAGAGGGCACGGAATCGCTTGCCGCCGGCCACCACATCGCGCGAATACCTGACGAAGTCGCCGATGTCGTCGGAGATGCTCGACAGTCGCGGTGTGCGCTCCTCCAGGAATTCGTCTATTCGTTCTTGGACAAGGTCAACTAACCGCGTACTCTCAGCCACACTCATAGCCTACCCAGCCGCGCGGGGCGTATTATTGGAAACCAATCGCGTCGATAGTAGGAGCCGGAGGGGATCAGGATGGCACTTTCCGAGCAGGAGCAGCGTCTTCTCGAAGAGATGGAGCGGGGTCTCTATCAAAACGACGCCGACTTCGTTGCAACAGTCGGCCAGCGACGAGGCAAGCCGAACTACACCGTCGTAGTCGTCGGCGCACTCCTCGGAGTACTGGGCATAGCGACGATCATCGTCGGTGTCGTGATCCAGCAAACGCTGGTGGGTGCCCTCGGGTTCGTCATGATGTTCGCGGGCGTGCTGCTCGCCATCGCGCCGCCTCGGCGCGACGAGCCGATCGCCCGGACGGC
Source organism: Microbacteriaceae bacterium (assembly GCA_025464995.1). Lineage (GTDB taxonomy): Bacteria > Actinomycetota > Actinomycetes > Actinomycetales > Microbacteriaceae > Conyzicola. Next base: position 38,857 of record JAODMO010000059.1, read on the forward strand.
GTCGCCGCGCGGCAAGCCACGAAAGGCGGCCGGGTTCATGGAGAACCTCAACGACCGCTGGGACAAGCGTCAAGACGAGCGCGGCCGTTAGGCACAATCGGCCAGACCGGTCTCGTAGATCAGGACCGACCCTCGGGTCGGTCCTTTTTTTATGCCCGATTTCGGTCGATTTTCGCCTCATCCCCTCCATTTTCCTCCACCATCGTTTCCCTCATGAATCCGGGCGAGTTTCGGAGAATAGTGGCGCAGATCGCGGCTTTTCGTAGGTTTGTGGAGGGATGTGGAGTAAAGTGGGGGTTATCCATCCGGGCCGGAGCGAAGGGAGAGTGCCGTGTTTCTTGGCACCCACGCTCCCAAGCTCGACGACAAGGGCCGCGTCATCCTTCCCGCCAAGTTCTGGGAGGAGCTCTCCAGCGGCCTCGTCATCACAAGGGGGCAGGAACGCTGCCTGTACGTCTTCACCGAGCGTGAGTTCGAGTCGGTGCACGACAAGATCCGCCAAGCACCCGTGACGAGCAAGCAGGCCCGCGACTTCCTGCGCGTGTTTCTCTCCGGAGCGAGCCAGGAGCGCCCCGACAACCAGCACCGCATCACGATCCCTCCGGCACTGCGTGAGTACGCCAACCTGGGTCGCGAGCTGACCATCATCGGCGCGGGAAGCCGCGCCGAGATCTGGGACACGGCCACCTGGAACGCCTACTACGAGAGCACCGAATCGGCCTTCTCCGACACCGACGAGGAGGTGATCCCCGGACTCTTCTAGCTCGTTGGCAGTGACTCCCAGCCGGGTGGTCGCCCTGACTTTCTTCCCCGATGTCAGGTCGAACCGGATGGGGATCACCGCCCGCGATACAGGAACCGATTGACTATGAACAGCAACGACATCCACACCCCCGTGAACCTCGAGCGCACGATCGAACTGCTCGGCCCCGCGCTCCAGCGCGACGGGGCTGTGCTCGTCGACGCCACCCTCGGCATGGGCGGACATGCCGAGGCGTTCCTCACCCGGTTCCCCGGCATCACCTTCGTCGGCATCGATCGCGACACCGACGCCCTGCGGATAGCGGGCGAGCGCCTCGCGCGGTTCGGTGACCGCGTGCACCTCGTCCACGCCGTCTATGACGAGATCACCGAGGCACTCGCCAGGCTGGGAATCGACGCGGTCTCTGCCTACCTCTTCGACCTCGGGGTATCGTCGCTGCAGCTCGACGAAGTCGACCGCGGATTCTCCTATTCGAAGGACGCGCCGCTCGACATGCGGATGGACTCCTCGTCGCCCCTCACGGCAGAGCGCATCCTCGCCGAGTACAGCGAATTCGAGTTGCGCCGCATCTTCTACGACTACGGCGAGGAGAAGCTCGCGCCGCGCTACGCGAGCAAGATCGTGCAGCGCCGCGAGGTCGAGCCCTTCGTGCGTTCGTCGCAGCTCGTGGAGACGATCATCGCCGCCACCCCTGCCGCGGTGCAACGCGCCGGCCACCCCGCCAAGCGCGTCTTCCAGGCGCTGCGCATCGAGGTCAACCAGGAGCTGTCAGTGCTCGAGCGCGCCATCCCCGCCGCCATCGACTCGCTCGAGGTCGGCGGACGAATCGTGGTGCTGTCGTACCAGTCGCTCGAAGACCGCATCGTCAAGCGCATCCTCGCCGCGCGGTCGTCGTCCACGGCGCCCGCCGGACTCCCCGTAGAACTGCCCGAGCACAAGCCGGAGCTCAAGCTCCTCGTGCGCGGAGCCGAACTCGCCTCGGAGGCCGAGAAGGCAGTCAACCCCCGAGCAACCCCCGTGCGCCTCCGTGCCGCCGAACGTCTGAGGAGAATCCAGTGAGCAGCAGCCTCGCCTTCGCCACCCCGCTGCGCGCTCCCCACGAGGAGACGCGCGCGCCCCACATCGAGATCGTCTCGACTCGCGAGCAGCGCAAGGCCCGCCCGCGCGTCGTCTACGCCGTCGTCACCGTCGCGAGCCTCTTCGTGATATTCATCGCGCAACTGCTGCTGAGCATCGTCGTGTCGGATGGCGCGTACCGCATCGCCGGGCTCCAGACCGAGCAGCGCGACCTCGCCCGTCAGGAGCAGGCGTTGAGTGAGCATCTCGACCTGCTCGCGTCGCCGCAGAACCTCGCCGCCCAGGCGGAGTCGCTCGGCATGGTGTTGAGCAACACCTCGCCCGTCTTCCTGCGCCTCTCCGACGGAGTGATCGTCGGCGACGCCGGGGGAAGCACCGGCCCGGGAGACAGCGTGCTCGCCGCCGACGGAAGCCTCGTGCCGAACGCGCTGCTCGGCCACATCCCGCTCGTGACCCCCGCCCCGATGGCCACGACACCGGCCACCGCCACCGGTGCGACGCCGCTGACACCGGGCGCGCCTACGGTGCCCGCCGCCGACGGGTCGGTAGCCTCGACACCGATGGCGCTACCCTCGCCGGTGGTGCGCTAGAAACCAGCATCGCTGGGTACGCAAGCCAACGGTAAGGAACCCACGCAGTGAATGACGCTCGTAGAAACAACCGTCGAGTCGGGCTGGCCGTCATCGCCATCTTCGCGGTCATCGCGCTCTTCGTGGTCCGGCTCGTCGACATCCAGGTCGTCCGCGCCGCCGACCTCAACAGCGACTCGCTGAGCAAGCGATCGGTCGAGCAGGTCACGTACGGGTCGCGGGGCAACATCGTCGACAGTTCCGGCCAGGTGCTCGCCGACAGCGTCGACCGTTTCGACATCACGGCGTCGCCCCTGCTCGTCGACCCGTTCGACCGCGAGGCGAAAGACGGGAAGAGCGTCGAAGTGTCGGTGGAGGAGGCCATCTCCGAGCTCTCCGTCGCGACCGGGGTGCCGGTCGCCGACGTCACCACGGCACTCACCGAGAAGCCGGAGGCGAACTTCGCCTACGTCGCGAAGTCGGTCACGCTCGAGACCCTGCAGGCCGTGCGCAAGCTCGGCATCCCGTGGACCTACGACGTGCTGCACCCCAGCCGCACCTATCCGAACGGCGCCGTCGCCGGCAACCTCGTGGGCTTCATCGGCACCGACGGCCCGCAGGCCGGGCTCGAACTCTCGCTCAACAGCTGCGTCAAGAGTTCCCAAGGGTCGGCGACGTACGAACGGGGTGCCGACGGCATTCGAATTCCGGGCAGCACGATCACGGCGAAAGAGCCGAAGGACGGCGG
>JAODMO010000004.1 GCA_025464995.1 Microbacteriaceae bacterium
CGAGCGCACGCTTGGGATTATTCTGCCCACGGATGAGCCCGAACACCTCGTATCCCTTGGAGAGCAGCAGCTCGCCGAGATAGAGGCCGTCCTGACCGGTGATTCCGGTGATGAGTGCGCGAGTCACAGAACTCCTTATTCAGCCGTGGCCCATTTCGGCCAGACACAGCCCGATCAGCTTACCCAACGCCGGGTGGCGGGCCCGGGTCAGGACGGGAGGGAGCGACGAGGAGCCCGGAGTCCGACGAGATGCACGACGCATCCGGCGAGCGGTCCGGCGAGGAGCGCGAGCGACACACGGGGGTCGAAATCCAGCGGAAGCAACAGCACTCCGAGTGTCACGACGGACGCCACGACCCAGCCGAGCGTGTAGGCCGTGTGGGCCGAACGGGCGAGGGCAGCCGGGCCGCTGATGCTCATCGCCGCGACGAGCCCCGACGACGCGACGATGACGAAGAACATGCCAGGGCCGACGACGAAGTCGTGACGGATGAAGGCCAGAGTGGCCGGGCCGAGCAGCGCGGCGAGGCCCCCGAGCACCAGGGCCGCCCCGACGACGAGGCCCTCGAGGCGCAGCACCCTGCGGATGAGCGACGACTCGGCCGACCCGAAGTGCACGATGAGGTAGCTCTGGAGGGCGAGCAGCGGAATGACAATGGGGGCACGGGTGAGGGTGAGCGCAAAGGTCAGCGAGCCGAGCACCGACGCGGGTACGGACGTCGACGTGGCCGCGAGGAGAGCCGGGAAGCCGCTGATGAGCGCGGAGGTCGCGGCCGCCGCCACGACCGTGCGCGCCACGTTGCGACCGAGCTGCGGATAGCCGGCATCGAGCGTGGGCTTCACCCGCTTCAGGATGAACGGGAAGAGGATGACCACGGCGAGAGGGAAGGGTGCCGCGACGGCCCACGCCAGGGTCGAGAGGCTGGGCGCGAAGGCGAGCGCGAGAAGCACGCCGATCAGTCGGAGCACGCCGTCGATGGCGATGAGCGCCACGAGCGCGTACCACCAGCGCACACCGTACAGCGCTCCGCTGAGCCCGGCCACGAGCACGTACGACACCGCGCCGACAATGAGCGGCCAGGCGAGATAGCTCGTCTCCGGACCGAATACGAGGGGCGCCCAGACCGGACCGGTCGCCGCGAGCACGACGAAGACGAGGGCGGCGATCGCGAGAGTGAAGACGGTGACCCGCGCGTGACCCCTGCCGGATGCCTCGACCGGTGCCCGCGTGTCGGTGGCGCTCGCGGCTCGAGTGACCTCCTGCTGCACCCCCCCGAGCGCGCCGACGACGATGTACAGGGCAGACCAGTAGAACGCGAAAGGCGCGTACGCCTCCGGCCCCAGAACGCGGGCGACCAGGATCTGCACGGCGTAGCCGGCTCCGCCCGTGACGACACTCGCGGCCAGCAGGAGAACGGCGGGATTGATCCTGGGGGCGAGCCTCGTGCCGCTCATTCGGAGTCCGGGATTGTCATTACCCGTGAAGTATAGTTACACCCGGCCAGACGGCTCGCACGAGCCGCATCCGCCGACAGTCTGACAATCGGATTTAGGGAAGTCACCACTCGATGGCACGCATCCTCGTAGACCTGGTCTCCTACACGGGCAAAAAGGGCGGGATGGAGACGTACGCGCGTGAGCTCTTCCGCGAACTCGGCACGCGCGACGACGGGCACCAGTACCTCGGCTACGCGAGCACCGAGTTCATGGAGCTCGATCACTCGTGGTTTCCCGGCAAGGTCGTGAACTCCGGCTTCAGCGGTGAGAACCGGTGGGTGTGGGCCTTCGCAGAGTTGTTCGCGGTGCCGCACGCCGCCCGCCGGTACGGCGCCGACCTCATCCACTCCCCCGCGAATCTCGGGCCGCTGCGGTCGTCGGTGCCGGCCGTCTACACGATCCACGACCTCCTCTACTACCACCTCCCCGGTCACATGGCCGTGCCGTTCTACACGAAGCCGGTGCAGTGGATGGAGCAGTGGGCGGCAGACAACGCGACGGTGATCATCACCGACTCCGAGGCCTCGTCGGTCGACATCCAGAAGTACCTCGGTTTTCCCGAGGACCGGGTGCGCGTCGTGCAGCTCGCCGGCACTCCGCCGAAGACTGCGGTCGAGCGTGGCGTCACCCGTGAGCGCGACCTGCTGCTCGCCGTGGGGAATCGCATCCCCCACAAGAACTTCGAGAGCCTCGTTCGAGCCATCGCCCGCATTCCCGCCGAGCAGCGCCCGCGCCTCGTCATCACGGGCAGCCGGGGCGACGACCCACTGCGTCCTGTCGTCGAGGAGCTCGGGCTCGCCGAATGGGTGGACCTGAAGACCTGGGTGTCTGACGAGGAGCTCGCGTGGCTGTACGCGCACGCGACGGCCCTCATGGAGCCGGCGTACTGGAACGGCTTCAACCTGCCCGCCCTCGAGGCGATGCTCGTCGGCCTCCCCGTGCTGATGTCCGACACCTCCGTGTACCACGAGGTCGGCGGCGACGCCGTGGGCTACTTCGACCCCGCCGACCTCGACTCCATCGCTCGGGTGATGGTGCGTGCGAGCACGGATCCGGCGTGGCTGAGCGATCTCGCGGCGAAGGGCGTGCAGCACCAGAAGCACTTCACGTGGGAGCGGACGGCGCGCGAGACGGTCGCCGCCTACAACGACGCCCTCGCCTACGGCGGACGAGCGAAGCGCCGTCGCCGCTGACAGTCGGCGGCCTGGCTCTACCGCACAGCGTGCCGGAGGAGCAGCGCGACGGCGGAGCCATCGGTGTTCGCGACGGCCCGCGGAACCTGCGTCAGGGCGTTGAGCCGCGAGGTGACGTGCAGACGGGCGGCCCGCGCGGCTCGCCTCCAGCCGAGGGCGGCGAACCGCACGGCCGAGCTCTCGAACAACTCCCGCTCCTCGGTGAACCGGGAACCGTCGGTCGCGCGCCACGACGAGACGCTCTCCGAGTGGCGGCGATAGCGGAAGACGACCTCGTCGTCGACCACGAGCCGGCCACCGTCTGCGGCGATGTCGAGCAGCATCACGAGGTCGGGCACGACCTCGCGACTGGTGTCGAACCTGAATCGACGGAGCAACTCGGTGCGCCAGACGAGGGAGGGGAAGTACGTCCAGTTGCCGCGCAGAAGGCTCGCCGCCATCTCCTCACCCACGAGCACGGGCGAGTGCCGGGTGTCCCTGCGCCGGAACCCGCTCTTGACGCGATCACCGAGCGGCATCGTGATCGCACCGTCGGAGCCGATGATCTCGACGCCCGGCTGAACGACCGAGGCGTCGGGGTTATGCGCGAGCAGCTGCCGCACCCGGTCGACGTATCCGGGCAGCATCACGTCGTCGCATCCGAAGATCACCGCATGCTCCTCAGTCATCAGGGTGACGCACTTCGCGAAGTTCTTGCCGACCCCGAGGTTCACCTCGTTGCGGACGTAGCGGATGCGGCTGTCGCCGAGGCCCTGCGCCCACTCGCCGGGAGCGGGGTCGGGGTAGACGTCGTCGACGATCGTGAGCCGCCAGTCGGGATCGGTCTGCGCGAGCACGCTCTCGACGGCGAGCCGGAAGTGGTCGAATCGGCCATAGAACGGCAGCAGGATGTCGAGAGTCATCGGCGGATCAGACCCGGTCAGCTGAGGTCGGCGAGGGTGTCGTAGAGCAGGTCGATCGCCTCGTGGACCGGGAAGTGGTGATTGCCGACGAACAGCCCGTCGTCGTGGATCTTGTCGGCACCCGGCAGGGCATCGGGCACGATCGACGGCAGGTACTTCATCACCGGGTTGCGCGTGAAGTTTCCGGCGACGATCGGGCGCGCCTCGATGGCCTTTGCGGTGAGCGCCGCGACGACCTCGCTGCGACGGCCCGCGAGCGTGCCCTCGAGCAGGAGGGAGAACCCGAACCAGCTGCTCTCACCCACCTCCTTCTGGGTGCGGATCGTCGACAGCCCGGCGAACTTCTGGGTGAAATAGGCGGCGTTCTCGCGACGCCCGGCGACGAGGTCGGGCACCTTCTTCAGCTGCTCGATGCCGAGGGCGCCCGACATCTCCAGCGGGCGCACGTTGTACCCGGGCAGCACGAAACGGAACAGGTCTTCGAACCGGTCGCCCGACTTGTCGTGCACGAAGTTCTCCGGCGGCAGCTCGCGAGTCCAGCCATGCGCCCGCAGCGACGTGAGCATCTGGTGCAGCTGTTCGTCGTCGGTGAGGATGATGCCACCCTCCATCGTGGAGATGTGGTGCGAGAAGAACGCGCTGAAGGTGCCCATCTGGCCGAAGGTGCCCGCGGACCTGCCCTCGAACGTCGCGCCGAGCGACTCGCAGTTGTCTTCGAAGAGGAGCAGGTCGTGTTCGGCGACGAGCGCGGTGAGCCGCGCGAAGTCGTTGGGGTTGCCGAGCAGGTTGACCGCGAAGATGGCCTTGGTCTTCGGGCCGATGGCCGCGGCCGCGAGGTCGAGGTCCATGTTGAGGGTGTCGGGGTCGATGTCGACGAACTTGAGCGTCAGCCCGTACTGCGTGAGCGGGTAATAGGTCGTCGCCCAGGAGACGGCGGGCACGAGCACCTCGTCTCCCGCGTTGAGGTCGCTGCGCGGGTCGAGCACCGCGGCGGCGATGGCGAGGAGGTTCGCCGAACTGCCGGAGTTGACCATCACGCCGTAGGCAGAGCCGAAGTGGTCCGCGAACTCACGCTCGAACTGCGCGACGAGCGGGCCCATGGTGAAGCGACCACTCGCAATGACCCCCTGGAGGGCGGCGTACTCCCGCTCGTCCCAGGAGGATGTCGCGAGGGGGAAACCGACGAGGGGCTCGGAGGTAGTCATGAAGCGTGGGGCCTTTCCATAGAGGCGAGATATGCGGCGTAGACGTTCGCCATCCCGCGTTCGAGAGTAGTTGACGGAGACCAGCCAAGCTCGCGCGCTGCCGCCGAGTCGAGCAGTCGCTGCGGCGTTCCCGACGGCTTGTCGGTGTCGTACTCGAACTCGCCCGTGAAGCCCACCGCGTCGCGGGCGGCCTCGTAGTACTCGGTGATGGAGTGGTCGGTGCCCTGGCCGAGGTTCAGCATGGTCGGCCAGCGATCGAGGCGACCGGCCTGGTCGACGATCCACGCGGCCAGATCGGGCGCGTAGGTGAACTCGCGACGCGCGAGTCCGTCACCCCACACCGACACGGTATTCGCGCCCGAGGCGTGCGCCTCGTGCACCTTGCGCAGCGCCGAGGCGATGAGATGCCCGTGGGTGGGCGAGAAGTGATCGTGCGGGCCGTAGAGGTTCGACGGCACCGCGACGCGGTAGCGGAGACCGAACTCCGAACTGGCATACTCGCACAGCTTCGTGCCGGCGATCTTCGCGATCGCATACCCCTCGTTCGCCGGTTCGAGCGGCGCGGCGAGCATGTCCCCCTCGAGCAGCGGCTGCCGGTAGTGCTCGGGATAGACGACGGCGCTGCCGATGTAGAGCAGCTCGGGGATCGAGACGCGCATCGCCGCGGAGATCACGCTGGTGTCGACGAGGAGATTGTCGAGCAGGTACCGGGTGGGATTGGCGAGCTTCGCCGCGATGCCGCCGACGACCGCAGCCGCGTGCACGATGGTGTCGGGCGCGAGCTTCTCGATGTAGCGCGCCGTGGCCGCGCTGTCGGTGAGGTCGACGTCGGCACGGGAGATGGCGTGCAGCTCGTCGTCCGGGCGCAACTCCGTCCACTGCTCGACGAGGCTCGTCCCGAGCATCCCTCGGCCGCCGGTGATGAGGACTCTCACGCTACGCTGACGTTTCCGCGGTGTCGATGTACCGCGAGCCCTCGGCGGCGAGCGCGGCGACGTCGGCGTCCACCATGATCTGGGAGAGGCGGGGAGTCAGCACCTTCGGCACCCAGCCGAGCACGTCGCGCGCCTTCGATGCGTCGCCGACGAGCGAGTCGACCTCGGTCGGACGCAGGTAGCGCTCGTCGAACCGCACGTACTTCTCCCACTCGAGGCCCACGTGCTCGAACGACAGTTGCAGAAAGTCGCGCACGGTGTACGACGTGTTGGTCGCGAGCACGTAGTCTCCCGGCTCGTCGTGTTGCAGCATCCGCCACATGCCCTCGACGTATTCCGGTGCGTAGCCCCAGTCGCGTACCGAGTCGAGGTTGCCCATGAAGAGCTCGGTCTGCTGGCCGGCGGCGATGCGCGCGACGGCTCGAGTGATCTTCCGCGTGACGAACGTGCCGCCACGGCGAGGCGACTCGTGGTTGAAGAGGATGCCGTTGCAGGTGAAGAGCCCGTAGGCCTCGCGGTAGTTGCGGGTGATCCAGTACGAGTACACCTTCGCCACGCCGTACGGCGAGCGCGGGTAGAACGGCGTCTCCTCGTTCTGCGGCGGCGGCGATGCGCCGAACATCTCGGAGCTCGACGCCTGGTAGAAGCGCGGCGAGACGCCGGCCGCCCGGATGGCCTCGAGCAGGCGCACGGTGCCGAGGCCCGTGGTGTCGCCGGTGTACTCGGGCTCGTCGAAGCTCACCCGCACGTGCGACTGGGCCGCGAGGTTGTATACCTCGTCGGGCTCGATCTCATTCATGAGGGTGACCAGCCGCGAGGCGTCGGTCAGGTCGGCGAAGTGCAGAAAGAGCCGGTGGTTCTCCGCGTGCGGGTCTTGGTAGATGTGGTCGATTCGGCTCGTGTTGAACGACGACGATCGCCGGATGAAGCCGTGGACCTCGTAGCCCTTCGCCAGCAGGAGCTCGGCAAGGTAGCTGCCGTCCTGCCCGGTGATACCGGTGATGACGGCCCTTCTCGCAGTGGTCCTGACCATCCGACGAGTTTAGCCGACGGCTGACCGGTGTAGCGGATGCGACGATGACGCCACTATCCGGCGCGGGGTACCACGGCGTAGATGGCCATGTCGGTGCCGCCCTGCTTCTCCTCGTCCAACGACGTCAGGCACTCCATGCTGGGCGGATCGCTGTCTGCGAGAACGTAGTCGACATGCTGCTGAGCGAATTCAGAGCACGCGTCGAAGGTGGTGATGATCTGATCGGCCACCGGAGCCGTCGACACCGGTTCCCCCACGCCGAATTTCCACCGGACGTAGGCGAGCCGATTCCAAACGTCCTCGTCGGACTTATCGGGGTCGATGTCGTGCCACATCTCCTCCGACGGGTAGGGCTGCATGCCGCTGTAGGCGTCGACACCCGACGACATGAGCACGGCCATAGACGGGTTCTCCCCCACCCCCAACCACGTTCCGCGATCCTGACGATTGATCTCCAGCACGGCCTGTCCGATTCGTGTGTCATTGAGGTTGTACAGGCCACGGTAGAGCGGATTGACACCCGCCCCGATGGTGAGCGCAGCGACCAGCAGGAGAGCGGCCGCCACCGTGATCGACCGGCGGAAGAAGAACAGGAAGGTGCAGAGCACGATAGCGACGGTGGTGATCTTCCAATACGAAGCAACGACCTGCACATAGGGGTCCTGCGTGCGGACCAGGAAGACGATGTATCCACAGAGGACGGCAGCGACCGCAGCACACGCCGCGGCCGGGAGTAGCGTGCGTCGCAGAGTCGCCTTGAGGCCGGTGACCTCCATCGAGTCGATCTCCCGCACCACGAGCGCAATCGCCACCGGAGTCAGGGCGAGAAACCCCACACGCATTCGTTCTGGCTGCACACGGTCGAGGAGCAGCAGTCTAGCCACCGCGTCCCAGCCGGGTACGAGCATGTAGGCGAGAAAAATGATCACCGTGAGGCACGTCGTCACGAGGACCCAGTCGATATGGCGGTTCTTGCGCCACTTTGACACGGCGAACCACGCTAGTGCCGGCGTGAGGAACAGGGCGATGAGTATCACGGTCGCAGACTCGGACTGGTTCGCGCCCAGCACATTGGGACTCGACGCAGAGAAGGACTGCCCAAATGGTGCGCCGAGCAGCCCTGCCAGCTGAGGATCCTTGACGTAGATGCTGCCGGTGGCATCTGACCGCTGTCCGGGATACACGGTATTTCCGACCGCAGCGAATACATCAAGACGCGTGACGACGAAGAGGCCGATGAGCGCCGCCGCGGCGATTCCCGCCGCGACGATCGGCGCCAACTTCTTCCAAAGCACAGCAGACCTCTCCCGCGACCACGGGCGCTCACGCAGCACGGTTCCGACGAAGAAGAAGACGAAGACGAGGACGCACGGAAGCGAGAATGGGATGTATAGGCCGATGGCGGCCGTTGCCGCCAGCCAGCCGACCACCACCGCCCAGGTGACTCGCACCCACCGGCGCGTGTCGCGCAGAATCCACACCGTCATGGAGATGGCGAGCAGCGCCCAGGCGACCGGCCAGATCGAGTTCGGTCCGTACCACCATTGGATGATCGGGGAGAAAAATACGGCAGTGGCCACGAATGCGGCCGTGATGGGCCGGCGTGGCACCAGGGTGACGAAGAGCAGGTAAGCGGCGCTGGCGAGCGCTATTCCCGGAATCCACCACTGCCAGGCCACCCCGACCTCGAGGCCGAACAGCAGAAAGCCCCACATGTGGGGCCGCAACAGCGCCGTCCAGTCCCAGCTCGGCAGTTCCATGACGGCGGTCGAGTTCATCCCGCCGGGGAACGTGCCGTTGATGAGCGGGAAACCCTGCTGAGCCTGCGAGACGACCCAGCCCTGTTGCACCAGCCACTCGTCACCGCGAATCGGCTTGGGACTGCCCCATACCAACCGGGGATCGACGCCCGTCTCGTACGTGAAGAAGTTGACGCCCGACGACGTGCCGCTGATATGCAGCGCGATCAACACCAGTCCTAGCAGGGCGACGAGCGCCGGGTACCATGTGACGACCAGCCAGTTGGGCAGCCCCGTAGCGCGCGGACTGACGAGTCGGGCGTATGCGGCGGCCAGCGTTCGTCGGCGCGCGCCAAGTGCGTCCGTCACGATCAAACCGCCATTCGTTGTGGATAATAACGCTCCAATGCTACCGATAGCCGCACCCCGGCCTCGTCGCCACGGGCATGCACCGGCTCTGCGCCGACGGCGCGATTGGTACACTCGCGTCATGCCTTTGTCCCGCAGAACGTTGATCGTGATGCCCGCCTTCAACGAAGAGGCATCGGTCGCCGAGGTGGTGCGAGAGGTCTTCCTGACCAACCCCGGAGCCGAAGTGCTGGTCGTCGACGACGGTTCGTGGGATTCGACCAGCAGGATGGCGAGGTCGGCTGGTGCGCGCGTGGCGACCCTGCCGTTCAATCTCGGCGTGGGCGGTGCCATGCGCGTTGGATTCCGATTCGCGGTCGAGAACGGTTTCGATGCGGTGGTGCAAATCGACTCCGATGGTCAACACGATCCGGCGAGCGTCCCCGCGCTTCTCCGGGAACTGGACACCGCAGACCTCGTGCTGGGCGCTCGCTTCGCGGGCGAGGGAGACTACGTGGTCCGCGGCCCGAGGCACTGGGCGATGATGACCCTCGCCGTGATACTCAGTCGGGCGACACACACCGAACTGACTGACACGACCTCCGGGTACCGGGCCTCCGGACCTCGAGCCGTGGCTCTCTTCGCAGAACACTACCCGGCAGAGTACCTGGGAGACACCATCGAGGCCCTCGTCATCGCCGCCAGGTCAGGCCTCACTGTCCGGCAGGTGCCCGTTTCCATGCGCCCGCGCTCCGGAGGCGTTCCGTCGCACAATCCCTTGAAGTCCGCGATCTATCTGGGTCGAGCAGCGCTCGCCCTCACCTTCGCGTTCATGCGTCCCGCATCGACGTATCACTCGGGGGGCGCAGCATGACTGCAACGTCCTATGTCTTCGGGATTCTCTCCGCGGCGCTCATCCTCGTGGTGGTGGTCGAGCTTCTGCGCCGTAGGCACCTCCGCGAACGGCACGCTGTGTGGTGGTTCGTGGCGGGTGTGCTCGCACTGATCGTGGGGATCTTCCCCGCGACGCTGGAGTGGGCGGCCAAGGCGATCGGAATCGAGGTGCCGACAAACCTGGTCTTCTTCGCGGGGATCACCGTGGTTGTGCTCGTCTGCCTCCAGCACAGCTCTGAACTGACCCAGCTCGAAAGCAAGACGAGAACTCTCGCCGAGCGGCTTGCGCTCAGCGAACTCCGCCTCAAGGAACTCGAGGACCGGAATTCGCCTGGAACAACATCCAGCACGAAGGATCCCCGACCGCCGACCCCGTAGCCCCGCTCGGCGTGGCTGCCTGGCACTCCCGTAGGGGTCGCGTCACCGGCCGCGATGAGGCATCGCACCAGCTTCGTGTCTGCGCGGACACCGTGCCCCGTGTGACGGGAAGGCATCTGGAGCACTGTGTTGCCGCGCGGACCCGGGTTGGCTCCTACGGCCGCACTAGAATCGTCGGATGTCCACTGGTAGAAATAGGCGCGAGCTCCGCCGATGGCCCGCAATCATCGCGATCCCCCTTCTCGCCTTCATTGCACTCGTCTGCTGGGGATTCGCCTCTCCCATCGGCTCAAGCCCGGACGACGGCTTCCACCTCGCCAGCGCGTGGTGTGGCGGCGGACTCGACGCGGAATGCAAGCAAGGCGCCAGCGACGCAGAGCGCAGCGTCTCGGTGGATCTTGTGGAAGCTCCCTCGTGCTACGCCTTCCAGGCCGAGCAGAGTGCCGACTGCCAACGCGACGGGTTCGGCGATGACGTCTCGAAGAACCTCGATTCGACGACGACCGGCAATTTCGAAGACCTGTACCCGCCGGTCTACTACTTCGTCATGAGCCCGTTCGCCGGCGACAACCTGCAGGTCTCCGCGCTCACGATGCGCATGATCAACAGCCTGCTGTTCGTCGGGGTGGTCACGGCCCTGTTCTGGCTGCTGCCGGTGTCTCGCCGCCCCACTCTCCTTGTTGCCATGGTGGTGTGCGTCGTACCGCTCGGCATGTTCCTCATCCCATCGAACAACCCGAGTAGTTGGGCAATCCTCTCGGCTGGCACGTTCTGGATCGCTCTGCTCGGCTTCTTCGAGACACACGGACGCCGGAGGGTGGCGCTGGGCGGTATCGCCGCTCTCACGGCGGTGATCGGAGCTGGCGCGAGGGCCGACAGCGCACTCTATGTGCTGCTCTCCATAGCGGTCGTCTTCATCCTCACCGTACGCTTGAATGTTCGGTTCTTGCTGCTGTGTCTTCTCCCGCTCGCCATCGCCGTCATAGCCGTCGTGCTGTTCCTGTCCTCTCAGCAGGTCGCTTCGGCGTCGACCGGCCTGGAACCGAATCTGGTCAAGCCCGAGTACAGCCAGTACACCCTCACGGTCGGCAACCTGCTTCAGATACCCGACCTCTGGGCCGGCGTCTTCGGTACGTGGAGTCTCGGATGGCTCGACACGGAGATGCCGGCCGTCGTGTGGTTCTCCGGAATCTGCGTCTTCGGAGCCATCGTGCTTCTAGGGTTTGGGTCCAACCGCACCGCCGTCGACCGTCGCAAAGTGCTCGCTGGGGTGCTCGTGCTCGTCATGCTCCTCGCCATCCCCGCGGTGATCCTGTACCGCTCCGAGATCATCGTTGGATTCTCGGTCCAGCCGCGGTATGTCTTTCCAATGATCATCCTGTTAGCCGGAGTCGCGCTGTTGCGCTCTCGTGGCGACGCCCTCAGGTTGTCGACCGTGCAGCTGGTCCTCCTCGCGGGCGCGGTGTCAATCGCCAACGCCGCCGCACTTCACACCAATCTCCGGCGCTACGTGACAGGTATCGACGGCACCTGGGGCAACCTCGATCTCGGAATCGAGTGGTGGTGGAATATAGCCGTGTCGCCGATGTGGATGTGGGCGATCGGTTCGCTCTCATTCGCGGTAGTGCTCTTCTGGCTCGGTCACCTCTCGCGCTCGCGGACCGAGCCCGTCGACGGCCTGAACCGTACAGTCGATCTCGAACGGACATCTATCCCCGCCTGATTGCGGCGCGGCCAGTCAGGGTTCGATGCGTCGTAGCCAGTCGTCAATGGAAGGGGCGAGCTCGGGAATGAGAGCAAGCTCCCGGAGGGCCGAGATCGCCGGAACTCCCCCGGCATAGGCGGCAGCGACAGCGGCGACCGACTCTGCGGACAGGCCCGAACGCTCCATACCCGTGGCGTTCACGCCACGAAGACGGGCGGGGTTGCCGTATGCCTTGCCGAACGGGGGCACGTCCCGCGTCACGACCGAACCCATGCCGATCATGGCACCCGTGCCGACCGACGTGCGCTGGTGCACAGAGGCGCCGAGACCGAGATTCGCCCCTGCCCCGATCCCGGTGTGGCCTGCCAACAGCACGCTCGACGCCAGGGTCACGCCGTCGCCGAGTCGACAGTCGTGCGCGATGTACACCTGGTTCATGATGAACGACTCGTCAGCGATGACGGTGGTGGAGTGCCATCCCTGATGGATCTGCGCGTACTCGCGGATGATATTCCGGTCGCCCACGATCACGCCCCTGCCCGCGCCGGCGGTCGAGTCCCGTGGGTGCTCGAACGAGCGCACCTCGGGCGGGGCGCCCAGAACGACACCCGTGCCTATCCAGTTGTCGTCGCCGATGCTCACCGGCCCGGTGATGACGACGAACGCCCCGATCGTGTTGCCCGTGCCAATGGTGACGGCCCCCGAGATGATCGCCGAGGGATGGATCGAATTCATGTGCACGGCTCATCTCTCGTCGCGCCTCCGAGACTCGGCGCCCGGCTCGGCTAAGTTATAGTGGCATGTTTGACGCGACCCCGGGTTCCTGGCGCGACCACTACCTGACCATGACGAAGGCCTCCCTTGATTCCTGTTACCTCTGTTCGATTCGGTGAAGCGGAAGAGGCGCTGGTGTTGGAAGTGCTTCGATCCGGCTCCGTGGCGCAGGGTCCGATGGTCAAGCGTCTCGAAGACGCCTTCTCCTCGGCGTTCGGATTCAGGCACTCGATCGCTGTCAACAACGGCACGACCGCGCTCGTCGCTGCACTCGAGGTATTCGATCTCCGGCCCGGCGATGAGGTGCTGACCTCGCCTTTCACCTTCGTAGCGACTCTCAACGCCATCTTGGAGTCCGGGGCGACGGCGACATTCGCCGATATCACCGAGGACGACTTCAACATCGACCCCGCCTCCGTCGCCTCGGCGATAACGGACAGGACGCGCGTGCTGCTCCCCGTGCACCTCTACGGACAGATGGCGGACATGGGGCCGCTTGCTGAACTCGCACAGAAGCACGACCTGCGGATCCTCGAAGACTCCGCACAGTCGCACGGCGCGACGTACGACGGGATCGCCGCGGGAGGTTTCGGCGTCGGCACGTTCTCGTTCTACGCCACCAAGAACATCACGACGGGCGAGGGCGGGATGATCACGACCGACGACGACACGCTGGCGGACCGCCTTCGCGTGCTGCGCAACCAGGGCATGCGCGAGCGCTACGTGTACGAGGTCGCCGGTCACAACTACCGCCTCACCGACCTGCAGGCGGCGCTCGGCATCCCGCAGCTGGAGAACTACAGCTCAGTGGTGGAGCGCCGGAAGCTCAACGCCGCCCGCCTCACAACCGGTCTGAAGGGACTCCCGGGCGTGGTGGTTCCTCGTGAATTGCCTCGCCGCTCGCACGTCTGGCACCAGTTCACCATCCGGCTCACCGACGATGCACCGATCGGCAGGGACGAGTTCGTCGCCCGGCTCGCCGAGACGGGCGTCGGCGCCGGCGTGTACTACCCGAGGACGCTACTCGACTACTCCGCCTACAGGGACCACCCGCGCGTGCGGCAATCGGCCGTGCCCGTCGCGGACCGGGTCGCATCTGAGGTCGTCTCGCTGCCCGTGCACACGTCGCTCACTGACGACGACATCGACGTCATCGTCGAGTCGGTGGCGGCACTGGTGACGGCATGACCGCGCCTGCGCGCGTCCTACTCGTCGGTGCCGGCAACATGGGCACCAATCACGCGAGGGTCATCTCCCGGTCGGGAGACGCCGTTCTCGCCGGCCTGGTGGATCCTCGAGAGCACGTCGGCCGGGAGATCGCCGAGCGCTTCGAGACTGTGTGGCATCCGTCGCTTCCCGACCTCCGCGATGTCGATGCAGTCGTCCTGGCCGCCGCCACAGAGGCGCACTACGAGCTCGCCATGGAGGTCTTGGGGCAGGGTGTGCCTCTTTTGGTAGAGAAGCCGGTCTCCGATAGCCTGCTGCGCACCCGGGAGATTCTCGATCTCGCCTCGGCAAGGGATATCCCCTTCATGTGCGGCCTTCTCGAGCGCTACAACCCCGCCGTACTCACGGCGAGGTCGCTCATCACGGATCCCTTCCACATCTCCGCCACCCGCCACTCGCCGTATGCTCCGCGCATTCGTACCGGCGTCTCGTGGGACCTGCTCGTGCACGACGTCGACCTCGCACTTTTGTTCATGGGGTCGGACCCGGTGGCCGTCGATGCGAAACTCGGTCACTTCCACCCCGACTCGTCCCCCGACTCCGAGGATGTCGCCGAGGCGCTACTCGAGTTCGGTGGTGGAGGCGTCGCGCAGATCTCAGCGAGCCGCGTCGGTCAGCGCAAGATACGTCACCTCTCCGTCTACGAAGCAGACAGGCTCGTCGAGATCGACCTTCTGCGTCGCGACGTCACTGTCTACCACCATGTGTCCGAGAACTCGGCGGATGGCGCGGGTCGTGGTTATAGGCAGCAGACGATCATCGAGATCCCCGAGCTCATCACGAGCAACGAGCCCCTCACGACGCAATTCGAGCGATTCCTGTCCATCATCAACGGCACCGAAGATGCTGCCGCCGAGCGGGCGACCATCCTGCCGCCACACCGCGTCATCCACCAGGTGACGTCGCGCGACCAAGGGGCGGGGTGACCGACGGCGTGCCGTCGCCGGCCGATGGTACGGCGCCCGGTCGCCTAGGCCGGCTGTACCGGAGCAGCGCCGTGCGCTTCCTGGCTGTCGGCGTCTGCAGCTTCATCATCGATTTCTCGCTGCTCTTCCTGCTGCACGAGGTGCTGCACGTGGCCGTCTGGGTGGCGACGGCAGTCGCGTTCGTTGTGACCTTCTTCTTCAACTACACGCTGCAGCGCGCGTTCGCGTTTACGTCGACGTCGAACCACGGGGCCGCGCTCGTCAAATACATCGCGCTCGTCGCGTTCAATACGGTTGCGATCACGCTGATCGTCTCCGTCTTCGACAGCCTCATCGGCGGTTGGGAACTCGGCAAGATCGTCGCCACCGTCCTCTCCACGGTGTGGAACTATTTCATCTACAGGCATTGGATCTTCGTGAAAATCCCGGACGCCCTCCTCTCCGACGCATCGCACCCCGAGCGAATCGTAGACCGCACCGACAGCTCGACTACGAGCGAGGGCCGCGATGTATAAGGGCGCTGTGATCGCGGCCGTCGTGCCCGCGTACAAGGAGGCGCTGATGATCGGCCGGGTCATCGACACGATGCCGGCATTCGTCGACCACATCGTCATCGTCGACGACTGCAGCCCCGACGACACGAGCGAGGTGGTCACCGCCTCCGCAGATCCGCGCGTCACCCTCATCCGCCACGAAGTCAATCAGGGCGTGGGCGGAGCGATCATCACCGGACACCGCGCCGCCATGTCCCTCGGTTCCGACGTCAATGTCATCATGGCCGGGGACGCCCAGATGGACCCGGAGTATCTGCCGCCCCTGCTCGAACGAGTGACCGCGGATGGCTACGGATTCGCGAAGGCGAATCGCTTCTTCTCGCCGGAGTCGTTCTCGGGTATGCCCGCGTACCGGGTGTTCGGCAACATCGTGCTCTCATTCATGACCAAGCTGACCTCGGGGTACTGGCACCTGTTCGATCCCCAGAACGGGTACACAGCCATCCGCACCGACGTGCTCGAGCGCGTCCCGCTGGACAACGTGGCGCAGCGTTACAGTTTCGAGAACGACCTGCTGATCCACTTGAACATCCTCCAGGTGTCGGCCGTGGATGTGCCGATCCCGGCCGTATATGGCGAAGAGGTGTCAACGATCAAGTTGCGGCACGTCGTGCCCGAGCTCGTCGCCCTGCTCACTCGCGGGTTCTGGAGACGAATCTGGTATCGCTACGTGCTCTGGTCGTTCTCGCCCATCGCGCTCCTGCTCATCCTGGGTCTGCTTCTCTTCGCTTTCGGTGTCGGAGTGGCCCTGTGGGTCTGCTTCCAGGTCGCTAGCTCAGTCGTCGCCACAGCGGCGACGGTGATGCTCGCTGCGCTTCCACTGATGATCGGCACTCAGATGCTGATAAGTGCGCTGCAACTCGACATCCAGGCCAGCCCCGATAAACCCGACCATCAGCCGTTCGAACGATGAGCGGTCGGCGGCGGGCGCGATAGCCCGGTCGCCGACGCGGGCCCGGGCGGCGCCGGAGTCGATCGGGCAGATCGCCCGTACCTAGGGGATCGTCACCTGCTGGCAGCCCAGGGTGGAGTTGCCGCCGGGCCCGGTGTTGATCGCATACGCGCACACAGTGTGCGTGCCCGGAGAAGCCGCCATCCTGGTGGAGTACCCGTGGGCCGC
>JAODMO010000047.1 GCA_025464995.1 Microbacteriaceae bacterium
CATGGCACACCCGACGCCGGTGTCTTCGAGCACTGGACCGCGTTCGGCCTCCTGTCGAGCCACAGCCGGCTTCACGGCAGCAGCTCCTACCGGGTGCCGTGGGCCTTGGGCGACGAGGCCGTCGACGTCACGCGCGTCTTCACCACGCTCAAGCCGCGACTCATTCCCTATCTCTTCGCCGCGGGGCTCGAGGCGACCGGTCGCGGCAACCCATCACCACACCGGGGGATATGGTTTCAGCAAGCGAGTTGGCGCGAGCGTGGGGAGCGAAGTGAGTCTGGCCGAAGCACAGCAGGTGGGGCGGGGCAACAGCACCGACCACGTGCGGCGCCACAACCTCGCCGTCGTGCTCGGGCTCGTGCACCGTTCGCAAGGCATCTCGAGGTCGCAGCTGACGAAGCTCACGGGCCTCAACCGGTCGACCGTCGCTGCCCTCGTCGGTGAGCTCGTCGAGCGCCGACTCGTGCTCGAGGTCGACGCCGACGCGCGCAACCAGGTAGGTCGGCCGAGCCCCGTCGTGAAACCCGGTCCACTTGCGGTGGGCATCGCGATCAACCCGGAGATCGATGCCATCACGATCGCGGTCGTCGGCCTCGGCGGCCAGGTAGTCAGACGCGTCCGCCACGCCACCGACCACGAACCGACCGCCCGTGAGGCCGTGGAGATCTGCGCCACGGTCATCGACGGGCTTCGCGGCGAGCTCGAGGTGAGCCACCGAGTCGTCGGCATCGGCGTCGCCGTGCCGGGGCTCGTCCGCTCACTCGACGGGGTCGTGCGGCTTGCCCCGCACCTCGGCTGGGTCGACGAGCCGCTTGCCGCGATGCTGTCGGAGGCTACCGGCTACGCCGTGGTCGCGGGCAACGACGCGCGGCTCGGCACCCTCGCCGAGAGCACCTTCGGCGCCGGGCGTGACCTCTCCGACTTCATCTACCTCAATGGCGGGGCGAGCGGCATCGGCGGCGGCGTCATCGCGAACGGGCAGCCGCTCACGGGCGCGGCGGGGTATGCGGGCGAGCTCGGGCACACGCTCGTCAACTCGGCCGGCGCGGTCTGCCACTGCGGCGGGGTGGGGTGCCTCGAGACGGAGGTGCGCCGCGCGCCGCTCCTCGCGCTCGTCGGACTCACCGACGCCGACAGCGATGAGCTCGAGAGCGCCCTCCTCGCGTCCGACTCCGCGGAGGTGCTCGCCGAGGTGCACCGCCAACTCGACTTCCTCGCGGTCGCGCTGCGCAACGCGATCAACACGCTGAATCCGCAGGCCATCCTGCTCGGCGGGTTCCTCGGTGCGCTGTACGCCGTCGCCCCCGGCCACCTCAACGCGCACGTCGCGCACCAGCCGCTGCGCGCGTCGCGCGAGGGCGTCACGATCGGTCGCGCTGCGTTGGGTTCCAACCTGCTGATGATCGGCGCCGCCGAACTCGCCTTCTCGGCGGTGCTCGCCGACCCGGCAATATTCTGAGCGTCCAGCGTCCAGCGTCCAGCCGCCCGCCTCCCGACCGCGACCATCGACGACGTCGCCAAGCTGGCCAGTGTGTCGCACCAGACGGTGTCGTTGCACCTCCGCGGCCACCAGGGTTTCCGCGACGCGACGCGGAAACGCGTCGAGGAGGCGCTTGCCGAGCTCAACTACCGCCCCAACCTCGCTGCCAAGTCGCGCTCGACCTGTCGGGCGCCGGGCTCGTCGGCATCCTCATGCCGCTGTTCCTGTTCATCACGTCATGCGGCTTCGCCTTCCCCCGCCCGCAGGTGCTCGTGCTCGCCAACCACGGCGGCAAGGCGGCAACAGCCGCATCCGTCATGGGCGCGGTCAATGTCGGTTCCGCCGGTCTCATCTCGCCGATCGTCGGGCAGTTCGGCATCCGCAATGCGGTGCCGATGGGCGCGGTGATGGGGGTGACAGCCGCCGTCTCGCTCGTGATCATGACCGTCATCGTGCGACCCGGAAGCGTGCCCGCACTTGCCCACTAGTGTGTGACGGGAGAGAGGATCCCATGTCACTGGTCTTCCCCAATGCGCTGGCGGCGATAACCACCAACCTCGCGCTCGCGCGCGGCGCATTCTGGTTCGGGATGGTGTGCCTGGGTGCTGCCTTCTCCAGCGTTGCGTTGATCATGCTCGACCGGTCGCGCACGGCCGGCGTCCCCGCCCTCGCCGCGCTGCTGGTGATCGCGGCGGCGGGGGTGCTGCTCAAGCCGCCGACTGGTCGTCGGCCGGTGATCATCGTCATCGCCGCCGGGGGCGCGCTTGCGGGAAACGCCCTGTACGCCAGCATTCTGTTGCCCGCCCTCAGGGCGTTCGACTCGAGCGACGCCGTCCTCCTCTCGCTGCCGAAGATGGCGATCATCGTGTTCGGGGCGATGGTCGCGCCGCGCTACTCGGCCGTCACCGGCGTGCTGGTCGCGGCCGTGCTCGCGCAGGCACCCATCGTGCTGGTGTCACTCGTCGAGGGGCGGGCGCCCACGCCTGACATCCCCGCCCTCACCTGCCTCATCGCGCTGCTCCTCACCCTCGGTCTGCTCACGGCCAGCCGCGACCGCACGCGGTCGAGCGAGCCGGTGATGAGCCGGGCCGGCCGCGACGACATCGCGGCGACGGAGGCGGCGCGAGTCGAACACATCACGTCGGCACTCGTTCACGACACCATCCTCAACGAGCTCGCCGTCATCGGCACGGTCGCCCCCGGAGTGCTCACCCATGCCGCGCGCGAGCACGTCAGGCAGAGCATCCACCGTCTCCGTCCGGGAGCCGAGTACGGGATCACCGATTCGGACGTGCTCGGCGGCGACGTCGCGGCGGCCGTCGAGCAGGCGCGCGCCCGGGGGCTCGCCGTGACGGTGGGCGGCGAGGTGACGGCGCTCGACTCTCTCGATCCGCACACCGCCGAGGCGCTCGGTCTCGCGGTGCTGCAGTGCCTCACCAACGTCTCCGCGCACGCAGGGATCGATCACGCCGAGCTCACGGTCATCGCCACGGAAGCGGAGGTCTGCGTGATGGTGATCGACTCTGGCTGCGGTTTCGTCGAGTCGGAGGTCGACCACGACCGCCTTGGTGTGCGCCGATCGGTGCGGGGACGCATCGCGGACGTCGGCGGCACCGTGCAGTTGTGGACGTCGCCCGGTGCGGGCTCGGCGGTGTCCATGCGGGTGCCGCGGTCGTGAACAGACGCACCGCGCAGGAGCTCGATCCGATCGGCGGCATCACCGCGCGAGTGCTCGTCGTCGCCGCCGTGTGCATCGCCGTCGCGGTCGCCGTGGGAATGAGCCTCTCGACGATCGACCAGGTCTCCGTGCCGTGGCTCGAGGGCGCGGCCCTCCTCGCTTTCGCGGGGGCGTGCGTGTCGTTCGTGCGGTTCACGAGTCCGTTCCTCGCGACCTTCCCCCGCAGCGCCCATGCCTTCGTGTGCTTGCTCGCGCTCGCGGCGGTCGCGCTCGACGCCCTCGCCCAGTGGGGGAGCAACACCGCGGTGGGCGACGACTGGCCGCCGATCACGCTCGCGATCCTGACGATCACCCTCGGCTTCTACCGGCCGGCGTGGGAGATCGCGGCGTGGGCGGTCGGCGGCGCGGTCGTGATCGGCGCCATCGCCGCCGCCCAGGCCGACTCGTTCAGCGCACAGGTGCCTGCGGCCGTGTTCGCGATCCTCCCCGCGACCCCCGTGCTCGCGGCCGGGCTGGCTGCGGCATCCTTCTCGCGTAGCCTCGTCGGCAGCCTGCTCGACTGGCACTCCGCGGCGGGGCCCGCCGCCGCATCCGCCCCGGGTGAGGCCCAGTCGGCGGAGCCCTCGAAGGCCAGCCACCTCGTGCACCTCGACGACGAGGTGCTGCCCTTTCTCGAGCGTGTGCTGCGCGCCGAGGCCGTCACCGAGGGCGACGGAGAGCGGGCGCGGCTGCTCGCGGGGGAGCTGCGCTCGCTCATGGTTCTCGACTCAGAGCGCAGTTGGCTCGCGCGCCTCGTGGCCGGATCCGATGATCCCGAGCGCTACGCCGACCGGATGAGTCTCGCCGAGCGCGGCTTCGTCCGTGCGCTCGTCGCCCATCTCCGCGCGAGCGCGGCCCTCGACGACGAACGGATGCGCCTCTCGGTGCGCGGCGGCGAGTGGGAGGCGTCGTGCACCATCGAGGTGCCGTGTGTGCCTGGAAGCAATCCGCGCGTCCAGCTGGCCCCGTATGTCGCCGTCGCACGCAGCGTGTTCGGCACGGTCGCCTGGAGAATCGTGCGCGGCACCCTCACGATGACGCTCACCTTCGACCCGACATCGAGCGACGGGCAGTAGACAGCAGCGGCGGAGACGGTACCGTCGTCACATGAGAATCCTGCTCGTCGGCGCTGGCGGCGTCGGCAATGCCATCGCCAAGATCGCGGCCAGGCGTGACTTCTACGAGGCGATCGTGGTGAGCGACTACGACCTCGGCCGCGCCCAGGCCGCCATTGCGTGGGTAGCCGCACGCCACGGGGTGGAGGTGGCCGCGAAGTTCAGCGCCGCCCAGATCGACGCGTCCGATCCCGGCAACGTCACGGCGCTCGCCCTCGAGCACCGCGCGACCCACGTCATGAACGCCGTCGAGCCGAAATTCGTGCCCACCGTCTTCGCCGGGACTCTCGCGGCGGGCGCCGACTATCTCGACATGGCCATGAGCCTGTCTGAACCCCACCACACCTTCCCCCACTCCGAGGCGGGCGTGAAGCTCGGCGACGACCAGTTCGCTCAGGCGCCCGACTGGGAGACGAGCGGTCGACTCGCGCTCGTCGGCATGGGCGTCGAGCCCGGCCTGAGCGACGTCTTCGCGCGTTACGCGGCCGACCACCTCTTCAGCGAAATCGACGAACTGGGCACCCGGGATGGCGCGAACCTGGTCGTGCGCGACGCGGCGGGCAACGAGATCTTCGCGCCGTCCTTCTCGATCTGGACGACGATCGAGGAGTGCCTCAACCCTCCCGTCATCTGGGAGAAGGACAAGGGCTGGTACACGACGGAGCCGTTCAGCGAGCCGGAGGTCTTCGACTTCCCCGAGGGCATCGGCCGGGTCGAGTGCGTCAACGTGGAGCACGAGGAGGTGCTGCTCATGCCGCGCTGGATCGACGCGAAGCGCGTGACCTTCAAGTACGGCCTCGGCAACGAGTTCATCGGCATCCTGAAGACGCTGCACCAGTTGGGGCTCGACAAGACCGAGCCGCTCACCGTGCGGGGGGCCGACGGACCGGTGCAGGTGGCACCGCGCGACGTGGTGGCCGCCGGGCTCCCCGACCCCGCGTCGATCGGGCCCTTGATGACGGGCAAGACGTGCGCGGGTGTGTGGGTCACCGGCACGGGAACGGATGGCCGGCCCCGCGAGGTCTACCTCTACCATGTGGCCGACAACGCCTGGACCATGGCCGAGTACGAGAGCCAGTGTGTCGTCTGGCAGACCGCCCTGAACCCCGTCATCGCGCTCGAGTTGCTCGCCACGGGCGTCTGGCGTGGACGTGGGGTGCTCGGGCCGGAGGCCTTCGACGCAGCGCCGTTCCTCGAGCTGATGGCGCGTCCGATCGCGGAGGGCGGCTACGGCCAAGAGTGGGGCCTGCAGGATCGATGAAAATCCTCGCGATAGAACTCCACCGGGTGGCGATGCCGCTCGTGCGCCCCTTCCAGACGTCCTTCGGCACGCAGCTGGCGCGCGACGTGCTGCTCGTGCGGGTGCGCGGCAGCGACGGCGACGGCTGGGGCGAGTGCGTGGCCATGACCGACCCGGTGTACTCGAGCGAGTACGTCGAGGGGTGTGAGCGCGTCATCCGGAGCTATCTCGGTGCGGCGCTGCTCGCCGCACCCGAGGTCACCGCCGAGACGGTCGGCGACCTGCTCTCGTTCGTGGTCGGGCACCGGATGGCGAAGGCGGCCCTGGAGACCGCGGTGCTCGACGCGCAGACCCGCGCGTCGGGCGTCAGTCTCGGCGAGTACTTCGGGGCGGTGCGCACGGAGGTGGAGTGCGGTGTCTCCGTGGGCATAGCGCGGAGCGTCGACGAACTGCTCGATGAGGTGGGCGGCTACATCGACGAGGGGTACCGGCGCATCAAGCTCAAGATCAAGCCCGGCTGGGACCTCGAGCCGGTGCGGGCGGTGCGCGAACTGATCGGCGAGACCCCGCTGCAGGTCGACGCGAACACGGCCTACACCCGCGCCGACATCGGGCACCTGCGCGCCCTCGACGAGTTCGGTCTGCTGCTCATCGAGCAGCCGTTCGTCGAGGAGGACATCCTGTCGCACATCGTGCTGGCAGAGGCGATCGAGACCCGCGTGTGCCTCGACGAGTCGATCACGAACGCCGAGGTGGCCGTCGACGCGATCGGCCGGGGCGCCACGAGCGTGGTCAACGTCAAGGCCGGACGCGTGGGTGGCTACCTCGAGGCCGTGCGCGTGCACGACGTGTGCGCCGAACTCGGCGTGCCGGTGTGGTGCGGCGGGATGCTGGAGACGGGTGTCGGGCGGGCGGCCAACGTCGCGCTCGCCGCCATGGAGAACTTCACCCTGCCGGGCGACACGTCGGGGTCGAGCCGCTACTTCGCGGAAGACCTGACCGAGCCGTTCGTCTTGCGCGATGGACGCCTCGCCGTGCCCACCGGCGCGGGCAGCGGGGTGGAGGTGCGCGACGAGCTCGTGCGAGAGTGGGCCTCCCGCGAGCCGATCGTGCTGCGCTGAGCGGCAGCCCTCAGCGCAGCCCGTTCGACGTGATGCCGAACAGCGCGAGCCCGAGGTAGAGAAGCACGCCGCCGGCGAGCGCGGCGGCGCAGAAGAGGGCGGCGGCGAGCACGGGGCGGCGCTCGAACCAGTAGAGCAGCCCGGGATACTTCTCGAGCAGTTCGCGCGACGTCACCGACTCGGTGAGCTCGACGACGGGAACATCCAGCTCCTCGCGGATGAGGTCCATGTTCTCGACCGACCAGAACTGGCCCCTCAGCCGGATGAGCTGGTTGCCCTCGCGGTCGCACACGAAGAGCTGCGGGATCGTGTCGGCCCCGCCGCCGTGGTAGGTGTGCACCACGACGATCGATCCGATCGCCTCGAGTGGCACGGTCACCATGGCTCCGAAGAACCCGCGCTCCGTGATGCCGTTCGCGTCGACCCAGATTCCGGTGCGGACGAGCAGGATGGCGGCGACCGCGAGCAGCGCGACGGTGGCGACCTGCGTCGCGAGCACCACGATCCAGGCG
This sequence comes from Microbacteriaceae bacterium, assembly GCA_025464995.1. Lineage (GTDB taxonomy): Bacteria > Actinomycetota > Actinomycetes > Actinomycetales > Microbacteriaceae > Conyzicola. The sequence continues at coordinate 7,186 of JAODMO010000047.1, forward strand.
CCGTCGGGGATCGTGAGGAAGTAGAGCACGGCGAAGACGGGGAGCAGGAAGGCGAGCGTGGCAGCGAGGCCCTGCCGGAACAGCCAGTTGTGGGGCCGGAGACGGCGCGACCCGCGCGTCGGGCGACGCCCGGCGATCACGAGGGACCCCCGAGAGCCAAGCGGTCGTGCCGCTCGATCATCTCGTCTGGCTTCACTGTGGTCTCTCCCCCGGGGGGTCCAACACGGAACCCGTAAGACTCGATTCACTGTAGCTCGCATGGCCGGGCGTCGGTTCTCGTCCCACCGCGAGGCTGCCGTGTGCTATGCGCAGCGCGGGGAGCCGCCGGGATCGGCCGGCCGCGACGCGGGACGAACGAGAAAGAGCCCGGCATAAGGCCGGGCTCTCATCGGGTGTGGCGGAGAATGGGGGATTCGAACCCCCGAGGGCTTGCACCCAACCAACTTTCCAAGCTGGCGCCATAGGCCACTAGGCGAATTCTCCTGGCCGGTCGATCTCACGGGAAGTGAACGACCTCAAGAATCATACCTGTATATTTAAGACCGGCTCCCCGCGTGGCGCCATCCAGGCCAACTCCCCCAGGACGGAAACGTAGCAAGGGTAACCGGGCTCTGGCGGGTGCGCGGGGGGTCATTTACGTTTCCGGATGACGCGTGCGCGGTCATTGCACAAGAACTGTTGCGCACCAGTCGTCGCGCAACTGCCGTGGGTGCATGAAGCCGATCACGGGAGCCCTCACCGACGTCTCACGGATGCGCGCGTCGGCCCATCCGCTGCGGCTCACCCTCCTCGGCGAGCTGCGCGTGAACGGACCCGCCACGGCTGGGCGGCTCGACGATGTCGTGGACGAGGCGCCCGAGTTGTCCACCGACCGCCGTGAGCGCTGGTGGCTCGCGGTGCAGGGGTCGACCGAGACCAGCCAGGGCGGCGCACGATCGTGGCGGTGCCGTTGTGCGTGCTGCAGCACACCGGGTCGGTGCTCGCCACGGGTGTCGCGGCATCCGGCTACTGGGGCGATCTCGTCAACGGCCTGCGGTTCCTCTCCGGCACCGCGGTGATGCGCAACCTGGTGCTGCTCGTCGTCGTCACCAACACGATCGACGCGGCGGGCATGCTCGTGATCAAAGCGGTGTACGCCAGTTGGATCACGACCGACGGAGCACTGTTCGGCGTGATGGTCGCGCTGTCCGCCGACGCGCGCTCCGGCGCCGCACTTTCCGGGTTCGTGGGCCACCGTTCCCCTGACCGTCCCATGCTCGTCGTCTGCCTCCTCTTCGCGGCAGCACCGCCGTACGCCGCCATTGCCCTCGGGTTCCCGACCGCTCGACCGATGCGGCGTCGAATCGGGCGCCCGGCAGCGACGCAGGGACCTAGTGCCCTGTCGACGATTCGGGTCGCCCGTCTAGGGTGGCAGGGTGGCTCGAAGCATCTACATCACCTCCGCCGAGGGACATTCCGGCAAGTCGTCGATAGCGCTCGGGGTGCTCGACACCCTCAGCGCCGAGATCGAGGACGTCGGGGTGTTCCGGCCGATCGCCCGCTCCATCACCGAACGCGACTACGTGCTCGACCTGTTGCTCGCTCACGACGGTGTCACCCTCGAGTACGACGAGTGCGTCGGTGTCACGTATGACGACGTGCACGACGACCCTGACGCCGCCCTCTCCCGAATCGTCGAGCGGTACAAGGCGGTCGAGGCGAAGTGCGGCGCCGTCGTCATCGTCGGCAGTGACTACACGGATGTCGGCAGCCCGACCGAGCTCAGTTTCAACGCGCGTATCGCGGCGAACCTGGGCGCTCCCGTGCTGCTCGTGCTCACGGGCCGCAGCATCGACGAGTCGCGGGGGCGCACGCTCGACGAGATGCGACAGATCGGTGAGCTCACCATCCCCGAGCTTGCCGTCGCCCACGCCAGCATCCTCGCCATCGTCGCCAATCGCGCCGACGAAGACCACCTCGACGAGATCGCCGCCGCGCTGTCCGCCGTCGCCGACGCCTCGGTGGCCGCCGCGGGCATCGCGACCGCCGCGTCCATACCCGCGTGGGCGATCCCCGAAGACCCGTTCCTCGTCGCCCCGACCGTTCGGGGCCTCATGGAGGCGGTCGACGGCACCCTGCTGCAGGGCGACTCCGCGCTCCTGCAGCGCGAGGCGCTCGGCGTCGTGATCGCCGCCATGTCGATGGAGAACTCGCTGCCCCGGCTCATCGAGGGCGGCATCGTGGTCATCCCCGGCGACCGCAGCGAGATGCTGCTCGCGGCGCTCACTGCCCACGCGTCCGACACGTTCCCCTCGCTCGCAGGCGTCGTGCTCAACGGCGGGTTCGAGCTCTCCCCGGTGATCACGCGCCTCATCGCCGGGCTCGACCAGTCGCTGCCCATCATCACCACCGAGCTCGGCACCTACCCGACGGCCCAGCGCATAACGCAGACGCGCGGTCGTCTCGCCGCCGACTCCGACCGCAAGCGCGACACGGCGCTCGCGCTGTTCGAGAAGTATGTCGACTCCCGCGTGCTGCTCGACGCGCTCAGCATCGGCAAGTCGGGCGCCGTCACTCCGCTCATGTTCGAGTACGGGCTCATCGAGCGCGCGCGGAGCGCGTCGCGGCACATCGTGCTGCCCGAGGGCACCGACGATCGCATCCTCCGCGCGGCCGGCACGCTGCTCAGCCGCCAGGTTGCGCGCCTCACCATCCTCGGCGACGAGAGCGAGATCCGCGCGCGCGCCGCCGGCCTCGGCGTCGACATCTCGGCAGCCAGCATCCTGAGCCCGTTCGATCCCGAGCTGCGCGAGAGATTCGCGGCGGAGTATGCGCGCCTGCGCTCGCACAAGGGCATGACGCTCGAGTCCGCCCGCGACGTGGTCACGGATGTCTCGTACTTCGGCACCATGATGGTGCACCTCGGGCTCGCCGACGGCATGGTCTCGGGGGCCGCGCACACCACCGCGCACACGATCAAGCCCGGCTTCGAGATCATCAAGACCGCGCCGGGCGTCTCCGTCGTGTCGAGCGTCTTCTTCATGGCGCTTTCGGACCGGGTGCTGGTGTACGGCGACTGCGCCGTCGTTCCCGACCCGACATCCGAACAGCTCGCCGACATCGCCATCTCGTCGGCGGGCACGGCCGACCAGTTCGGCATCGACCCGCGCGTCGCGATGCTCTCGTACTCCACGGGGGAGTCGGGCGCCGGGGCCGACGTCGAGAAGGTGCGTGCCGCGACCGCCCTGGTGCGCGAGCGCCGCCCCGATCTCGCCGTGGACGGGCCGATCCAGTACGACGCAGCGGCCGACGCAGCGGTCGGCGAATCGAAGATGCCCGGCTCGCTCGTCGCCGGGCGGGCGACCGTGTTCATCTTCCCCGACCTCAACACCGGCAACAACACGTACAAGGCGGTGCAGCGCAGCGCCGGCGCCGTCGCCGTCGGCCCGGTGCTGCAGGGACTCAACAAGCCGATCAACGACCTCTCCCGGGGAGCCCTCGTGCGCGACATCGTCAACACCGTGGCCATCACGGCCATCCAGGCCGCGTCCGCCGTCTCGGTCGCCGAGCCGCCCGCGGTCGCTGCGCCTGTCGACGGGGCCCCCTCATGAGCCTCGCTCTCATCATCAACAGCGGCTCGTCGTCACTGAAGTACCAGCTGATCGAGCTCGACGGCGAGTCCACCCTCGCGTCTGGGGCGATCGACCGCATCGGGGAGTCGACGAGCACCGTGAACCACACGACGGCGGGCGACAAGCACGAGAAGCGGGTGGCGATCGCCGATCACGGCGCCGCGCTCAAGGTGCTCACCGAGGCCTTCGCCGAATACGGCCCCGACCTGGCCTTCTCGCCTCCCGTCGTCATCGGTCACAGGGTGGTGCACGGCGGATCGCGGTTCACGGGTCCGACGCTCGTCACCGACGACGTGATCGCCGACATCGAGGAGCTGTCGGCCCTCGCGCCGCTGCACAACCCCGCCAACCTCGCGGGCATCCGGGCCGCGCAGCGCATCTTCCTGGGCGTGCCGCAGGTCGTCGTGTTCGACACCGCGTTCCACCAGACGCTCCCGCCCGAGGCCTACACCTACGCGATCGACCGCGATCTCGCTGCGGAGCACAAGATCCGCCGCTATGGGTTCCACGGCACATCGCACAAATACGTCTCCGAGCAGGCCGCGATCTTCCTCGACCGGCCACTGGAGTCGCTCAAGACCATCGTGCTGCACCTCGGCAACGGCGCATCCGTCGCCGCCATCGACGGCGGGCGGTCGATCGACACCTCGATGGGGCTCACGCCGCTCGAGGGGCTCGTGATGGGAACGCGTTCGGGCGACATCGACCCGGCGATCATCTTCCACCTGCATCGCCAGGCCGGGCTCGGATTCGAGGAGCTCGACTCGCTGCTGAACCGCGGCAGCGGACTGCTCGGCCTCACCGGCACGGGCGACATGCGCGACGTGCAGCACGCCGCGGCTTCGGGCGATGAGGCGGCCGAGGCGGCGCTCGCCGTGTGGCGGCACCGCATCCGGCACTACATCGGCGCCTACGTCGCGCAGCTCGGCGGGCTGGACGCGCTCGTGTTCACGGCCGGCGTCGGGGAGAACAACGGCCTGCTGCGTCGGCGCGCCCTTGCGGGGCTCGAGTTCCTCGGCATCCGCGTCGACACCGACCGCAACGAGCTCGCGTCCCGGGCGCCGCGCCTCATCTCGCCCGCGGGAGCTCCCGTCGCGGTGCTCGTAATCCCCACGAACGAGGAGCTCGAGATCGCCCGCCAGGCGCTGTCGGTGGTGGCGCCGTAGCGCCGCGGGGCGGGTGCCCGCTCGCGGCGGAGCGACGGGGCGAAGTCGTCGGCGCGGCCGCTCTCGCGCTCGGAAGTGACGCTCGCGCCCGAACGTTCGGGCGCGGGCGTCACTCTCGGCAGCGAAATCGGCGCGGGGCCACGGTGCGCCGCTCGGGGTGCTCAGCCCAAGGGAAGCGTGTTCGTCAACGGCGTCACATCGGGCGCTCGTCACATCGGACGTTATTGGAGCAGCGGCCTGACGGGGACGACGTTTGCTCCCGGCCCGCTGCTGCATCACGAATCCGACCGGATCGTCGTCTTCGAGACCATCGCGATGGTGCACCCCGTGGCCCGGTTCGTGGCCTCGGCGGATCTCGGCACACCGAGTTCTGCTCCCCGGCCGCGCGATCGGGCGGGTGCGGCTCTCCACACCCGGGCACCCTCCACACGCGCCGACGACTGTCGGTGCCGACGGCTACTCTTGACGGGTGGTCACCGCCCTATATCGCCGTTATCGGCCAGAGACTTTCGCTGAACTGATCGGCCAGTCACAGGTGACCGATCCGCTGCGCACCGCGCTGCGCACCGACCGGGTCAACCACGCCTACCTGTTCAGCGGTCCGCGTGGCTGTGGCAAGACGACATCCGCCCGCATCCTCGCCCGGTGCCTCAACTGCGCCGAAGGCCCCACCGACACCCCGTGCGGCGTGTGCCCCTCGTGTGTCGAGCTCAGCCGAGACGGCGGCGGTTCGCTCGATGTCGTCGAGATCGACGCCGCGAGCCACGGTGGTGTGGATGATGCCCGCGATCTCCGCGAGCGCGCAATCTTCGCCCCCGCCCGTGACCGCTACAAGATCTTCATCCTCGACGAGGCCCACATGGTGACGTCGACCGGGTTCAACGCCCTGCTCAAGATCGTCGAGGAGCCGCCCGAGCACGTCAAGTTCATCTTCGCGACGACCGAGCCCGAGAAGGTCATCGGCAAGATCAGGTCGCGCACGCACCACTACCCGTTCCGGCTCGTCCCGCCGGCGCAGATGCTCGAGTACGTGCAGCAGCTCTGCGACTCCGAGAAGGTCACCGTCGAGCCCGGCGTGCTCTCGCTCGTCGTCCGTGCCGGTGGCGGCTCAGTGCGCGACACCCTCTCGCTGCTCGACCAGCTCATCAGTGGGTCGGACGCGCCCTCCGGGTCGGGGGCCACCGTCGTCGCGTACGAGCGGGCCGTCGCGCTGCTCGGCTACACCCACGGCACGCTGCTCAACGAGGCGGTCGAGGCCTTCGGCCAGCGCGACAACGCCGCGGTATTCGCCGCGGTCGACCGCGTCATCCAGACCGGGCAAGACCCGCGTCGTTTCGTCGAAGACCTGCTCGAGCGCCTGCGCGACCTCATCATCGTCGCGGCGACGGCCGACCACGCCGCAGCGGTGTTGCGCGGAATCCCCTCCGACGAGCTGGTGCGGATGGCGGCACAGGCCGCGACCTTCGGGCAGGCCGAACTCTCCCGCACCGCCGACATCGTCAACGCCGCGCTCACCGAGATGACGGGCGCGACCTCGCCGCGGCTGCATCTCGAGCTCATGGCCGCGCGCATCCTCATTCCCGCGAGCGACGACACCAACCGCGGTGCCCTCGCCCGCGTCGAGCGTCTCGAGCGTCGGGTGGGCGTCGACACCGGTGCAGTCGGCGCGGATGCTGGCGGCGGTGCTGCTGCCTCGGCCGTCGGAGCCCCGCAACGCCCCGCGAGCGCGCCCTCCCGGGCTCCCGAACGCCCCGCTGTGGCCGCGACTGCTCCGGCCACGCCGCCGCGCATCGAGCCCGTGCGGCCGGAGCCCGCGCGCCCCCAGCCGGCCCCGACCGTGGAGCGCGTGATCGATCCCGAGCACCCGGACGCCCCGACCGGGGTACCCGTGCAGCCGGTCGCCGCGACGGGCTCATGGCCCGCGGTCGCCGTCCCGGGTGCCCCGCGTGCCGCGACGCCGACCGCCGGTGCCGCCACGCCTCAGCCGCCGGTGACCCCTTCCGCCACCGCTTCCGCCACCGCTTCCGCCCCCGACGACGCGCCCACGTCTGCCGCCGGCGCCTCGGGCGACGCGGAGACGGCCGTCGAGACGCTCGAGTCGGTCGAGTCCGTCTCGACCAACGCGCCCTCGGCTGCCGCGGTGCACGCTCCGTCGGAGAGCGACGGCCCGCCCGCGGGGGAGCGGCCCGCACCATCCGCCCCGCCCGGCGAGGGGAAGACGGCCGCCGCCGATGCACCCACCGCCGTGACGCTGCAGCAGATGAAGGATACGTGGCCGGAGGTGCTCGACCTCGTGCAGAAGGCGAGCATGAACGCGTGGACGGTCGTGTTCAACGCGCAGGTGCGCGCGCTCGACGGCGACATCCTGGTGCTCACATTCTCGAACCAGACCGACCAGGCGAAGTTCAAGGAGCTCACACCAGCCGGCGAGGGAGTCAGCGCCATCCTGCGCAGCGCCATCATCGACGTGCTCGGACTCCGTGTGAAATTCATCGCGCAGGTGAACGTCGCGCCGGCCGCCGGCCAGCTCGCCCAGCCGCGCGCCGCCTCGGCCCCCGCCAACCCCTCGGCCCCCGCCAACCCGACGCCGCCACCGGCCGACGACGAGGCGCCCGAGCCGACCGAGCCTGAGGTCGAGCCGAGCGGCTGGGCAGTCGCCGCGATTCCGCCGAGCCCGCCCACGCAGCAGGAGCTCGACGCCCAGCGCGCCGCGGCGCGCAAGCCGGCCGCCAAGGTCGTGCCCGTGCCGACCGCCGCCGACTCGCGCTACGGGGAGGCCGTCGTGCGTGAGATTCTGAACGCCAACTTCGTTGAAGAACAACCCGTGACCGCCCGCGTCGTACCGAAAGACTTCTAAGCCGTGTACGAAGGAATCGTCCAGGAACTGATCGATGAGCTCGGCCGACTGCCCGGCATCGGTCCGAAGTCTGCACAGCGCATCGCCTTCCACATCCTGCAGACCGAGAGCTTCGACGTGAGCCGGCTCGCCGAGGTGCTCACCGAGGTGCGCGACAAGGTGCGGTTCTGCGCGATCTGCGGCAACGTCACCGAGAGCGAGACCTGCAGCATCTGCCGCGACCCGCGCCGCTCGCCGGCCACCATCTGTGTCGTCGAGGAGGCGAAAGACGTCGTCGCGGTCGAGCGCACCCGCGAGTTCAAGGGGCTGTACCACGTGCTCGGCGGGGCTATCAGTCCGATCGATGGCATCGGCCCCGACGACCTGCGCATCCGGCAGCTCCTGCAGCGGCTGAGCGACGGGCTCGTGACCGAGGTCATCATCGCGACCGATCCCAACCTCGAGGGCGAGGCGACCGCGACCTACCTGACGCGCCTGCTGCAGCAACCGAACCTCCGCGTCACGCGCCTCGCATCCGGTCTCCCCGTCGGCGGCGACCTCGAGTACGCCGACGAGGTCACCCTCGGTCGCGCCTTCGAGGGCCGTCGGCTCGCCGAGCACTAGGCCCCAGACCAGCGGGGCACGCTTCCGTCGTCGAGTGGCGCCTCGGGGGGCGGATGTTCGCCCCGCCGCTCTTCCGGCCGCGCGGCACACCGCGTAACACTCCACGGCTCCCCGCTAGAATCGCTCATTGGGCCGGATACCGAGCCCGTCCCGAGAAACCGCAGGAGAAACACGTGAGCCTGATCGTACAGAAGTACGGTGGATCCTCCGTGGCCGATGCCGAGGGCCTCAAGCGCGTCGCCAAGCGCATCGTCGAGACCCGCAAGGCAGGCCACGAGGTCGTCGTCGTCGTGAGCGCCATGGGCGACACGACGGATGAGCTGCTCGACCTCGCTGAGAAGGTCGTGCCCGTGCCATCCGGTCGCGAACTCGACATGCTTCTCACCGCGGGCGAGCGCATCTCCATGGCCCTGCTGGCGATGGCGATCAAGAGCCTCGGCATGGAGGCGCGGTCGTACACCGGCAGCCAGGCCGGCATGATCACCGACGCACAGCACGGGGCAGCACGCATCGTCGATGTCACGCCCAAGCGCGTGCGCGACGCCCTCGACGCGGGGTACGTGGCCATCGTCGCGGGCTTCCAGGGCTTCAACCGCGGCACCGGCGACATCACGACCCTCGGCCGCGGCGGCTCCGACACCACGGCGGTAGCGCTGGCTGCGGCGCTCGACGCCGACGTCTGCGAGATCTACACGGATGTCGACGGCATCTTCACCGCGGACCCCCGGGTCGTGCCCGCCGCCCGCAAGATCGACCGCATCTCCAGCGAGGAGATGCTCGAGCTCGCGGCATCCGGAGCCAAAGTTTTGTACATCAGGGCGGTCGAATACGCCCGACGTCACGGGGTGACCCTGCACGTGCGCTCGTCATTCAACAACAACGAGGGCACAATCGTCACCAACCCGAAGGATGGAGAGATCGTGGAAGAGCCAATCATCACCGGTGTCGCGGCCGACCTGAGCGAAGCGAAGATCACGGTGGTCGGGGTTCCCGACATCCCCGGCAAGGCCGCGCAGATCTTCACGATCGTCGCCAAGACCAACGCGAACATCGACATGATCGTGCAGAATGTGTCGACCGCGACGACCGGACGCACCGACATCTCCTTCACGCTGCCGAAGTCGGATGCGGCGACCGTCATCACGGCCCTCACGGCCGAGCAGGCGGAGGCGGGCTTCGACTCCCTGCAGCACGACGACCAGATCGGCAAGCTCGCCGTGGTGGGTGCGGGAATGCGCACGAGCGCCGGCGTGACCGCCAAGCTCTTCACCGCTCTCTTCGATGCCGGCATCAACATCGAGATGATCTCCACGAGCGAGATCCGCATCTCCGTGGTGACGCGTGCCGACACCGTCAACGAGGCCATGCGCGTCGTGCACAACGCCTTCGGCCTCGACGCCGACGTGCCCGCCGTCGTCCACGGCGGCACCGGGCGCTGACGCGCGCCTGCAGCTAGAATTGCCCCGGCCCGCACGGGCCCCCGAGTCACGAGCGGAACTGCAATGAGCGAGAACAGCGGAGTACGAATCGGCGTCGTCGGCGCCACCGGCCAGGTGGGCGCGGTCGTGCGTCGCCTCCTCGAGGAGCGCGACTTCCCGGTCGCCGAGATCCGCTACTTCGCGTCGGCGCGCAGCGCGGGCAGCACCCTGCCCTTCCGCGGCGCCGACATCGTCGTCGAAGACGCCTCGACCGCCGACCCGACGGGGCTCGACATCGCCATCTTCTCCGCTGGCGCCACGACGTCGAAGGCGCAGGCTCCCCGCTTCGCGGCGGCCGGAGTGCTCGTCATCGACAACTCGAGCGGCTTCCGCATGGACCCCGACGTTCCCCTGGTGGTCAGCGAGGTGAACCCGGAGGCCATCGCCGACGCGCGCAAGGGCATCATCGCGAACCCGAACTGCACGACCATGGCAGCCATGCCCGTGCTGAAGGTGCTGCATGACGAGGCGGGGCTCGAGCGACTCATCGTCTCCACCTACCAGGCGGTCTCCGGCGCCGGACTCGTCGGCGGCGAGGAGCTCTACGCCCAGACCAAGGCGGCCATCGAGCAGGACCCGCGGTCGCTCGTGCACGACGGCTCGTCCGTCGACTTCGGCGAGGCGAAGACATTTCCGAAGACGATCGCGTTCGACGTCATCCCGCAGGCCGGCAACTTCGTCGACGACGGGCTCTTCGAGACCGACGAGGAGAAGAAGCTGCGCAACGAGAGCCGCAAGATCCTCGGCCTTCCCGACCTGCTCGTGAGCGGGATCTGCGTGCGCGTTCCCGTGTTCAGCGGTCACTCGCTCGCGATCAACGCCGAGTTCGGTTCGGCGCTCTCGGTAGAACGCGCGAAGGAGTTGCTCGCGAGCGCTCCCGGCGTCGTGCTCACCGACGTGCCCACGCCGCTCGAGGCGGCGGGGAAAGACCCCTCCTACGTCGGACGCATCCGCCAGGACGAGGGCGCACCCGCTGGACGCGGGCTCGCGATGTTCGTCAGCAACGACAACCTGCGCAAGGGTGCGGCCCTCAACGCCGTGCAGATCGCGGAACTCGTCGCCGCGAAGCTCGTCTCCGCCTGAGCCGCGCCGACCGTCGACGCACCGCCAGCGGGGGCGATGAGCACGGGCTCGTAGACAGACGTGCCGAGCACGGAGTACTCGACCGCTTCTGCCGCGGCGAGTGCGCGTCCGAGCAGGGCGAGCGCGGGGTGCCCGGGGTCGAAGATCTGGTCGATCGTCTCGAATAGGGCGGCAGCGCCCCGATCACCCATCGCCGCCATCCTGCGCTCGGCCTTGTCGGCTCGGGAATCGCGGCACTCGGACGCCGGTCGGGAACGCAGTGCGGGCGGGCGCCCGACGACGCCCGCCGCAGAGTGCATCACCGCGCCGAACCAATCCCCGCCGCGCTTGGTGTCGAATGAGTGGTGTGAACACGCGAATCAGGCTCGCCGTCGCGGCCGCTCTGTGCGCGCTCGTGGCGATCGGAGTAGCCTTGTCTGCACCATCCACCGACCCGGAAGGAGCGGGGCCGCGCTCCGGGACGGGCACGCGCGTCGCCTTCTACGGCGACTCGTACACGCTCGGCACGGGGGCATCCAGCCCGAAGAAGCGCTGGTCGACCATCGTGAGCGCCAAGCGCAACTGGGACGAGATCAATCCGAGCGTCAACGGGCTGGGATTCATCACCAACCGATCGGTGTTCGGTGAGGGCGACCTGCCGAGCATGGTCATCGACGCCGAGCCGGAGATCGTCATCGTGACGATGGGCCTCAACGACAACTTCTCCTACGACTTCTCGGCGACCGGGATCGAGCGCCAGATCGGTGCCGACTTCGACCGCCTGCACCGTGAGCTGCCCGACGCGCGCATCGTGGTCGTCGAGCCGTTCTGGTACGCCGACGAACGGCCGTCGTCGGTAGACGTGATCGGCCGGTGGGTGAGAGACGCCGCAGCGGAGATCGGCGCCGACTACATCCCCGAGGCGTCGCACTGGATTGAGGGTCACCCGGAGTGGATGGCCGACGACGGGCTGCACCCCAACGACGCTGGCTACGCGGCCATCGCGGAGAAGATGCACGCCCGGCTCGAGAAGCTCGGCCTCTAGCGGTGGCGCGGATGCGACACCCCGCCGCGAGCGTCTGCCGCCAGCGCGCACGCCTTTCGGGTGTCGCCTTGCCGCCGCGTAAGCTGGGGGAGTGAGTCCCGCCGAAACCCCCGTTGACGTTGCCCTGATCGGCGGTGGCATCATGAGTGCCACCCTCGGCACGATGCTCAAGCAGCTCGAGCCGGACTGGTCGATCCAAGTATTCGAGAAGCTCGGCACCGTCGCCGAGGAGAGCTCGAACCCGTGGAACAACGCCGGCACCGGCCACTCCGCGCTGTGCGAGCTCAACTACACGCCGTTGCGACCCGACGGCACGATCGACATCGCGAGTGCCGTCAAGGTGAACGAGCAGTTTCAGGTGTCGCGGCAGTTCTGGTCGCACCTCGTCGAGAGCGGCCAGCTGCCCGAGCCGTCGAGCTTCATCAACCCGACGCCGCATATGAGCTTCGTCTGGGGCGAGTCGAACGTCGAGTTCCTGCGCAAGCGGTTCGAGGCGCTCAAGGGCCATCCGTTGTTCGCGGGCATGGAGTACAGCGAAGACGCCCACATCATCCGCGGCTGGGCGCCCATGCTCATCCCCGGTCGTGCGAAGAACCAGCCGATCGCCGCGACGCACATCGCCGCCGGTACCGACGTCAACTTCGGGGCGCTCACGTCGAGCCTGATCGACTACCTGCGCGACAACGGCGCGGAGATCACCACAGGCGCCAAGGTCACGGGCCTCAAGCGGCAGAAGGACGGACTCTGGCGCATCAGCTACAAGCGCGAGGTCGGCCAGACGCCGTTCGTGCAGCTCGCGCGATTCGTCTTCGTCGGCGCGGGCGGAAACGCGCTCAACCTGCTGCAGAAGAGCGGCATCCCGGAGATCCACGGCTTCGGCGGCTTCCCGGTCAGCGGCGAGTTCCTGCGCACCGACAACCCCGAGCTCGTCGCGAAACACCAGGCCAAGGTGTACGGCATGGCGGCCGTCGGCGCGCCGCCCATGTCGGTGCCGCACCTCGACGCGCGCGTCATCGACGGCACGTCGAGTCTCATGTTCGGCCCGTATGCGGGGTTCAGCCCCAAGTTCCTCAAGACCGGGTCGTGGTTCGACCTGTTCAAGTCGATCCGTACGCACAACCTCGTGCCCATGGTCGCTGCCGGCCTGGGCAACCTCAGCCTCGTGAAGTACCTCATCGGACAGCTCACCGCGAAGGAGACCGCCAAGTTCGACGAACTGCGCGAGTTCATCCCGCACGGTGAGCAGAAGGACTGGTACCGCATCACCGCGGGGCAGCGCGTGCAGGTCATCAAGAAGGACGCCAAGAAGCGCGGCGTGCTCCAGTTCGGCACGGAGGTCGTGGCGTCTGCCGACGGGACCATCGCCGGTCTGCTCGGCGCGTCTCCGGGCGCCTCGACCGCCGCGCCCATCATGCTCGGGCTCATCGAGAAGTGCTTCCCCGACCGTATCGAGGCGTGGCGACCACTCATCACCCGCATGGTGCCGAGTTTCGGCACCATGCTCGCCGACGACGCGAAGCGCGCCGACGCGATCATGACCCACACCGCCGAGGTGCTGCAGATCCCTCGCTGACCCCGTTGGCGGCCTTTCGCGATCGCGGGCGCAGGCGCGCTGCCCTTCCCGAACTGGGGTGAGACCAAACTCGCTACATCGATTAGCGTCGTGGATACCACCGTCGAGTTGAGGGGGATCTGAGATGTCTCTCGGACTACCTGGGCATCTCGCGCCGCACAGCGAGAGTCGCGCGTTCGCGCGAGCTTCTCACGTGATCGCGCTCACCTGCCTCGCTGCGGCGTTCGTCATGGTGCTGCTCTTCCAGCAGGCGGATCCCGGCGTCACCCTGTGGCCGATCGCGTTCGCGCTGGCGCCGATGGCCCTCGTGCTCTGGCTGCTCGAACGCCATCGAAGCCTCTTCTACACCGCCACGTACCTGCTCGTCGGGGGCGCCTGTCTCTACTGGTTCGTGCTCATCGGCTCCCTCCAGTTTCCCGGCACCGCCGAGACGAACTCGTTCGTGTTCTCGATGGCCAAGATCGCGCTGCTCTTCGTCGGCGGGGCGGGCGTCGGAGTGCACCGCCTCGCCGTGTGGAGCGTGCTCGGGTTCGCCGTCGGCGAGGTCGTGACGGTGCTCGCCGCGCTGCAGACCGGAGCGGTGATCGCGCCTGACCTGACGGTGCTGTCCGCCGTCGTCGTGCTGCTCTCCACCCTCGTGGTGATCGGAATCAGCAGGCGACGCGTGGCCGACGCGCAACCCAGCCTGCACCGGGCGGCGCGAGACGAGCACCTGTCCGACATCCGTCACCGCTTGGAGACTCGGGCGGCGGCCATGATGCACGACACTATCCTCAACCACCTCGCCGCCGTGGCGACCACGACCGACGGCCCCCTGCGCGCCGACCTCCGCGACCGCGTCGAGCGTGACCTCGAGGTGCTTATCGGACAGGAGTGGCTCGTCGACGAGCGCGACTCGGAGGAGATCCCCTCCCGGTCGGAATGGCTCGGAACACGACTGTCCCGCGCCATAGACGAGGCGCGCGACCTCGGCCTCAACGTCGCGCTGAGTGGCGACCGCTCCGCCGTGGCGCGCCTCGAGCCGGCGCGACAGGTCGCCGCCGCGCTCGCCGTGAAGCAGTGCCTCGTGAACGTGCTCAAGCACTCGGGCACCGACGAAGCCGAGGTGGTCGTCTACGGATCGGCCTCCGAGGTGTCCATCATGATCATCGACGGCGGCAAGGGATTCTCTGAAGGCGAGACAAGCGTCGACAGGCTGGGACTGCGGCAGTCTGTGCGCAGCCGCATCGAGGCCGTGGACGGCACCGTGCAGGTGTGGTCGACGCCCGGAACGGGCACATCAGTGCTCATGCGGCTTCCCGCACAACGCGCGTCGAGCGCCGCGGAGCCGGCCTCGTGACGCCCGAACGCACGCTGCAGCAGCGCGACCCGCTCGCGGCGCTCGTCGCACGCCCCGCCGGCTACCTGGCGGCGGTCGTCGTGCCGCTCTATGCCATCGGCGCGACCATCCTGCACCGCGACGACGTCTCGAATCCGGCGCTCGCGGTATTCGCGATAGTGCTCACCCTCATGGCCGGGATAGCGCTGGCACTGCAGTCGAGTCCGCTCCGCGCACCACTCACCTCTCGAACCCTCGTGCTCGTCGTCGGATGCAGCGCTCTCGCCCATGCGGTGAACGTGACGGCGACGTGGTCGACAGACGCCTCCGCGCGCGACGACTGGGGCGGACCCGCGATCGGGTTGTACGTGCTCGCCCTCGCGCCGTATCGGCCGGCGAAAGAGCTCGCGACGGCGACGGTGTTCGCCGCCATCCTGACGGGGGTGCTGGACGTCGCTCAGGCGCGGAATTCCCCGTCGGGTCTTCCGCCGCTCGCGTTCGTCGTGGTCGGGGTGACGCCCGTGCTCGCCATGGGCCTCGCCTCGGCGGCCTTCGCCGACGTGCTCGTGCGCAGCCTCGACCACTGGCGGGTGCGCACCGATCGTGCCTTCTCGGCGATGAGCGACCAGCGCGGCGAATCGATCGCGCGTTCCGTGCAGCAAGACCGCGTCACCATCCTCAACCAGGAGGTCGTGCCGTTCTTCAGCGAGGTTCTCGCGGGTGAGACCGTCACGGAGGAGACACGCGATCGGGCGCGGCAGATCGCCGACGCCATCCGCTCGGTCATGGTCGCCGAGGCGGACCGCACGTGGCTCGACGTCGTTCTCGAGGACGTGGCGCGCTCCTCACGCGTCGGCGGGGACGCCCTGAGCGCCACCGTGCGGGACGAGGAGCGGCTCGCCGAGCACATGTCTGCCGACCAGCGAACGGCGCTGCGGGCGCTCATCGTGGCCCTGCACCGTGCCGGTTCGCTGAAGCCCGACGCGTCGTCGGTGCAGATCACCGCCACGAAGAGCCGCTGCAAGGTGCTGCTTCGCGCCGCGCTGGAATGCGACGCCAACGACGCCCGCGCCGACATAGCACCGTTCCTCGCGGTGATGCGGGTGGCATTCACCGACCTGCACGTCGATCACGATGAGCCGACCCTGACACTAAGGTTTTCATATGAGCAGCGTTGATGGCAGGACGGGAGGTGGGGGTTCGATGAACACCCCCGACCCCATGCGCGTTCGACTAGCCATCCTCGACGACCACGAGGTGTTGCTCGACAGCCTGAGCAGCTGGATATTCGCCAACGCCCCCGACTTCGACCTCGTGCTCAGCGCGAGCAGCTGGCTCGAGCTCGTGCACAGCGACAACTTCCCGACAGACCTGGTGTTCCTCGACTTCCAACTCAAGGAGCCCGTGTCCATCGAGGCGCGCGTGCGCACCTGCCGCGCCGCGGGTGCGAAGGTGATCGTGTTGACGAGTCTCGACAGCCGTGAGTCACGCGACCGCGCGCTCGCCGCCGGCGCGGCCGGATTCCTCTCCAAGACCCTGCCGATGCGCGAAGTGATGGATGCCGCTCGCGCGATCATGGGCGTGCGGCCGAACACCGCCGTGCAACGCGACTGGCGTCCACTGCCGGTCGGTGCGACGACCCAGTCGAGGCCCAAGTTGAGCGCCGGAGAGGTCGAGGCGTTCCGTCTCTACGTCTCCGGGCACAGCACCGTCGAAGTGGCGAACAAGATGAACGTGCAATACGAGACGGCGAAGACCTACCTGCGCCGCGTTCGCGAGAAGTACGCGAAGGCGAATCGACCAGCGAGCAAAAAGGCGGAGCTGATCAGACGCGCCGCGGAAGACGGATACCTACTTTAAATGTCCAAACTCTATTTCCGCTACGGCGCGATGAACAGCGGCAAGAGCACCGCGCTTCTGCAGGCTGCCTTCAACTACGAGGAGCGCGACCAGCAGGTGCTGCTCGCCAAGCCCGGCATCGACACGAAGGGCGACAACGACATCGTGTCGCGCCTGGGTGTCTCACGGCCCGTCGACTTCACCGTCGCTCCCGATGAAGACATCTACGTCGCCTTTGCTGCCGAGCGTGCCAGGGTGCTGCGTGAGACCGGGTCGGATGTCAGCTGCCTTCTCGTCGACGAGGCGCAGTTTCTCACCGAGACGCAGGTCGACGACCTCCTGCGAATCGCCATCCTCGAGGGTGTGCCGGTGCTCGCCTACGGCATCCGCACCGACTTCCAGACGGTCGCCTTCCCGGGCAGCCGCCGCCTGCTCGAGATCGCTCACTCCCTCGAGGAGCTCAAGACCATCTGCCGCTGCGGGCGCAAGGCCGTCTTCAACGCACGCACCGTCAACGGTCGTTTCGTCTTCGACGGCGACCAGGTGGCGATCGATACATCGGCTGGGCTCAGCGCAGGAACCACGTCGACGGAGGTCAGCTACCAGTCGCTCTGCGGGAAGTGCTACCTCGAGGAGAGCGACGGCGTGCTCAACAACGGCAGGCGCGACCGCGTCGACTTCAGCTACCAGGGCGGGCCGGACCCCGACTTCGCGTAGCCGCATCCGTAATGCACGAAACGCCCTCCCGAAGGAGGGCGTCTCGTGTTTGTGTCGGGGTAGCGGGATTCGAACCCACGACCTCTTCGTCCCGAACGAAGCGCGCTACCAAGCTGCGCCACACCCCGATCTTTCCCGTCGCTGGCGACGTGAACCTATCAAGAATAGCTGAAATCTCCGGCGGTTAATGTCACTACGACCGCTTCGGGCCGACATGCGATGCGAACGGGCGCGTAGATCGATGTGCCGAGCCCGGCCGACACGTTGAGATAGGCGGCACGCCGCGCGTGATGCCACACGCTGAGGCCCTGCGCCTGGTCTCGCGGGATATCGCAATTCGTCACGAGGGGTGGCACGCCGGGCAGACGGATCTGCCCACCGTGGGTGTGCCCGGCGAGAATCAGATTGGCCCCGTTGGTCACGAAGGAGTTGAGCACCCGCTGGTATGGCGCGTGCGTGACGCCGATGGAGATGGACTCCTGGCCGGGGCGGCCGGGAGGCCACTCCACGTTCTCGCGCATGTTCTCGATCGCCCCGGGGAGCGCCCCCAGCGTGTCCCAGCCGCGGTGTGCGTCGTTGACGCCGAAGAACTCGAGGCGGGAACCGCGAATCGTCATCGCCCGTGCGGTGTTGTTGAGGCCGAGCCATCCGAGGTCGTCTTGGAAGAAGGCCTCGAGGCGTGGGGTGTCGAGGTCGACGGACCTGGGGCGGTGCTCGCTCGGCCCGACGAAGTAGCGCAGCGGGTTCTTGAACGACGGGCCGTAGTAGTCGTTGGAGCCGTTGACGTAGACGCCGGGGACGGATGCGAACGGGGCAAGCGTGTATTCGAGGGCCTCGTACGCGTCGTCGTGGCCGAGGTTGTCGCCGGTGTTGACGATGAGGTCGGGCTCGAGGTCGGAGAGCGAGCGCACCCACTCCTGCTTGGCTCGCTGCCAGGGCGCGAGGTGCAGGTCGGCCAAGTGCAGCACGGTGAGTGTGCGAGCGCCGGGCTCCAAGATGGGCAGCACCTCATGGCGCACCACGAACCGGTTGCGCTCGACGAGGCCACCCCACGCGAGGGTGCCTGCCCCGACGGCTGCCACCGCGCCGAGGGTGGCGGCGGCCGTCTTGATCGCCGGGTGTGTCAACAGCTCGACTTGTTCACGGCGCCGACGCCGAGAACGACCGGGTCGGTCGCACGCGTGACGGCGCCGGTCGTCGGGTTGCTCGAGATGACCTTGCCGATGTACGGGTCTGTCGGCGACGAGAGGGCGACGCACGTCTTCGAGACCTTGACGAAGCCGCTCGAGGCGAGTTGGGCGGCCGCATCGTTGTAGGTGAGCCCCGCGCTCACGACGTCGGGCATGACCTTGAGGGCACCGTTGCTCGTGAAGACGGTGACGGTCTGGCCGCGAGCCATCACCGTGCCCTCGGCCGGGTCGGTGCGCGTGACGACACCAGCCGGCTGGGCGGACTCTTCCTGTCCTCCGTCGGCGTAGGTCAGCTTGATGCCTTCGATGATGCCCTTGGCGTTGTCGACGGTTCCGCCGACGAAGCTGGGCAGGGTGATCCCCGCACCGTTGACGAGTCTCGGCGACGGCTGGTCGAACGGGCCGCCCGGGTAGTACTTGTTGGTGTTGATATTGATGGGCTTCGCGATGTTGTGGCGGTTGTTGAGGCCGCCCGCGTACTTCGAGATCGGGTACTTGTTGACGATGTTGCCGAACCACACGGCCGTAGTGACGGCGCTCGACGAGCTCATCAGCCAGGTCTGGTCGAAGTCGTCGGTGGTTCCCGTCTTGCCCATCATCGCCGTGCCGTCTTTCGGGTTGCCGGCGTAGCCCTTCATGGCGTTCTGCAGCGCGAAGGCGGCCGTCGCGGCGACCTCAGGGTCGATCGCCTGGTGGCAGTCACGGGTCTGGCCGGGCAGTGCCTCGCCGTCGGAGTTGGTGACCGAGTCGACGGCAATCGGCTTGCAGTAGACGCCGTGGTTCGCGATCGTCGCGTACGCCGCAGCCATCGTGAGGGGTGCGATGGCGTTCGTGCCGAGGATGGCGGAGGGGTTCGATTCCAGGCGGTTCTCGAATCGGTCGGTCTCCGGGTTGTCCATCGTGTTGGCGGGGTGCACGCCGAGGGCCTTCGCGATGTTCTTCGTCTCGCACTGGTCGAGCTGCAGGCCCATCGACGCGTAGGCGCCGTTGATGGATGCCGCGGTGGCGGCGAGCACCGTGCGGTTGCCCTTCTCGCCGGAGGAGTTCTTGAACGGCCATGGTCCGCCGAACGGACCATCGTTGACGCCGTCCTCTCCGCCCGTGCAGGTGTTGGTGAAGGCAGACTGCGAGAGGGTGCGCGCGTTTCCGTCCACGACCTCGTTGAGCCCGCGGCCGCTCTTCAGCCAGTTGAGGAGGGTGAACAGCTTGTAGGTCGATCCGACCTGGAAGCCACGCGATCCGCCGTACTCCCGGTCGGTGTTGTAGTTCACTGCCGTCAGTCGGGGGTCGGCGATCGCAGCCTCGGTGTCGTTGAAGGTCTTGTTCTGCGCCATCGTCAGGATGCGGCCGGTGCCGACCTGAACCGAGGTCGACGCCGCGCCGAGCTGGAAGCGGGTCTCACCGGCCGGCGCTTTGGCCGCCAGCACGTCTTGAGCGGTCGTCTGCACCCGCAGGTCGAGGGTGGTGTACAGCTTGTAGCCGCCCACCTTCCAGTTGGCCTTGCGTTCGTCGGGCGTCGCGCCGAGGGCGTCGAGCTCGGGGATCAGCTTCGTGATGTAGTCGCAGAAGTAGGTCGCGTAGGGGTGGGCGGCGACGCATCCGTTCGTATAGGGCTTGAGAACGACGGTGGTCGGGTCGATCGGGGTCGCGAGTGCCGCGTCGAGCTGCGCCTGGTCGATCATCTTCTCGACGAACATGTTCTTCAGGATGACGTCGCGGCGCTCCTGGTTGGCGGGATAGTTCTCGGGGCTGTCGAGGCCGCGCGCACCCGGCTCCTGCACGATCGCGATGAGGCTCGCCGCCTGGGCGAGGGTCACATCCTTGGCCGATACGCCGTAGTACCGCTGGGCGGCCGACTCGATGCCGTAGTTGTTGCCGCCGAATCCGGCGATGTTGATGTAGGCGAGGAGGATCTCGTCTTTCGTGTAGCGCTTCTCGAGGCCGATCGCGAGCTTCATCTCTTTGATCTTGCGATCGAAGGTGCCAGCCTGCGCCGCCGCGACGCCCGCCTTGCGCTCTTCCTCGGTCGGCTGCTGCAGCGCCTCTTGGATGTAGATGTTCTTGACGAGCTGCATCGAGAGGGTGGAGGCGCCGCTCGTGTCGCCGCCGCTCACGTTGCCGATGGCCGCTCGGATGGTGCCCTGGAGGTCGACGCCGCCGTGCTCGTAGAAGCGGCGGTCCTCGCCCGCGACGGTCGCGTCCTTGACGAACTGCGAGACCCCGTCCCACTGCACTTCCTGTCGGTTCTGGCTGTACACCTGCGCGATGGGCACGTAGTGCGCCGACCCGTCGGGGTTGGTGGTGTCGGTGACGTAGATCTCGTTGCGCTGCGGCTGCTTGCCGATCTCGATGAACTCGGGGAGGCTGTCGAAGATGCCGATGCCGTTCGACGCGGTGACCCCCGTCACGGCGAGAGCGGGGGTCACCATGACGGTCACAAGGATGCCCGCGATGACGCTAAAGCCGAACATGCCCAAGATGCCACTGAGCACACCTTTAGGTCGGGAGTTTTGGGCAGACATACAATGCATGCTACGCGACGATTCTGCGTACCTACCTGAGCGGAAGCACACAAATGACCACGTGGGAGTACCTCACAACACCCCTGATGATCCACAACACCGCCGCGATTCTCAACAACTGGGGGTCAGATGGCTGGGAGCTGGTGCAGATCGTCACCGGCCCCGAGGGAGGGCTCGTGGCCTACCTGAAGCGCGAGAAGAGGGACGACGCATGAGCTCCATCGACGCACGCCTGGCCGAGCTGGGCATCACCCTCCCGGTCGTCGTACCGCCCGTCGCGGCGTACATCCCGGCGCTGGTCTCCGGAAACCTGGTCTTCACATCCGGCCAGCTGCCCATGGTCGACGGGGCGCTCCCCGCGACAGGAAAGCTGGGCGCGGGCGTCTCCGCCGAGACCGGCAAGCAGCTCGCGCGCCAGTGCGCGCTCAACGCGCTCGCCGCGGTGGAGAGCGTGATCGGGTCGCTGGACCGCGTCACCCGCGTCGTCAAGGTCGTCGGCTTCGTCGCATCCGACCCCTCGTTCACCGGGCAGCCCGGCGTCATCAACGGGGCGTCGGAGGTGCTCGGCGAGATCTTCGGAGACGCCGGCGTACACGCGCGCAGCGCCGTCGGCGTCTCCGTCCTGCCGCTCGATTCGCCCGTCGAGGTGGAGCTGGTCGTCGAGTTCGCCTAGCGGATCTTGTCGGTGATGATCTGCATGACGCTCGTGTCGGCAAGTGTCGTGGTGTCGCCGACCGCGCGGCCCTCGGCGACATCCTGAAGCAGGCGACGCATGATCTTGCCCGAGCGGGTCTTCGGAAGTTCCGCGACGATGATCACCCTCTTCGGTCGCGCGATCGCGCCGATGCGTTCGGCGACGTGTGCCCTCAAGAGCGCGCTCGCCTCGTCGGCGGTCTGGGCATCCGCCTGATTGCTCTTGATGATCACGAACGCGACGACCGCCTGGCCGGTGTCGTCGTCGGCAGCGCCCACCACCGCCGCCTCGGCGACGATTCGGTGTGACACGAGCGCGGATTCGATCTCCGTGGTCGACAGGCGGTGGCCGGAGACGTTCATCACGTCATCCACCCGGCCGAGGAGCGTGATGTCGCCGTCGGCGTCGACGTGTGCACCGTCGCCGGCGAAGTACTTCCACACCCCGTCCCTCGAGAACTTCGACCAGTAGGTCTCGATGAAGCGGTCGGGGTCGCCCCAGATGCCGCGGAGCATCGACGGCCACGGTTCGGAGACGACGAGAAGGCCGCCGCGCGGAGGGTCGACCCGAGTGCCGTCATCGCCGAGCACGTCGATGACGATGCCCGGAATGGGCGTCTGCGCCGAACCGGGCTTCGCGTCGGTGATGCCGGGCAGCGCCGAGATCATGATCGCGCCCGTCTCCGTCTGCCACCACGTGTCGACGACCGGAGTCTTTCCCCCGCCGATCACGTCTCGGTACCAGATCCACGCCTCCGGGTTGATCGGTTCGCCGACCGACCCGAGCACTCGCAGCGAGCTGAGGTCGAACTCGTTCGGCACCTGGCGCCCGATCTTCATGAACGAGCGGATCGCGGTCGGCGCGGTGTAGAAGATGCTGACACCGTATTTCTGGATGATCTCCCACCACCGTCCGGAGTGCGGGGTGTCGGGCGTGCCCTCGTACAGCACCTGCGTCGCGCCGTTGGCGAGAGGACCGTAGACGACATAGGAGTGCCCGGTCACCCAGCCGACATCGGCCGTGCACCAGTAGACGTCGGTCTCGGGATGCAGGTCGAACACGCTCTTGTGCGTGAACGCGGTCTGGGTCAGATAGCCGCCGCTCGAGTGCAGGATGCCCTTGGGCTTGCCGGTCGTGCCGCTCGTGTAGAGGATGAACAGCGGGTTCTCCGCCTCGAAGCCCTCGGCCTCGTGCTCTGGTGCGGCGTTCGCGAGTGCCTCGTGCCACCACTGGTCGCGACCCTCCACCCAGTCGACGTCGTTCTCGCCGCGACGCACCACGAGCACGTCGGTGACGCTCGTCGGCTCTTCACCCTCGAGGGGTGCGATGGCGGCGTCGACGGCCGCCTTGAGCGGGAAGACCTTGCCCTTGCGCCATCCGCCGTCTGCCGTGATGACGAGACGAGCGTTGGCGTCGGCGATCCGCGCCCGGATGCTGTCGGAGCTGAAGCCCCCGAAGACGACGGAGTGCACGGCTCCGATGCGTGCGACCGCCAGCATGGAGATGACGGCCTCGGGCACGAGCGGCATGTAGATTGCGACCCGGTCGCCCTGGCCGATGCCTAGGCCCAGCAGCACGTTCGCGGCTCGCTTCACCTCGGCGGTCAGTTCCGCGTAGGTGTAGGAGCGGCTGTCGCCCGGCTCGCCCTCCCAGTGCAGCGCGACGCGGTCGCCGTTGCCCGCGAGCACGTGGCGGTCGAGACAGTTGTACGCGACGTTGATGCGTCCGTCGGCGAACCACCGGGCGAACGGCGGGTTCGACCAGTCGAGTGTCTCGGTGAACGGGGTGTGCCAGTGCAGCTCGCGCGCCTTCTCTGCCCAGAAGCCGAGGCGGTCGGCTTTCGCCTTCGCGTGGATGTCGGGTTCCGTCACGGACTGCGCCGCGAACTCCGGGCTCGGCGGGAATTTCCGTGTCTCGGAGAGGAGGCTGTCGATCGAATTAGTGGACATCGTTATCCTGTCGTTCATGCGGTGGCACGGGGCATCGCCATCGGTGCGAGTGCTCTCGCACGATCCTAGACCGCTCTCTGAGAGTGGCCTGTCAACCCCAATAAATGTCCCTTGCGCGGGGAACACGCGACGGTACACTAAATCCCATCAGGTCGACGCCTTCTTGCGAACGCCTGGTTATGGCGGCGCAATCGATTCCCCCCAATCGGCGTCGTCGTGGCGGCGCCTGTTCCCCCCAATAGGCGCCGCCCCTCTCTGTTTCGTGACCCCGTTTGCGAGATGCTGCGTCAGCGGCGCAGTCCCTCGGTGACATCCGCGAGGGCGCGCGCCGAGTGCTCGAGCAGACCGAGCTCGTGTACGTCGCTCGCATCCGCGGCACGGCTCGAATCGCACACACCCGGTTCTCCGAACCACGCCCGTGCCCACCGCTTCAGCACCCACGACGGTCAGTTTCGAGTTCTCTCGTATGCCCGTGGTCCAAGGTCCCTGTGTCGGCCGTCCGTGGGGCGGGGCGCGCTCGACGCGTGAAGATACGGCCGAGACCCGCCACACGAGGTCGACTCCTTCACCACACCTCGCGTCGACGAATTCTCCACCGCAACGGATGATGCCCCCGATCGGTCTCGGCCGGCTGCCTACCCTCGACGAATGGAGCCTTTCGTCGCGCAGCGCCCCGGAGCCCGGGCGGTGGCACCCGGTCGCGTCGGCGCGGACGGCGGCTACCCCTCCGAGTTCGGCATCCTCGCGCCGTTCGTCGCCGATGCCACGGTGACCGATGTCTTCGTCAACGGCCCCGGGCCCGTCTGGGTCGACCGCGGCGTGGGCACGGTCGCATCCTCGATCACCGTCGACGAGGAGGCACTCCGCGACCTCGCGGTGCGACTGATGGCGCTCGCCGGCCGCCACATCGACGAGACATCGCCGTGCGTCGACGCGCGCCTGCACGACGGCATCCGCGTGCACGCCGTGCTGCCGCCGGTCTCCACTCGCGGCACCCTGCTGTCGATCCGGCTTCCCCGCATCCGCCGCCTCTCACTCGACGACCTCGCCGGTGCGGGGTTCTTCGGGCCGGGTGCGCTCGAATTCGTGCGCGGCCTCGTTGCGCGACGGCGCAACGTGCTCGTCACGGGTGCGGGCGGCAGCGGCAAGACCACGCTGCTCGCGGCGATGCTGGGGGCGGCGCCGCCGGGAGAGCGCATCGTGGCGATCGAAGACGTCGCCGAGTTGCGCGTCGATCATCCGCATTTCGTGTCGCTCGAGGCGCGGCAGGCGAATCTCGAGGGCGCGGGGGCGGTGCCGCTCGACCGGCTCGTGCGGGAGGCGCTGCGCATGCGGCCCGATCGTCTCGTGCTCGGAGAGTGCCGAGGTGCCGAGGTGCGCGACCTTCTCGCAGCCCTCAACACCGGTCACGACGGCGGAGCCGGAACCCTGCACGCAAACTCGCTCGGCGACGTGCCGGCGCGGCTCGAGGCGCTGGGCGCGCTCGCGGGAATGAGTGCCGACGCGGTCTCGCGACAGGCGGTGAGCGCGATCAGCGCGGTGCTCCATCTCGAGCGTCGAGACGGCGTGCGGATGCTGGCGCAGACCGGTCGCTTCGAGCTCGACCCGCACGGGCGCCTGCGGGTGGCGCCGACGTGAGCCGGCGGACACCGCGCGATCGGGGGCCGAGTGGCGGTGACGTCGTCGGGCGGCGGCAGCCGTGGTCTCGCGGCGGAGGCGGGCGAGCGGCGCCATCTCGAAGCGCGCCCGCGCTCGGCTCGGTCGCGTCGACCGTCCAACGCCTCGCGGTGCTGCTCGCGGCCGGTGTCGCACCCGCCTCCGCGTGGTCGCACGTGGAGTCCCCAGGGTCGCCCATGGCGGCGGCCGTTGCCGCAGAGGCCGCGCGGGGCACCCCCGTCGCCGACGCTGTCTGCGGCAACCTGCCGGCCGTGCCGGCCGCGGAGCGTGGGGCCTGGCGCGGCGTGGCCGCCGCGTGGCGAGTCGCGACGGAGGCGGGTGCCCCGCTCGCGCCGTCGTTGCGTGGCTTCGCCGGATCGTTGCGCTCGCTGGCAGACGCCCAGCGTGAGATCGCGGTCGCCCTCGCGGCACCCATCGCAACTGCGCGGCTCGTGATGGTGCTCCCCGGCGTCGGCATCCTGTTCGGACTCGTGCTCGGCTTCGACTCCCTTACCGTGCTCTTCACGACACCGCCGGGACTCGTGTGTCTTGTCGCCGGGTCGGTGCTCATGATGGTGGCGTTGGCGTGGAACCGCCGACTCGTCGCCGCCGCCCGCCCGGCGACTCTCACGCCCGGGCTTCGCTTCGAGCTCATGGCCATCGCCGTCTCCGGTGGTGCGGCCTTCGACCGCGCGTCTGCCTCTGTGCTGCGGGCGCTCGAATCGACGGGCGTACCTCCGACCGATGATGCCGCCGCAGTCGAGGCGGTGCTCGCGCTCTCGCGGCGGGCCGGCGTTCCCGCGGCCGAACTCCTGCGCAGCGAGGCAGAGGAGGCCCGGCGTGCGGCCCGAGCCGACGCCGCGGCGAAGGCGTCCGTGCTCGCGGTGCGGCTCATGCTGCCCCTCGGCCTGTGCGTGCTGCCCGCGTTCATGCTGCTCGGCGTCGCGCCGCTTTTGCTGGCCGTCATCACCTCG
The DNA here is from genome assembly GCA_025464995.1 of Microbacteriaceae bacterium. Taxonomy (GTDB): domain Bacteria; phylum Actinomycetota; class Actinomycetes; order Actinomycetales; family Microbacteriaceae; genus Conyzicola. The sequence continues at coordinate 33,440 of JAODMO010000047.1, forward strand.
ACCATCTCGGGCATCTGAGCCGGATCCTTCGGGCCGGCTGCGCGGCTGGCGTGGCTGCCGCTGCCGCCGCAGAGCAGTGGGGCAATCATCCGCTGTCAAAGGCGCTGTTGAGCAACCGATGTCTGCCTCTCCGGTCGAGCGGCGGTTCCGGGGGCCCGACCCCGTGCTTGCGGCGCCATCGTGATGCGTGCGCGCCACCCCGAGCTGGCGCGCATGCAAAGCGGCAAGCCGCACTGCTGCCGCCACCCGCTGCCGCCACCCGCTGCCGCCGCCCGAGCCGCCGCGCTTGAGCGCCTTCCGCGCCACCTCTCGTCCACAGGCACCGTCGGGTGCCGAGGCTGCACCGATCGCCACGACCTCGGTCGCAGGCATCCCCCCGGAGGCACACTGGATGTGCTCGTCGCCGCCCCACGATCACAGGAGCACTCATGTATACAGGGAAGACATTCCGCACCCGCCTCGCCGGAGACGACGGGTCGGCCACGGCGGAGTATGCGATCGCGACGATGGCCGCGGTCGGTTTCGCCGGACTGCTGGTCGTCGTCCTCCGCAGCGACGAGGTGCGCGGCCTGCTCCTGACCATCATTCGCAATGCGCTCTCGTTGGGGTGAGCGCCTTGGTTGCGCGAAAGCCGACCGAGGCAGCGTCACCGCCGAGTTCGCCGCCGTCGTTCCGGCCGTGCTCCTGTTGCTCGCGTGCTGCCTCGTGGGCATGCAGATCACGGGACAGCAGGTGCGGTTGCAGGATGCGGCGGCCGACGTGTCGCGGTCGGTGGCGCGTGGCGGCGGCACGGCGGCGGCCACAGCGGTCGGGGCATCCGTGGCCGTCGCCCATCGCGGCGACCTGGTGTGCGCCACCCTGCGCGCTCGCTCGCGGCCGATCGTGGGCGGAGCGCTGTCCATTTCCCTCAGCGCGTCGAGCTGCGCGCTCGCGGGAGGAGGCTGACAAATGCGCTGCCGTCTCGACACGCGCCCGCGACACGGAGATCGCGGCGCGGGCTCCGTCCTCGCGGTCGGGATTGTCGCCGCCATGGTGTGCGTCACGGCCATCGCGATACCGCTCTATTCCGTGCTGGCGCATAAGCAGGCGGTGGCAGGAGCGGCGGATGCCGCGGCGCTCGCCGCGGCGGACGTGCGGGTCGGCATCCTGGCGGGTGAACCGTGCGCCGTGGCGGAGAGTGTCGCCGCAGGCAATCGGTTCGAGCTGGCCGGGTGCCACCTCGACGGACTCGTCGTGACCGTGGTCGTGCGAGCATCCGTTGCGGGGTTCCCGCTCGACGCAGCGGCGACCGCCGGTCCGCCTCGTGACACCGCGTCCACAGCGCATCGATAGGTGACAATCGGCTTCACCTGTGTATGGTGTCGCTGACGGGGCCCGCACGGCTCCCAGAACCATCCCCTTATAAAGGAGTCACGTGCCTGGCACGAAAAAGCTCGTTGTCGTCGAGTCGCCCGCCAAGGCGAAGACCATTGCCCAATACCTGGGAGACGGATACATCGTCCAGGCCTCGGTCGGTCACATCCGCGACCTCATCGAGCCCAAGAACCTGCCGCCGGAGCTGAAGAAGGGCTCGCTCGGCAAGTTCTCGGTGGACGTCGAGAACGGCTTCGAGCCCTACTACGTCGTGTCTGACGCGAAGAAGAAGACAGTCGCCGATCTCAAGAAGGCACTCGCCGGCGCCGACGAGCTCTACCTCGCAACTGATGAGGACCGCGAGGGCGAGGCCATCGCGTGGCACCTCCTGCAGGTGCTCAAGCCCAAGGTCCCGGTCAAGCGGATGGTCTTCCACGAGATCACCAAGGAGGCGATCGAACGCGCGAAGGAGAACACCCGCGAACTCGACACCGCTCTCGTCGACGCCCAGGAGACCCGTCGCATCCTCGACCGTCTCTACGGCTACGAGGTCTCGCCTGTCCTGTGGCGCAAGGTCGGCCCCGGCCTGTCTGCCGGTCGCGTTCAGTCCGCCGCCACCCGGCTCGTCGTCGACCGCGAACGCGAACGCCTCGCCTTCACCGCCGCGAGCTACTGGGACCTGATCGCCCGGTTCGCACCACAGAGCGGAACGCAGGACTTCGAGTCCCGCCTCGTTCGCGTCGACGGAGCGCGCATCGCCGTCGGTCGCGACTTCGACGACAAGGGCGAGCTCAAGTCGGGCGCCGTCGCGCTCGACGACGCCACCGCCCAGTCGCTCGCGAGCCAACTGCGCGATCCCTCCGTGTCGCTGCTGGTCTCCTCCGTCGAGTCGAAGCCGTACACGCGTCGCCCCGCCGCCCCGTTCACCACCTCGACGCTCCAGCAAGAGGCCGGCCGCAAGCTCCGCTTCTCCGCCCGCCAGACGATGAGCGTCGCGCAGGGACTGTACGAGAACGGCTACATCACCTATATGCGTACCGACTCGGCGACGCTGTCGGGGCAGGCCATCAACGCCGCGCGCACGCAGGCGGCCGCGCTCTACGGTGCCGACACCATCCCCGAGAAGCCCCGCGTGTACGCCGGCAAGAACAAGAGCGCCCAGGAGGCCCACGAGGCGATCCGCCCCTCGGGCGAGACGTTCCGCACGCCGGCCGAGCTGTCGTCGGTGCTTCGCGGCAACGACTTCAAGCTCTACGACCTCATCTGGAAGCGCACCGTCGCCTCGCAGATGGCCGACGCCAAGGGGTCGACCGCGACGGTCACCATCAAGGCTGGGCCGACGGCGGCTGATTCGATCGCCGAGTTCGTCGCGAGCGGAACGGTCATCACGTTCCGCGGCTTCCTGCACGCCTACGAGGAGAGCCGCGACGAGGAACGCAACGAGTCGGCGGAGCCGGTCGAGGCGAAACTGCCGCAGCTGACCGAAGGCCAGCAGCTCACCCTCGTCGACATCGAGGCCAAGGGGCACGAGACATCCGCCCCGCCCCGGTACACGGAGGCCAGCCTCGTCAAGGCGCTCGAGGAGCTCGGCATCGGGCGCCCCTCCACGTACGCCGCCATCATCTCGACCATCATCGACCGCGGCTACGTCACGCCCCGCGGCCAGGCGCTCGTTCCCAATTGGATCGCCTTCTCGGTGGTGCGCCTGCTGGAGGAGTACTTCAGCGACCTCGTCGAGTACGACTTCACCGCGAGCATGGAGAGCGACCTCGACCTCATCGCCGGGGGAGAGGCCGACCGCGTCGAGTGGCTCAACGGCTTCTACTTCGGCAGCCCCAAGCACCGCGGACTGCGCACCGTCATCGACAACCTCGGTGAGATCGACGCCCGCGAGATCAACTCCATCAGGATCGCCGACGACGTCACTCTGCGCATCGGCAAATACGGGCCCTACCTCGAGGCGCCGGGCATCGACCCGGAGACCCCACGCCGGGTCAACATCCCCGCCGAGCTCGCGCCCGACGAACTCACGGCGGCCAAGGCGCGCGAGCTCATCGAGGCGCCCGTCGTGGGCGACCGCGTCGTCGGCATCAACCCGGAGAGCGGCAAGCTCGTCATCGCCAAAGACGGCCGATTCGGCCCCTACGTCACCGAGGTCGATCCCGAGCCGGAGGTCGACGAGGCAGCTCTCGCGATCGCCAAGGCCGAGGCGGATGCCGCGGCCGCCCTCCAGGCCGCGGCCGAGGTCGTCGACCCGGCCACGGGCGAGGTCGTCGCTGCGAAGCCGAAACGCAAGCCTGCCGCGAAGAAGACGACCGTCGCGAAGCAGCGCACGGCATCCATCTTCAAGACCATGGACATCGCAACCGTCGACCTCGACACCGCGCTCAAACTGCTCGACCTGCCCCGCATCGTCGGCCTCGACCCCGAGACCAGCGCGGAGATCACGGCGCAGAACGGCAAGTTCGGTCCGTACCTCAAGAAGGGCGCCGAGACGCGTTCGCTCACGAGCGAAGACCAGATCTTCGACCTCGACCTCCCGGGCGCTCTCGAACTCTTCGCCCAGCCCAAATACGGCGGCCGCGCGGCCTCGAGTGCCCTCAAGGAGTTCGAGAAGCCCGACCCCGAGAGCGAGAAGCCGATCAAGATCAAGGACGGCCGTTTCGGCGCCTACGTGACCGACGGCACGACCAACGCGACGATCCCCCGCGGGGAGACCGTCGAAGAGGTCGACTACGAGCGAGCTGTGCAGCTGCTCGCCGACAAGCGCGCCAAGGGTCCCGTCGTGAAGAAGAAGCCGGCCGCCAAGAAGGCGCCGGCCAAGAAGGCAGCGGTCAAGAAGCCCGCGGCGAAGAAGGCGGGCGTCACGACGACCGCCGCGAAGACGGCTGCGTCGAAGACGGGTGCCGCGAAGGCTCCGCTGAGCGCCGAGGCCGCGGCCAAGGCGGCGGCGACGAAGGCCAAGGCCGCGGCCACGCGCGCCGCGACGGCCGCAGCGAAGAAGGCAGCGGCGGAGGCATCCGCGTCAGTGACGAGCTAGTGACCGGTCTCTTCATCACGTTCGAGGGCGGTGACGGTTCGGGTAAGTCGACGCAGTCACGGCTGCTCACCGACTGGCTGACCGCCGCGGGCCACACCGTCGTGCACTCCCGCGAACCCGGCGGCACAGAGCTCGGCACGGAGCTGCGCGAGATCGTGCTCCACCGGCGCGGATTCATCGCGCCGCGCGCCGAGGCGCTGCTGTACGCAGCCGACCGCGCCCACAACATCGCCACCAAGGTGCGGCCGGCGATGGAGCGCGGCGACATCGTCATCCAAGACCGCTATCTCGATTCATCCGTCGCCTACCAGGGCGCCGGCCGCGTGCTCGACGCGGCGGAGGTGCGCGAGATCTCGCTGTGGGCGACGGAGGGCCTGCTACCCGACCTCACGGTGCTGCTCGACCTCTCGGCGGAGCACGGGCGGGAGCGCATCGCCGCGACCCGCGACACCTATGACCGCCTCGAGTCGGAGAAGAACGACTTCCACGAGCGGGTGCGTGACGGCTACCTCGCCCTCGCCGTGGCCGAGCCCGACCGCTTCCTCGTGCTTCCGGCCACCGAGCCGATCGAGGTCATCGCCGCCGCCATCCAGACCCGCGTTGTCAGTCTCCTGGCTTAGGCTGCCGCTATGTCTGTGTGGGACGAACTAACCGGCCAGTCCGAGGCCATCGCGATCTTCCGCGCGGCCGCCGAGGCCAGCGCGGTCGGCGGAAGCGGCGACTCGTCGATGACGCACGCGTGGCTCATCACCGGACCTCCCGGGTCGGGCCGCTCCAACCTCGCGTACGCGTTCGCCACGGCACTCCTCAGCCCGGGCAATCCGGATGGCGACGAGTCTGTGCGTCGCCAAGTCGACGCACGCAGTCACCCCGATCTCGGCTCGCTCAGCACCGACCGCGTCATCATCACCGTCGACGAGGTGCGCAAGCTGGTCGCGACCAGCAACTACTCGCCGTCGGTCGGACGCTACCGCGTCATGATCATCGAAGACGCCGACCGCATGGCCGAGCGCACCTCGAACGTACTGCTCAAGGCGCTCGAGGAGCCGCCGCCGCGCACGGTCTGGATTCTGTGCGCCCCCAGCGAGGCCGACCTGCTCGCCACCATCCGCTCTCGCGTGCGTTCCGTGCGACTGCGCATCCCCGCGGTCGAGGATGTCGCGGAGCTCATCGCGCGCCGCGACAACGTCGACCTGCCGACCGCTACCCGCGCGGCCCGCGAGGCGCAGAGCCACATCGGCATGGCGCACCGCCTCGCGACCAACGGCGAGGCGCGCACGCGTCGCGCCGCGACGCTCGACATCGCCCTCGGCATCCGCTCCGTCTCGGGTGCAATGCTCGCCGCGACGCAGCTGCTCGCGCTAGCCGGCGCCGACGCGAGTGCGTTCACGGCCGAGCGCGACGCGGAGGAGCGCGAGAGTGCGCTGCGTTCCCTCGGCATCGACCCCGGTGGCACCATCCCACCAGCCCTGCGCGTCCAACTGAAGAACCTCGAGGAAGACCAGAAGCGGCGCGAGAAGCGTAGCCTCCGCGACGGTATCGACCGCATCATGGTCGACCTGCTGTCGCTCTACCGCGACATCCTGCTGCTGCAACTCGGCGTCGAGACCGAGCCGATCAACCTCAGTATCTACAGCAAGCTCGTGACCGCGAGCGAGCACTCGACCGCGCAGGAGACCCTCGCCACCATGGACGCGATCGCCACCGCGCGTCGCCGCATCGAGAGCAACGTCACCCCAGCCCTCGCGCTCGAGGCCATGCTCATCTCCGCTCGTCGCGCGGCATGATGGTCCGTCGCCGAATCGTCGCGGTCGCCTCCGCGCTCCTGGTCTCCCTCTCCCTCTCCGCGTGCGCTGGCCCGGCGGCGCGCACCGAGTCGACACCGGCACCGAGCGACGTGTCGGCCGACGTGGCACCGTTCTACGAGCAGGTGCTCACGTGGACGAGCTGCGAGAAGGAGATGCAGTGCGCGACGGCGACCGCTCCGCTCGACTGGAGCGATCCCGCGCGCGACTCGATCGACCTCGCCCTCATCCGTCACGCGGCGACGGCGGCGGGAGCGCCGATCGGCTCCGTGCTCGTCAACCCGGGCGGACCGGGTGGGTCCGGCTACGATTTCATCGCCGACAGCCTCGACTACGCCGTCTCGGCAGACCTGCAGAAGAGGTTCGACATCGTCGGTTTCGATCCGCGCGGCGTGAACCGCTCGTCCGCTGTCTCCTGCCACGACGACCCGGCCGAACTCGACTCCTTTCTCTACGACATCACCCCGGGTGAGGTGGGCAGCGACGAGTGGATCGCGGCCGCGCAGGCGGCCAACACAGCGTTCGGCCAGCGGTGCCTCACCCAGACCGGCGACCTTCTCGGTTTCGTCGACACGGTGAGCGCCGCCCGCGATCTCGACCTGCTCCGCGCCGTGCTCGGTGACACGAAACTCAACTACCTCGGCTTCTCCTACGGCACGCTGCTCGGCGCCACCTACGCTGAGCTCTACCCGCAGAACACCGGCCGGCTGGTGCTCGACGGCGCTCTCGACCCGACATCCACGAGTTTCGACGTTTCCGTCACCCAGGCCAAGGGATTCGAGAGCGCGATGCGCGCTTTCCTGGCCGATTGCGCGAGCGCCTCCGAGTGCCCGTTCTCCGGAAGCACCGACGACTCGATGCTGAAGGTCCGCGCCCTGCTCGACCGCTTGGACGCGAGCCCCATCCGCAACACCGACGGCCGCGAGTTGGGCAGCAATGCAATGACGAGCGCCATCGTGCTGCCGCTCTACAGCAAGGACAACTGGCCCTACCTGCAGCAGCTGTTCGGGGCGGTGATGAAGGGCGACGCGAAACTCGCCTTCACCCTCGCCGACAGCTACAACGGTCGCGACGTCGACGGAACCTACATCGACAACTCCCTCGAGGCCCGCCTCGCCATCAACTGCCTGGACTACGCGTCACAGGCCGACGTGTCGGTGATGCGTGAGGAGGCGACCGAGCTCGCGGTCGCAGCGCCCGTGCTCGGCAAGCAGCTCTCCTATGGTGACCTCGGATGCCTCGGCTGGCCTGTCGCGGCGGCGAGCCAGCGACCGGTGATCGACGGCGCCGGTGCGGCCGACATCCTCGTAGTCGGAACGACGAACGACCCCGCGACGCCGTACTCGTGGGCGCAGGCTCTCGCCCGACAGCTCGAGAGCGGCCACCTCGTGACCTACGCGGGGGAGGGGCACACGGCGTACAACAAGTCGAACGACTGCGTCGACAGCACGGTTGACGACTACTTCATCACAGGGACGGTTCCCGCATCCGACCCGATGTGCTGACCGTGACGGCACACCCCGAATGATCGGCTAAGCTTTCATGCTGTGCCTAGGGAAACTTGGCACGCGCCGCCTTAGCTCAGTTGGTAGAGCATCTCACTCGTAATGAGAAGGTCGTCAGTTCGATTCTGACAGGCGGCTCCATCAAGATCCGCGCCATCATTGGGCAGTGCGCTCGTCGCTCGATACGAGATTCCCGCTTTGTGTCGGGTTTGCCCACAGTTTGCCCACATCCGTATTCCGGGCGCGCTGATCGAGGGCGTCTGCAACAGCGTCTAGGTCGTCCGCGGGCGCCATCGCACTCTTCGACTGCGTGTTCACGGACTGCACCTTCGTGAATATAGGCATGGGAATGCACCCGGACAAGGTCGCTGGGTGGCTCGCTCAGGGTCAGGTCTAAGCCACCGCACACCCCGCTGGGCGGCGTGCTGCGCCGCCCAGTTTCGAGGCCTCCGTTTAGGACGAAGGCCTCGCGGGCCGGTCCGACGGCGGCGGCCTCAGGACGACAGACCAGGCTCAGCCTCGGACGGAGGGACCCCGAAGGTGCGCGGACGATAGAGCCTGTGGTCGTCCTCGTCGACCACAAAATCATTTGATGCATCGAGCCGAACGAACGGCCGAGATTCCCCGCACTCGGGACAATGCAACTCCCAGTCGTTCATCGTTATCTGCGAACCCCTTGGCCGCTCTGGTCTGCCAATCAATCGGTCTCCCTCTCTCGTGTGGCGATGGGATCGCCGCCAGAGCCACAAGCTACATGGCGGAGGTTGTCTACCAACAACTTTTTCTTTGTCTAACGCGG
>JAODMO010000051.1 GCA_025464995.1 Microbacteriaceae bacterium
CGATGTTGTTCCCGCTGGTCTTTCTCATCCTCCCCATCACCATCGCATTCGCCATCTTCCCCGGGATCGTGGTCCTCCGGATGGGGCTCTGACGCTGGCTCATCGAGAAGAGAGGTTCGACATGTTCTTGCAATTGAAACGACGCCTGGGCGATGAACGCGGTGACGTGCCCGGCTGGGTGCTCATCACGCTCATGACCGCCGGCCTGGTGATCATCATCTGGGGCATCGCGGGTCCGGCCCTGAGTGGCGTCTTCGAACAGGCCATCCAGCGCGTCACCGGCTTCTGAGTCGTGTTCGCGAGACTGCGCGGCGATCGCGGCTCGGCACCGGCCGAGTTCGTGATGGTCGGCGCGCTGCTCACCATCCTGACGCTGTCGGTGCTCCAGCTGGGTCTGGTCCTGCACATTCGCAATACGGTGCTCGACGCCGCGGCGGAGGGCGCCCGGTATGGGGCGCTCGCCGACAACACCCTCGACGACGGTGCCGCGCGCACCCGCGATCTCATCTCTACGGCCATCGGAGCCGGCTACGCGCGAGACGTGACCGTGACGCTCGAAGACTACCTGGGTCATCCCGCGGCGGCCGTGACCGTGCGCACGCCGCTGCCGCTCGTCGGCCTCGTGGGCATCGACGGCGGCCTGGAGGTGACGGGCCATGCGGCGCTCGAGAACGCCGACTAGGGGGCACGGATGGCGCGACGAGACCGGCACCGCCTCCCTGGAGTTCATCACCGCCGGTCTCGTGTTGCTCGTCCCGCTCGTCTACCTCGTGCTCACGATGTCGAGCATCCAGGGTGGCGCGCTCGCCGTGGAGGGGGCGTCCCGGCAGGCCGCCCGCGTGTTCGTCGGCTCGACGACCGTCGCGGAGGGCACCAGCCGAGCCGAGCGGGCCGTGGAGTTCGCGCTGTCTGACTACGGCCTCGACCGCGACGACGTGAGCGTCGCCATCCAGTGTCGGCCCCGACCCGAGGCGTGCCTGACGCGCCGCGGATTCGTGACGGTGGTCGTCGAGAGTCGCGTCACCCTGCCGCTCGTGCCCGCGGCGCTCGATCTCGACGCTCCGCTCAGCGTTCCGCTGTCGGCATCCGCCACCCAGCAGGTGTCCCGCTTCTGGGGAGCGGAACCGTGAGGCGGCTGCGCGACGACGACGGCTCGATCTTGCCGCTCACCATCTTCTTCGGTCTTCTCTCACTCGCACTGGTGTTGCTCGTCGTCGCCGCGACGTCGCTCTACCTCGAGCGCAAGCGGCTCTTCACCCTCGCCGACGGCGCCGCTATCGTCGGCGCCGAGGCGTTCGACCTCGACGATGTGACGATGACCGCCGCGGGCGTGCGTCCCGAGCTCCACTCGACGGCCGTCGCGGCGGCGGTTACCGACTACGTCTCCGCCGCGCCGGACCGCGGTTTCGAGTCGCTCGCCGTCGAGCGGGCGGTATCGGCCGACGGGCGCAGCGCCACAGTGGAACTCTCGGCCCACTGGCACCCACCCGTCGTCTCCCTGCTCGTGCCCGACGGCTTCCGCATCGAGGTCACCGCGGTCGCCCGATCGGTCTTCGAGTAGCGCGGCTAGGGTGAGGCCTGACCGACCTCGCAGGCAAGAACTGGATGCCGCCGCCACGACGCGACTCCTCGCCGTGAACGCCATCGGCCCGATCGACCTCATCGCCAGCGCGATGCCGCTGCTCGCCCCTGCCACACGGCGACGGGGCTCGCCACGCGCGCCATCGCGGTCACGGCACCCGCCTTGCTCCGCGGCCCGACCCTGATCGCGTGGTGGATCGGCTCGTGGCGGCTGAGCCCACCTCAGCCGAGCCGAGTGCGCAGACCCGCGCGCCGAACCTACCGCTGATCGCGCGGCACGTGCGGTGCATACCGCGGCACGTACCGCAGCAGGATGCCGGCGCCGACGAGGCCGAGCACACCCATCGTGCCCGCCGCGAGCGCGATCGAGACGCCCGTGATCGCCGCCACGAGCAGCGGCCCGAGCGCATTTCCGAGGTCGCCGGTGAAACGCCACGCGCCCAGGAACGGCGCCGGATTGCTCTTGTCGGCGAGGTCGGCGCCGAGGGTCATCAGGATGCCGCTGCCGATGCCATTGGCGAGTGACATGAACATCGCCGCCGAGATGAACCACACCACGGTCGACGGCAGGTCGTGGGTGAACGCGAGCGCGAGGTGCCCCAGCCCGAGGCCGATCATCGACGGCACGGCGCTCCACAATCGCCCGAAGCGGTCCATGATCTGGCCGCTCGCGTAGAACAGCGCAAAGTCGATGCCCGAGGCGATGCCGATGATGAGCGCGGTGTTGGTCTCGCCGATGCCGATGCTCACCGCCCACAGCGGCAGGATGATGGCGCGACTCGAGCGCAGGGCGCCGATGAGCGCGGCGCCCGCGCCCAGCTTGGTGAGCACCCCGCGGTTCTCGTAGATGGTGCGGAATAGCCCGTGCGCCTCCTGCTCGACGAGCGCCTCACCCTCGCGCAACGGCGCCCGGGTGGTGCCGCGCGCCTCGGCGACGGTGCCGAACGACTTGCTCGGGTCGCGCAGCAGCAGGAGCATCACGGCGGCGGCGAGGCACGCGACGATGTGGATCCAGAACACGGATGCCGCGTCGCCGGTGAGGTGCAGGGCGCCGGCCGTGAGGAACGGCCCGATGAAGAAGCCGGCCCGGAACGTGCCGCCGAGCGTCGAGAGCGCGCGGGCCCGGTACGCGATCGGCACGAAGCTCGTCATGAAGGCGTGTCGCGCGAGGGCGAACACCGCGGTCGCGAGCCCCACGAGGAAGATGCCGAAGCCGAGCGCCCAGGGGTTGGGCGAGAGCACACAGATGATCAGGCCGATGATGGAGAGCAGGGCCGCGCCGATCATGGCCGGTCGTTCGCCGACCCGGGAGACGAGCCATCCGCTCGGGATATCACCGACGAGCTCGCCGACCATCAACAGGGCGGCGACGAGCCCGGCTATCGCCAGGGTCGCACCGAGGTTGCCCGCGACGACCGGGATCATCGGGATGATCGCGCCCTCACCGATCGAGAAGAGCAGCGTCGGCAGCAGGGCCGGGAGTGCTATCGATCGCCAGCGAAACGGAAGCTCGGCGGTAGACATCTTTTCCACAGTACTCCGCGCTTCGGCGGGCTCAGCGACCGCGCGAACACCCGCAGGGCTCGGCGACCGTGCCCGGGTAGGCTGGGACAGACATGGACGAGCTAGATTTTTCCGCAGAGATCGCTGCCCTTCGATCGACTTTCGACGACATCCGAGCCGTGGTCGGAGTCGACCGCCTCGAGGCCGACATCGCAGACCTCAGCGAGCAGGCCGGCGTTCCCGACCTGTGGAACGACACCGACAAGGCGCAGAAGGTCACGAGCGACCTGAGCCACCGCCAGGCCGAGCTCGCGAAGATCACCAGCATCGCAAGCCGCCTCGACGACCTCGAGATCATGGTCGAGTTGGCCAATGACGAGTCGGATGCCGCGGCCGCAGACGAGGCGAAGACCGAGCTGAAGAGCATCCAGAAGCTGCTGGGAGAACTCGAGGTGCAGACGCTCCTCGATGGCGAGTACGACGATCGGCCGGCCGTCATCACCATCCGCGCGGGCGCCGGGGGAGTGGACGCCGCCGACTTCGCGGAGATGCTCTTCCGCATGTACCTCCGGTGGGCGGAGAAGCACGGCTACGCGAGCAAGGTGATGGACACCAGCTACGCCGAGGAGGCGGGCATCAAGTCGGCGACCTTCGAGATCGACGCACCGTATGCGTTCGGCACGTTGAGCGTCGAGGCCGGAACGCACCGACTCGTGCGGATGTCGCCCTTCGGCGCGGCGGGCAAGCGCCAGACGAGCTTCGCCGCGGTCGAGGTCATCCCGCTCCTCGAAGAGGCCGCGGTGATCGACATCCCCGAGGGCGACATCCGGGTCGACGTCTTCCGCTCCTCCGGCCCCGGCGGGCAGTCGGTCAACACCACCGACTCGGCGGTGCGCCTCACCCACATCCCCACGGGCACGGTCGTCTCGATGCAGAACGAGAAGAGCCAGATCCAGAACCGTGCGGCCGCGATGCGGGTGCTGCAGTCGCGCCTGCTCATCATCCAGAAGGAGCAGGAGGCGGCTACCAAGAAGGAGTTTGCCGGAGTCATCACGGCGAGCTGGGGCGACCAGATGCGCAGCTACGTGCTCGCGCCCTACCAGATGGTCAAGGACCTGCGCACGGAGTACGAGGAGGGCAACCCCTCCAAGGTGTTCGACGGCGACCTCGACGGGTTTATTGCCGCCGGCATCAAGTGGCGCAAGCGCGACCAAGACTGATCCACTGAGCCGCCGCGGCATCCCCGACGATGCCGCTGGCGGCCCTCCGGTACTAGGCGTTCGTGCGTCGACGCCGCACGAGCAGCCAGCCGATGGCGGCGACCATGAGCAGCGCGAGTACCGCGATGAAGCCGGGGGCGAGCGTCGCCGGCCGCACCGAGTTGGCGCCGTCGGACAGCTCGAGTGAGCCGTCAGCGATCTTGACCGCGCCATCGTTGAGACTCGTCATGCCCGCGCTCAATTTGTCGGCGCCGTCTCCGAGCTCCGTGGCTCCGTCGGCGAGTGTCGATGTTCCCTCTGAGAGGGCGCTCGCTCCGGTGGCGAGAGTCGACGTTCCCGTGGCGAGAGACGTGGCGCCGGCGCTCAGCGTCTGCGTCCCCAGTGCGAGATCGGCGGCGCCTGAGGCCAGCGGTCCGGTCTTGAAAGCGAGAGTTCCCGCGCCGTCGGCGACCTTCGTGACACCGACTGAGAGGGCTCCCACCCCGTCGGCGACCTTCCTCGTGCCGACCGACAGCGAGCTCGCGCCGGATGCGACCTGTGCCGTGCCGGCTGAGACGGCTCCCGCTCCGGCGGCCACATCGCGGGTGCCGGTGGCGAGGGCGGATGCTCCGGGGACGAGCTGCTTGTCGAGACCGGTGTAGAGCGAACCGAGCCCGGCCGACACCGAGATCGCACCGAACTGAAGGCCCGCGTCGCTCCCGTCGGCGAGGGTGGGAGACTTCGTGATCCCTTTGATCACCTTGCCGATCTCGGCGTTGCCGCCCGCGACGTACTTCTGAACCCCGGCCGTACCCCTTCTGAGTCCGGTCGACAGCGCGCGCAGCTGCGCCGCCTCGTCTGCCGTGATGACGTGACCGGCCGTACCGACGGTGGCCACGAGGGCGTCGAGCGCTGATGATGTCGCGGCCATCTGCCCGCTCGTGACCTCCATGGTGCCGGGAACCGCCGTGCCTCCCGCCAGAAGGCCGAAGAATCCGCTGATCTGCGTGAGACCGGTGGAGACGGCGGTGACGCCGGCCGAGATCTTCTCAGCTCCACCCGCCAGCTGTCCGGTGCTGTCCCGCGCGCCGGCGAGGCCCGCAGAGAGGTTGGTCGCTCCGGTCGCGACGGCCGCCGCGCCGGTAGCGAGAGTCGAGGCTCCGGCCGCAGTCTGGCTCGAGCCCGCGGCGAGCGTCGCGGCGCCCGTGGCGGCGGCTCCGGATCCTGCGGCGAGTGTCGCGGCGCCCGTGGCGGCCGTTCCCGACCCGGCGGCGAGACCCTGGGCGCCCACGAAGGCCTTGAGAGCGCCGTCGCTGACTTTCGAGGCCCCTTCCGCGGCGCTCGTCGCCCCGGCGGCCAGTCTGCCCGCGCCATCGGCAGCGGACCCGGCGCCGACAGACACCTTCTCCGCCCCCTCCGCGGCCGAAGCCGCACCCTCCTTCACCTGCGTGGCGCCCGCAGACAGCTTCTGGCCGCCCTCGTGGAGCTTCGCCGCCCCGACCTGCGCCGCCCCCGCGCCGTCCGACAGGCGGGCGGCTCCGGCCGCAAGCTTGTCTGTGGTGAGGAAGAAGAACGCGAGTAGGGCCACCACGAGGAGGGAGAGGGTCGCGATTGCGACCTTCGACATCCGATTCCTTGCGGGTGAGATCGTCGGGTGGGCAGCGGTCATTCGGTGGCTCCAGTGCTCGGCCTGCCATGCGCGGCTCTGCGCAGGAGAAGGCGACGAAAATTTCGGTTGACCGTAGCAGCCGCCAAGTGGCCGACACGGAAAACGAGGAATCTGTGTGATTCGCTCCAAACCGGCGTCCGGCTCGGACCCCGACCCTTGGAGCTTTGCTACAGGCCTCGTCGCCAAACTGGGAACGTCGGCCCTTGGGGGTGTCGCGACCGGCATCGGCAGCAGCGGTGCCTAGGCTTCACACGTCATGATTCGCTTTGATTCGGTATCCAAGTTGTATTCCGGGAACACGCGGCCGGCGTTGAACAACGTCAGCCTCGAGATTCTCAAGGGGGAATTCGTCTTTCTCGTCGGTGCATCCGGCTCGGGAAAGTCGAGCTTCCTGCGTCTCGTCCTGAAGGAGGAGAAACCCTCCCAGGGCCAGATTCACGTGCTCGGGCAACAGCTGGGCACCCTGTCGAACCGCAAAGTGCCGTACTTCCGTCGCAATCTCGGCGTGGTGTTCCAGGACTTCCGCCTGCTCCCGCAGAAGACGGTCTTCGACAACGTCGCCTTCACCCTCCAGGTGATCGGCAAGAGCCGGGGCTTCATCCAGGAGGCGGTGCCCGACGTGCTCAAGATGGTCGGTCTCGCCGGCAAAAGCGGGCGATTCCCTCACGAACTCTCGGGTGGTGAGCAGCAGCGCGTGGCAATCGCCCGCGCGATCGTCAACAAGCCCGCGATCCTGCTGGCCGACGAGCCGACCGGAAACCTCGACCCGGTCACCAGCGCGGGAATCATGACCCTGCTGCAACGCATCAACGTCGGAGGGACGACCGTGATCATGGCCACCCACGACGTCGGCATCGTCGACCAGATGAAGCGCCGCGTCATCGAGCTCACGAGCGGACAGGTCGTGCGCGACGAACTCGAGGGCGCGTACCAGACGCAGGCGATTCCCATCCAGGACTTCGGCCTTGCGAACGGAGTGACACAGTGAGGCTCCGGCTCGTACTCGGGGAGGCGGCGAGCGGCCTTCGCCGCAACGTCTCGATGGTCATCTCCGTCGTGCTGGTCACGTTCATCTCTCTCACGTTCGTCGGCGCCGCCATCCTGCTGCAGATGCAGATCGGCCAGATGAAGGGCTACTGGTACGACCGGGCGCAGGTCGCGGTCTACATGTGCACCTCGACCGACAACACGGGCAACTGCGCCCAGCAGGAAGCGACGCAAGAGCAGAAGGACCAAGTGGAGGCCCAGCTCCAGTCGAGCACCCTCGCGCCCTTCATCAAGCAGTTCGAGTTCGAGTCGCACGACCAGGCCTTCACCAACTTCCAGACCCAGTTCTCCGACAGCCCGATCACGGGATTCGTCACCAAGGAGATGCTGCCCGAGAGCTTCCGGGTCAACCTCAACGACCCGACGCAGGCCGACATCCTCATCGAGAGCCTGTCGAGCCAGGCGGGCGTGCAGGCGGTGGAAGACCAGAGGAGATACCTCGACCAGATCTTCGCCGTGCTCAATGCTGCCAGTTTCACCGCGATCGGCCTCGCGGCCCTCATGCTGATAGCGGCGGTGCTGCTCATCGCCACCACGATCAGGCTCAGCGCATTCTCGAGGCGGCGGGAGCTCGGGATCATGCGCCTGGTCGGCGCTTCCAACCGCTTCATCCAGACCCCGTTCATCCTCGAGGGAGTCTTCGCGGCGCTCATCGGGTCGGTGCTCGCGGGGGGTGCGGTCGTCGCGATCGTGCAGTTCTTCGTGCAGGGGTACCTGTCGACGACTCTCGGAACGACGACGACTCTCGTGGGGATCGACGAGGCGGTCGTCGTCGTGCCGATCCTCGTCGTCGTGGGCGGCGTCCTCGCCGCGGGATCGGCCGGATTCGCGATCAGCCGCTACCTCAAGGTCTGACCCGAGTTAGACTGAACGGCTGCGCCCCAGACGGGGCGCTTCGGATAGGGACTTGAGAAGATGCCACGCGAAAAGGGCCAGAAGGTCGTCGCCAGCAACAAGAAGGCGCGCCACGACTACCTGATCGAAACGACGTACGAGGCGGGCCTCGTCTTGACAGGTACCGAGGTCAAGTCGCTGCGCGCCGGTAGAGCGTCGCTCGTCGATGGCTACGGCTTCATCGAGGGCGGCGAGGCGTGGCTCGACGCGGTGCATATCCCCGAGTTCAACCAGGGGTCGTGGAACAACCATCCGGTGCGGCGCAAGCGCAAGATGCTGCTGCACAAGGAGCAGATTCTCAAGATCCACAACAAGATCAAGGATGGCGGCTACACCCTCATCCCGTTGTCGATCTACTTCAGCGACGGAAACGCGAAGGTCGAGATCGCGATCGCGAAGGGCAAGAAGGAGTACGACAAGCGCCAGACGCTGCGGGAGCGCCAGGACAAGCGCGAGTCTGACCGGGCGATCTCCGCGCGTCGCCACCTCGGCGACTAGTCGCCGCCGCCCGAGACTCGGCGCGCTCTCCTACGCGGACGGCCGTGTCGCCAGCGTGAGGATCTCCGCGCCGTCCTCCGTGATGGCGATCGTGTGTTCGCTGTGAGCCGTGCGGGCACCCGTCGCGCTGCGGAGTGTCCATCCGTCCGCATCGCTGACGAGCTGGGCGGTGTCGCTCATGACCCACGGCTCGAGCGCCAGGAGAAGCCCGGGGCGGAGCCTGTACCCGCGGCCGGGTCGACCGTCGTTCGGGACGTGCGGATCCTGGTGCATCGTCGATCCGACACCGTGACCACCGAACTCCATGTTGATCGGGTAGCCCGCCTCGGTGAGTACGGATCCGATGGCGTGCGAGATGTCGCCGATGCGGGCTCCCGGGCCCGCGACCGCGATTCCCGCCTTCAGGGCGCGTTCCGTCGCATCGATCATCGCGACGCTCTCCGTCGGCCGTGAATCGCCGACGAGCAAGCTGACGGCAGAGTCGGCCACCACGCCGTCGGTCGCGACGGCGAGGTCGAGAGTGAGCAGGTCGCCGTCGATGAGGGTGTAGTCGCGCGGCCGCCCGTGCAGCACGGCGTCGTTCACCGACGTGCAGATGTAGTGGCCGAACGGGCCTCGACCGAACGACGGGGCGTAGTCGACGTAGCTCGACACCGCGCCGGCCTCGACGATCATCGCGCGGGCCCATCGGTCGATGTCGAGGAGATTCGTACCGACGGCGGTGCGCTGCTGAAGTGTCTGCAGGATGTCGGCGACGAGAGCTCCCGCCTTTCGTGCGCGGGGGAGTTCGGTCTGGTGCAGTATCTCAATCATGCTCGCCTCTCGTCGCGGGAGCCAATAACTATACCGGGCAAAGTATCCCGGTACTACAATCGGTTCATGGTCAGACTCCCGCACACGCCGTCCGAGGTCGAGCGGGGTCAGCGCCTCGGCGCGCTGCTGCGTCGCGCACGGGGGGAGCGGTCGATGCTCCACACGGCCCTCGACGCGGGCGTCTCGCCGGAGACGCTCCGGAAGATCGAGTCGGGGCGGGTCGCCACGCCGGCGTTCCCGACCATCGCTGCCATCGCCGCGGTGCTCGGGCTGTCGCTCGACGCCGTGTGGGCCGAGGTCACAGACATCGAGGATGGCGGCTCGCCCGCCGGTTCCGACCAGGACGCACGCGCGCCGATCACGTCGTAGGCCACTCGGGCCGGGGTTTTCCCGCGGCGGCAGGCGGTTGCCCACCCCCGCCTCCGGGTCTGGGTTCCGGCGGCGGGGATGGACAAGTGTGTGGGGCGCCGCTTCTACTCGAGCAGCTTTCCCGCGACGGAGAGCTCGTCGCGCATGAGCTGCGCGATCTCGTCGGGCACGGGCGGGATGTCTTCGCGCGTGATTTTGCGGTCGAGTGACCAGACGAGGTTGACCCGCAGCGACGGGTCGAGCTCGGGGTAGTCGCTCCGATTGTGGGCGCCGCGGGTCTCGCGCCGCTCGAGCGCCGCCTGGAGCGTCGCGCGCGCGGCGATCGCGGCCGACTTGAGGTCGAACGCGTGGGCGAGGTCGTGGAAGCCCGCGACATCCGGGTGGATGCCGAGACTGTCGAAGCGGGCTTCGATGGCGTCGAGTTCGGCGAGCCCAGCGAGCAGCCCGGCCTCGTCGCGCACGACGCCCGCGTGCTCGGTCATCGTGTTGCGGATGGCGCGCTGCAAGGCCCGCACGTTCTCCTCACCGTCGGCGGCGAGCAGCTCGGCGATCTCGGTGCGTGCCTCGTCGATCGCTTCGGGGGAGCGCTGCTGGGAGAGAAGCCCGGCGCTGTACTCCGCGGCGGCCTCGCCGACGATGCGCCCGAAGACGAGCAGTTCGATGAGCGAGTTGCCGCCCAGTCGATTCGCGCCGTGCAGCCCGCTCGATGCCTCGCCGATCGCGTAGAGCCCGTCGACGTCGGTCGAGTGGTCGTCGGAGCGCACCCAGACGCCACCCATCGAGTAGTGGGCCGTCGGCGCGATCTCCATCGGAGTCGTGGTGACGTCGAGCATCTGCAGCTCGAGCATGGTCTGGTAGACCCGCGGCAGCTTGGTCATGATCGTCTCGCGGGACAGGTGTGAGATGTCGAGCAGCACGGCACCCTTCTCGGTGCCGCGCCCCTCCTTGATCTCGGTGTAGGCCGCGAGTGCGACGCGGTCGCGCGTGGAGAGCTCCATGCGCTCTGGGTCGTACTTCGCCATGAAGCGCTCACCGAGAGCGTTGTAGAGGTGGCCGCCCTCACCCCGCGCGGCTTCGCTGATGAGGGTGCCGGCCGCGTTCTCCGGCTCGATGATGCCGCTCGGGTGGAACTGCACGAGCTCGGGGTCGCGGATGCGGCCACCGGCGAGCACCGCGAGGCGGAAGGAGTCGCCCGTGTTCTCATCGCGTCGGCTCGACGTGCGGCGCCAGATGCGATTGTGCCCGCCGGCGGCGAGGATGACCGCGTCGGCGTGAATGAGCACGCGCGAGCCATCCGTGAGGTCGAACCCGTATGCACCGAACACGACGTTGTCTTTGACGAGGATGCGGGTGATGTAGACCGAGTCGAGGATGGGGATCTCGAGCTGCGTGGCGCGGTTGACGAGGGTGCGCTGGATCTCGAGCCCGGTGTAGTCGCCGGCGAACGCGGTGCGGCGGTACTTGTGGGCGCCGAAGAAGCGCATGCTGATGCGACCGTCCGCCTCTCTCGCGAAGGGCATGCCGTAACGCTCGAGGTCTTCGATGCCGCGGCGGGCACCCTTCGTGACGATCTCCACGGTGTGCGGGTTGGCCAGGAGGTAGCTCTCCCTGATGGTGTCGGCGGCGTGCTGCTGCCAGGAGTCCTCCTCGTCCATCGTGCCGAGAGCCGCGTTGATGCCGCCCGCCGCGAGCGACGTGTGCGCGTCGGTCTTCGGGCGTTTCCCGACGGCGAGCACATCGACACCGCGCTCGGCGAGCTCGATGGACGCGCGGAGTCCGCTGCCTCCCGTGCCGATGACGAGCACCGAGGTCGAGATCCGGCGCTCCGGGGTGGGCTGCGATGAGGCTCTCTGCGGTGACACGAGAATCGTCCTTCGGTAGGTCAGGTTCTTCCTCGAAGAACGCTACCGACGGCCCCCGCGGGGCTTAAGGGACCTAAGTCCCGGCTTCGCTGGCAAAGACATGGGAGCGGTGACTGTCCCGTGGCGCCGTCACTCCAGCTGCCGCCGGAGAGCCACGCTCATGCCCGATCCGCGACTCGGCGAGCAGGATCGCGGGCGGACGTGAGCGTGCCGTCGAATGCACGACCCGAGCGGATGGCGGCGCCGAGCCTGATGCGACGACCGGCCTCGCGCCGGGAGACCCTGCCGCCCCCGGGGTCGGCGATCGCGACCGCGGTCACCGACCCGGGTCTCATGCTCTGCGCGTAGACGCTCGCCTTCGCGACCGCGTCATTGACCGCTCGCGAGCGCACCTCCGCCGTGACCCCGCTGGTGCGGGCGTCGGTCAGCGCCCAGGCGATCGAGGAGACGGTGACGCTGTCGACGGATGACACCGACTCGATCCACCGCACCACCTCGGCGGCCCCCTTCGTCGCGTCGACGGCGACCAGAGACGAGGCTCGACGACCACGCGTCGCCGCCTCTGGTGTCTCGCTCACCTGCCAGGTCACGTCGATCGTGGGCCGACGCCGAGAGGATTCGGCATCACACCCCTGCCGGGCCGGCGATGATCGAGGTAGACTGGAGTGCAGCATCCCAGTGATGCGGCTTGATAATTCAACAGCGTGCGACAGTGCCACTCCTCTTCACAGAGGTGACCATGGGGATGATCGGTTTCGACATTGCCTGCAAAACTGTGAGAAGCGGGTCGAGGATGCAGACTTATCTCGTAAACGATGTCTGCAAACTATAAGTGCCGATTCCAAGCGCACTGACTTCGCCCTCGCTGCCTAAGCGAGCGCACTAAGAAGTCCGTCAGTCCGAGGATGCTCTCTACTCGGGTCCTGGCGTAATTAAGAGAGATTGCTGCGTGTCTACGCCTTAGGGGCACGTGGGACGTGAACTATGGCTGGGCTCGTTGACCTGGATGCTCGCGGCAAAGGTCAGAGCCAAGTAGAACGCTTTCGCGAGCTACACCCGTAGAAGGCACAGAATTACAGCAGTGGACCGGGGTTCAATTCCCCGCATCTCCACCCGCGCAACGGTTTTAGTGTCTCACGACTTCTTTAGTGGAGGTCAGAACACGGAATGCGTTGTGTACCATCTGCAGGATGAGTACGGCACTGTCGCGCGTTGTTGATCAGTCATCTCGAACACGACTGATCATCTCCTCAGTGGATCGCACTCGTCGCTCGGACGTCAATCTGCGGTACGGCCTTTCGGTCGAACGTTCCAATGTCATCTCGACATTCGACCGATACAGCGTTCCGGACGGCACGCCTTTCGTGGCGGATTTTGATGGTCAGCTCGATCGTGTCAGATCGCTCAACGCCTACCTCCTTGAGGCTGCTCGACAGCGGGCGTACAGCAGAGACACACTGCTGAACAAACACGCCCGCCCGCTCGTCGGTCTTTTAGAACACGTTCGGGTCCGGGACAGCACCGCCGACCTCGTCGACGCGACCCGGGAAGATCTTGTCGGATACAGAGACAAGCGCGTCATTCTCCTCACTCCTGGTTCGTGGAACAACGAGCTGAGTGCCATCTCCAACTTCTTCCACTATGCGATGGCGCGCGGTTGGATTGACACCGATCCGATCCCACGATGGGGCGCGGCGGGACGCGTCACAATCAGGGACCGAACAACCCATACGAGACGGGTCAAATTTCTCACCGAAGCGCAGGCCCGCCGCTTCCTCGACTTCGGGCTGCGCGGTGACGGGTCGCCGCGTGAGGAGTTCCCTGCCTACCCGGAACGCGACTACGCCCTCGGCCTGACCTTCGTTTCTACAGGCCTTCGGCGAGTTGAGGCAGCAC
>JAODMO010000002.1 GCA_025464995.1 Microbacteriaceae bacterium
CCGCGCCTTACGCGCCCGGCGGCAGATCGACGAAGCGCGAAAAGTGGCCGTGGAATCCGACCGTGAGCGTGTCGGTCGGGCCGTTTCGGTGCTTCGCGATGATGAGGTCGGCTTCGCCGGCGCGCGCGCTGTCTTTCTCGTACGCGCTCTCTCGGTGCAGGAGGATCACCATGTCGGCGTCCTGCTCGAGCGAGCCCGACTCGCGGAGGTCGGAGAGCGCCGGCTTCTTGTCGGCGCGCTGCTCGGGGCCACGGTTGAGCTGGCTGATTGCGATGACGGGCACGCCGATCTCCTTGGCGAGCAGCTTGAGTGCCCGCGAGAACTCCGAGACCTCCTGCTGGCGCGACTCGACCTTCTTGCCGCTCGTCATGAGCTGCAGGTAGTCGATGATGACCATCTTGAGCCCGACGCGTTGCTTGAGCCGCCGGCACTTGGCGCGAATCTCGACGAGCGTCATGTTGGGCGAGTCGTCGATGTAGAGCGGCGCGTCGTTGATGCGGCCACGGGTCTGGGCGATGGTGGTCCAGTCTTGGCTGTGCACGGTGCCCTTGCGCATCGACTGCAGGGGAACGGATGCCTCGGCCGACAGCAGGCGCATGGCGATCTCACTGCGGCCCATCTCGAGCGAGAAGACGACGACGGGCATGTCGTGATGGATGGCGGCGGCGCGAGCGAAGTCGAGGGCGAGCGTCGACTTACCGATCGCGGGGCGTGCCGCGAGGATGATCAGCTGGCCGGGGTGCAGCCCGTTGGTGAGGGCGTCGAGCTGCGCGAAACCGGTCGGCACGCCGATCATCTGGCCGTCGCGGCCCTTCGCCGCCTCGATCTCGTCGACAGCCGCTGTGACCGCGTCGGACAGGGGAACGTAGTCCTCGCTCTCCACGCCGCCATTGACGGCGTAGATCTCCGCCTGGGCGTTGTTGACGAGGTCGACGACCTCCCCCTCGCTCGCGTAACCCATCTGCACGATGCGGGTGCCGGCCTCGACGAGGCGTCGCAGCACCGCCTTCTCGGTGACGATGAGGGAGTAGAAGCCCGCGTTGGCTGCGGTCGGCACGAGCCCGGTGAGGGTATGCAGGTACTCCGCCCCACCCGCCCGCTGAAGCTCGCCCGTCTTGGTGAGCTCGTCGGTGACCGCGATGACGTCTGTGGGCTCGCCGTGCGAGTACAGGGAGAGGATGGCGTCGAAGATGATCTCGTGCTTCGGGATGTAGAAGTCGACGCCGCGCACGACCTCGACGACATCTGCCACCGCGTCCTTGCTCAGCAGCATGCCGCCGATGGCGCTCTGCTCAGCGAGCAGGTCGTGCGGGGGGACGCGATCGCGTTCGCTGCCCCGGCTGTCGCCGCGGCCCGAATCGCCGGCTAGCCCGAGGTGTGCGATGGACACGTGGCATCTCCCTGTCGTGGTGGTTGATCTAGTTCTAGCCGTGGCGACTGACACTCGCGAAAGGCTGGCCGAGCGCCCGCATCCCCGAGTGCTGGTCGTCCGGCGAGCGCCGGTCCGGCACTCCGGTGGGGCTCGGCGACCACCCTATGGAGCTGCCCCCCTGCCCGACAACTCACCCTGTGGACAAGCCTGTGCATAGATGCCGCGAAACGCCGCAAGTCGTGTGCGCAAGCTGTGCACTCAGCTGTGGATAACAGGCCTCGCGCGGCGATAAAAACGCCTCTCAACAGCCATTCTTAGTTTCTACATGGGTGTGGAGAAACATGTCTAGAGTAGACATTGAAGGTTGCGCCGAACTCGCGTGGCCTGTGTACAAACACCCTTGTTCGGGGCACAAAAAAGGTGGCAACCGCGAGCCTCTCGGCCCACTGTTGCCACCCGATTTGTGGTACTACTTCGCGCCGACCACCGAGAGGGTGATCGTGGCGACGAGGTCGTCACGGAGGCGGATTGTCGCCTCGTGGGTTCCGGTCACCTTGATGGGAGCGGAGATCTCGACCTTGCGCTTGTCGATGGCACCGAGTCCGGCCGCAGCCACCGCGTCAGCGATGTCCGAGGTCTTGACGGAACCGAACAGGCGGCCACCGTCTCCGGTCTTGACCGTGAGGGTGACGGTCGTGGCCTGAAGGCGGGCCTTCAGGTCGAGCGCCTCTTCGAGGGTCGCGTGCTCACGTGCTGAGCGAGCGGCCTTGATGGAATCGATCTGCTTCTCTCCACCACGGGTCCACGCCACGGCGAAGCCCTGGGGGATGAGGTAGTTTCGAGCGAAACCGTTCTTGACGTCGACGACGTCTCCGGGCGCACCGAGGCCGGTGACCTCGTGCGTGAGGATCAACTTGGACATATCAATGCTCCTTAACGGCCTGAGCCGGCGTAGGGAAGCAGTGCCATCTCGCGTGCGTTCTTCACTGCACGGGCGATGAGGCGCTGCTCCTGGACGGAGACACCGGTGATGCGACGAGCGCGGATCTTTCCGCGGTCGGAGATGAACTTACGAAGGGTTGCGACATCCTTGTAGTCGATGACGCCAACGCGAATCGACTTGGCAGGAGCGGCGTTCTTGCCGTCCTTGCCCTTGCGGATCGGCTTGCGGCGATCGCCGCTGCTCTTTCCAGCCATGGGTTTTCTTCTTTCCTAAGAGTGAGTGAGCGCCTAGAAGGGCGTTTCGTCTGTGTAGTTGCCCGGCGTGTTCCACACGTCGCCCGATGCCGCGGCGGCCGGGGGGCTTGCGGCCCACGGCTCCTCGGCGACCTGGCTCTGTGCGCCACCACGTGCTCCGCCGCCGCCTTCGCGGGACGAAGCTGCACGGGTTACCTGGGCAGTGGCGTAGCGCAACGACGGGCCGATTTCATCGACCTCGAGCTCGATGCTCGTGCGCTTCTCGCCTTCCTTGGTTTCATACGAGCGCTGCTTCAGGCGACCGGTGGCGATGACGCGCGAACCCTTGGTGAGGGATCCGGCGACGTGCTCGGCGAACTCACGCCACACGCTTGCGCGCAGGAAGAGAGCATCTCCGTCTTTCCAGTCGTTGCTCGCGCGATCGAAATTGCGCGGTGTCGAAGCGATCGTGAAGTTGGCAACCGCGAGCCCGTTCTGCGTGTACCGCAGCTCCGGGTCACCGGTGAGGTTGCCAACAACCGTGATTATGGTTTCGCCGGCCATGATTACTCGGCGGCCGGGGCGGCTGCGGGAGCAGCAGGAGCGGCAGCAGCAGGCTTGGCGTCTGCGACAGGAGTCTTGGCGGGAGCAGCGGCCTTGCGGGCAGCCTTCTCGTCAGCGACCTTCTTGGCCGCGGCGACCTGGGCGAAGCCCTCTTCAGCGCGAAGAACCTTGGTGCGCATGACGGCTTCGCTGAGCGACAGCTGGCGGTCGAGCTCGACCGTCGCTGCGGGCGATGCCGTGAAGTTGACGACGGCGTAGATGCCCTCGGCCTTCTTGTTGATCTCGTATGCGAGACGACGACGGCCCCAGACATCTACCTTGTCGATGGTTCCACCATCGGTGCGGATGACGTTGAGGAACTTGTCGAGGCTCGGAGCCACGGTGCGCTCGTCGATCTCTGGATCGAGGATGACCATGAGTTCGTACTGATTCGTCACTAACCCACCTCCTTCGGACTTTACGGCCGCAGACGATCTGCGGCAGGAGGGTGTTGACGTGTGCAATGGCTCAATGAGCCAAGGCAACCTGCCTAGTGTAGTCAGTACGGGCACTATCTCTCAAGGAGCAGGATCACATGACCATCCGTATCGCCATCGCAGGCGTCGGCAATTGCGCCAACGCACTCATTCAGGGCGTCACCTTCTACGCGGATGCGGACGACCACAGCGTCGTTCCCGGGCTGATGCACACGCGGTTCGGTGCGCATGCCATCCGCGACATGTCTTTCGTCGCCGCCTTCGACGTCGACGCCGACAAGGTGGGCGCCGACCTGGCCGAGGCGATCTGGGCGGGCAAGAACGACACCTTCCGCTTCGCAGAGGTCGCGACGACCGGAGTCACCGTGCAGCGCGGCCCCACCCTCGACGGGCTCGGCCAGTATTACCGCGAGGCCATCACCGAGTCGGATGCTGCGGCGGTCGACGTCGCGCGAGCACTCCGAGACAGCGGCGCCGACGTGCTCGTCTGCTATCTCCCCGTCGGTTCGGAGCAGGCGGCGAAGTTCTACGCCCAGGCCGCGATCGACGCGGGCGTCGCGTTCGTCAACGCTCTCCCCGTCTTCATCGCGAGCGACCCGGAGTGGGCGGAGAAGTTCACGGCCGCCCGGATACCCATCGTGGGCGATGACATCAAGAGCCAGCTGGGCGCAACCATCACCCACCGGGTTCTCGCGCGCCTGTTCGAAGAGCGCGGTCTCGTGCTCGACCGCACGTACCAGCTCAACGTCGGCGGCAACATGGACTTCAAGAACATGCTCGAGCGGTCGCGGCTCGAATCGAAGAAGGTCTCGAAGACACAGGCCGTGACGAGCAACATCGCCGCGCACCTTCCCGCCGACGATGTGCACATCGGACCGAGCGACCATGTGCCGTGGCTCACCGACCGGAAGTTCGCGTACGTGCGCCTCGAGGGGCACGGCTTCGGCAACGCGCCGACGAGCCTCGAGTACAAGCTCGAGGTGTGGGACTCGCCTAACTCCGCGGGCGTTGTGATCGACGCCATCCGTGCAGCCAAAATCGCGCTCGACGCCGGCCTCGGCGGGCCCCTGGAGGCGGCATCCGCCTACTTCATGAAGTCACCCGCCGTGCAGTACCCCGACCCCGTGGCACGCGAGATGCTCGAGCGGTTCATCGCCGACGCTGGTTGACTCACCCGACTCGCTCGGCGTGCCACTTCCGCAGCCGCCGTTCGGCCTCGTCCTCGCCGAGCGGACCCTCGTCGAGCCGCAGTTCGAGCAGGTACCGGTACGCCTCGCCGACCTCCCGCCCGGGGGAGAGGCCGAGGATGGCCATGATCTGCTCCCCGTCGAGATCCGGACGCACCGCGGCGATGCCCTCCGCCTCGGCGATGTCGGCGATGCGCTGCTCGAGGTCGTCGTAGGCGAACGACAGACGGTCGGCCTTGCGCACGTTGCGCGTCGTCACGTCGGCGCGCGTCAGGATGTGCAGGCGCTCGACGAGCGGTCCGGCATCCCGCACGTAGCGCCGAACCGCGGAGTCCGTCCACACGCCCTCGGAGTAGCCGAAGAAGCGCAGGTGCAGCTCGATGAGCTTCGAAACGGAGACGATGGTCTCCTTGTCGAAGCGCAGGTGTTTGAGCCGGCGAGCCGCGAGCTTCGCACCCACGACGTCGTGATGGTGGAAGGTCACGATGCCGCCCCCCTCGATGCGTCGCGTCTGGGGCTTGCCGATGTCGTGCAGCAGCGAGGCGAGGCGGAGGATGAGATCTGGGCCCTGGATGCCTGGGCGCGCCTTCTCGAGGTCGATGGCCTGGGTCAGCACCGTCAGGCTGTGCTCATAGACATCCTTGTGATGGGCGTGCTCGTCGACCTCGAGGCGCAGGGCCGGGATCTCCGGCAGCACGATTTCGGCGATTCCCGATTCGACGAGCAGGCGGATGCCGGGTACCGGGTCGTCGGTGAGGAGGAGCTTCGTCAGCTCGTCGCTCATGCGCTCCACACTCACGATCGGCAGGCGGTCTGCGAGCGCGGTCATGGCCGCGCGGGTCGACTCGTCGACGGTGAAACCGAGCTGTGCCGTGAAACGGGCGGCCCGCATCATCCGGAGCGGGTCGTCGCCGAAGGAGACCTCGGGCGCCCCCGGGGTGGTCAGTCGCCTGGCCAGCAGGTCGTCCATGCCGCCGGACGGGTCGACGAGCACGAGGTCGGGCAGTCGGAGGGCCATCGCGTTCACGGTGAAATCGCGGCGCACCAGGTCGTCCTCCAGCGAGTCACCGAAGGCGACGACGGGCTTGCGGCTCTCCCCGTCGTAGGAGTCGGCGCGATAGGTCGTGATCTCGACGGTGTCGCCGCCGAAGCGAGCGCCGATGGTGCCGAAGGCGCGCCCGATGTCCCAGTGGGCGTCGGCGATCGGGCGGACGATGGCGAGGATCTCGTCCGGTGTGGCGCTCGTCGTGAAGTCGAAGTCGTTGACGGGCCTGCCGAGAAACGCGTCGCGCACCGGCCCGCCGACGAGTGCCAGCTCGTGGCCGGCCGCGGCGAAAGCCGTCGCCAACCGTGCGATGTGGCGGGATGCTGCGATTTCGCCCAGCCTCAGTAATGCCGTAGCGACGCTCTCCATAGCCAAGAGAATAGACTCTCACCATGACGGCCAAGCGATCTTCGGGAGTTCGCCCGTGCCCATAACGCCGCTGAAGGCCCTCGTCGCTGTCGTTGCAGGCCTTCTCGGGCTGGGTCTCGTCGCCCCGACCGCAGCGAGCGCCGCGCCGGGAGACCCGCCCAGCACCGCACGGGTGTCGGCGGTGTTCCCCCTCACCACCCCCGAGTCGCGAACAGCACTCCTCAGCGCCGCCGCGTTGACCAGTTACACCTCACCGACGGGAGTGCTGACACGTGAACTCGACGCCGTCGTCGACACGCCCGTGGCCATCGGAATCGACCCGATGATCCTCGCGTCCATCCGCGTGCTGGGTACGAGCGCGCCGGCCTCCGCCATCGAATGGCTCGACCGGCTCGACGCGGCGTCTAACGAGACGTTCGCCCTCAGCTACGCCGACTCCGACATCACACTCGGCCTGCAAGCGGGGGCGAGCTCGGTGCTGGCTCCCACCTCGTTCGACTTCGCCATCGATCCGGCACGGTTCGCGACCCCCGGCAACCCGACCGCCACCACCAGCCCCACCTCGGAGCCGACCACAACCCCCGGCGACACCCCCGAACTCCCCACGGCGGAGAGCCTCCTCGGGTGGGACTACACCATCTCCGACATCGCCTGGCCGGTTGCCGACACCGTGGTCGCGACCGACCTGGCGACAATCGGGTCGAGCGGCTTCACGACGACGATCCTCGCATCGTCCAACGTCCAGCGATTCGAGCCGACGCGGGCGAGGGCATCCGTCGGCGGCTCGTCGACGGTGGTGACGGATGATTTCCTCTCCGCGCTCTTCTCGGCCGCGATCGACGCGCCGACTATCGAGGAGTGGCAGGCGTCGATGGCCCCACTCCAGGCCGCCGTCGACGCGACCGCCGCCCAGGGCGGCGCCACCGGGGCGAGTGTCGTGCTCGCCGCCGACCGCAACACCCTCGGCTCGTCTGCCCGGCTCGCAGACACCCTCACGGCGCTCGAGGCGCTGCCCAGCAGCACCGTCGTCCCGTTCACCTCGGTGCTCGCCGAGGGGATGCCCGCGGCCGAACTGATCGCGCAGCCGCAGACCCCCGAGAGCGTGGCCGCCGCGCAGTCACTGCTCGTGGCCGAGGGCTCGGACGCCGCCTTTGCGACCGTCGCTGCCAATCCCGTGCTGATCACGGCCGAGCGACGCCTGCGCCTGCTCACGACCCTGTCGACGTCGTGGAGGGCGTACCCGGGAGGGCGAGCATCCGCCGTCTCGCTCTATCTCGACGAGTCGTCGTCGCTGCACGAGTCGGTGCGCGTGGTGAAGAGCAGCGACATCACGCTCGTCGCCGACCGCGCGTCGCTGCCCGTCACCGTGAGCAACTCGCTCGGCCAACCGGTGACCGTGCTCTTGTCGGTGACCGCCCCGACGCCCGTGCTCGAGATCGAGGAGCGCACCATCACGGTGACGATCGAGCCCGATTCGCAGAAGGTCGCACGGGTTCCGGTGCAGTCGCTGTCGAACGGCGTGGCGCAGATCGCCGTCGTCGTGACGAGCACCACGGGAGTGCCCGTCGGAACTCCGACGTCGGTGCGCATCAACGTCTATGCCGGCTGGGAGACACCCATCACCGTGGCCCTCGCCGTCATCGTGTTCGCCGTCTTCGCGTTCGGCATCGCCCGCATCATCGTGCGTCGTCGCCGCGCCCGAGCCAACGACACGGCAGAGGACATCGTCGAGTGACGACGACGGACGCCGGTGGCGGCCTCGGGCGCGCCTCCGCACTTCTCGCCTCGGGCACCTTGGTCTCGCGCGTTCTCGGGTTCGTGAGCGCGGCGGTTCTCGCCCACACCATCGGCACCAAGGGGTCGGGCGCCGACGCGTTCTCCGTCGCCAATCAGCTGCCGAACAACATCTACGCGATCATCGCCGGCGGCCTGCTCAGCGCGGTGCTCGTTCCGCAGATCGTGCGGGCGGGCCTGCACGACGACGGCGGGCAACGCTTCATCAACCGCCTCGTCACCCTCGGGCTCTCCGTCTTCGTCGTGGTCGCGATCGCTGCGACCGCCGCCGCGCCGTGGCTCGTCTCGCTCTACACGCAGAGCGCCTCCGACGACGGACGCGGCATGTCGAGTGGCGACATCGCTCTCGCGACCGCGTTCGCATACTGGTGCTTGCCGCAGGTGCTCTTCTACGCCATCTACAGCCTGCTCGGCGAGGTGCTCAACGCCCGCGGGATATTCGGCCCGTTCACGTGGACGCCGGTGTTCAACAACGTCGTGGCGATCGCCGGCATGGTCGTCTTCGTGCTGGCCTTCGGGGGAGACCCCGCACACCGCGACTCTGCGACGTGGACACCGACGATGGTCGGCATCCTCGCGGGTTCCGCGACGCTCGGCATCGCCGTGCAGGGCCTCGGCCTGTTCTACTTCTGGCGTCGTGCGGGTCTCACCTACCGTCCCGACTTCCGCTGGCGGGGCGTCGGTCTCGGCGCCACGGGCAAGGCGGCCGCCTGGGTGTTCGGCATGATCCTCGTCACCCAGCTCGCAGGCATCGTGCAGACCAACGTCGCGACGGGCGCCGGAGGATCGGATGATGCATCGGTCACCGTCTTGCGCTTCGCGTGGCTCATCTTCATGCTGCCGCACTCGATCGTGGCGGTGTCGATCGCCACGGCGTACTTCACGCGGATGAGCGGCCACGCGCACGAGGGAAGGCTCGACGCGGTGCGCAGTGACTTCTCCGGCTCGATCCGCTCCATCGGCCTCTTCATGGTGCTCGCCGCGGTCGGCCTCATCGTGCTCGCCTTCCCGTTCAGCGCGTTCTTCAACACGCGATTCGACGACATCCAAGACATGGCGCTCGTCATCATCGCGTTCGTCGTCGGGCTCGTGCCGTTCAGCATCCTGTTCGTCATCCAGCGCACCTTCTATTCGCTCGACAACACCCGCACACCGTTCTTCCTGCAGGTCTTCCAGTCGGTGCTGTTCGTCATCGGGGCCCTCATCGTCGGCACGTGGGACAAGCAGTGGATCGCGGTCGGAATCGCGGCGGTAACCGCCTTGGCCGGTTCCGCCCAGGCCATCGCCGCCGCGGTCGCGCTGCGGCGCCGCCTGGGTTCGATCGATGCCAGGCGAATCCTGCGCCGGTATGCGGTATTCCTGCTCGCGGCCCTCCCCGCAGCGGCCGTCGGTGTGGTTCTGCTCGTCGCGATGGGCGGAACCACCCAAGGTGGTTTCGCGCTCTCCAATCCCGTGAACGCCGGCGTCTCGATGGTCGTGATCGCCGCGGTGATGACGCTCGTGTACGTCGGTGTGCTCGTCGCCCTGCGCAATCCGGAGCTCGGCGCCATCCTCCGCCCCGTCTTCCACCGCCTGCGCCGACGCGGCTGACGCCCACCCCGGCTGACAGCTGCCGTCGGAATAGGTTGTGGCAAGGTTGTGTTGTACCGGCTAGTGCAAGCCCATAAGGAGACTTCTGTGCGTCAAGTAATCATCATCGGCTCAGGCCCTGCCGGCTATACGGCCGCGATTTACGCGGCACGCGCCAACCTCGCGCCCCTGCTCATCGCGAGCTCGGTCGAGGCCGGCGGCGAACTCATGAAGACCACCGAGGTCGACAACTTCCCGGGCTTCCCTGAGGGCATCCAGGGCCCCGACCTCATGCTCGCCATGCAGGCCCAGGCCGAGCGTTTCGGCACCGAGGTCATCCTCGACGACGTCGTCTCCCTCAACCTCACAAGCGAGATCAAGTCGGTGACGCTCGGCAACGGCGACACCCACGAGGCGCTCGCGGTCATCTTCGCGACGGGCTCCGCCTATCGCAAGCTCGGCCTCGAAGACGAGGAGCGTCTGAGCGGCCAGGGAGTGTCGTGGTGTGCCACGTGCGACGGGTTCTTCTTCCGCAAGAAGACCATCGCCGTCGTGGGCGGCGGCGACTCCGCGATGGAGGAGGCGACGTTCCTCACGCGCTTCGCCGACAAGGTCTACGTCATCCACCGCAAGAGCGAGCTGCGCGCGTCCAAGGTCATGCAGGACCGCGCGTTCGCCGACCCGAAGATCGAGTTCCTCTGGAACAAGGAGGTCGCCCACATCTACGGCGAGGGCCTGGTCAACGGCGTCGGCCTCATCGACACGGTGGATGGCTCGGAGTCGACCGTCAACCTCGGTGGCCTGTTCATCGCCATCGGCGCCGACCCGCGCACACACCTCGTCCACGGCCAGCTCGACCTGACCTCGGAGGGCACCATCGCCGTCCAGGGCCGCACGTCGCGCACGAACCTCACGGGCGTCTTCGCCGCGGGCGATGTGATCGACCCGACGTATCGCCAGGCAGTCACGGCCGCGGCATCCGGAACCGTCGCCGCTCTGGACGCCGAGCACTACCTCGCGTCTCTCCCCACCGACCTGGTGAGCTCAGCCGTCCAGCCCGTTGAGGCTCCCACCGAGGCAGTCGCGGTCTAACGCCGCCTGCCCTACACCCCACACAACAGAAGGAATACGCAATGTCTACAGCTGTCGACGTCACCGACGCCACGTTCACCGACCAGGTTCTCAACTCAGAAGACACCATCATGGTCGACTTCTGGGCCGAGTGGTGCGGCCCGTGTCGCGCGGTCTCGCCCATCCTCGACCAGATCGCCGCCGAGCACGCCTCGAAGATCAAGATCGTGAAGCTCAACGTGGATGACAACCCCGAGATCGCCCTCAAGTATCAGATCACCTCCATCCCGGCGATGAAGGTCTTCAAGGGTGGCGAGGTCGTCAAGACCATCATCGGCGCCAAGCCCAAGCCGGCCATCGAGGCCGACCTGGCGGAGTTCTTGGCGTAGAGATCCGCTGACGCACGGAAGCCCCGCCCGAGACTCACTCGGGCGGGGCTCTTTCGTATCGCCATGGCACTTGCGCCCGACCCCATATCCTTGAACGACGATCGCGAGGAAGAATTTCATGACTGCACACGGCACGAGTCCGGGAAAGAACACGGGAAACAACCTTGACCCGTGGTACGGCCACTACGCGGACCGCACCGCCGGCCTGAGCGCGTCCGAGGTCCGTGCCCTGTTCGCCGTCGCATCCCGCCCGGAGGTCGTCTCTCTCGCCGGCGGCATGCCCTTCGTCTCCGCCCTGCCGCCGGAGCTCGTCAGTGCGGCACTGGACCGCGTCATGCGCGACCGCGGTGCCGAGGCCCTCCAGTACGGCTCAGGACAAGGTACGCCGGCCATCCGGGAGCAGATCCTCGAGGTGATGGCGCTCGAGGGCATCCGCGCGAGCGTCGACGACGTCGTCGTCACCACCGGGTCGCAACAGGCGCTCGACCTCGTCACCAAGCTATTCATCGACAAGGGCGACGTCATCCTCGCCGAGAGCCCCAGCTACGTCGGTGCGATCGGCGTGTTCCGTTCGTACCAGGCCGACGTCATCCACGTCGCGACAGACGACGACGGGATGATTCCCGAGTCGTTGCGCGAGACGATAGCCCGGGTGCGCGCGGCCGGCAAGACCATCAAACTGCTCTACCTGATCCCCAACTTCCACAATCCGGCCGGAGTCACGTTGAGCTGGGAGCGCCGCCTCGAGATTCTCGAGATCGCGCGCGCGAACGAGATCCTCATCCTCGAGGACAACCCATACGGACTCCTGTATTTCGACGCGCCGCCACCCCAGGCCATGCGCTCGGTGGAGACCGACGGCGTCATCTACCTCGGCACTTTCTCGAAGACGTTCGCCCCCGGGCTGCGCGTGGGATGGGCGGTCGCCCCCCACGCCATCCGCGAAAAGCTCATCCTCGCCAACGAGTCGGCGGTGCTCTCACCGAGCGCGTTCACGCAGAACGTCATCACCTCCTACTTCGCGAACTCCGACTGGAAGGGACAGATCGACACCTTCCGCGGCATCTATCACGAGCGTAAAGAGGCCCTGGTCAGCTCTTTAAGCGATCATCTACCGGAACTGACGTGGACGAACCCGGCCGGCGGATTCTACGTGTGGCTCACCCTTCCCGAGCAGTTGGACTCGAAGGCGATGCTTCCCCGGGCCGTCAAGGAGCTCGTCGCCTACACGCCGGGAACCGCATTCTTTGCCGACGGTGACGGACGGCACAACATCCGTCTGTCTTTCTGTTACCCCACCCCCGACGCCATCCGTCTCGGCGTGCGCCGACTGACCAAGGTCATCAACGGCGAGACGGAGCTGCTCGACACCTTCGCCGGAACGGGTCAGCTCGACGCCGTGCGATCAACCGACCGGGTCACCAGCCCGCCGCCGAACATCGATTGAGGCCGCCACAGCATGACTGACTCCACTCCCCGTACCATCGTCGTCCTGTCCGGCGGCCTGTCTCATGAGCGCGATGTGTCGCTGCGATCCGGTCGACGCGTCTCGGACAGCCTCTCTCAGCACGGCATAGAGGTCGTCATGCGTGATCCGGACGCATCGCTCCTCGAGTATCTCGATACGACGCGTCCTGACGTGATATGGCCGGCCCTGCACGGCGCAAGCGGTGAAGACGGCGCCCTGCGCGGGCTCCTGGAGCTTCTTGATCTGCCGTTCGTCGGATCCGGCGCCGACGCGTCCCGGCTCGCCTGGGACAAGCCGACCGCCAAGGTGGTCGTGGGCCTCGCCGGCGTACCAACGCCGCGATCCATAACGCTGCCGCGCGACACGTTCCGCGAGCTCGGGGCCGGTTCGGTGCTCGACATCATCTCCGCCGACCTGCCGGTGCCCGTGGTCGTGAAGCCGGCCCAGGGCGGGTCTGCCCAAGGTGTGAACATCGTCGACTCGACGAACGACCTGCCTCGCGCCATGGTCAACGCCTACACGTACTCGGACGTGGCGCTCATCGAGCAGAAGATCGTCGGCACGGAAATCGCAGTGTCGATCATCGACACCGGCGACGGACCGGTGGCTCTTCCCGCGATTGAGATCGAGCCCATCTCTGGCGTCTACACCTTCGAGGCCCGTTACACGGCGGGGGAGACCCGGTACTACGCCCCGGCGAGGATCAGCGACGAGGATGCCGCCCGTGCGGCGACGGTCGCGATTACGGCACACAAGGCGCTGGGACTGCGACACATCTCGCGAATCGATCTCATCGTCGACGGAGCGGGAACACCCTGGTTCCTCGAGGCCAGCACCATGCCGGGTCTGACAGAGACTTCGCTGTTCCCACTCGCCCTCGAGGCGGCTGGCCACGACGTTGGTTGGGTGTATTCGGCGCTGGCCGAGGCGGCAGTGCGCGAGGCGCGCGCCTAGTTTCATGTGAAGGGTCGGCTACCCGTGTCGCTCCGAGCCCGGTCCACGGCGTCTAGTGCTCCATGCGGCCGCGCGGGACAGACAACGTGAGACGCGGGGGCCACCGCCGGCGGACGGTTGCCGGCGCGTAACGGCATCCGAGATGGCTTCCCGACACGGGCGGCCCCATGTGCTCACTCTCGCGGCGACGTGGCGTATCGGGCGACATCGCGCCACGACTGGCGAGAAGCGGGCGCTGGAGCCGCGTGGGCACCGGGCCAGATCAAGCGTTTCACGTGAAACATCTGTCGCAGGCTCTTCCGCGTCCCATTCGATTCTCGTCAGGAGATCCCGCAGTCGCTCTCTGGCGCCGCGATTCCCCACAGCGGTCCTGACCGCCGGGCACGGTGACGAGGCAGCCCGCCCGGGGGAGTAGGCAGCCAGCCCCCACTCCGGCTACAGGTCCAGATGCGACCCCGTGCGAATGAGGTCCCGCGGCCACCGCGATCTCGCAAGCACGATCAGGGGTCCACCCGTATGGCGCGGGTGCCCAG
Organism: Microbacteriaceae bacterium; assembly: GCA_025464995.1. Taxonomy (GTDB): domain Bacteria; phylum Actinomycetota; class Actinomycetes; order Actinomycetales; family Microbacteriaceae; genus Conyzicola. The sequence goes on from JAODMO010000002.1 coordinate 13,968, forward strand.
AACGCGAGCTCGAGCATCACCGCACGGGACGACGCAGGAGGGTAAGCCCGGGCGCTGCGATCGTCGGCCATCTCCAAGCCTTCTCCGTGCCAGCCGCATATGCGTCCGGACGGAGTGTTTCACGTGAAACATCGTGTCTCTCGGTGCGCTCTGCGGTGACGGGCGAGGTCATCCGGCCCGCTGCCCCAGGCGCGTGACGGTCGCTCCGTCCCGTGTCGCTCTACGCGCCCATGCGCACGCCTCCGCGCTGGCGGCACCGGCCGGGACTACTATGATCTCCGAGCACGGCCGCTGCCGAACTGCCTCACGGGCCGTGTTTCACGTGAAACATAGGACACGAGGTCGATTCCCCCGGGCGCTCAACAGGACCCGACGAGGGCGAACGACGACAATAATTGCTGATGAGCCTGCACTCTCTCACACGCGGATCGTTGTCGAGCCACAAACTGGCTCCGTCGAATCACCATGCGGGGGAGGAGGCAGTGGTGAAGGGCCGCGCGGCTCCTAGCGCCGGAAGCCCTCTTGGCCGAGCTCGCCGAGGATGCGATTCAGATCGCCGACGGTGGCGAAATCGATCACGATCGTGCCCTTGCTCGCTCCCAGCCTCACCTTGACGCGCGTGTTCAAACGGTCGCCGAGGCTGCCGGCGATCTCGTCCAACTGGCCCTGGCGTTGTCCCGCTGCGGGCTTGACCGCCTTCGCCTTCGGAGCAGCCTGCCCTGCAGCGGCCTCGGCGGCGCGTACGGACAGCTCCTCGTTCACGATGCGTGTGGCCAGACGATGCATCGCTTCCGGCTCCACAACGGACAGGATGGCGCGAGCATGCCCAGCACTCAGCACACCCGAGGCGACCTGCCGTTGGATCGGCTCCGGCAGACGGAGAAGCCGCAGAGTATTGGTGATCTGTGGCCGCGAACGCCCGATGCGGTCGCCCAGCTGCTCCTGCGTGATGCCGAAATCCGTCAGCAATTGCTGATAAGCCGATGCCTCCTCGAGAGGGTTGAGGTTCGCGCGGTGGAGATTCTCCAACAAGGCGTCACGGAGCATGTCCTCGTCGGCGGTGTTCTTGATGACCGCCGGGATGCTCGTGAGGCCCAGTTGCTTCGTTGCCCGAAGCCTTCGCTCGCCCATGATGAGCTCGTATTGTGGCCCACCCTCCACCGCGCCGACGAGCGGTCGCACGACAATCGGCTGAAGCACGCCGATCTCTCGGATAGAGACCACGAGCTCCGCAAGCTCCTCTTCACGGAACTCTGTGCGGGGCTGGTGGGCGTTGGGAATGATGTCGGCGGGATTGAGGTTGGCCAATCGCGCCCCGGGAACCGCCAATAGGCCCTGTTTCTCCGTCGAACTCGTCGGGAAGAAGACATCCACGGGCCTCTGCGCCTCGGAATCCTCACTGACGGGGATGAGTGCGCCGATTCCTCGGCCTAGTCCTGTTCTCTTCGGTGCTGCCATCAGGCGGGTGCTCCTCGTCGTGCGATTTCGCCCGCGGCCTCGAGGTACGAGAGCGAGCCGGGCGAGCCGGGGTCATAGCTAATGACACTCTGGCCATAGCCAGGTGCCTCTGAGATGCGAACCGAGCGCGGAATGAGCGTGTCAAGCACTTCCGCGGGGAAGTGCTTGCGCACATCCTCCGCTACCTGGTTCGCAAGATTGGTGCGGGAATCGTACATCGTGAGCAAGATCGTCGACACGTAGAGCGCCGGGTTGAGGTGTCGCTCGATGAGTTTGATGTTGTTGAGCAGTTGGCTCAGACCCTCGAGCGCGTAGTACTCACACTGGATGGGAATGAGCACCTCCCGGGCAGCGACGAATGCGTTGATCGTCAGCAGGCCCAGGGATGGCGGGCAGTCGATGAACACATAGTGAAACCGCTCAGTCGTGTCGGCGAGAAACCTGTCGACCGAAGAACGCAGTCTCTGCTCGCGCGCGACGAGTGACACGAGTTCGATCTCTGCACCCGCGAGGTGGATCGTCGCGGGGACTACGAATAGGGCGTCGAACTCAGGGCTCTTCTGGATGACGTCGACGATGGGGACGTCGTTGATGATGACGTCGTAGACACTCGCAGTGTCCGAGCGGTGCTCGACCCCGAGCCCTGTCGACGCGTTGCCCTGCGGGTCGAGATCGATGACGAGCACTCGAGCGCCGTTCCTCGCGAGTGCGGCCGCGAGGTTCACGGTCGTCGTCGTCTTGCCGACACCGCCCTTCTGGTTGGCCACGGTGAAGACACGAGTGGCGGCCGGGAGAGGCAAGTCCTGGTGCAATACCGCACGTCGTCGGCGCGTGATATCGGCCAGTTCCCGAGCCAGAGGCGTCGATTCGTCGTATCCCGGTGCCGCTGGAGCCGTCGTAGCGACGGATGGCTTCGGAGAATCGGCCGTATTCGACGGTTTCGGGGCCACAGGAGCGATTTCTAGCGCGTCTGCGCCGCGCACAGGTCCCGCCGCTGAGGCGTCGGACGGTGCTGGGACGCTCACCGGGAGCTCCGACGTGCGTTGCAGGGCAGCTGCGAGGTCGCCGGGCTGGGATCCAGCGGGGACAGCCGGGATGAACGTTTCCCGGCGGCGGATCACGTCGACGGAACCCGTCGTCGCGGTCGGCTCAGTGGAACCGAACCTGTCGTCATCGTCTCCGCGGGAGCGGTCCGCCTGAAACGCCGATCCGCGCTGAGGGCGGGCGTTCAGGTCGCGATCGGGATGTTTCACGTGAAACCTTCTTGATTGGAGCGGGAGCCAATCCATACCGCACGCTCGCGTCGGTGTTCTCTCAAGTCTCCGTCCCAGTCCATGGACGAGGGACGGAACCGGGGGAGTGGAGGGTCAGAGAATTGGATCAATCAACTGTAGCTCGAAACACCCGCGTCACCTCGGGCACGACACCCTCCCCGAGCACGAGTACCTCGACGTCTGTGAGACGTGCCTTGCGCATGGCCTTCGCAGCGGCGGACATCTCGTCTTCGACACGCGCACCCTTCATGAAGATCATCTGTCCGCCCGCCTTGACCAGAGGCGCGGTGATGGGGATGAGGGTGGAGAGGGAGCTCACCGCCCGGGCCGTGACCTGGTCGAGGGGCCAATCGAGCTTCGTCTCCTCGGCACGTGCCCGCAACACCCGGACGTTGTCGAGGCCGAGACTCTTCGACTCGCTCGTCAACCAATCGACGCGACGCTCCATCGGCTCGATCAGCACGAATTGCACATCGGGTCGTGCGATTGCCAGCACCAGCCCGGGCAGACCGGCTCCGCTGCCGATGTCGCCAACCACGCCCGGCGACAGCAACGGAGCGACCAGTGCGCAGTTCAGGATGTGGCGCGACCACAACCGGGGTAGCTCGAGTGGCCCGATGAGCCCGAGTTCCTCGCCGCGGCGTGCGAGATCCGCCGTGAAGGCGCGCGCGATATCGAGATGCTCGCCGAAGAGTTCGGCGGCAGCGGTCGGTTCGGTCTCTACTGTGATGTCGTTCACTGTTTCACGTGAAACTAGGAGCGGGTGATGACGGTGTGGCGGTCGCGGCCTTCACCCTCGGATTGGGAGGAGAAACCGCGCTCGGCGACGACGTCGTGCACCAGCTTGCGCTCGTACGATGACATCGCGGGCAGGGATGCGGCCTCGGCGCCGGCCTCGATGCGTTCGACGGCCTTGTCGACGAGAATGGTGAGTTCCGAGACGCGAGCCTCGCGTGAGCCACCGACATCCAAGATCAACCGGGAGAACGATCCGGTCTTCGTCTGCACGGCGATCCGGGTCAGCTCCTGCAGGGCGGCAACGGTCTCGGGGCGTGACAGGAGACGGAGATTCGTATCCTCGCTCGAGTTGACGGATACATACGCCCGCCCGCTTCGAGTGTCGATCTCCAAGTCGCCATCGAGATCGGTAATATCGAGCAATTCTTCGATATAGTCCGCGGCGATCTCGCCCTCTTCTTCGAGCTGGCTGGTCGTCGGCTCGGCGCCCTGGACTGTGGATTCATCCGCCTGCACGTCGACCTCGACGCCGTCGGGAACGATGCTGGTATCGGTCACGTCACTCATTTCTTGCTTCCAGTCTGCTTCTTAGCGCGGTTCTTCCCGACGGGCTGTACCCGCTGGGCCTTCTTCGGTCCCTCGAGCACGGGCTGTTCCATCTCCGTCACAGTGATACCGCGGCGTTGGTGCTTCTTGGCCATGCGCGCCTCGCGAGCGAAGGCCGCCTCGCTGCCCGGGGTCGGCATGTTTCGGATGACGATGAACTGCTGCACCATCGTCCACGCGTTCGAGGTCAGCCAGTAGAACATGACGCCGAGGGGGAATGCGAAGCCGGAGAACGCAAAGACGAGGGGGAGGATGTAGAGCAGCACGCGCTGCTGCTTGTACGCGGGGCTCGCCTTCATCTCGGGCGACTGGTTCTTCGACATGATCTGGAGCTGGGTGACGAACTGAGACGCCGTCATCAGGACGACCATCGTGAGGGCGATGCCGATCACCCATCCGTTGCCGTCTGCGCTCTGGATCGAGTCCTTGAGTGGAGCAACACCGAACAGTACCGACTCGCCGAACGACCTCGACAGCTGCAGGTTCAACAGCCCGACGCCCACCTTCTCGTGCTGGGCGTTCTGCAGCACAGAGAAGAGGCCGAAGAAGATGGGCATCTGGATGAGGAGCGGGAGGCACGACGCGAGGGGATTGGTGCCCGTCTTCTTGTAGAGCTCCATGGTCTCGCGGGACATGGCCTCACGGGAGAACTGGTCCTTCTTGCCCTTGTACTTGTCTTGAATCTTCTTCAGCTGGGGCGCGACCTCGAGCATGCGTCGTTGGCTCTTGATCTGCCGCACGAAGATGGGGATGAGGAGAGCGCGAACGACGAGGACGAGTCCCACGATGGAGAGAACCCAAGTCAGTCCGTCATCCGGGTCGAGTCCGACGCTGCTGAGCACGGTGTGAAACGCGACCAGGATGGCCTCGATGACCCATTTGATGGGCCAGAGGAGGGTGTCAATGGGATTCATGCGTTCGATCAGCCCTTTCCGTGGCCACTCGCTGTAACAAAACCAAACCGGGTGATCGCGTAGCGTTCCTGCGCACGCACCGGGACGTCGTCGATGCCGCCGGCCGCCCAGGGATGGCAGCGCGCGATGCGCAAGGACCCGAGCCAGACACCACGAACGACCCCGTGGTGCTGGATCGCCTGAAGCGTGTACGAGGAACAGGACGGGTAGTACCGGCAGACATCACCATATAGAGGAGAGATCACCGCGCGGTACACACGCAAGATCAGGACGCAGATGTTTCGTGGTGCCAGCCATAGAAACGACATCATCCGCATCATCGCCGTTCACTCCTGTTCACCATGTCGGTAATCTCCGAGTGCAGGGTATCCCAGGGCACTTGGTGAGCACCTGGCAATGCCCGTACGACAACGTCGCGCCCGGTCGGCCCGGACGCGAGGAGATCGTGACCGATCGAACGCAGGCGACGCCTCACGAGGTTGCGCTGCACCGCCCCGCCGACGTTCTTGCCGACAATGAATCCGAAGCGCGTCGGCTCGACCGAATCGCGTGCGGCGATGTACACGACCGCATGCGGGCTGAACGACCGACGCCCCTTGCGAACCGCCGACTTGAAATCGGCAGCCGCACGCACGCGATTCTGCTTAGCGAGCACGAGCGACACCGCCCCAGGTAATGGCGCGTGCGTGACCCGAGCCTGCACGCATCACGGGGACGCGCAGTGCACAGGCTCGGGTCACGTCGGGCTGCTGTGGGGGAGTACTACGCGGAAAGCTCGGTGCGACCCTTACGACGACGGTCGCCCAGGATGGCACGGCCGGCGCGGGTACGCATGCGCAGACGGAAGCCGTGCACCTTCGCGCGACGGCGGTTGTTCGGCTGGAAAGTTCTCTTGCTCATAGTGGTATCTCCAAAGCCCAGCTCTGAAGGCCGGAAAGACGAGGTTTGGCCCGAAGGCAGAAGTCAACTGATTAAAAGTACGGCGTTATGGCCGTGGGGTCAAACCTGACCCCGGACTCCAAGGTTATCCACATCTGGATAACTCGGTGTTGGTCACTGCCCAAGGGTACGAACTAAGGTGAAGCGCAGCCAATTCTTCGGCGCGAACCCGGTAGATCGCCACCTCAGGGAAGTTATCCCCCTCGTGGATAACCCTGTGAATAACTTTTTTGATTGTAGGAATTGAAGCGCATGGCGGAAACGACTGACTCAACCCCAGAGATTTGGAAATCGGTTCTCACCAGGCTCACGTCTGACGAACGCATCACTCCACAGCTCTTGGGGTTCATCAGCCTCGTCGAGCCCAAGGGCGTCATGGCAGGCACGCTCTATCTCGAGGTGCCGAACGAACTGACACGCGGAATGCTCGAACAGCGCATCCGGCTCCCCCTTCTCAACGCGATCTCCGGGCTCAGCGAAGACCAGGAGGTCACGAACTTCGCGATCGTCGTCAATCCCGACATCCAGCACGACTCCCTGGAACAGGACGCGGGTATGGGGGAGCAGGCGGCGTACATCGAACCGTCGCTCGTGCCGCCGCCCGAGGCCAACACCCCAGGCCGCCGTTCCGACTCGCGGTTGAATCCCAAATACAACTTCGACAACTTCGTCATCGGCGGATCCAACCGCTTCGCCCACGCGGCAGCCGTGGCCGTGGCCGAGGCACCCGCGAAGGCGTACAACCCCCTTTTCATCTATGGCGACTCCGGTCTCGGCAAGACCCACCTGCTGCACGCGATCGGCCACTACGCCGAGAGCCTCTATCCCGGCATCCGTGTGAGGTACGTCAGCTCCGAGGAATTCACCAACGACTTCATCAACTCGATCCGTGACGATGAAGGCGCCAGCTTCAAGACGACATACCGCAACGTCGACGTCCTGCTGATCGATGACATCCAGTTCCTGGCCGGCAAGGACCGGACACTGGAGGAGTTCTTCCACACGTTCAACTCGCTGCACAACAACAACAAGCAGGTGGTCATCACCTCGGACCAGCCGCCCAAGCTGCTGGCAGGCTTCGAGGACCGGATGAAGTCCCGCTTCGAGTGGGGCCTGCTGACGGACATCCAGCCGCCCGAACTGGAAACCCGCATCGCCATCCTCCGGAAGAAGGCCCTCAGCGAAGGCCTCTCCGCCCCGGACGACGCCCTGGAGTACATCGCTTCGAAAATCGCGAGCAACATCCGCGAACTCGAAGGCGCCCTCATCCGTGTGACGGCGTTCGCCAGCCTCAACCGCCAGCCGGTGGACGTGGCCCTCGCGGAGATGGTGCTCAAGGACCTCATCACCGACGACGGCGCCCAGGAAATCACGTCGGGCCAGATCCTGCAGCAGACGTCTGAGTACTTCAAGCTCAGCATGGAGGAGCTGTGCAGCAAGTCAAGGACCCGGACGCTGGTGACAGCACGGCAGATCGCCATGTACCTGTGCCGCGAGCTGACTGACATGTCGCTGCCCAAGATCGGCCAGGAGCTCGGCGGCCGGGATCACACCACGGTCATCCACGCAGACCGCAAGATCCGTGAGCTGATGGCCGAGCGGCGTGTGATTTACAACCAGGTCACCGAGCTCACCAACCGGATCAAGCAGCAGCAGCGCGACTCCTGATCCCAGGTTCTTAACCTTATTAACAGGGGCGTGTGGATAACCCTGTGGACAGTTAAGGGGACAACCGCGGTTAATGGGCTTAAAACCCTTAAGGCGTCTGTGGATCATCGCAACAGGCCAAAATGTTGTCCCCATCCACACCCTGTTTAAAACGTGCCGAACCCACAGTCCATGAACAGGGCTTAACCGCGGATCCGAGCCGTGAAACAGGGTTATCCACAGTTTCCACAGCAGTTATTAACACTACTAATCCCAAAAAATTGAAATCCCTCAAATAACAATCTCGTTCCCGCCCCTCCACCGCACCGGCCAAAGCATCGGCCACCGGTAGCCGGCAGAGCCGGCACCACTGGCGGGGATGGGGAAATCCCACTTGTTCCGGCTAAGCTGTCTGCAGCGCTCCCATCCCTGGGTCTGTTTGCGGTCGGCCATGCGCGGACCATGCAGGTTCCGGACTTTGGGAGCACCGGTCTTGTGGGCTCCTTGCGAGTTCCCGTTCAGAAAATGGCAGCAGCAATGAAAGGCGGCACCCTTCCGTGAAGTTCAGAGTCGAACGGGACGTCCTGGCAGAAGCCGTCACATGGACAGCCCGGTCGTTATCTCCGCGGCCGCCAGTACCCGTGCTCTCCGGCCTCCTGCTCAAGGCCGAATCCGGGACTGTCAGCCTGTCCAGCTTCGATTACGAGACCTCAGCACGGCTTGAGATTCCTGCCGACATCAGGGACGAAGGCACCATCCTGGTTTCCGGCCGCCTGCTCGCCGACATCTGCCGCAGCCTTCCGTCAGCACCGGTGGACATCGAAACCGACGGCAACAAGGTGACGCTGACCTGCCGCCGAAGCAGCTTCCACCTGGCCACCATGCCCGAGGCGGAATACCCGCCCCTGCCTGCGCTGCCCACCATCACCGGTACTGTTGCCGGCGACGCCTTCGCTCAGGCTGTGTCCCAGGTGATCATTGCGGCCAGCAAGGACGACACCCTTCCCATCCTCACCGGCGTGCGGATGGAGATCGAGGATGACCTCATCACCCTTCTGGCCACGGACCGCTACCGGCTGGCAATGCGGGAAGTACCTTGGAAGCCCGTCACTCCGGGCATCTCCACCAGTGCCTTGGTCAAAGCCAAAACGTTGAACGAAGTTGCCAAAACTTTGGGCGGCAGCGGCGACATCAACCTGGCCATCGCCGACGACGACAGCCGGCTCATCGGCTTCGAAAGCGGCGGCCGCACCACCACGTCACTGCTGGTCGACGGCGACTACCCCAAGATCCGCTCGCTGTTCCCGGATTCCACCCCGATTCACGCCACCGTGCAGACCCAGGAACTTGTGGAAGCCGTCCGCCGAGTCTCGCTCGTTGCAGAACGCAACACCCCGGTCCGGCTCGCGTTTACACAGGGCCAACTGCACCTCGACGCCGGCACCGGCGAGGACGCGCAGGCCTCCGAAGAGCTCGAAGCACAGCTGTCCGGCGAAGACATCACCGTGGCCTTCAACCCGCACTACCTCGTTGAAGGCCTCAGCGTGATCGAAACAAAGTTTGTACGCTTCTCGTTCACCACGGCACCGAAGCCTGCCATGATCACCGCGCAGAACGACATCGACGGTGAGGACCAGGACGACTACCGCTACCTCGTGATGCCGGTGCGCCTGCCCAACTAAGCCACTTGCCCAACTGATTCCCTCACCATCCGCGCAGAAAAGAGTTCACACGGTGCATATCGGACTGATCGGCCTTGGAAAAATGGGTTTCAACATGCGCGAACGGCTGCGCAAGGGCGGGATTGAGGTCACTGGCTTCGACCGCAACCCCGAGGTCACCGATGTCGCCTCCACGGACGAGCTCATCGCCGCACTTCCTGCGCCCCGCCTGATCTGGGTCATGGTTCCGGCCGGTGAAATCACCGACGCCGTCATCACCGAGCTCGGTGCGAAGCTGCAGCCGGGCGACATGGTGATCGACGGTGGCAACTCCCGCTTCACCGAGGACCAGAAGCATGCCGCGGCCCTGGCCGAAAAGGGCATCCGCTTTGCCGACTGCGGCGTCTCCGGCGGAGTCTGGGGCCTGCAGAACGGTTACGGGCTCATGGCCGGCGGCGACGCCGAGGACATCGAGCGTGCCCTTCCCGTCTTCGATGCACTCCGCCCGGAAGGTGACCGCGCGGACAGCTTCGTCCACGTGGGCGGCGTCGGCGCAGGCCATTACGCGAAAATGGTGCACAACGGCATCGAGTACGGCCTGATGCAGGCCTACGCGGAAGGCTATGAACTCCTCGCCGCCAAGGAAATCGTCACGGACCTTCCCGGAACGTTCCGCGCCTGGCAGAAGGGAACGGTTGTTCGGTCCTGGCTGCTCGACCTCATGGTGAAAGCTCTGGACGAGGATCCGGGACTGGCCTCGATCGACGACTACGTCGAAGACTCCGGTGAAGGCCGCTGGACCGTGGAAGAGGCGATTGCCAATGCGGTTCCGGCTCCGGCCATTACCGCCGCGCTGTTTGCTCGCTTCGCCTCGCGCGAGGACAATTCGCCGGCCATGAAGATGGTGTCCGCACTGCGCCACCAGTTCGGCGGGCATGCCACCCGTCCAGCCAAGTAGTGTACCTAGAACACCTGTCCCTGACCGACTTCCGCAGTTACGCCCAGGTGGATCTCCGGTTTGACCCGGGCGTGACGGTCCTGGTCGGCTCCAACGGTATCGGCAAGACCAACCTGATGGAAGCCATCGGCTACCTTGCCACACTGAGCTCGCACCGGGTCAGCGCCGACGGGCCACTGCTGCGCTTCGGAACCGACCGTGCCCTGATCCGGGCGAAGCTGGTCCGCGGCGAACAGTCCACCATCCTGGAGCTCGAAATCAACGGCGGCCGGGCCAACCGCGGACGCATCAACCGCAGCAACCCGGTCCGTGCGCGCGACCTGCTGGGCATCTGCCACACGGTCCTGTTCGCCCCGGAGGACCTGGCGCTCGTCAAGGGTGATCCGTCGAACCGGCGCCGTTTCCTTGACGAGCTCTTGGTGAGCCTTATTCCGCGGCACGCTGCCACCCGCAGCGACTATGACCGGGTGCTCAAACAGCGGAACGCACTGCTGAAATCTGCACGGGCCGGTAAGTTCACTACCGGCCACGAAGCCACCCTCGATGTCTGGGACCAGCACATGGCACGCGCCGGGGCAGAGCTGCTCCACGCCAGGCTGGAACTCGTCGAACGACTGCGGCCGCACCTCAACAATGCCTATGCCCAGCTCACCGATGGCTCGAAGGCCGCCGATGCGGTCTATCGCTCAACGCTGCAGAACATGATGGACGACGACGGCGAGCCGGCCAGCGCTTCGACGGCACCATCCGGGCCGGGAAACCCGGCCGAGGATCTGCGCCTGCTGTCCGTGGATGAGCTGGCCGAACGCTACGTGCAGGCCTTCGCGGCGTCCCGCCGCAAAGAACGCGAACGGGGCATCTCACTGGTGGGTCCGCACCGGGACGAGCTGGAACTCGTGCTGGGCCAGGCCCCCGCCAAGGGATACGCTTCGCACGGTGAAACATGGTCCATGTGCCTTTCCCTGCGGCTGGCGTCCTACTACGTCATGCTCGACGACGCCCGCACCGGAGGCTCCGCACCGATCCTCATCCTCGACGACGTTTTCGCCGAACTCGATGTCCAGCGGCGGCGTAAACTGGCCGCAATAGTTGCCGGCGCCGAGCAGGTGCTAGTCACCGCCGCAGTCGACGCCGATATTCCGGACGAGCTGTCGGGCCGGCGGGTGAAGGTAATCCCGGGAGGAATCGATGAACAGGGATAAGGACGGCGGCCTGCAGCCGGGCCGCGATCCCGATGAAATCGATGCCGCCCAGGCGGCGCTGAACAGAATGCGTGAGGCAGCGGCAGCCCGCGGCGAAATCCGCCGGAAGGCGCCGCGGGCCGGCGCCAGTCAAAAACCGCGAACCGCTTCCGGGGGAACGCGGGGCTTCAGCCAGTTCCACTCCACCGGACGGGATCCCTTGGGACTGGGAAAAGTCGTGGGGAGACTGATCGCCGAACGTGGCTGGACCTCCCCGGTGGCCGTGGGCTCGGTCATGGCCGAGTGGCCGACCCTTGTGGGCCCGGAAATCTCTGCCCATTGCACCCCGGAGAGCTTCACCGATACCACCCTCCATGTCAGGTGTGATTCCACGGCGTGGGCGACGCAGCTCCGGCTGCTCAGCATGAGCCTGCTCGAAAAGTTCCGTTCCGAACTCGGTGATGGCGTGGTCACGAGCATCCAGGTGCTGGGGCCGGCGGCACCGAGCTGGCGCAAGGGCGGGCGTACCGTCAACGGCCGCGGACCCCGGGATACCTACGGATAAGAGAGGAACCGGAAACGGCGTACAGGGCGCTCGAACCGCCGTCGGCCGTATAGGAGCCCAAAACGTGGGCTGCTGGAGCCTTGCAGGTGGAGTCAACGGCCAGCGAGAGGCACATCGGGCCGGTTCCGCGCCCCGCCAATGCAGGAAACAGCCGCGTTTCACGGTAGAATTCCCCTAGATAACTGGGCGCGGGTGAAACGTTGACTGAGTCCGTTTTCCCGCGCTTTTTTCATGAGCGGGAGCGGTTCCGCAGGTCGACAAGTAGCTGGCGCTACAGTGACGTGCCTTTTGGCGGCCGCCCTTTGCTTCGGCGGACGGCGGAGGCCGGCCATCATCGAACATAGAGGAGTCGAAAGCGCCTGTGGCTAACGACAATACAGATATCGAGGCAGTGGAGCCCGTGACGGAGGATGCCCCAACCACCGGTAATCCGGCTGCGGCTGCCACGCCGCGGGAGTACGGCGCCAGCGACATCACCGTTCTTGAGGGCCTCGAGGCCGTACGCAAACGGCCCGGCATGTACATCGGCTCCACCGGTCTGCGCGGCCTGCACCACCTGGTGTACGAAGTGGTGGACAACTCGGTGGATGAGGCCCTCGCTGGTTACTGCACGCACATCGAGATTGTTCTGCAGGCGGACGGCGGCGTCAAGGTAACCGACGACGGCCGCGGCATCCCTGTGGACATCCACCCGACCGAGGGCAAGCCCACCGTCGAGGTGGTCATGACCATCCTGCACGCCGGCGGCAAGTTTGGCGGCGGCGGCTACGCCGTGTCCGGTGGCCTCCACGGCGTGGGCATCTCCGTGGTCAACGCCCTTTCCAGCCGCGTTAACACCGAGGTCCGCCGGCAGGGCCACGTCTGGCGGATGTCCTTGGCCGACGGCGGCAAGCCCCAAGGCGCCCTGGTCCAGGGCGAGGAAACCACCGAGACGGGAACCACCCAGACCTTCTATCCGGATGCGAGCATTTTCGAATCCGTGGAATTCGACTTCGAAACACTCC
>JAODMO010000022.1 GCA_025464995.1 Microbacteriaceae bacterium
CGTTATACCCCAGGTGCGATCTGCGGCATCCGCTAACCGATGCGATGTCTCCCTCACCGCATCAAGCCTGGTGCGGATTTCGGACTCGTCGAGTGCTCCCTCCCACGAGCAGAATAGCCTCCAGTACGGAGGCGCCGAAGGTGCAGCTGCCCGCGTCCGACTCGTGGATGGCCGGGACGGGACGGGACGCTACGTGAGCGGCGGGTCTGTTGACTGAACTGAGACTGCGCAGAGGAGAAGACCCAATGGCGAAGAGAATATGCGAGACCACCATGCTGGCCACACCGTGCAGGCCCAGCCGGGGTGTTCGCCGCACTGCTGGGTTCAGGAGTGTCTACCGGCTGCGATGTCGTCAAGGGTCCAGCGGTTACGCCGGCACGGCTGAGCGACTCCTTTGCGGAGGAACGTGCAGAGCATTTCGACGCGACCCGCCGCCGGAAACGCTCGGGTGCCGACACTGCCCGCTTCAGCAATTCGCCTTTCCCCCGCCCCGGGCGCACCCGAAATCACGAAGCGCCCGTAGTCCATTACGAACTCGAGCCGGCGCGTCGGAGTGAGCGAGGAGCGAACGGACATGAACTGACATTGGCTCAGGCCGCCCCATTCGACCGGAGGCAAACGATCCGTTCCATATAAGCGGCCTCAGGTCAGTTTGGCGGGCGCCCCGAGGTGCTCTGACAGCTCGCGGGACGCAAGGGCGACGTACTCTCCTAGTTTGCCCAGCTGGCCGCCGATGCGGGCCTTGGGCGCGCTCACGTTTATTGCGGCGACGATGCGTCCGGAGAAGTCGAATACCGGAGCCGATGCGCCAACGACGCCGCGCTCGAGCTCCTCATCCAGCGTGGCGAACCCGCGGCGTCGGATCCGCTCTATCTCCTCGAGAAGCGTCTCGAAACTGCTCACTATGGCCTTCTCCGTCGGCGGCGAGTCGAGCACGTGGAAGCCGGATGCCGCCATGGCAGGGTCCACCGGGCCGACGACGGGGCGGTCCTGGCCGTGCTCGTCATACCAAGCCGCGAGCGAGGCGCGATCCCAGTCGCTGATCAACACGCGGCCGGAGGGCGTGCGCCAGGCGGCGGTTATGACGCCCTCCCAGCCGACTGTCCGCACCTCGTGCGGGCTGAGCTCGCTCTGAACGGTGAGGACGTTGCCCCCGCGTAGCACGCAGAGGTGCGTGGTCTCCCTCGTCGAGCGCGCGATGCGGCGCAAGTGAGGACGCGACTCGGCGACGAGCGTCGACTCCAGCGTGCGTGCTGCCAAAGCGAAAATCCGGCTCCCGAGTCGGTAATTAAGGGTGGCCGGGTCGCGATCGAGTAGCCCGGCGTCGGAGAGCGTCGCGAGGCTGCGTGAGATCACCGCCTTGTCGCGCCCGGTGAGCTGTGCGATGCGCATTACCCCGAGGCCGCCGGCGCCGGTCGCCTCGGCGCCGCCGAGCAACTCGAGGATCTCGATATCACGCGTCAGGCCGGACGTGTTGCGACGAGGGTGTGCGAGGTCGTCTGTCATGCGCCCACCGTACGACGCCGTTGCCATTGTCGCAACAGCCATTGGCTTTATGGCACCGCTCCCCCTAGCCTTCGAATGTCGTCGCAGTGACGGCTCCACTCAACGAAGAGAAAGGAGCATGACCGCATGTCCGGATTCGATTTTTCGGGTCTCCTCGTCTTCCTCGGCAGACGGGGCGACGATGTTGCCGAACTCGTCATCGAACACGTGCTCGTCGTTACGGTCTCGCTCGCCATCGCACTGGTGGTCGGCGTTCTCATCGGCTTGCTCGTGTGGGACCGCCCGGTCGCCCGATCAGCGTCGATCACCGCAGCAGGGATTGCGATCACCGTCCCCTCGCTGGCCTTGCTCGCACTGCTCAGCCCTCTCCTCGGGCTCGGGTGGGGGCCGACGGTCGTCGCGCTCGTGTTCTACTCCCTGCTGCCCATAATCCGCAATACGGTGGTCGGGCTGCGGGAGGTGCCGAATCACATCCTCGAGGCAGCGAGCGGGATGGGCATGAGCCGTCGCCGAGTGCTGCTGACCACGCAGCTCCCGATCGCCTGGCCGATCATCCTTACCGGCGTGCGCGTTGCGGCCCAGCTGACCATCGGCATCGCGGCCATCGCCGCCTACGTCGCCGGGCCGGGTCTCGGCCAGTACATCTTCAAGGGC
Organism: Microbacteriaceae bacterium; assembly: GCA_025464995.1. Taxonomy (GTDB): domain Bacteria; phylum Actinomycetota; class Actinomycetes; order Actinomycetales; family Microbacteriaceae; genus Conyzicola. The sequence continues at coordinate 2,161 of JAODMO010000022.1, forward strand.
TTGTCCTCGCTCGGGTCGAAGAACGCTCTCAACTACGCCCTGACCGGGACGGTCGCGGTCGTCGTGCTCGCCCTGCTCGTCGACGGCGCCTTCATCCTCATCACCCGTTACACCACCTCGAAGGGTCTCCGTGCCTGATACATCCATCTCCGAACAGACAAACACAGGCTTCCTGTCGACGATCGCGCAGAAAGAGGGCGGCGTCGCCATTGAACTCGAGAACGTCACCAAGACCTACCCCGGCCAGAGCGCATCCGCCGTAGAGAACTTCTCCATGCGGGTCGAGCCCGGTGAGCTGGTCATGTTCGTCGGCCCCAGCGGTTGCGGCAAGACGACGACCATGAAGATGATCAACCGGATCATCGAGCCCTCGAGCGGATCCATCAGGATCGACGGCAAGAACGTGCTGAGCCTCGACCCGAACCAGCTCCGGAGGCATATCGGCTACGTCATCCAGCAGATCGGCCTCTTCCCTCACCTGACGATCGCCGAGAACATCGCCGTCGTACCGCGCCTGCTCGGCTGGTCGAAGACCCGGACCGCGGACCGCGTGGACGAACTGCTCCGCACCGTGCAACTGGATCCAGGCCAGTTCGCCCGCCGCTATCCCAAGCAGCTCTCGGGCGGCCAGCAGCAGCGCGCAGGGGTCGCCCGTGCACTCGCTGCGGACCCGCCGGTGATGCTCATGGACGAGCCGTTCGGCGCCACCGACCCAATTACCCGAGAGAAGTTGCAGGCAGAGTTCCTCCGATTGCAGAGTGACATCGGCAAGACGATCATCTTCGTCACCCACGACTTCGACGAGGCAGTGCGGCTCGGAGACCGGATCGCGGTGATGAGCGAGCGCTCGCAGATCGAGCAGTTCGACACACCGGCGAATATCCTGGCCGCGCCGGCCAACGACTACGTCGCGTCATTCATCGGACAGGGCGCCGCCCTGAAGCGGCTCGTCCTCATCCCCGTGCTCAGCGCCCGCCTGGCACCGCCGCTCGGAGGGCGGTCGCCGCAGCTCTCCTCCACCGCTACGCTGCGCGACGCGGTCGACCTGCTCGTCCTCACCGGTTTCCCCTCACTCGACGTGATCGACGCTTCGGGGTCGGCGCTGGGGTCCCTCGACCACCCCGCCATCTCGGCCGTGCTCGCCGGCCAGGTCGCTCCCGCAGCGGGAGCCTGACATGGCCGTGCTCATGACCGTCCCGATGCGCGGTGGCCCCACCGGCTCGACACGGGCGACCGCAATACTTCGCCAGATCGCGGCCCCGCTCGTTGTGGCCGTGGTGTTCACCGCCACTCTGACCTGGCTCGCGAACACGGAGCTCGACTCGATCGAGCAGCGCACCCTCAACACTGACTACATATTCGCGCGCATCGGCGAGCACTTGCTGCTCACCGTGACGGCGTCCGCACTCGTCGCCGGCCTCGCGATCCCCGCAGGAATCGCCGTGTACCGCTCGCGCTCACGCGTGTTCCGGTCGGTCGTTCTCGGCCTCGCGAACATCGGGCAGGCGACGCCGGCCGTCGGTGTAGTCATCCTGCTCGCGATCGTCTGGCAGACCGGCTTCACCACCGCCCTGGTCGCGCTCGTCGCATACTCGTTCCTGCCTGTACTGCGCAACACCCTCACAGGCCTAGAGCAGGTCGACGCGGGCGTGCGCGAATCCGCCCGTGGAATGGGAATGACGCCGAACCAGATGCTGCGGCGCATCGAGCTGCCGCTCGCGTCACCGGTGATCCTCGCCGGCCTCCGCACCTCCCTTGTCTTCTGCGTCGGCGTCGCCACGATCGCGACGTTCATCAACGCTGGCGGCCTCGGCGACATGATCATCAACGGCCTGAAGTTGCAGCGCTATCCAGTGCTGCTCGTCGGGGCGGTGCTCGTCGCCTGCATCGCAATCCTCATCGACTGGGTCGCCGCCCTGGTCGAGAACATGGTCCGCCCGCGCGGGCTCTAGAAATCTTCCCCCATCCGGGTTTCACCGGCATCCCACTGCACCACCCACTCAGAAGGAACACCCCATGAAGAAACGTATCGTCGTCACCGTCGCCGCCGCCGTCTCCGCCCTGCTCGCCCTCGGCGGATGCGCGAGCGGGCCGTCCGCCGGATCCGGCGGGAAGGGCGACGAGCTCTCCGGCCTCTCCGGCCAGATCGGTTCGAAGGACTTCTCGGAGCAGTACATCCTCGCCCACATCACGACTCAGCTTCTCAACGCGCACGGCGCCGACCTCGCGGCGAACACCAAGCTCGTCGGCTCGGCGAACGTCCGACAGGCACTCGAGGACAAGGACTTCGTCGGCTACTGGGAGTACACGGGTACCTCGTGGATCACCTACAACGGGAACACCGCTCCGATCCCAGGTGCCGAGGCCCAGTTCGACGCCGTCAAGGAGGCCGACGCCGCGAAGGACATCGCCTGGCTCGCCCCCGCGCCCCTGAACAATACCTACGCCTTCGCCGTGCGCTCGTCTGAGGCCGAGAAGCTCGGCGTGAAGACGATGTCGGACGTCGCCAAGCTGCCTGCCGCGAAGCAGACCTTCTGCATCGAAAGCGAATTCTCCACCCGCGACGACGGATGGCCAGGTCTCCAAGCGGCGTACGGCATCGAGGTCCCTGACGCCAATGTGACTCTCCTTGACACCGGCGTGATCTACACGGCGACCCAGAAGGGAGACGACTGCAACTTCGGCGAGGTGTTCCAGACCGATGGCCGCATCCCGGCGCTCGACCTGACTGTGATGGAAGACGACGAGGAGTTCTTCCCCGTCTACCAGGGCGGCTTCACTATGCAGGCATCGATTCTCAAGGAATACCCTGCGATCGCAGACGTGATGAGCGAGATCTCCTCGCTCCTGACCACCGAGGAGATGCAGAAACTTAACGCTCTCGTCGATGTCGACGGCGAAGACCCCGAAGACGTCGCGATCGCGTGGCTCGAAGACCAAGGGCTGATCAATTGAACGGCGCATCCCGCTCGCCCGTGCTGATCGGCGAGAGCTTCGTCGGCGAGGGCGTCAACGCCGCGCACATCAACACGGTATTCGGCGACCGCGACGGCCCGGCGGGCACCGCCTGGGCCACCGCCCTCGCCAGTCCGAGCGCTGGCCACGTGCCCTTCGTCGCCGTGCTGCGCCCGTCGCTGCCAGTCAAGCCGCTCACGCTCTTCGTGACCAAGGCTGCGCCGTCCGGCGACGAGCACGGTCACCATATCTGGGGGCCGGCCCAGGCCGGCGTCGCAGCCGGAGTGGCAGACGCGGTGGCCGAGGGCTGGATCGACGCCTCAACGGTCGACAACACCGTGGTCATCGCGGCTGTATGGGTGAATCCCGGCGCTGACGACGCCGATACCGTCTACCGCAACAACCGAGCGGCAACCCTCACGGCGCTGCGCAACGGCGCGAGCGGCCTACCTGGACTCGACGAGGTTCTCGCGGCGCGTGAGACGCCCAACAATCCGTTCTATACAGCACCCCCATCCTCGCTACAGGAGATCTGAAAATTATGGCAGCAACGCCCCGGCCGACGGTCGGCTTCATCGGGCTCGGGAACATGGGCTCTGGCATGACCCGCAACCTGCAGGAGGCCGGATTCCCCCTCCTCGTCACCGACATCCGCCGAGAGTCCGCCGACACGCTCGTCGAGGGAGGCGCCCTCTGGGCCGACAGCGCAGCGGATGTCGCGGCCGGGAGCGATCTCGTCATCACGATGCTCCCCACCCCGAGACACGTCTCGGAGGTGGTGAACGGACCGCGGGGCATCCTCGCCGGCATCGCCGACGGCGGTACGTGGATCGACATGTCGACATCGGTTCCCGAGGTCGCCGACCGGGTGCGGAAGGAGGAGGCGCGGCGCGGACTGCGCATCCTCGACGCCCCTGTGAGCGGGATGGCGGTGGGGGCATCCACCGGCATGCTGCAGATTTTCGTCGGCGGAACGGCCGACGATGTGGCCAGGGTTCGACCCGTGCTCGAGGCGATGGGCGATCCGGAGCGGATCCTCCACGTCGGAGCCAACGGCGCCGGCTATGCGGTGAAACTGATGATCAACCAGCTGTGGTTCTCCCACCTTGTCGCCACCGCCGAGGTGATGGCGATCGGGGTCAAAGCGGGCGTCGATCTCGCAGTGTTGCGCGACTCGCTGATAGCGAGCCCGGCCAACAGCACATTTGTCGAGCGCGACGTGCTGTCCATCCTGCAGAACGGAGACTATGACGAGGGCTTCGCCATCGCCCTCGCCTGCAAAGACCTCGGACTCTCTATCGATCTCGCGCGATCGGTCGGCGTCCCCGCCGAACTCTCCAGCCTCGTCGAGCAGATCTACCGTCGTGCCCGCGCGAGCTACGGCGACAACGCCGGCGAGATGACGCCGTTCCGGCTCTACGAAGACCTCATCGGCCGCGAGCTCCGGCTGTGACCGCCCCAAGCCCCGTCGAACCGACCCCACGGAGAACAGCATGACCACCGATATCGCAGCGCGCGAGCGCGACTTGCTTGCCCGCATCCCTACTCAACTCCTGCTCGGTTCGGGATGGTCCGATTCGGCAGACGGGTCCACGTTCGCGGTCGTCGATCCCTCGACCGGGCGCACGCTCGTGGAGGTGGCGGATGCGCGCCCGGAAGACGGAGCATCGGCTCTCGCAGCGGCCGCCGCAGCTCAGAAGGGCTGGGCTGCCACCGCCCCTCGCGTGCGCGCCGAGATTCTGCGCCGGGCGTTCGAGCTGGTGATCGAGCGCACGGAGGACTTCGCGCTGCTCATGACCCTTGAGATGGGCAAGCCACTCGCCGAATCCCGGGGCGAAGTCGCCTACGGCGCGGAGTTCCTGCGCTGGTTTTCGGAGGAGGCGCCCCGCATCTCCGGCCGGTACGCCACGGCGCCCGACGGCCTCAACCGGCTACTCGTACTCAAACGCCCGGTCGGTCCCTGCCTGTTCATCACTCCGTGGAACTTCCCGCTGGCGATGGCCACGCGCAAGATCGCCCCCGCTATCGCCGCCGGCTGCACCATGGTGCTCAAACCGGCGGCGCTCACCCCGCTCACCGCCCTCCTGTTCGCGCAGGTTCTGCGCGACGCCGGTCTTCCCGACGGCGTTCTCACGGTGATCCCCACCACGACTGCCAGCGCGGTCACCGGCCCGCTGCTGCGCGACAGCCGCCTCCGCAAACTGTCATTCACCGGATCTACCGAGGTCGGGCGACGCCTGATCGCGGACTCGGCGGAGCAGGTCCTCCGCGTCTCCATGGAGCTCGGCGGCAACGCGCCCTTCTTGGTCTTCGACGATGCCGACCTCGAGAAAGCGGTCGACGGAGCCGTGCTCGCGAAACTCCGCAACGGCGGCGAGGCCTGCGTGGCTGCGAACCGGTTCCTCGTGCAGCGCGGCATCGCCGAGCGCTTCACTACGGCCTTCGTCGAACGCATGGGCGGCTTCACCGTGGCGCGCGGCACCGATCCCGGCTCCACGATGGGGCCCTTGGTCGACGAAGCGACCAGGTCGAAGGTGGCCGACCTGGTCGCCGGGGCCGTCGAAGACGGCGCGAGCGTCGCGCTCGGCGGCAAGGCACTGCCCGGCGCCGGCTACTTCTACGAACCGACGGTACTCACCGGTGTCCCCTCGGACGCTCGCATCCTCGAGGAGGAGATCTTCGGACCTGTCGCGCCCATCGTGGTCTTCGACACCGAGGAGGAGGCGATACGGCTCGCGAACGCGACGCCGTTCGGACTCGTGTCGTTCGCCTTCACCAGCGACCTCGACCGAGCTCTGCGCCTGGCCGAGGAGCTGGATACCGGCATGTTCGGCCTCAACGCCGGCGTCGTCTCGAACCCGGCCGCTCCGTTCGGCGGGGTGAAGCAATCGGGTCTCGGGCGCGAAGGCGGACTGGAGGGCATCGAAGAGTACCTTGAGACCCGCTATGTCGGCATCGCCGACCCGTTCGGAAAGTGAGGAGGTACCGTGAACATCTCTGACTTCTCGCTCGACGCCTTTTCCCTCACCGGGAAGACCGCGATCGTGACCGGCGGAAACACCGGACTCGGCCGGGCCTTCTCCGTCGCCCTCGCCACTGCAGGGGCCGACGTGCTGGTCTCCAGCCTGGCCGACGACGACGGCACCACCCGCGGGTTGGTCGAGGCCGCGGGAAGACGGTACGAGTTCATGCAGGCCGACATCAGCAAGCGCGGCGTCCCGGCACGAGTGATCGAGACCTGCGTCGAACGCCTCGGCGGCGTCGACATCCTAGTCAACTCGGCCGGCATCTGCCTGCTCGCAGACGTCGACGACTTCGGCCGCGACCAGTGGGACCCGATGGTCGCCGTCAACCTCACCGCCGCCTTCGAATTAGCCCGCGAGGCAGGTCGGCACATGCGGGCCAGCGGCGGCGGCAAAATCATCAACATCGCCTCGCTCTTCTCGTTCCTCGGCGGGAAGCAATCGCCGGCCTACGCCGCCACCAAGGCGGGCATCGTCGGGTTCACCAAGGCGTACTGCGACGAACTCGGGCGACACAACATTCAGGTGAACGCCCTAGCCCCCGGCTACTTCGCCACCGCGATCACCACGGCGACACGGGCCGACCCGGAATCGAACCGCAGGGTCATCGAGCACATCCCGGCCGAGCGGTGGGGCGACCCCACAGACCTGATGGGCGCGACCGTCTTCCTCGCATCCCGCGCTTCCGACTACGTCAACGGCCACGTCCTCGTGGTCGACGGCGGCTACCTCGTCAGATAGGCGCAGACCGTGACAAATCAGACCGACCAGACACCCCCGAAAGCGCAGGAAACCCGCATGGCCGACTCCCGTTCCCCCCTGAGCCGCGCGCAGATCGTCGCGGCGGTCACCGACCTGCTCGGCACCACATCGGTCGACACCGACGAGCAGGAGTTGAAGCTGGCCAGCGTCGACCGGTTCAAGAAGTTCCAGTCGGTGCACGGGATATTCGACGGCCCGATCCCGGCGATCATCGCGTACCCCCGCTCCAGCGAGGAGACAGCGGCATTGCTGCGGTTCGCCAACGACAACCTCGTCAACGTGGTGCCACGCACGGGCCGCACAGCCACGGAGGGCGGGCTCGAGACCGTGATCGACGACACGATCGTCCTCGACGGCTCACGGATGGACGCGATCCTCTCGATCAACCCGGTCGACATGATGGCCACCGTGCAGTGCGGCGTGCCGCTGCAGCGGCTCGAGGACGAGCTGCGCAAGCAGGGCCTGACCACCGGGCACTCACCCCAGTCGAAGCCGCTCGCGCAGTACGGCGGGCTAGTCGCCACCCGGTCCATCGGCCAGTTCTCGACCCTCTACGGGGCGATCGAAGACATGGTGGTCGGACTCGAGGCGGTTTTCCCGGACGGCACCGTCGCCAGGATCAAAAACGTTCCGCGCAGGGCGGCGGGTCCCGACATCCGCCACATTGTCATCGGCAACGAGGGCGCGCTCTGCGTGGTCACAGAGGTCACGGTGAAGGTCTTCCGCTACCAGCCGGAGAATAATCGCTTCTTCGGATTCCTTATCGACGACTTCGCCGAGGGCGTCGACGCGCTCCGCGAGCTGGTCACCTGTGGCTACCGCCCCTCCGTCTGCCGCGCCTACTCCCCCGAGGACGCGAACCAGCACTTCTCCCACTTCTCCGAGGGTAAGAGCGTCGTCATCCTCGTCGCCGAGGGCCCGGCGCGCATCGCGGATGCAACCGCGGCCGCGATCGAGGAGCTGTTCGAGTCTCGGCCGCACCAGCGCGTGGAGACGGCGCTCGTCGAGCGCTGGTTCGACAACCTCAACTGGGGGCAGGACAAAATCGACGCCGAGAAGGAGACAATGCTGCGCGAGTCGCACCTTGGCTACACCACCGAGGTCTCAATCGACTGGTCCCGGGTGCGCGAGCTCTACGATTCGGTCATGACACGTATCCGCACCGAGTTTCCCCGTGCCGGCGATCTGACGATGCTCGGGGCCCACTCCTCGCACAGCTACCAGACCGGTACGAACCTCTACTTCGTTTACGACTACACAATCACCTGCACCCCCCGAGAGGAGATCGACGAGTACCACATCCCTCTCAACGCGATCATCGTCGAGGAGTCGCTGCGGCTGGGCGGCTCCATGGTGCACCACCACGGGATCGGGAAGTACCGTACGCCGTGGACCCGTCAGGAGCACGGCTCCGCATACGGCATGCTGGCCACGCTGAAGAGTGCGTTCGACCCTAACGGCGTGATGAACGCTGGCACGATCCTCGCGTTGGAAGCGTGACCGGGCACCCGGGTGCGACGCACTACGTCGTCGCGATCGACAGCGGCTCGCAGAGCACGAAGGTACTGGTAGTCGACCAGCATGGACGCGTTCACGCCTCCGCGCAGCAACCACTTCGGGCCTATGACACGTCCGTCCGCGGACAGGTCGTACATCCGGACGACGACATCTGGGACTCGATAGCCGCTGTATGCACCGAGGCCCTGGACGCCTTCGCCGGCGATCGGGCGCTGATCGTCGGCGTTGGACTGTGCACCATCCGATTCTGCCGAGCCCTCCTCGACGACGACGGGCTGCTGATCGAGCCGATGCTGAGCTGGATGGACGAACGTGTCTCCCGCGCTCACATCGACGAGGGCGGGACACGCTACGTCACGACGTCCTCCGGCTACATCGCCCACCGTCTCACCGGGGAGCGGCGCGACGCGGCCGCCAACTACCAGGGGGTCTGGCCGATAGACCAGAAGACGTGGAGGTGGTCTGAGGATCCGGAGTCTTACACTGCCGCCGGCATCCGCCCTGACCAGCTCTTTGAACTGGTCGATCCCGGCGGGGCGCTCGGCACCGTGACCGCGCAGGCCGCATTGTCGACCGGCCTACCCGAGGGGCTCCCGGTGTTCGCCACAGCGAACGACAAGGCCGTCGAGGCGCTTGGCAGCGGGGTCAGGTCGGACGGCGACCTCGTATTGTCGCTCGGCACGTACATCACGGCCATGTCGACCGGACCCTTCGCCTCTGCGACGGAGAGCCACTGGGTCAACTTCGCTTGCGAACCGGGACGCTACCTCTACGAGAGCGGCGGGATACGCCGCGGAATGTGGACCGTCAGCTGGTGGCGTCAGCTGCTCGCCGACGGCGGCGAGCTGTCCGAGGACGACCTCAATCGAGGCGCCGAAAAGATCCCGCCCGGTTCCGACGGGCTGTTCACACTTCTCGACTGGCTGGCTCCGGGAGACGCCCCTCAACGGCGCGGCGCAATGATCGGGTTTGACGGCTCCCAAGGACGCTTCCATGTTCACCGCTCCATCCTCGAGGGGATCGCGTTGACGATGCGCGAACACGTCGAAGCGATGGAGGAAGGACTACAGAGGCAATTCAGAGAGATCACAGTGTCCGGGGGCGGCTCTCGATCAGACCTGATGATGCAGATCGTCTCCGATGTGTTCGGGCGTCCCGCGCGCCGCATGCGTGTCACCGATGCTGCAGGGTTGGGCGCGGCGATCTGCGCCATGGTCGGCTCCGGGCACCACGCGGACTGGGATGCCGCAGCTGCTGGAATGGTCGCTGTTCGCGACCGATTCCACCCGGACGCGACCCGCACGGCGGTTTACGACGAAATCGGCCGAAAGTATTCGACTTTGCACTCTTTCACTGATCCCATGTTCCACGAGATCGGCTTGATTTCCAGGTGAATCCGCGCATGAAGGCAAGGCATTGATCTTCACCTGCCCGCCCGCTGCAGTACGCACGTCGACCTTGTTCGTTGCATTCGAACAAGAGAACAGCCCGGGCCAAGAGTTGATGGAGCCGCTGATGGGCTGTCTTGAGGCATGTCGATCGCAGTACCGTTTTCCCGGAAACACATGATTCCGACAACGTCCCGGCGGCCGCATCCATCGTGTCGAGAAGCGGCCCTTTCAGGACGTTCTTGACAACCGAAGTGGCCCTTCGGTCTGTGAACAGTGTGTCTGGAGCAAATGCCCCTGGTTTTCGCGGAGAATTCGCGTGAAAGAACTCAGGAGCTACAGCTGGGGTACCTGGACTCGAACCAAGAACAAGAGAATCAGAATCTC